>NZ_LNQV01000005.1 GCF_001515305.1 Aquitalea pelogenes
GTTAGTACATCCATTCAGAACGATAGTGTCAGTCCTCTAATCAAAAAAATCAGTCCCTGCCTGCAGTGGCGGCAGCCCCGCCACGTAAACACGCGGCGCGCGCCACGGGGATTGGGGCGCATCACATCACTGTTGATTCGACACTACGTCTTTTGTCTGCATCACAAGCCAGGCAAAAAAAAACCGGAGCCGTAGCCCCGGTCAACGACATCCCCCACGAGATGTATTCCCCATTGACGCCCGCCGGCATGTTGCCAGCAACATGGCACCCTGCACGTAGCAGGTGGGCGGACATCAGCATCAATCTGCATAGCAGCATAAGCGGGACATGGGGGCGCTGTCGATATCCTGTTGAATATTTTCATTACAAATTGATCAAACAATATTGGATACAATCAAATAAACAATAACTTACCTGAAAATATCAATAATATTGTCGTATTTTTTGATCAAACAACACAATGACTTAGCCAACATTCCTCCAGCTTTATACAGCTGGCTGGCCGCGGCAGCCGGGCCGCCCTGCCCTGTCAAGAATGTTAAACAAATGCCACAGTCAGCGCGCCAGTGCCGTCAGGCGTGGCATATGGTCTGCCGCATGGAAACGGCCTTTGGCATCGCGGTTTACCCAGGCCATGGCGTACTGCGGGTCGTGGGTGAAGAATAGCCGCCCTTGCCGGGCAAGCAAGCCTTCCAGCAACTGGCGTTTTTCGTCGGTCAGTTGCTCCGGAAAGCGGTCGTAACCCATGGTGATGGGCACATGCACCCAGGGCGCACCGGGAATGAGGTCGGCGGCATAGACAACCGGCCCGTCTTCCAGCGGAATTTCTGTCAGCAGCATGCCCGGTGTGTGTCCGTCGCTCAGGTGAAAGCGGTAATCAGCCGGCAGGCAGGCCGGTGTCTCGCCATCGGTCAGCACCAGTCGGCCACTGCTTTCCAGCAAGGTAATCAGTTCGGGAATAAACGACGCGCGGTCACGCGCATGTGGCTCTTTGGCACGCAGCCAGGCGCTGCGGCTGACCACGAATTGCGCCTTGGGGAACAGCAAACGCGCCGGGCTGCCATCCCAGGCGGACAGCAGGCCACCGACATGGTCGAAATGCAGGTGGGACAGTATAACTACGTCGATGTCTTCGTGGCTGCAACCGGCAGCGGCCAGATTGTCCAGCAGCACATGGCCGTCTTCCACCACGCCGTAGCGGGCTTTGAGTTCCGGCGCAAAAAATGCGCCGATACCGGCTTCCAGCAGAATGCGGCGGCCGTCCTCTTCGCGCACCAGCAGGCAGCGACAGGCCAGCGGCACGCGGTGTGCCTCGTCCGGGGCCAGCCATTGGCTCCACATGGCGCGTGGCGCATTGCCGAACATGGCACCGCCGTCCAGTTTCTGGGAATTGCCAAGCAAGGATGTCAGGGTACGCATGGGCGCTCCGCTTGATGATGGATGTTCCGATTATCAAGCAAGCGCTCGGTATTGTCATCAGCTGGTCGTAGCATCTCCCGCATGGGCGATGAACAGCGCCTCTTGCTCCACCTTGAGCTGACGCTCCAGCATGGCGGCGACCAGGTCGGCCAGCATGGGCGGCAGGCTGCGGCCTGCCAGACGCGCCAGGGCTTGCTGATCGTCGGCGCTCAGTGGCTGGCCGCCACAGGCCAGCGTCAGGTCATCGGCCTGCATGCGCCAGGGTTGCCAGGCGCAACCGGCCTTGCCGGCCAGTTCGCCCACTTGCAGCGCAATGGCTACGCCGGACGGGTCCAGGTCACAGGCCACCTGCACCGGCAAGCGCAGCAAGGCCAGCACATGCCCCACCGCGTCCAGCCAGCGCCGGTGCGGATAGCCCGGCACCCAGATGGTGAGTACGGGCTCGGCTTGCCGGGTCAGTACTTCAAACACGCTGAGGTTTTCCACAATGCGCACCATCTGCACGGCACCACGTACTGCATCCACCTGCAGCAGCGCTTCCGGTGCCAGTGCCAGGCCGCTTTGCAACAAGGCGGCAGACAACAAGGGCTGACCGGCGGCATAGAGCGTCAGCGCGCCGGACAGGAAAACGTGCGGGGTATGGCGCGAAATGCCACAGGATTCCAGTGCAATGCCGAACTCGGCCAGCCAGCGCCGGTCGGCCTCGCCAAAGGCCTTGCTGCGGCCCAGCGCGTATTGCGAGAACTGGCGCTCGGTGCCCCACAGTCCGGCCGTCAGCCAGTTGTCCAGCCCCTGGGCAATTTTCAGGCGCCGCTCCAGCGTGGAGGACTGCACACGTTGGGTGAGGCTGTCAGCCAGGCCTTGCAGCTGCGGGTTTTGCGGCTGCCAGCCACGCCATAGCTGGACGACTTCATCACGCGCATCGGCATCCGGCAGGCCGATCAGGCTGCGCAGCTGGTACACCTCGCGCCAGTTGACCCAGAACGGCTCCCACTGGCCCAGCCGGTCGGGCTCGGCATGCAGTTCCACCTCACACCAGCCACACTCCAGCAGGCGGCGCAGCAAATCTTCGGCCTGGGTCGGATCGCCACTTTGCGCCACGAGAGTAGTCCAGCGCTGGCGCATCACGCGCAAGGCCAGCCAGCGCTGCAGCAAAGCCTGGTCGGTCTGGGGCAACAGCAAGGGCGTGGGGGCAAGCGTGGGTTGCAGCAGCAAGTGGTGGCCGCGGGCGCCGATGGGCAGGCGTTCGACCAGTTCCGGAGAAATACGGGCAAGCCAGCTGGACATGGGGTTCTGCCAGAGTAAAGGGTGAAAGGAGTAGACCGCCGGACGGAAACAAGTTTCCCCGTCCGGCGGCAACATCATGCTTGCGGGTCTGCCTGCGGCGCATCCACCCGGCGGCGGGTTTGCAGGATGGGCGGGGCCCACTGCTCGCCCGGCCGCTTCTTGCGGGTGGCCAGCGTCAGTTCCGATGGTGCGAAGATATTGATGTTATGGGTGTTGGGGGTGGTGATCAGGTACTGCGCCTCGGTGGCCTTGAGGAAGCCTGCCACCCGGTCGATGTTGAAAATGTCGAGGTGGGCGAAGGGTTCGTCAATGAACACGAAGCCGGACGGATTGGCCTCGTCCATCATCAGGCCGATCAGCAGGATCAACGACTTCATCACCTGCTGGCCGCCGGAAGCCTCGCCGTCGTTCATGCCCATCAGGCCCTTCTGGTCGAAGTTGAAGCGCAACGTCAGCCCGGCTTGCGCCAGCGCAGCGTCGTCATTTTCCAGCGTGGGCAGTTCCACATCCACACCGATGCCGGCCAGCTCGCCCAGGCGCTTGATATTGGCACCATAAGCCCGCACCGTGGCGCGCAGCTTGCCCATATAGGCGGCGCGGGCGTCGTCGGTAAGTTCGCGCGAGCGGTCCACCTCGCTCTGGCGGCGCTGGCGTTCGCGGTCGATCTGCGCCAGGTCGTCAGCCAGCTTGTCACGCAGTGCCAGTACCGACTCGTCAGTTTCCCATTCGCCGCCTTGCAGCCGTTCTTGCAGGTAATTCAGCTGATGGCGCGCATCGGCGGCGCTTTCGTATTCCTCTTCCAGCGCGGCCACATGCTCGGCGGCCAGCGCATCAGCGGGCAGGCGTTCGGCCCACTCACGCAGTTCGGCCAGCAGGCGGCGCAGCTGGCGGCGGCTGTTTTCCACCTCCTGACGCTTGCCGTCGTAACGCGACAGGCTTTCCTGTTCGCGCTGGCAGATGCGGTCGTGCTCCAGCCGTGCATCGCTGTAGCGCTGGTCTGCCGCATCCTTGGTGGCACTGGCTTCGGCCAGTTGTGCACCCAGCTCCTGCTGCTGCGCTTGCAGGCTGTCCAGCCGGGCGGCCAGTGCGGCAAATTCTTCGGCTCGGCTGTCCAGCTGGCGGATGGCGTCCATGCCGCCCAGGTATTCGGCCAGTCCGGCCGCTTCGCGGGTGATGGTCACCAGCCGTTCTTCATCGGCCAGAATACGCACGTTCAGCTGCTTCAGTTCGTCGCGCAATGCCAGCAGGCGCGACTGGCGTGCACCTTCGCCAAAGGCAAATTCATGCGCGGCCACGCCGATATGGCGCGCCCCGCGTCGTTCGCGGAAGTAACCGTCGCGGGTAATCCAGTCGCCATCCACCGCGGCACCGGCCTGGGCGTTTTCCACCCGGCTGACCTTGTTCAGCTGCTGGTACAGCCAGTCCGGCGCGTTGGCGGAAAAGCGGATCACTTCCAGCAGGCTGCCCTTGCGTGCGGGCGGCGGGCTGCTGCGTTCCGGCACTACAAAATGGCGGAAGCGCAATTTTTCGCCCAGGCGCCAGGCTTCGCCCTTTTGCTGCGGATTTTCCAGCAGCACCACATGACGGTAGGGGCGCAGCATGGCTTCCACCGCACCCTGCCAGCCGGCGTCCATCACCTCGATGATGTCGGACAGCATGGCGTGGCCGATATTGGCCTCGTCCAGCGCCGCCTTGAACTGGCGCACTTCTTCCGGCGAGCGGCCACGGCCGATTTCCAGTGCTTCGACATGGTTTTTCAGGTCGACACGCTGGCGGTTCAGGTCGCGCAGGCCGTCTTTCAGTTGCTCCGCCTCACTGCGCAGGCCGGACAGCTTGTCGGACAGCGCGGCGGCATCGGCACCGTATTCGCGGTTGGCCAGAGCTTGCAGGCGGTCGCGCTCTTTCAGCTGGCCACTGACGCTGGCATGTTCGGCCTTGGCGGCCATGAACTGCTCCTGCGCCTGCAAACGGGCTTGTTCAGCCGCCTGGCGTGCTTCGCCAGCGGCCACTTCGGCGGCCTTGAGCTTGGCCACCAGTTGCAGGGTGTCGTGATGCTCGCGCCGGGTGCGGCTGAGCTGGCCGTAGGCGGCGCGGTAGTTTTGCCAGGTCTGACCCAGTGCACTCTTGCCATCCAGATAGGCCAGCACCGGCAGGGCTTCGTCCTGCAGGCGGCGGATGGTCTGGCTGAGCTGACGCCATTCCAGAAAACGCCCGGCACGGGTTTTCATGGTTTCCACCCGCGCTTCCAGTGCTTCTTCCTGCCGGGTGAGCGCTTCCAGCTCCAGCTCGGTGGCGCGTTGTTCGTCACGGGCGCGCTGGTAGTTGTCCAGCACGTCCTTGTCGCCGAATACCTGGAAGACCAGGTCCAGCAATTGTTTGGGGCTGTATTCGGTCAGCTTGTCGGTATCGCCCTGCTCCAGCGCCAGCACCTCGCCCACAGCGGGGGTGAGGCCGGCCACTTCCAGCCGGCGACGATATTCCTGCACGCCCAGCCATTGCGCTTGCGCCTCGGCCAGTTCCAGCGGCACATCGCCATCCAGGATGGCGTAATGGCGCACCCAGTCGCCGCCCTGCTTCTTGATGCGGCACAGCAGCGTCACCGCCTCACTGACGATGGGAAAGAAGGGGGTGGGATACAGGCCGCCGGACGGGCGACGCGGGTTGTCCACCACGCCGCGCAGGTAGGCAAAGGGCTCGCGGTTGTTGCGCACATAGCGTTTGTAATCGCGCTTGCCCGAGCACTTGATGGCCAGCAGGGTGCGCATGGCATCCAGCAAGGTGGTTTTGCCCGAACCATTGGGGCCGATGATGGTGACAATCTGCGCGTCCAGCGGCACGGCCAGCCGTTGCCAGAAGTCCCAGTGCACCATTTCTACCGATTTCATCTGGAACATCAGCGGTCTTCCTCTTGCGCGGGGGCTTGTGTGTCGTCTTCGGGGCCTTCAACAGCGGCAAACAGGCCGTTGCCAGCCTCCGTCACCGTAGGCTGTACCGCCTGGGCAATGGCGCTGGCGGTCTTGTCGGCCAGGGCGTCGGCCGCCTGGCTGCGGCGCTGGCCCAGTACCTCGGACAGCGCACCTTCGATGATGCGCGGGGCCAGCTGGCTGTAGTCGATCATCAGATCCAGCATCGGGCCTTCGTCCAGCCACTTGTTACGGCGCACCACAAAGCCCAGGTTCACCAGCCGGCCCAGATTGGCATTGAAGCGGGTACGGCCGCCCAGCGCCTTGCCGAAGTCGGCGTACAGCGCATCTTCCGACACGCCGGTGGACACGCCCTCGCCGGTTTCCAGCGGTTTTTGTGCACCGAACATATCGCTCTGGTTTTCCCGCCCGGCTTCCACGCGGGCAATCTGCCGTTCGCGCTTGGGCAGGATGATCAGCGCCCACAGGATGACCAGCAGCGCCACGCCATCGCGCGGCAGGCCCAGATTATTGTTGAGCCAGGCTTCGCCGCTGCCGAATACCGGCTCGGTCATCTCCGGCAGCAGGGCGACGGCGATGTGCTCGGCATAGGGGTTTTCCACCAGCCGCAGGCCGACATCGGCCAGCCGCTTGTCCAGCTCCTGGCGGAAGATATCGTCCAGCAGCGCCTTGCGCGCCAGCGCGTCGCCACGCGGCACCACGCGGTGTGCCAGCAGACGGGCGGTGAGGGTTTTCAGTTGCTGTTCCATGGCTTAATTCGGGGTATGGGGAAGCAGGCGCGCATCAGACAGCGTGGCTACTTCCGGGTGTTCGGGTTCAATCACGGCTTCGCCGCCGTGCAGGGTGAACGGCAATTTGGCCAGCGCCGCCACAATGCTGGCATCACCATGGCTTTCCGGGTCGCCAATCAAGGACAGCAAGGACAGCCGGTAGGCGGTTTCGTTGTAGCTGTCGGCCAGCACCGCCTGCCGGATGGGGATGTGGTCCGCCCCGCTCTCGCCCAGTTGCAGGCCCAGGGTCAGCAGCTCGTCGTACATGGCTTCGGCGGCAAACAGGCGCTCCACTTCCAGCTCGCCGGACAGGGGCGCGGCCACGCTGCCGGGCAAGGTGGTATTGCCTGCCTTGGCCCGCTCGCGCGCCAGCAGCTCGAATTCCGCCATGTCAGCCAGTTCCGGCGTGGCAAGGAAAGCCGGTTCCGGGTTGATGGACAGGCAACCGGTCAGTTGATCGGCCAGCTGGCCCACCGCCTGGCGGCGCAGCCAGTCGGCGATATCGGTGGAGGTAAGGCCGGAGCTGCCCAGATGCACACGCTGCGCGGCCAGCTGCGCCAGACGGCGTTCAAAAGTACCGGCCAGCGCCAGCATGCGGCTTTGCGCCAGCGCCACCGCCTGCGCCTGATTGAGGGCGGACAGGCTGAGCGTATCGTCGGCAGTCAGGCTGCGGATCACTTCTGTCGATTTGGCCACCCAGCGCCACACGGCTTCCAGCCGGTGCTGGGCGGCACGGATGCGGAATTCGGATTGCGATTCCAGCGCTTCTTCAAACTCGCCATACAGCTCGTTCAAGCGCGCCAGCAGGTGCTTGAGCGCGTCGTCCGACAACTGCCCCACCGCCTGCCCGGCGGCCACCTGGCTGGTGAGGTAGCCCAGTTCGACGTCGTCGCCGGCAAAGTCAATCAAGGTGGCCAGCGCCGCCAGCGCCACGCGTGCGCCTTCGGACAACTGGTACTGGCCGCCATCACTGTCGTACACCAGCAATTCGCCCTCGCGCAGGCGGCCCAGAATGGTGGCCAGCTTGGTGTCGTTGAGATAAGCAAACCGCTGGGCGATTTCCTGCGGCGTCCAGCGCGGCGCGTCGGCGCGGCTGCCCAGTTCGCGCAGCACCAGGAGGCGCATCAGCACCTCCTCGTCGCCACCGCGAAACAAGGTGACAAACACGGACAGATACGGCCAGGCCTGTTGCAGGCGATTGACCGCAGACAGCGAATCCGGCGCAATGCCCGGCTGGAAAAAGTCGGCGAGCGATTCCAATGACATTCCGGCATCAAGAAGCAAAAGCGGATTGTCCAAGGCCGGGCGGGGGTAAGTCAACGCATCTTGCATGACTGGGGGTGCGTACCAGGGCAGGGCACGCCCCCCATGCTCAGGCTGCCGACGGTTGTATTTGCGGTGTGCGTCGGCGTTGCGCGATATAGGCCAGGGCGGCCAGGCTGATCAGGGTGGTGAACATCAGGTAAAAGCTGGGGGCCTGCTTGCTGCCGGTGGCGCTGATCAGCCACACGATGATGGCCGGGGCAAAGCCGCCAAACACCGTCACGCCCACGTTGTAGCCAATGGCCATGCCGGTGGCGCGGGTAGCGGGCGGGAAGATTTCGGACATCAGGGCCGGCAAGGCACCAAAGTAAACGGACTTGAGCAAGGCCAGCCACCCCACCAGCACATACAGCGCCCAGGCACTGCCACTCACCGAGACATACAGGAATACCGGGTAAATGGTGAGGGCAAACAGCACACCAGCCATGGCCATTTGCCTGAGCCGCCCGATGCGGTCGGACAGCCAGCCGGAAAACGGCGTCACCACGGTGAGAATTACCCCGGCCAGAATGCTGGCTGCAAAACCGGTGGCGGCATCCATCTTCAGCTGGCGGATGGCAAAGGTGGGCACGTATTGCAGCATGTAATTGACTGCAGTGGACACGGTAATCACGCCGATGGCCGCCAGCACCATGCTTTTCTGGCGGAGCAGGACATCACGCACCGGCGTGGCGGTATGCTCGGCTTCCTTGAAGCTATGCGCATCGTCCAGACAGCGCCGCATCAACAAACCGGCCGGCCAATCAGCAAGCCGAAGAAGAAGGGAATGCGCCAGCCCCAGGCCAGCAGCTCCTCATGCGTCAGCAGCTTGACCAGGCCATAACCAAACAGCGAAGCCAGCAAGGTGGACAAGCCCTGGGTGGCAAACTGCCAGCTGGCGAGAAACCCCCGGCGGTGCGGCGCATGCTCGATCAGCATGGCGGTGGACGCGCCGAACTCGCCGCCCGCGGAAAAGCCCTGAATCAGCCGCGCCAGGAAAATGCCGATGGGTGCCGCGACGCCAATCTGCGCATAAGTAGGCAGCAGGGCGATGATGGCGGTGCCCACCATCATCAGGCTGACTGTCAGCAGCAGCGCGGCCTTGCGGCCATGCCGGTCGGCATAGCTGCCCAGTACCACTCCACCCAGCGGACGGATCAGGTAGGAGGCACCGAAGGAGCCGAAGGTCAGCAGCATGGAGGCGGTTTCATTCCCTGCCGGGAAAAAATGATATGCAACATACACGGCGAAAAAAGCCATAGATGGCGATATCAAACCATTCCAGCGCATTGCCGATGGAAGTGGCCACCACGATGCGGGTCAGGCTGACGGGTTTAGCTGTCGACATGGTTTTCTCCTGTGTATGCCCTGGCCTGTGCCACCAACTGGCTGCCCTGCTCGCCCAGATCCCACCAGATGCCGGCCATCAGCCCCAGGGCCTGGCGCGCCACCGGTGCCAGCAGGTGCTCGTTGGGCGCATGTTGCCCACAGCCGGGGTAGGAGTGCGGCAGCCACAAGGTAGGCAGTCCCAGAATGTCGGCAAAAGCATCATTCGGCACCGTGCCGCCCAGATTGGGCAGCAAGGCGGCAGGCTGGCCGGTACTGTGACGCATGGACGCCAGCGCCCACTCGACCCAGGGATGGTCCAGCGGCAGCCGGGTAGCCGCAGAACTGGACAGAATGCGCACCTGCACATGTTCCAGCCCATGCTGTTGCAAGTGCGACGCGATATGCTGCCGGGTATTGCGCCAGTCCGTCCCCACTACAAAGCGCAGTTGGCACACCGCCTTGGCGCTGGGTGGGATGGCATTCACCGGCTTGCGGGCATTGCCGGACTCCAGCGCCAGCACCTCCAGCGCATTCCAGCCTATCACCCGCTCCAGCGGCGTCAGGCCCGGCTCGCCCCAGTCTGTATCCACCGCCGGGCTGTTTGCTTCGCCCGCCAGCGTCAGGCCGGACAGTGCACGGCGCACCCGCAGGTCCAGCGGTGGCGGCCGCAGGCCGGGTACCTGAATCACCCCGTGAGCATCCACCAGACAAGAAAGCGCGTGCGCCAGCACCACGGCCGGGTTGCGCAGGGCACCGCCCCAATTGCCGGAATGATGGCCGCCTTCACGCAACAGGATATTCAGTTCGAACAGCACATTGCCGCGCGAACCCAGAAACAAGGTCGGCCGCTCGGCACTCACCCGGGGTCCGTCCGAAGCAATAAAGACATCGGCCCGCAAGGCTGCCTGTTCTTGCAGGCAGATTTCGCGCAAACCGGGCGAGCCGATTTCCTCGCCACTTTCAAACAGCCATTTGCTGTTGAAGCCCAGCCGGCCGCCACGGCTTTGCCGCACCGCCTCCAGCGCGGCCAGGTTGATGGTGTGCTGGCCCTTGTTATCCGCCGTGCCACGGCCATACCAGCGCCCCTGCTCCACCGTCACCTGCCAGGGGTTCAGACCGCTGCGCCAATGCACATCATCACCGCGCACCACATCGGCATGGCCATAGCTCAGTACGGTGGGCAAGTCGTCGGCTTCATGCCGCTCTGCCAGCAGGAAGGGCGCCAGCGGTGCCACCGGGTTGTCCAGTATCCGGCAGTGAAAACCCATGGCCTGCAAGCCGGGTATCAGCTCCTGCTGGAAATAGGCCAGATGGGTGGCCGCCTGTGCCGGGTCCTGGCTTTCGGTATGAAAGCCCACCCGGCGTTGCAGATCGCCCAGCAAACCGCCTTGATCGAAATAGGCCTGGGACTTGGCAATTGCATCCTTGCGCTGGGCATGTATTTGCGTCATCGACTTCGTACCTCGCACCTTGTTTAACGTTGAATGGGTGGTGCAGTCTAGGAACGCCAAATCATTGATGACAATTGACATTATTGCCATTTAAGCAAGCCAATTTGCCTAAATGGCAACAGAGGAGACAAGATGCTTCACGGCATTGCACTGAAATATTTTGTAGAAGTGGCGCGTTGCGGCTCCTTGGGGGCAGCAGCAGAAAACCTGCAAGTTGCGGTCTCTGCCATCAGCCGACAAATTACCAAACTGGAACAGGAAACCGGCACGCTACTGTTCGAGCGTCAACCTCGTGGCATGGTACTGACCGAAGCTGGCCAGCTACTGGCAGATCATGCACGCCGCGCACTGCTGGATGCACAGTTGGTACTGGGCGAAATATCCTCTCGCCATGCCAGTGGCGACGGCATGGTACGGCTGGCCAGTACCGATGGTTTTACCCATGCATTTCTACCTGATGTGATGATGGCCTATCACCTGCAGTATCCCCATACCCGCTTTGTCTTGCTGGTTGGTAGCCCGGAACAGGTACGCCACTGGATAACTACCGGTGAAGCCGATATCGGACTGAGTTTTGCCGTGGGTAATACTCATGGCATCGACCTGCAGTTTCAGCACAAGGCACCGGTATGCGCCCTGCTGCGCCCCGGCCATCCGCTGGCCGGACAAGAGACCCTGAGCCTTGACGACCTTGCCCGCTATCCGCTGGCCATCCTGGAGCGCGGCAACACCGTGCGGCAATTGCTGGAATGGAGCTTTAGCGCACAGGGCAAGGTATTCAGCCCGCTGCTGAGCAGCGGTCACTCCAGCACCCTGCACCGCTTTGCCGCCCGTACCGATACCATTGCGCTGGGCAGCCGTCTGGCCATTCACGGCCTGCCGGAATGCAGCAAGCTGCTGGCAAAAAGCATCGACGAACCACTGCTGCAACAAAGACAGCTACAGCTGATGACCATGCAGGACCGCCGCCTGCCACCGGCGGTCAGCCAGTTCCTGCAGTTGCTGGCGCAACAATTGCACGAAGTACTGGCGGACTGAACCGCCTGGTTTGGACAAGAAAAAAGCGGCCCATCTCATCAATGGGCCGCTTTTGCTTTCTATAAAACCGACAACTTACTTCAGGCTGCCGGACAGGAAGGCTTTCAGGCGTTCGCTCTTGGTATTGCCGAATACTTCGTCCGGGTGGCCTTCTTCTTCCACCCGGCCCTGATGCAGGAACATCACGTGGTTGGACACATTACGGGCAAAGCCCATTTCATGGGTCACCACCACCATGGTGCGGCCTTCTTCGGCCAGGGTCTGCATCACCTTGAGCACTTCGCCCACCAGTTCCGGGTCCAGCGCCGAGGTGGGTTCGTCAAACAGCATCACTTCCGGTTCCATCGCCAGTGCACGGGCAATGGCCACACGCTGCTGCTGGCCGCCGGACATGTGCGCCGGATACTTGGCCTGGGCCTGGGCGTCCAGCCCTACCTTGCGCAGGTATTTTTCGGCACGGGCAATAGCTTCGTCACGCGACAGGCCCAGCACATGAATGGGGGCTTCGATGACGTTTTCCAGCACCGTCATGTGGCTCCACAGATTGAAATGCTGGAACACCATGGCCAGCTTGGCACGCATGGCTTGCAGCTGTTTGTGGTCGGCCGGCACCAGTTCGCCCTGCTTGTTCTTTTGCAGGGTGATTTCCTCGCCACCCAGGCTGATGCTGCCGGCGTTGGGTTTTTCCAGGAAGTTGATGCAGCGCAGGAAGGTACTTTTCCCGGAGCCGGAAGAACCGATGATGCTGATTACATCGCCTGCCTTGGCCTTGAGCGAGATGCCCTTGAGCACTTCGTGGCTGCCATAGCTCTTGTGCAGGTCTTTAACGACTAGCTTTTCCATCTTTTATCCTTGCGGGTAACTCAGGCCTTCATCGGGCGCAAATGCGCCAGCCACTTGCTTTCCGCCTTGCGGAACAGGGCCACCAGAACAAAGGTGATACACAGGTAAATCAATGCGGCCAGGCCAAAGGCATCGAACGAATCATAGGTGGCGGCATTGGCATCGCGCGCCACTTTCAGGATGTCGGGCACGGTGGCGGTAAAGGCAACGGTGGTGGCATGCAGCATCAGGATCACCTCGTTGCTGTAGGCCGGCAGCGCGCGGCGCAAGGCCGACGGAATGATGACCCGGCGATACAGGGTGAACTTGCTCATGCCGTAGGCACGGCCCGCTTCGATTTCACCATACGGCGTGGCCTTGATGGCACCGGCGAAGATTTCGGTGGTATAGGCACAGGTATTCAGGCCGAAAGCCAGAATGGTGCAGTTATACCCTTCGCGGAAGAAGTGGTTGAGAAAGCCCACTTCGCGCACCACGTCCAGGCTGTACATGCCGGTGTAAAAGAACAGCAGCTGGATGTAGAGCGGCGTGCCACGGAACACGTAGGAAAACAGCCATACCGGGCTGGACAGCCACTTGGACTTGGAGACCCGGGCAATGGCCAGCGGAATGGAGGCGCAAAAACCGAAGGCAATGGAAACCACCAGCAGCCACATGGTGACGGCCAGGCCGGACAGGTGATAGCCGTCCGACCACAGGAAGGCTTTCCAGTATTGTTGGATGATGTCGATCACAGGTCTGCCTCCCGCACGCCGGTGGAGTAGCGGCGTTCCAGCCACATCAGCACCACGCTGGAAACCGTTGTCAGAATCAGGTAAATGGCACCGGCCACCAGGGTGAAGAAGAACACGCGGTAGGAGCTCTTGCCCGCATCAATCGATGCTTTCACCACATCGGACAAGCCGATGATGGACACCAGCGCGGTGGCCTTGAGCATGACTTGCCAGTTATTGGAAATACCCGGCAGGGCAAAGCGCATGACCTGGGGAAACTGGATGCGGGAGAAGGTTTGCCAGCTGCTCATGCCATAGGCAATGCCGGCTTCGATCTGGCCTTTGGGCACAGACAGGAATGCCCCGCGGAAAGTCTCGGTAAAGTAGGCCCCGTAAATGAAACCCAGGGTAAACACACCGGACACGAAGGGGTTGAGGTTGATCTGCTCCATGCCTTGCCATTCGGTCAGGTGATTCATGCCGATTTGCAGGCTGTAGAAGATCAGCAGCATCAGTACCAGGTCCGGTACGCCGCGAATCAATGTGGTGTAAAGCGTGGCAATGCCCTTGAGCACGGGATTGCTCGATAGCTTGGCGCCAGCGCCACCCAGACCGATGATGAAGGACACCAGAAGCGACATGACTGCCAGCTCCAGCGTGACCCATGCACCGTCCAGGATGATTGGCCCGAATCCATCCAGAAACATGGCCGTTTCCCCTGTATGTTGTGCTCGCCACACCCTGTCCCGCGCGCGCAGACATCCACCGCCAGTCCCGCAAAGGCAGGCAGCAGCGAGAGTTTGTCACCGGGGCGCAGTGTGTCAGCGAAGTTGGCAGCGGACGTAACAGTGGGTGTTACGCATCTCCTCCGCAGCCGTGATGAAAACGCGCCCCGCTGATATCACCGGGGCGCGGTGCTTCCGTCAGTGTTACGACTTATTTGCCGTATACATCAAACGTGAAGTATTTCTTTTCGATTTTCTTGTAGGTGCCGTCTTTCAGCATGCCGGCAATCGCCTTGTCGATGGCAGCTTTCAGATCGGTATCTTCCTTGCGCAGGCCGATGCCGGCACCGGTACCCAGGGTTTTCGGGTCGTTCAGGTTGCCGCCGGCGAAGGCAAAGCCCTTGCCTTCCGGCTTTTTCAGGAAGCCTTCGTCAGCCTGGATGGCGTCTTGCAGGGAAGCGTCCAGACGACCGGATGCCAGGTCAGCCAGCACCAGGCTCTGGTTCTGGTACGGAACCACTTCTACACCGCCCGGTGCCCAGTGGGCCTTGGCGTAAGCTTCCTGGATGGTGCCTTGCTCAACACCAACGCGCTTGCCCTTCAGGGAAGCGGCAGTCGGCTGCAGGCCGGAACCAGCCTTGGCAACCATGCGGGTCGGGGTATTGAACAGCTTGGCGGAGAAGTTGATTTCTTTCAGACGTGCTTCGTTGATGGACATGGAGGACAGCACGCCATCAAATTTCTTGGCCTTCAGGGCCGGGATCATGCCGTCGAAGTCGTTTTCCACCCATACACACTTGGCTTTCAGGCGTGCACAGATTTCATTGCCCAGGTCGATGTCAAAACCCACCAGCTGGCCATTCGGGGCCTTGGACTCGAACGGAGCATAGCTGGCATCAACGCCAAAACGGACTTCTTTCCAGTCTTTGGCAAATGCGCCAAAAGAAGTGGCCATCAGTGCCAGAGAAACGGCGGTAATCACTTTTCTCATCAAACTTCTCCTTACTGCTTGGTTTTATTGTTCACACCATGCCGGGCAGCCCCTGCCACCGCAACATACCGATACGCTGTAATCGGCTCGCCTGCCTTGTGGGCGGGTCAAACCGACTGGCAGCAATGGTTATATGAATAGCGCAAATTGTCCAGAAGCACGACTCCGGATACAGGATAAATAACGCATCCGCCCTGACCGGAGAGGACAGCAGATCAAGGCTGGGCCGATTTCTGGAAGATCAAGTCGCATTCGATTGTATTCTTGAGTACAAAATACAACAAACCCACGTAAAACTACGTAGCGTATTTTGCAGTGCGACATCAAATTTTCAAAGTGCAACCGTGCAATAGACGAAAAAAAGCCGGTTTCTTCTGAAAACCGGCTTTTGGGACAGTGTCTGGCTTAGTTTTCTTCGCCAGCCGCCTTGGCAGCAGCGGCAGCTGCCTTGGCGGCTTCAGCCGCTTCCAGCTGGGCGCGGGCCGCGGCCTTGCGGGCCAGGCGTGCTTCTTCGGCCTGACGTTCGGCCTCTTCAGCAGCAGCACGGGCGCGGGCACGCATGATGCGCAGATAGTTATCAATCGCGCGCACCAGCTCACGGGTGCCTTCGTGGGTCAGCGCAGAAATGGCAAACACGCGCGGGGTGTCGACATCAAACGCCAGGCTGTCGTCCGGTTGGGTCTTGGGCCAGCCATAGGCTTCCAGGAAGGCGCTTACCGTCAGGTCGCGCTCTTCTTCCGGCAGCATGTCCAGCTTGTTCAGCACCAGCCAGCGCGGCTTGCCGTGCAGTTCGGCATCGTATTTTTCCAGCTCGGCCACGATGGCGCGTGCTTCGCGTACCGGGTCGACATCCGGGTCGAACGGGGCGATATCCACGATGTGCAACAGCAGGCCGGTACGTTGCAAATGCTTGAGGAAGCGATGACCCAGGCCAGCGCCTTCGGCAGCACCTTCAATCAGCCCCGGAATATCGGCAATCACGAAGCTGCTGGTATCGTCCATGCGCACCACACCCAGGTTGGGGTGCAGGGTGGTAAACGGGTAGTCCGCCACCTTGGGGCGCGCGGCCGATACCGAGCGGATGAAGGTGGACTTGCCGGCGTGGCATGCCCAACAGGCCCACGTCCGCCAGCACTTTCAGTTCCAGCTTCAGCGTGCGCTGTTCGCCCTCTTCACCCGGCGTGCTCTGACGCGGCGCGCGGTTGGTGGACGACTTGAAGTGGATATTGCCCAGGCCACCCTTGCCGCCACGGGCAATCATCACGCGCTGGCCGTGATGGGTGAGGTCGGCCACCAGCTCGCCGGTGTCGTGGTCGGTAATCACCGTGCCCACCGGCATGTGCAGTTCGATATCGTCACCGCCCTTGCCGTAGCAATCGGCACCACGGCCACGCTCGCCGTGCTGCGCCAGGTATTTCTTGACGAAACGGTATTCCACCAGGGTATTCACGTTTTCGTCTGCCACGGCAAACACGCTGCCACCCTTGCCACCATCGCCACCGTCCGGGCCGCCAAACGGCACGTACTTTTCGCGACGGAAACTGGCGGCACCATTGCCGCCCTTGCCCGCAAACACTTCGATACGGGCTTCGTCGATAAACTTCATACATCCTCCTTGAGGAGTCAGGCGTCAAGGTTGCATCCGGCAACCAGCCCTCACGCCTTGCCCCTCGTCTGGCCCGCCAGATGGCAAGCCGGATAAAAAAAAGCCCTATCTCACAGGATAGGGCTTTCTTGTCTGCAGAAAGCGATTATTCGCCGTCTACACCGGTGTACGGTACCACGGTAACGATCTTGCGTTGCAGAGCACCCTTAACGGTGAACTGAACATAGCCGTCAACCTTGGCAAACAGGGTGTGATCCTTGCCCTGACCAACATTTTCACCAGCGTGGAAACGGGTACCACGCTGACGAACAATAATGGAACCTGCCGGAATCAGTTCGCCACCGTAAGCCTTAACGCCCAGGCGTTTGGCTTCGGAGTCACGACCGTTGCGGGAGCTACCGCCTGCTTTTTTGTGTGCCATGACTGTTTATCCTTACTTCGAAATCGCGTCGATGCGGATTTCGGTGAAGTTCTGACGATGACCCTGATGCTTCTGGTAGTGCTTGCGACGACGCATCTTGAAGATACGTACCTTGTCGCCACGACCGTGGGAAACAACAGTAGCCGTAACGGTGGCACCTGCAACCAGCGGGGCGCCTACAACAACCTGTTCACCGTCAGCGACCATCAGCACTTCTTCGAGTACGATTTGGCTGTCGACGTCTGCAGGTATCTGTTCTACTTTGAGTTTTTCACCGATGGCAACCTTGTACTGCTTGCCGCCGGTTTTTATGACCGCATACATTCGCATAGCTCCTAAAGAGGGAATCTTCCCCGCATCACGCGAAGAAGAACGCGAAACTATACGCAGAGTGCAAAAAGTTGTCAATAATTTCATCAGTTTAGCCCCGCAACAAAGGTGGGCATGGCTGGCTGCATGGCTTTTCTGGTAACATTCCGCGCTTCTGGCTCCGCTAACACCAACATCTGGCTAAAACCGTGTCCACCCCGCTATTCCGCACCCTGATCGCTGAAGACATGCAGACCGTAGACCGCGTCATCCGCGCACGCCTGCACTCCGATGTAGTTCTCATCCGCCAGGTGGCGGAATACATCATCACCGCCGGCGGCAAACGCCTGCGCCCGGTACTGACCCTGCTGTCCGGCAAGGCACTGGGTTATGAAGGCGACCATCTGTACGAACTGGCGGCAATGATCGAATTCATTCACACCGCCACCTTGCTGCACGATGACGTGGTGGACGAATCCGACATGCGCCGTGGCCGCGAAACCGCCAATGCCCTGTTCGGCAATGCCGCCAGCGTGCTGGTGGGTGACTTCCTGTACACCCGCGCCTTCCAGATGATGGTGACCACCAACAACATGCAGATCCTGCAGGTGATGGCCGAAGCCACCAACATCATCGCCGAAGGCGAAGTGCTGCAACTGTTGAATATCGGCAATACCGAACTGTCCGAACAGGACTACCTGCAAGTCATCCAGTACAAGACCGCCAAGCTGTTTGAAGCCGCCGCCCGCGTGGGCGCGCTGATTGCAAACGGCAGCGACGCCCAGGTCAAGGCACTGGCCGACTACGGCATGTACCTGGGCACCGCCTTCCAGATCATCGACGACGTGCTGGACTACAGCGGCGACGCCGACACCATCGGCAAGAGCCTGGGTGACGACCTGGCCGAAGGCAAGGCCACCCTGCCCTTGATCTACACCATGCGCCAAGGCCCCGCCACCGCTGCCGACGTAGTGCGCCAGGCACTGGAAAACGCCAGCCGCGACCGTTTCCACGATGTATTGGCTGCGGTACAATCCTGCGGCGCGCTGGACTACGCCAAAAACGAAGCCATCAAAGCCGCCGAACAAGCCGTGGCCGCCATTGCCGACCTGCCGGACACCCCGGTGAAACAGGCACTGGTAGAACTGGCCCGCCTGTCGGTGGACCGCAACGCCTGATCCGGATTTAGGTCTCCGTAGTTAAATGGATATAACGGCCCCCTCCTAAGGGGCAGTTACAGGTTCGATTCCTGTCGGGGGCACCACTTGCACTGCACTGTGCATTCATAAAAATCCACAAAGCCGCATCCTGTAAAGGCATGCGGCTTTTTTTTATGTATTGCTCTACAGCAGTCAGCTGTCATTGCAAGCGTTCAGTCATCCCGCCCCAAATTGCTTCCCCTCTCCCTGTCCACCGCCCGTACCGCATCGCGGTCCGGATATTCGCCGATGCGCACCAGCCGGGCATGATGGCGGCGCGGCTGCGGCCCAGCTTCTCTGCCAGATCTGCACTGGTGACGGTGCTGGAAGTTTCCCACAGCGCACTCAGCCGGTTGTCTTCGGCAATGCTCCAGCGCTCGCCAGCGCGGCTGTGACCGGGGCGGACCGGGGCAGATGGCGGAACGGGCTGGGAGGCGTGCTGCTTGCTTACCCTTTTGAGCTGCTGGTAGTAGATGGCGCGGGCCTGATCCAGCGCCGGGTCTTTCGGGGTGTGCAAGGCCTGGCCACGGTGTAGCGGGTCCTGGCCCAGTATCAGTTGTTCGACGATTTCCAGTTCCCGGAGCATGGTGTGGCCCTCTCTATGTTTCCGGCGTGGTCCTGCTTGCCGAAGCTGGCAACGCTGCGCTTGATGATGCAAGTATGGCGGGCTTGTTGGCTTGCGGTCCATTCTTGCACTGGGGCGATTGATTCTTGGCCTTGGTAGTGCATGAACCGGCCCGGGATGCCGAAATGCAGAGTGAGCTAAGCAACTATGCCGCCAATGCGGCCACACAGCACAAAGCCGCCATCACTGGCGGCTTTCAGGCTGCTGACCAGCTTATCCGTTGCGCTTGCATTGGCCCAGGCCAAGCCGGGCCTGCCGACCAAGTAATTGATCCCGCAGCCTGTCTATCTCATCCCAATCCCCCCGCCCTTACCCTGTAAGGGTGCCTCGCTTTTCTTTCAGAAAGCGAGAGGGGGTTTGCAAGCCGCCATCACTGGCGGCTTTGTCTTGATCAGGGCGGATGACTTCAGGGTTTGGCCAGCGGCTGCAAGGCCCAGTCGAATACCGGTTTGAAATCGGCCGCCATGGAACGGGCCATGCTGGCGGTGATGTGGTTTTTGTCCTGATAGCGGATGTGGCCGTTCTGGCTGGCGTAGCAGGTGGTGGCATCACAGAAATGGTCGAAACCATCCCAGATACGCACATTGGAGGCCTGACTGGCCACCTTGCGCAGCATGGCCACCACGTCGGCGCGTTCTGCCTCGGCTTGCTGGCGACTGACATTACAGGCGGCGGCTCCCAGCCGTATCACGCACTCTGGCGGCGAGCGCTGCATTTCCGGCTCCGGCAACACCAGCACCAGCTTCAGCCCCAGTTGCTGCAGGTAAGCGGCATTGTGCTGTAGCGCCTGTTGCAGCACGGCCAGCGAGGTGGCGCGGTCCAGCGGTGCCACGCCCACCTGTTTGTCCCACACGCTGTCCGGCATGCCGTTCTGTCCGGCAGCCAGCACGGCAATGCTGTTTTCACCCGGTTTGTTGAGTGCGGCATAGCCGCTCCAGCGCACATTCATCAGCACGCCGCTGACGCCCTGTTGTTTGAGCTGCGGCAGTTCGTCCCGCACCGCACGGGAAAAGTTGGTGCACCAGGTGCGCAGCTTGCCCTCACCCACCGGGGTGACATCCGGCAGTGGCGGGCAGCCGTGGTACACCCGGCGCAGGATGGCAATATGCTGTTGCTGCGCCAGGGTTTCATACAGCGGCATCAGGTGGTCGGTGTGCGAATCGCCCCAGGCCAGCAGCCTGACCGGGCCGTTGCGCTGTCCTTCCACGCACTGCGCCACCGGCGACAAGGGCAGGCCGTCCTTGGGCATGGCGCAATTGCCGTGCATGACCATGGCGTCACCCTTGGCTTGCAATAGTGCCTGATGGCCGGACCACGGTGCGCGTGGCAACAGGAACATGGCCACATTGCCCAGCAGCCACATGCCCACGATCATGCCAAAACCGCTCCACAGCGTGGCCTTGGTGGCGGTGAAGGCGCGCAGTTTTTTCTGGCGGATGGGTTGCTCGACATAGCGATAGCTCAGCCAGGCCAGCAGCAAGGCCAGTACGCCGCCCAGCAGCAGGTCGCGCGGCAGGCTGCGCTCACCCAGGCCCCAGTAGCGGCCCAGCGCCAGCAGCGGCCAGTGCCACAGGTAAAAACCGTAGGAGAGGATGCCGATGTCGGTCCAGGGCCGACGCGCAGCCAGGCGGCTGACGGCATTGTCCGCATTCAGCTGGCCTCCCAGCAGGAACAGCACACTGCCCAGCACCGGCAACAGCACGATGACACCAGGGAACACCATGGTTTCGTTCAGGCCCAGCACCGCGCCCAGCAACAACAGCAAACCGGTGCCACTGGCTACGCCAGCATGCGCTTTCCAGCCTGCGGGCACGGGGGTGATGGCCAGCAGCGCACCGGCGGCGAATTCCCAGGCGCGGGTGGGCATCAGGTAAAAGGCGCGCGGGGTTTCGTGATAGGACAGCCACAGGCAGTAAGCGAGCGAGGCGACAAAAATCAGCCACAGCAAGGGAGGCAGGCTGCGCGCCACCTTGTCCGGCTGACGGCCATTCAGGCGGTACAGCCCCCACATGATGAAGGGCCAGGCCAGGTAATACTGTTCTTCCACCGCCAGCGACCAGGTGTGCAGCATGACGGTGAGGTCGGACGCGGAATTGAAATAATCAAACGCATGCTGGAGGAAGTGCAGGTTGGCCGACAGCAATGCCACGCCGCGGATTTCCCGGCCCAGCTTGTTCTGGTCGTCCGGCAACAGCACAAAGTAGGACAGCAGCAACACCACGCACACCATCAGCAACAGCGCCGGGCCCAGGCGGCGAAAACGCCGGGCATAGAAGGCCTTGAAGTCGATGCGACCCTGGCTGATGAGCTCCTGCCGCAGCAAGCCGCTGATCAGGAAGCCGGAAATGACGAAAAAGATATCCACCCCGACAAAGCCGCCGCCAAAACCCGGCACGCCGATGTGAAACAGCACCACGGCCAGCACGGCCAGCGCACGCAGGCCATCGATATCGGGACGGTAACTGCCAGCATTCACGCTGGAGGAAGGACGAAGAGACATGGAAGGCCTGGCACCCGGGAGACGGCATCGGATGGATGCAGCGCAACAGGTGGCTATCTGTGGATAAAGAGCCGCCCATTGTATAGCGGGCGCGCATGCGTCAAAGCACGGCGCAGCTTGGTGTTGCACTGCAAAGTCCACATGGCGCTTGTGTGGTGGGTGAGGTATACCGAAATCAGTTGCCGGCACGGCTTTTGCTACGGATTTACACAAGAACAGGTCGCCTGCTGGCGGATTTTGCCGGTTGACCCCTCCTACACTGGCAGGATGTCAGCCGGGCCGCCGCCCACTGGTCAGCTACAGCACGCCTGCTGCGGGCTGACGCAGGCAGCACATCGTCGGGGAGAACAATATGGTGACTTCCATCCTGCTGGACCTGATGGGAGGCGTGGCGCTATTGCTGTGGGGCCTGCACATGGTGCACAGCGGCATCGTGCGCGCCTTTGGTGCCAGCCTGCGCCGGGTCATGGCCACGGTATTGCGCACCCGCCTGCAGGCCTTTCTGGCCGGGCTGGGCATTACCGCCCTGCTGCAAAGCAGCACTGCCACCGCGCTGATGCTGTCATCGTTTTCTGCCTCCGGCATGGTGGAGCTGGCCCCGGCGCTGGCGGTGATGCTGGGGGCCAATGTCGGCACCACGCTGATTGTGCAGCTGCTGTCGTTTGACTCCTCCGCCATCTCGCCCTTGTTGCTGGTGCTGGGTGTGGTGGCTTTCAAGCGCAGCAGTGATGCCCGGGGGCGTGACCTGGGCCGGGTGGCCATTGGCCTGGGCTTGATGCTGCTGTCGCTGCACTTGCTGCTCACCAGCCTGGCGCCGGCGGAAAACGCGCCGCTGGTGCGCGAAATCCTGTCGGCCATTACCGGCGAGCCGCTGCTTACCCTGCTGCTGGGCGCAGTGCTGACCTGGCTGGCGCATTCCAGTGTGGCCACAGTCTTGCTCACCATGTCGCTGGCCTATTCCGGCTTCATTCCGCCACTGGCCGCCTGTGCGCTGATTCTGGGTGCCAATCTGGGCAGCGCGCTCAACCCCTTCATCGAAGGTTTGTCCAGCAGCAATCCGGCGCACCGCCGACTGCCGGCGGGTAATCTGCTCACCCGGCTGGCAGGCTGTGCGCTGTTCCTGCCCTTGCTGGACCCGTTGCTGGGCTGGCTGGGCCAGCTGGAGGACAATCCGGCGCGGCTGGCAGCGGACTTCCACACCCTGTTCAATGTGGTGGTGGCGCTGGTTTTCCTGCCGCCCATCCAGCCCTTGTCGCGCTTGCTGTGCCGCTGGCTGCCGGACAGCAAGGCCGCGGATGACCCGGCGCAACCGCTGTATCTGGATGCCAGCGTACAGGGCACGCCCAGCGTGGCGCTGGCCTGTGCCGCCCGCGAGGCCCTGCACATGGGCGATATCGTGGAAACCATGCTGCGCGAATCCATGCAGGTGTTGCTGGGCAATGACCGCAAGCTGGCACTGGCGGTTTCGCAACGCGACAACGCGGTGGACAGCCTGTACGAGGCCATCAAGCTGTACGTGGTGCAGCTGACTCGCGACAGCCTGGATGAGGCCGAAGGGCGGCGGGCGATGGAGATCATGGCCTTGTCGATCAACCTAGAGCATATCGGCGACATCATCGACAAGAACCTGATGGAGCTGGCCAACAAGAAGATCAAGCATCAGCTGCAGTTCTCGCGCGAAGGGGCGCAGGAACTGGAGGCCTTTCACCGCCTGATCATCGACAATCTCAAGCTGTCCTTCTCCGTGTTCCTGACCGGCGACGTCAAGGCGGCACGCCAGTTGCTGGACGAAAAAACCCGGGTGCGCGAACTGGAAATGCAAGCCGCCGAAAGCCATATGGCACGGCTGCGCGAAGGCAGGCTGGAAAGCATGGAAACCAGCTCGCTGCATCTGGATATCCTGCGTGACTTCAAGCGTATCCACTCCCATCTGTGCGCCACAGCCTATCCGGCGCTGGAAGCCAGTGGTCAGCTGCGCCCCAGCCGCCTGCGCAAACCGGCGGTGTCCGCCACACCAGCCAGCAGTGATGGCGCTGGCAGCGTACATCCGGCCCCGCCGCCGTCTGCCGGAGCATGCTGAGCAGATTTGTTAAGGTGTTTGCCAGTCCGGCCCCGACAGGCCGACAAGCTGGTATATCTGTCAGCCTGATTCACGCCCGGATGCCGCCATGCACTTTGCCATTACCCTGACCGACCGCTTCAAGGTGCTGCTGGACCTTGCCTTGCTGGCAGGCTGGCAGCCGTTGAAAATCTTCACCTGCCCGCTGGATGGCAAGATCCACGACAACCGGCAGGTGGTGGAACAGGCGGCCCGGCTGGGCATTCCCGTGCAGCTGTCACCAATGACCGAGGCGGATCTGGCCGCACTGGCCGCCCAGGGCTGCGAAGCCCTGCTGCTGGGCAGCTATGACTGGAAAGTACCGGACTGGCGGCCTTACCTGCCCCGTGCGGTCAACTTCCACCCCTCGCCGCTGCCTGAGGCACGCGGGCCGTTTCCGCTGGTACGCGCCATTCTGGAGCAACGCAGCCAATGGGGGGTGAGCTGCCATGTGGTGGAGCCGCGCTTTGACAGCGGCGCGCTGCTGGATCAGCAACTGTTTGCCCTGAGCCCCGACGAAACCCTGGCCACGCTGGAGTGGAAATGCCAACTGGCACTGGAGCAACTGGGCCGCCGCGTCATCGCGGATTTCACCAGCTTGTGGCAACAGGCCAGGCCGCAAGGAGCTGGCAGCTACTGGCCACGCTGGAGCGATGCCGAGCGCACGCTGAACCTGCGAGGCCCGCTGGACGCCGTCCTGCGCCAGTTGCGCGCCTTTGGCGATATCAACTGCCTGGCCGAGGCCAATGGCGTGGGTTTTGTGGTGCATCGCGCCCACGGCTGGCTGGAGCCACACAGCCACACGCCCGGCACCCTGCTGCGCAGCGTGGACCTGTCCATGCTGTTTGCCGTGCAGGATGGCTATCTGGTGATCAGCGAATGGAGCGTGCAGTCCCCCGGTGCCATCAGCGGCAGAAGGCCGTTCTGAGTCCCCTCAGCCAGCGGCTTGCCTGATACAAAACAGCCCGTCGTGACGGGCTGTTTTTGCGGGAAAAACGGCCAAAGCTACCACTGACCACCGAGCGCAGCAATCAAGGCCACGCTGGCGGTGTACTGGCGGTTTTTCAGGGTCCACAGGCTGTTTTCGGCACTGATGCGGCTGTTTTGTGCGGTCAGCACATTCAGATAACTCACCACCCCGGCGCGATACTGGTTGAGCGCAATGGTTTCCGCCCGCTGCGCCGCGGCCAGTGCCGCTTGCTGGTACTGCATTTCCTCGTCCAACAGTGCCTGGGCCGACAGATTGTCCTCTACCGCCTGAAATGCACTCAGCACGGTCTGGCGGTAGCTGGCCACGCTGGCGTCGTAGCTGGCCACGGCAGCGGCGGTCTGTGCGCGGCGCAAGCCACCGTCAAACAGGGTGAGTGCCAGTTGCGGCCCCACGCTCCAGATACGGTTGGGCAGGCTTACCCAGTCGGCAAAGCTGCTGCTCTTGTAGCCGCCGCTGGCAGTCAGGTTCAGCGTGGGAAAGAACGCTGCCTTGGCAATGCCGATTTCGGCATTGGCCTGTGCCACCGCCCGCTCCGCCGCCGCGATGTCCGGACGGCGCTCCAGCAAGGTGGACGGCAGGCCGGCTGGCAGTTGTGGCAGATGGGGCAGGGTTTTGCTGACCGGCAGCGTGAAGCTGGCCGGGGCCATACCCAGCGAGGCGGCGATGGCGTGCTCCAGCTGGGCACGGCTCAGCTGCTTGTCCACGCGGGCGGCCTGAGCGGTTTTCCAGCTGCTTTCCGCCTGCGCCACGGCATCATCCGACACCATGCCCACGGCAAACTGGTTGCGGGTGAGCTGCAGGGTTTGCAGCAGATTGGCCTCGCTGTCCTGCAATTGCTTGAGCTGCACATCGGCCGCCACCAGTTGCAGGTAGGCAGTAGCCAGCTGGGCCTGGCTGCTCAGGCGGATGGACGCCAGCTGGGCGGCGCTGGCCGCCTCCTTGGCATTGCCCGCCTCCACCGCGCGGCGCACCGTACCCCACAGGTCCACTTCCCAGCTGGCGCTGGCGGACAGATTGTACTGATTGCTGACACTGCCGCCCGCCGTTGTCACCCCGCGGGTTTTGCTGGCGGTGCTGCTGATGGTGGGCCACAGGCTGGCTTCGGCCTGATCCAGCAAGGCGCGGGCATTACGGTAATTGGCCTCGGCCTGGGCAATGGTGGGGCTTTGCCGGTTGAGAGTGTCCATCAGGCTATCGAGCTGCGGGTCCTGATACACCGCCCACCAGTTGCCACGCGGGGCGGCATCTTGCGGGGTGGCGGTTTTCCAGCGGCCGTCTTCCTTGTACGTTGCCGGAATGTCCATCTTGGGCCGGGTATAGTCCGGGCCGATGGCGCAGCCTGCCAGCAGCAGGCTGATCAGGCCGGCCAGTGCCAGCCGGGACGGGGTGAATGCAGACATGCGTGTCATTCCTTGTGTGCGGCAGCAGCCCGGCTGCGCCAGTTGTCACGCCATTGCTGGCACCACAGGCGGAAACGGTCCAGATACAGGTAAACCACCGGCGTGGTGTACAGCGTCAGCAACTGGCTGAGCAGCAGGCCACCGACAATGGAGATGCCCAGCGGGGTGCGCATCTCGGCTCCATCGCCATGCCCCAGTGCCAGCGGCAATGCGCCAAACAGGGCGGCCAGCGTGGTCATCATGATGGGGCGGAAGCGCAGCAGGCAGGCTTGCAGAATGGCATCGTGCGAACTGAGGCCCTGCTCGCGTTCGGCACTGAGGGCAAAGTCGATCATCATGATGGCGTTTTTCTTGACGATGCCGATCAGCAGCAGTACGCCGATCAGCGCGATGATGTTGAATTCGCCACCGGTAGCCAGCAGCGCCAGCAAGGCCCCTACCCCGGCCGACGGCAACGTGGACAGGATGGTGAGCGGATGCACCACGCTTTCATACAGCATGCCCAGCACGATATACACCGCCACCATGGCCGCCAGAATCAGCACCGGCTGGCTGCCCAGCGAATCCTGGAAGGACTTGGCCGTACCCTGGAAGCTGCCGTGTATCGACGATGGCAGGCCGATGTCCGCGGTCGCCTTGTCGATGGCGGCGGTAGCGTCGGACAGCGAACTGCCCGGCGGCAGGTTGAAGGACACGGTGGTGGCAGCAAACTGGCTCTGGTGGTTCACCGCCAGCGCGGTATTGGTGGGCTGCCAGCGGGCAAAGGCCGATAGCGGAATCGGCTGGCCGGTGGTGGTTTGCAGATAGATGCTGCGCAGGCCTTCGGCGCTTTGCCAGAACTGGGGTGCCACTTCCAGCACCACGTGGTACTGGTTGAGCGGGTTGTAGATGGTGGACACCTGGCGCTGGCCGAAAGCGTCGTTCAGCACGGCATCCACTTGCGACTGGGTCAGGCCCAGGCGCGCCATGGCGTCACGGTCGAAGGTGAGCGTGGTTTGCAGGCCCTTGATTTCCTGATCGCTGCTGACATCGGCCAGCATCGGCAGTTTTTGCAGCGCCTGCTGTACCCTGGGCGTCCAGCGGCGCAGCTCTTCCAGATCATCCCCTTGCAGGGTGTACTGGTACTGGGCATTGGCCGCCCGTCCACCCACGCGGATGTCCTGCACCGACTGCAAAAACAACTGCGCCCCCGGCTCGCGCGCCAGCCGCTTGCGCAGGCGGGCAATCACCTGATCGGCCGTTTCCGTGCGCTCGCCCAGCGGCTTGAGGCTGACAAACATATTGGCGGTGTTGCGCTGGCCGCCGCCGGTAAAGCCGATCACCTTGTCCACTGCCGGGTCCTGCCCTACCGCGTCGATAAAGCGTTGCAGCTTTTGCTGCATGGCCTGGAAGGAAATGCTCTGGTCGGCCTTGATCATGCCGGTGAGCCGGCCGGTGTCCTGCTGCGGAAAAAAGCCCTTGGGCACAATCACGTACAGGTAGACATTCAGCGCGATGGTGGCCGCCAGCATCAGCATCATCAGCGGGCCGTGGCGCAGCGCCCAGCCAAGGCTGCGGCGATAGCCGGCCAGCATGGCGTCGAACATGCGCTCGCTCCAGACAAACAGGCGGCCCGGCTTGTGTTCGCCATGGCTTTTCAGCCAGCGCGCACACAACATGGGCGTGGTGGTGAGCGACACCAGCAGCGACACCAGAATGGCCACCGACAGCGTGACGGCAAACTCGCGGAACAGGCGGCCGATGATGCCGCCCATCATCAGGATGGGAATGAACACCGCAATCAGCGAAATGCTCATCGACAGCACGGTAAAGCCCACTTCACGCGCGCCCTGCAGCGCGGCCTGGAAGGGCTTCATGCCGTTTTCGATGTGGCGGGCAATGTTTTCCAGCACCACGATGGTGTCGTCCACCACAAAACCGGTGGCAATGGTCAGCGCCATCAGGCTGAGGTTGTTGAGCGAAAAGCCGCACAGATACATCACGGCAAAAGTGCCCACCAGCGATACCGGCACGGTGATGGCAGGAATGGCGGTGGCGCGGCCATTACGCAAGAACAGGAAGACCACCAGGATGACCAGCGCGATGGAAATCAGCAGCGAGCGCTCCACCTCGGACAGCGAGGCACGAATGGTGGAAGTGCGGTCCATCACCACCTGCATCTTGATGGCAGCGGGAATGGACGCCTGCAACTGCGGCAGCAAGGCCTTCACCCGCTCCACCGTTTCGATGATGTTGGCACCCGGCTGGCGGAACAGGATGATCATCACCGCCGGTTGCTTGCCCAGCAAACCCGCATTGCGCACATCCAGTACCGAATCCTTTACCTCGGCCACGTCGGACAGGCGCACTGCCGCGCCGTTCTTGTAGCTCACCACCAGCGGCAGGTAGTCGCTGGCCTTGCCGGCCTGGTCATTGGCCTGTACCTGCCAGTGACGCTGGCCGTCCTCGACAAAGCCCTTGGGCCGGTTGGCATTGGTACTGGTGATGGCAGCGCGCACCGTTTCCATGCCGATACCGTAATGGTTCAGCTGTAGCGGGTTCATTTCCACCCGCACTGCCGGCTGTGCGCCGCCACCGATATTCACATCGCCAATGCCCTCCACCTGCGCCAGCTTCTGGCCAAGGATGGAGTCGGCGGCATCGTACATCTGGCCGCGGGTGAGCGAGTCCGAGGTCAGGCCGATGATCATGATGGGCGCGTCGGCCGGGTTCACCTTGCGGTAGGTCGGGTTGGACGGCATGCCGGTGGGCAGCAGCGACCGGGCCGCGTTGATGGCTGCCTGTACATCGCGTGCGGCACCGTTGATGTCGCGGTTGAGGTCAAACTGCAAGGTGATGCGGGTGGACGCCAGCGAGCTGGACGAGGTGATTTCCGTCACCCCGGCAATACGCCCCAGCGCCCGCTCCAGCGGGGTGGCCACGGTGGACGCCATGGTTTCCGGGCTGGCACCGGGCAGCTTGGCACTGACCGAGATGGTGGGAAAATCCACCTGCGGCAAGGGCGACACCGGCAGCAGCTTGAAGGCGAGAAAGCCCGCCAGCAGGATGGCCAGCGTCAGCAGCGTGGTGGCAATGGGCCGCCGGATAAAGGGCGCGGACGGAATCATGCCTCGGCCTCTGCCTGGTCATCGTCAGCGGCATGGCCTGGACGCCGCCAGCGCCGGGCCAGCCGGTCGAAGGCCAGATAAATCACCGGGGTGGTAAACAGCGTCAGCACCTGGCTGACCAGCAACCCGCCCACCATGGTGACACCCAGCGGCGAGCGCAATTCAGACCCCATGCCACTGCCCAGCATCAGCGGCAGCGCACCCAGCAGCGCCGCCATGGTGGTCATCAGGATGGGACGGAAGCGCAGCAAACAGGCCTGGTAGATGGCATCGCGCGGGCTCATGCCCTGCTCGCGCTCGGCCTCCAGCGCAAAGTCGATCATCATGATGGCGTTTTTCTTGACGATGCCGATCAGCAGGATGATGCCGATGATGGCAATCACCGACAGGTCGTTGCCGGACACCAGCAAGGCCAGCAGGGCACCGATACCGGCCGAGGGTAGCGTCGACAGGATGGTGATGGGGTGGATATAGCTCTCGTACAGCACCCCCAGCACGATATACATGGTGATGATGGCCGCCAGGATCAGCCACAGCGTGTTGCTGAGTGAAGCCTGAAAGGCCAGCGCCGCGCCCTGGAATCTGGTATCCAGGCTGGCCGGCATGCCCAGCTCGGCTTCAGCCTGACGGATGGCCTCCACCGCCGGGCCCAGTGCCGCGCCCTTGGCCAGGTTGAACGAGATGGTGGTGGTGGGGAACTGCCCCAGATGGTTGATGGTGAGCGCGGTCGGGCGCTGCTCGATGCTGGCCACCGTATCCAGCGGCACCGGGCCGCCACTGGCGGTGGGCACGTAGATGCCCTTGAGCGACAGCGGGCCTTGCTGGTTCTGCGCGTCCACTTCCAGCACCACGCGGTACTGGTTGGTCTGGGTGAAGATGGTGGAAATCAGCCGCTGGCCAAAAGCGTCGTACAGCGCATTGTCGATGGCTGCGGTGGTGACGCCCAGCCGGGCGGCGGTATCGCGGTTGATGTTGACATAGGCTTGCAGGCCCTTGTCCTGCAAGTCGCTGGCCACATCCGCCAGTTGCGGCAGCTGGTTCAGCTTGTGCACCAGCTTGGGCACCCATTGCGACAGGTCGTCGGGATTGGTGGCCTGCAGGGTGAACTGGTACTGGGTGCGGCTGACACGGGTATCGATGGACAAATCCTGCACCGGCTGCAAATACAGCGACATGCCCGGCACGCTGGCGGCACTTTGTTGCAGGCGGGCCAGCACGGTGCGGATGTCATCACGTTCGCCCTTGGGCTTGAGGTTGATTTGCAGGCGGCCGCTGTTGAGCGAGGCATTATTGCCATCCACCCCGATGAAGGACGACAGGCTGTCCACCGCCGGGTCTTTCAGCAAGGCCTGGGCCAGTTGTTCCTGCTTCTGCGCCATGGCGCTGAAAGAAATACTCTGCGCCGCCTCGCTGCTGCCCATGATGGCGCCGGTGTCCTGCAAAGGGAAAAAGCCCTTGGGCACCGCCACATACAGCAGCACGGTGAGCAGCAAGGTGCCCAGTGCCACCAGCAGGGTGAGCTTTTGCCGTTCCAGCACCCAGCCCAGCATCTGGCCGTAACGGGCAATGATGCGGTCGAAGAAAGCCCCGCTGGCATGGTAGAAACGGCCCTGTTTTTCTTCCGGCACATGCTTGAGCAGACGCGCGCACATCATCGGTGTCAGGGTGAGCGAGATGAAAGCCGAAATCAGGATGGACACCGCCAGCGTGATGGCAAACTCACGGAACAGCCGCCCCACCACATCGCCCATGAACAGCAGCGGAATCAGCACCGCAATCAGCGAGAAAGTGAGCGAGATGATGGTAAAGCCAATCTGCTGCGAGCCCTTTAGCGCCGCCGCCATCGGTTTTTCGCCTTCCTCGATGTAGCGGGCAATGTTCTCGATCATCACGATGGCATCGTCCACCACAAAGCCGGTGGCAATGGTGAGCGCCATCAGGGTGAGGTTGTTGATGGAAAAACCGGTGAGGTACATCACGCCAAACGTCCCCACCAGCGACAGCGGCACCGCCACGGCAGGAATGATGGTGGCCGGCACAATGCGCAGGAACACGAAAATCACCATCACCACCAGGCCGATAGCCAGCATCAGTTCAAACTCGACATCCTCCACCGAGGCACGGATGGTGACGGTGCGGTCGCTCAGCACCTTCACATCCACCGCGCCGGGCAAGGTGGATTGCAATTGCGGCAGCAAGGCCTTGATGCGGTCGGTCACCTGGATGACATTGGCCCCCGGCTGACGCTGCACATTCAGGATGATGGACGGCGTCGTACCAGCCCAGGCTGCCAGCCGCATGTTTTCTGCCGCATCAACGACCTTGGCCACATCGCGCAAGCGCACCGCTGCGCCGTTCTGGTAAGCGATGATGACGTTCTGGTATTCCTCGGCCGACTTCAGCTGGTCGTTGCCATCCACGGTGGAGGCTTGCTGCGGGCCGTCAAAACTGCCCTTGGCTTGGTTCACATTGGCATTGCTGATGGCAGTGCGGATGTCCTCCAGTGTCAGGCCACGCGCGGCCAGTGCCTTGGGATTGCTCTGGATGCGCACCGCAGGTCGCTGGCCGCCGCTGAGGCTGACCAGCCCCACGCCCGGCACTTGCGACAGCTTTTGCGCCAGCCGGGTATCCACCAGGTCTTCCAGCTTGGTCAGCGGCAGCGTGTCCGAGCTGACCGCGATGGTGAGAATCGGCGTATCCGCCGGGTTCACCTTGCTGTAGATCGGCGGATTGGGCAGATCGCTGGGCAACAGGTTACCCGCCGCGTTGATGGCGGCCTGCACTTCCTGTTCGGCCACATCCAGCGTCAATTCCAGGCTGAACTGCAAGGTAATCACCGATGCCCCGCCCGAGCTGGTGGACGACATCTGGGTCAGCCCCGGCATCTGGCCGAACTGACGCTCCAGTGGCGCGGTAATGGACGAGGTGATCACTTCCGGGCTGGCACCGGGGTATTGGGTCACCACCTGGATGGTGGGATAGTCCACCTCGGGCAGGGCCGATACCGGCAGCAGCTTCCAGGCCACCAGACCGGTAAGCAGGATGGCCAGCATCAGCAAGGTGGTGGCCACCGGCCGCAGGATAAAGGGACGTGAAGGGTTCATGCCGTCATCCCGCGATTAGTTGGCGGCAGAGGCGTGCTGGCGCTGGCCGCCCCAGCTGCCACTGGCGGCATGCGGCTTGCCCCGGCCCTTGCCTTTGCCATTTCCATCGGCTGCATTCTGCATGGCCCGGTCGATCACCTTGATCTGCGCACCTTCACGCAGCTTGTCCAGGCCATCCACCACCACTTTCTGACCGGGCTTCACGCCTTCTTCAATAATGGTGTTGTCGCCGGATACCGCACCGGTTTTCACCTTGCTGATGCTGACGGTCTGGTCCGGATTCACCGTGTAGACATAGCTGCCCACCTTGCCCTGCTGCAAGGCCACGCTGGGGACTACGATTGCGTCGGGCTGGTCGCCCAATTGCAGGTGCACATTGACAAACTGGTTGGGGAACAAGACGGCATCCGCATTGGCAAAGCGCGCCTTCAGGTTCACCGTGCCGGTGGTGGTGCTCAGCTGGTTGTCGATGGCCAGCAGCTCGCCATCGGCCAGCTTGTGGCGGTTGTCACGGTCCCAGGCTTCCACCTGCAATTTGCCCTTGGCGGCACGCGCAGCGGTCAGCACCTGGCCAAGGCTGGTTTCCGGCACGGCAAACAACACATTGATGGGCTGGGTCTGGGTAATCACCACCACGCCGTTGCTGTCGCTGGAGTGCACGATATTGCCCAGGTCCACCTGACGCAGGCCGACACGGCCGGACAAGGGCGCGGTGATGCGGCTGTAATCCAGTTGCAGACGGGCGGTGGCCACGGCGCCCTGATCCAGCTTCACCGTACCCTGATACTGGGCCACCAGCGCCTGCTGGGTATCCACCTGCTGCTTGGCAATGGAGTTCTGCGCCAGCAGCTGCTGGTAACGGGTGAGGTCCAGCCTGGCGTTTTGCAGCAGTGCCTGGTCGCGCATCAGCTGGCCTTCGGCCTGAGTCAGCGCAGCCTGAAAGGGACGCGGGTCCAGTTCGGCCAGCAGCTGGCCTTTCTGTACCAGCTGACCCTCCTCAAAATGCAGGGCCATCAACTGGCCATCCACCCGGCTGTGCACCGTCACCGTATTGGTGGCGGTCACCGTGCCCAGGGCCCCCAGCTGCAAGGGCGCATCCTGCTGCATCACCGGGGCCACCGCCACGGCTACCGGGCTGCCACCGCGCTTGGGTGCGGCTGCATCCGGTGCGGCACTGCGGTGACTGCTCCACCACCAGCCACCAGCCGCCAGTGCCAGCAGTAACAGGGAAACATTGCGCAAGGTATGGGTGGATTTGGCAGGAGCGGCAGACATATTGGTTTTCCGGGAAAGGAGCAGCTTAAATTGTCAGCGGAGTCAGGATCGACAAGCCTGATGCAAAGCAGCAAACAGGCTGAGATGATAAGGAATCGCCCTGTCCTTGCCTATCGACAAGCTGTTTATAGTTGTTAATCGTCCGGCATCCGCTACATCCTGCCGGATGTGACCGCCAAACAGACATGAAAAAGCCCACCCTGGACGGGGTGGGCTGTGATGGACTGCAATCTGGCTCAGAACAGCATTTCCTTTACGTTCTCCACGGCATCCTTGGCAGCAGGCGCATTCGGATCTTTCGCGGCAGGGTCGTCTGCCGCAGCATCAGAAGCGTTACCGCCCGGAATGCTGCCGTGGTTGTCAATCTTCAGTTCCGGATTGGTCTTCTGGAATTCTTCGTAGTAGTACTCGTCACCACCACGCTGACCGGCACCCGGTTTCACCACGATGCCGGCAGGCACTGGCAGTTCCACTTCCGGCACGCCCTTGAGCGCGTTGGCCATGTAGTTCATCCACACCGGCAGCGCGGCGGTACCGCCGTAACCGTAACGGCCCAGCGAGCGCGGCTGGTCGTAACCCACCCAGGTGGCTGCCACCAGATTGGGGTTGAAGCCGACAAACCAGGCATCCTTCCAGTCGCTGGTGGTACCGGTCTTGCCTGCCAGGTCCATGCGGCCCAGGCTCATTGCCTTGGCTGCCGTACCATAGCGCACCACATCTTTCAGCATGGAAGTCATGATGAAAGCATTGCGCGGGTCGATGGCCTGCGTGGCATTCTGGCCGGCCACCGCAGGCTGGGTCTTGGCCAGTACATGGCCGGACTGGTCTTCGATGCGGTCAATGAAGTAGGCCTTGATGCGGTAGCCACCATTGGAGAACACCGAATAGCCTTCCGCCATCTGCAGCGGCGTGGCCGCACCGGCCCCCAGCGCCATGGTGAGGTAGGCCGGATGCTGCTTGGGCGAGAAGCCGAAACGCTGGATATATTGCTGGGCATAATCGGTTCCCAGCGCCATCAGCAAGCGTACCGACACCAGGTTTTTGGATTGGGTCAGCGCGCGGCGCAGGGTAATCAGGCCGGCAAATTTGCCATCGTCGTTCTTCGGTTCCCAATTGCCGGTACCCGGCGCACCAGGCACGGTCAGCGGGGCATCGTTGAACATGGTGGACGGCGTCACGCCGCGTTCGATACCGGCCGAATAGATAAAGGGCTTGAAGGTGGAGCCCGGCTGACGCCAGGCCTGGGTCACGTGGTTGAAGCTGCGACGGTTGAAGTCAAAGCCGCCCACCAGCGACTTGATGGCACCGCTACGCGGGTCCATCGACACGAATGCCCCTTCGACATCCGGCATCTGTACGATTTCCCAGTAGCCCTTGTCATTGGCACGCACACGGATGACGGCACCGCGGCGAATCTGTTTATCCGCTGCCAGCTTGGGGTTGAGCGCACGGCGGGCAAACTCCAGGCCCGGCCCCTTGATGACCGCCACCTTGCCGCCGCGCAGGTAGGCGCGCACTTCGGACGGGCTGGCAGACAGCACGATGGCCGCCTGCATGTCGCCACTGTCGCGAATTTCAGACAGTGCATCGTCCAGCACTTCGGTCTGGTCTTCTCCCTCTGCCGAGGCCAGATCGATATAACTTTCCGGGGCACGGTAACCCTGCTTGCGGTCGAAATCGATCAGGCCGGCACGCAGTGCGTCATAAGCCCATTGCTGGTGATGGCTGTCCAGCGTGGTGTAGACCTTGTAACCCTCGGTATAGGCAGCATCCTTATAGCGTTCGTACATGGCCTGACGGACCATTTCCGCCACGTACAGGGCCGGCTGATTGCCGTCAACACTGGCGCTGGCTAGATGCAGCGGCTCTTTGATGGCCGCGTCATACTGATCCTGGGTAATGAAATTCAACTCGCGCATGCGGCGCAGCACATACTGCTGACGCAGGTGGGCACGCTCCGGATTGACGATGGGGTTATAGGCGGAAGGTGCCTTGGGCAGGCCGGCCAGCATGGCCATTTCGGCAACGCTCAGGTCGGTGATGGGCTTGCCGAAATAAGCTTGTGCAGCAGCCGAAAAACCGTAAGCGCGCTGCCCAAGATAGATCTGGTTGAAGTACAACTCGAGAATCTGATCCTTGGAAAGCGTATGTTCGATTTTGAAAGCGAGCAAAGCTTCATTAAACTTACGTGTGAAAGTCTTTTCACTGGAAAGAAAGAAATTCTTGGCCACCTGCATGGTGATGGTACTGGCACCGGAACGGGCATGACCGGACACCAGATTACCGACGGCAGCACGCATTACACCCATGTAGTCGATGCCGCTATGCTGATAGAATCTTTCATCCTCGGCAGCCAGCAGTGCTTGTTTCATCAGTTGCGGGACTTCATGGATGCGGGCGAACGATCGGCGCTCTTCACCGAACTCTCCCAGCAACTGGCCATCTGCCGAGTAGACGCGCAGTGGAATTTTTGGACGGTAATCCGTCAGCACATCAAGACTTGGCAAACGCGGGTAGGTTATGATGATGGCAATGGCTGCCGCACCGGCTGCCAGCACGGCCCCACCAATGACCAAACCGGCCAGAATCGCAAGAAGTCGTTTGAACATAATTACAAATAGGCTTTCGGAAGAAAGCGGATTATAACGTCTTGTGAGAACTAGCAAGACAAACATTGACAGCGACAGTGCAAAAACTGTCGCACTAGACCATTTCGGGGCCTTAACTGATGCTATCCGACAAATTTCGGTTCAGTACGGACTGGCTGGATCAGCTTGGATTGGGGAAATCCAAGAATGTTCCTCTGCTGGGTCTTGATATCAGCACTACCTCGGTCAAGCTGGTAGAGCTGTCCAGATCGGGCAAAAACTTCCAGATCGAGCGTTACGTGATTGAAAACCTGCCCAAGGAAGCCGTTTCCGAAGGCAATCTGGTTGATATCGAAGGGATTGCCGAGACCTTGCGCAAAGCATGGAAGCGACTTGGCAGCCCGATCAGGAATGTCGCCATCGCCATTCCCACCTCGATGGCCATCTACAAAAAGCTTCTGGTACCAGTCAGCCAATCCGAGGACATGGAAGGCATGATCGAGTCCGAAGCCGACCAGATCATCCCCTTCCCGCTCGATGAAGTGAATCTGGATTACCAGGTACTGGGCCCGTCCAGTAGCAGTCTGGATGATCTGGAAGTCCTGCTGTGTGCCGCGCGCAAGGAAAAAGTGGAAGAACGGGTGGCCGTGGTGGAAATGGCTGGCCTGCGCGCCCATCTGGTGGATGTGGAATCCTTCGCCATGATGACGGCCTTCGAGCAGATCCAGCAGCAACTGCCCGATCATGGCATGAACCAGACTTTTGCCCTGTTTGATATCGGTGCCAGCAAGATCCACTGCAATGTCATCCGTAACGGCCAGCAAATCTACTACCGCGAACAGATGTTTGGCGGCCAGCAACTGACGCGCGACATCCAGCGCCGCTACGGCATCAGCTTTGATGAAGCGGAAAACGGCAAACGCAGCATGGCCATGCCGGACGGTTACGAGTCGGAACTGCTGCACCCGTTTGTCGACGCGCTGGCGCAAGAAATCCAGCGTGCACTGCAGTTCTTCTACACCACGGTCAGCGTGTCGCAATACCTGCGCGTGGACTACATCCTCCTGGGCGGCGGCTGCAGCATGCTGTCCGGACTGGACGACGCAGTGGCCTCCCGCACCCAGATCAGTACCATGATTGCCAACCCCTTCACCTCCATGGTGCAGTCCAGTTCGATCCGGCTGAAGGAATTGCTGCTGGATGCGCCTGCACTGCTCATTGCATGTGGACTTGCCATGCGGAGGTTTGACTGATGATCCGCATCAACCTCCTGCCGCACCGCGAGCAGAAAAAAGCCGCACACCGCCTGCGCTTCCAGCTGTTGCTGGGCAGTGCCTTCGGTGCAGCCCTGCTGATTGTCGGACTGAGTTATTTCATTCTGGATACCCGCCAGTCACACCAGGAAGAGCGCAACCAGTTCCTGCAAGGCGAAATTGCCAAGCTGGATCAGCAAATCAAGGACATCGGCGCACTCAAGAAGCAGCGTGACGACCTGCTGGCCCGCAAACAGCTGGTGGAACGCCTGCAACAGGGTCGTAATGATGCCGTACACATTTTCGACCAGCTGGTTCGCCAGACGCCGGATGGCATCTATCTGAAGAGCTTCAGCCAGAGCGGCAACACCTTCAGCTTCAGCGGTTATGGCCTGTCCGGGGCCCGCGTGTCCAATTACATGCGTACCCTGGCACAGTCCACGGTGTTCACCGAACCGCAGCTGGTGGAAGTGAAAGCCTCCACCGCCAGCAACCAGCGCGTGAGCGAGTTCAGCCTGACCAGCACCTTCAAACAGACAGCCCCGGCTGCCAGCGCCCCGCAAGGCCAGGTCGCACCGCAGGGAGCCAAGCCATGACCCTAGACGAGTTCCGCAACCTTGACCCCAAGGACATGCCCAACTGGCCCTTCCCGGCCCAGGTATTCGTGGCAATCTTCATCGCCGTGGCCTTTTTGGGACTGGGGTATTTCTTCGTGCTGAGCGACCAGCTGGACAAGCTGCACAACGCCCAGCAACAGGAAGAACAGCTCAAGCAAACCTTCGTCGACAAAAAGCGCCAGGCCATCAACCTGGAAGCGCTGCAACAGCAATTGAAAGAAATCCAGCTGTCCTTCGGTGCCCTGCTCAAACAGCTGCCCACCAAGGCAGAAATGGATGCGCTGCTGACCGAAATCAACCAGGCCGGCATCGGTCGCGGACTGCAGTTTGACCTGTTCCGCCCCAGCGGCGAGGTGAAGACTGCCGAAATGGCGGAAGTGCCGATCGCCATCCGCCTGACCGGCAGCTACAACGACCTGGCTGCCTTTGTCAGCGATGTGGCACAGCTCTCGCGCATTGTCACCATCGGCGACATCAAGCTGACTCCGGGCCAGGGCAAGGATGCTGCACGCATGACCATGGAAGCCACGGCCAAGACCTACCGGTCGCTGGAGCCGGAAGAGCGCATCGCAGCGGCACAGCCGCCGAAGAAGTGAGTGTGACTTCATGCTGAAAAAAACTTACGCCATCTTGCTGTGCCCGCTGCTGCTGAGCGCCTGCAGCGGCAGCAATACCGACGACCTGCATGCCTGGATGTTGCAGGCCAGCCAGGGTTTGCGCGGTCAGATCGACCCCCTGCCCCAGGCACAGAGCTACCAGCCGTTTGCCTACAATGCGTTTGACCTGCCCGATCCGTTCAACCCGGTCAAGCTGCAAATGGCAAAACGACAGAACTCGGCCAATGCGCCCGACTTCAAGCGCCCGCGCGAATTGCTGGAAAACTATGATCTGGACAAGCTGAAAATGACCGGCTTGCTCAAGCGCAACAATATTACCTATGCCTTGATCCGCACTCCGGAAGGCAGTATCTACCGCGTGCAACCGGGTAATTTCATTGGCCCCAATTTCGGCCAGATCAAACGTATCAGCGATACCGAACTAGTACTTTCCGAGACCGTGGAAGATCTGAACGGAGAATGGGTACAACGCGAAACCAGCATGTACCTGGATGAACAAGGGCAGAAATAATGAAAAACCATTCAATCAAACTGTTGTCGGGGCTGGGTCTGTCCATTGCATTTTCCATTGCCCATGCTGCATCCATCACCGCGATCGACATCGCCCAGACCGATGGCGATGCCCAGTTGCTGCAGATCACCTTTGACGGGCCGGCCAGCAAGCCCAACAGCTTCGCCATTGCCAACCCGGCACGCGTTGCCTTCGACTTTGCCGATACACAGGTGAAGCTGCCGAAGAACACGGTTGAGCTGGGCAACCCCATCGTCAAGTCTGCTGTAGCGGTTGAGGCCAATGGTCGCTCCCGCCTGGTGCTGAACCTGGCACACAATGTGTCCTACAGCACCAGCATCTCCGGTAACAAACTGCTGGTCCGCATCAATAACAGCATGTCTTCCCCGCAGCAGTCGGCCACTTCGCAAGAACAGCCGGCCAGTACCGCGTCGGCCGCAGCCCAGGCCAGTGCCCAGGCTGCCGTGGCCACCACCCCGCTGGGTCTTGACTTCCGTCGTGGCCGTGGCGGCGAAGGCCGTGTGGAAATCAATCTTCCAACCGAAAGCACACCGGTGGATATCCGCCGTGAGGGCAAGAACCTGGTGCTGGATGTGATGGGTGCCAATCTGCCGCGTTCGCTGGAAAAGCGCATGGATGTCAGCGACTTTGCCACACCGGTGGACAAGGTGATTGCCAGCAATCAGGGTCGCAATAGCCGTGTCGTGATTCAACCGCAGGGTGACTGGGAATTCTCCTCCTACCAGACCGAACGCAAGCTGGTGGTGGAAGTACGCAAGGCCGTGGTGGAAAGTGCCAGCAAGAACGAGCTGAACAGCAAGCCGCAATACAAGGGCGACAAGCTGTCGCTCAACTTCCAGAACATTGAAGTACGCACCGTGCTGCAAGTGATTGCCGAATTCACCGGGCTGAACATTGTCACCAGCGACTCGGTCACCGGCAATATCACCTTGCGCCTGAAAGATGTGCCGTGGGATCAGGCACTGGACCTGATTCTGCAAACCAAGGGCCTGGATCAGCGCCGCAATGGCAACATCATCAACATTGCCCCACGTGAAGAACTGCTCAACCGCGACAAGCAGATTCTGGAAGGCAAGCAACAGCTCAATGCGCTGGAGCCCATCCGCTCGGAAACCTTCGTACTGCGCTACCGCTCGGCCGAAGACTTCAAGAAGATTCTGGATGGCAGCACCACCACAGCCGGCTCAAGTGCAACGGGCAACAGCGGCGGCAACGGCCTGCTGTCCTCGCGCGGCAGCTTCATGATCGACCCGAAAACCAACACCCTGATCATCAACGACACCCAGACCGTGATCGACAAGATCCGCGATCTGGTGACCAAGACAGACATTCCGGTCAAGCAGGTGCTGATTGAAGCGCGCATCGTCGAAGCAACCGACAACTGGAGCAAGAGCCTGGGGGTGAAACTCAATGTGGCACGCGCCAGTGGCGGTACCAGCATTGGTGGCTCGCTGGCTGATGCCACCACCAGCTTCAATATCGCCCGCGGAACGACTAGTGGCACCATCCCGCTGACCTCCGGGGTGAACCTGGGCCTGTCCGGTACCTATAACTCCATCGGTGCCGTGTTTGGTGCTGGTTCGCGTGCCGCCATCGGCCTGGAGCTGGACGCCATGGAAACTGCCGACAAGGGCAAGATTCTGGCCAGCCCACGCATCATGACTGCCGACCGGGTAGAGGCCAGCATTGAACAGGGTACGGAAATTCCGTATCAGGAAGCCAGCTCCAGCGGTGCCACATCCGTATCGTTCAAAAAGGCCAACCTCAGCCTGAAAGTGACCCCGCAAATCACACCGGACAACCGTGTGCTGATGGAAATCCAGATCAACAAGGACAGCGTCAGCAGCACCCTGTTTGTCAACAGCACCCCGGCCATCGACACCAAGGTGGTGAAAACCCAGGTGATGGTGGAAAACGGCGGCACCGTGGTGATTGGCGGTATTTACCAGCAAACACTGGATACCACGATCAACAAGGTACCGCTGCTGGGTGATATCCCCTTCCTGGGTGCGCTGTTCCGCAGCAAGGTGGACAAGAACAACCGCACCGAGCTGCTGGTATTCATCACGCCTAAGGTGGTTGAAGACCTGAACCTGCAAAATCGCTGAACACAGGGCATTTGCGCGCATTTTGTCCTCTGCCCGCGCAGACAGACCCAGCCAGCATCAGCTACAATGCCTGCCATGGAGAACATGGCAGGCAATTTTTTTCTTGTCGGGCTGATGGGTGCCGGCAAGACCACCGTTGGCAGGGCACTGGCACGCAAGACCGGCAAGACCTTCTACGACTCGGATCATGAAATCGAGGCGCGCACCGGCGTTCGCGTCGCCACCATTTTCGAGATAGAAGGCGAACTGCGCTTTCGCGACCGCGAAAGCAGCGTGATTGCCGATCTGGCAAAAATGAACAATATCGTGCTGGCCACCGGTGGGGGCGCCGTACTGCGTCCGGAAAACCGGGCCGAGCTGTCAAGACATGGTGTGGTGATCTACCTGCGCGCCTCGATTGACGACCTGCTGGCGCGCACCATGCACGACAAGAACCGTCCGCTGCTGCAAACCGCCGACCCGCGCGCGAAACTGCAAAGCCTGCTGGAGCAGCGCGACCCCTTGTACCGCGAAGTCGCCGACATCGTGGTTGATACCTCGCAACAGAACGTCAACCTGCTGGTCAGCCGCCTGCTCGATCAGCTGCATAACATTCCAGCCAAGACCTGACGCATGATTACGCTAGACCTGACCCTGCCGGATACCCGCTACCCCATTCACATTGGCCACGGACTGCTTGATCAGGTTGAACTGATCCTGCCGCACCTGCCCATTCCCCAGGTTGCCATCGTCACCAACGACGTTGTTGCCCCGCTCTACCTGGAGCGCCTGACCCGGCAATTGGAAAGCCACGGCGTGCATTGCATTCCGGTGGTGTTGCCGGACGGTGAGGCCAACAAGAACTGGCAGACGCTGAACCTGATCTTCGACGCCCTGCTCAGCCACAATGCCGAACGCAAAACCACGCTGATTGCCCTCGGTGGCGGTGTGGTGGGCGACATGACCGGCTTTGCCGCCGCCTGCTACCAGCGCGGTGCACCCTTCATCCAGATCCCCACCACCTTGCTGGCGCAGGTTGACTCCTCGGTGGGCGGCAAGACCGCCATCAACCACCCGCTGGGCAAAAACATGATTGGTGCCTTCTACCAGCCCCGTATGGTGCTGGCCGACATGGATCTGCTGGCCACCCTGCCCGAGCGGGAACTGTCGGCCGGTATTGCTGAAGTCATCAAGTATGGCTTGCTGGGCGATGCCGACTTCCTCGCCTGGCTGGAAGCCAATATGGACAAACTGCGCGCACGCGACCCGGCAGCGCTGCAATACGCCGTACGCCGTTCCTGTGAAATGAAAGCTGAAATTGTCGGCCAGGATGAAAAAGAACAGGGCGTACGGGCCTTGCTCAATCTTGGTCATACCTTTGGCCACGCCATCGAAGCTGGCCTGGGTTATGGCGCATGGCTGCATGGCGAGGCGGTTGGCGCTGGCATGGTGCTTGCCGCCGCCGCGTCACAGGAACTTGGCTGGCTGAGTGCGCAAGATGTCCAGCGGGTGGTGACACTGATTGCCGCTGCCGGATTGCCGGTACAAAGCCCCGACTTCGGCCTTGAGGAATGGATGCGCCACATGGGCCACGACAAGAAAGTGGAAAGCGGCGTCATCCGCTTTGTCCTGCTCAAGCAACTGGGACAAGCCGTGATTCAAGCCGGGCTGCCGGCCGCGCTGCTGGAGCAGCTGTTCCAGTCCTCGCACATCAATCCGGCCTTGGGCCGGCATGGCGCTTGAGGCAGTCGCCACGGAAACCTTGACCCTATTAAGGATTTTTACGGATTGCGGCCCTGCATGCCTCCCCGAATAATCGACTGCATAATTCAAGCAGAGAGAGAATCTCGGAGGGAAGCCGCGGTGGATGCAATAACAGCCTTGGTCGCCAGTTTTGGCCTGATGTGTACTTATGGTCTTGCCCGCCGTGTCTGGCGCAAGGCAACTTACAAGAAACCGCGTGCGCGGGGTATCGATCCTGTCGGTGAGGCCGAGGTGTTTCTGGCTTATGGCCGCAGCAGCGATGCAGTGCGGGTACTGAAAGAGGCGATGAAAGATGAGCCACAGAATCTTTCCATCAAGGTGACGCTGCTGCGTGCCTATTCCTCGGCAGGTAACTGCAAAGCTTACTGCCGTCTGGCGCGAGATGTACAGGCCCAGGTGAAGGATCAGCCGGTATGGCGCACCATTCAGGAAAATGGTCGGCTACTGGCACCGCAAGATCCACTGTTCGCCGCCAAGGCTTGATGCCATTCCGAAACAAGACAGGCTGCCCGAGGGCAGCCTGTCTTGTTTTGTCCCGTCACGATGGAAAACTCAACTGGCGTCAGCTTCCGGCTCGCGGAACTGCAAGCTGTGCAGACGTGCGTAGATACCATCCTGCTGCATCAACTGCTGATGACTGCCCTGCTCCGCCACCTTGCCCTGATGCATCACGATGATGCGGTCGGCGTTCTCGATGGTGGACAGCCGGTGGGCAATCACGATGGTGGTACGGTTCTTCATCAGGTTTTCCAGCGCAGCCTGTACCAGTCGTTCGGATTGGGTATCCAGTGCAGAGGTTGCTTCGTCCAGAATCAGCAGCGGGGCGTTTTTCAGCAGTGCACGGGCAATGGCCAGACGTTGGCGCTGGCCACCTGACAGACGCACACCGTTCTCGCCAATCTGGGTATCCAGCCCTTCCGGCATCGCCTCAATGAACTCCAGTGCATTTGCCGCACGTGCCGCTTCAATGATCTGCTCACGGGTAATGTCATCGCGTGCGCCATAGGCGATATTGGCAGCCACAGTGTCGTTGAACAGCACCACGTCCTGACTCACCATGGCGATATGCTGGCGCAGATCAGCCAGCACGATGTCATCCAGCGCAATACCGTCCAGCGTGATCTGCCCGGACAAGGGCTGGTAAAAACGCGGAATCAGGCTGACCAGCGTGGTTTTGCCGCTGCCGGAAGAACCCACCAGCGCCACGGTTTCACCCGAATTCACCTCCAGGCTGACCTGCTGCAACACATCGCGTTCAGCATTCGGATAACGGAAAGACACATTGTCAAAGCGCAGTCGGCCCTGGGTTTGTGGCAGACGGCGTGTACCGTGATCCGGCTCGCCCGCCTCGTCCAGGAAATTGAATACGCTTTCCGCAGCCGCAAGGCCGCGCTGCATGGCCTGGGAAATGCCGGTAATCCGCTTCACCGGTGCAAACAGCAACATCATGGCGGTGAGGAAGGACATGAAGTCACCGGCGGTGAATGATCCATGCTGGGCACGCAAGGCGGCAAAATACAGGATGGCGGCCAGCGCACAGGCAATCATCAGCTGGGTCACCCCGGTATTGGCCGAACTGGCAGCGCTCTGCTTCACCCCATTGCGGCGGATGGCCTGGGCTGCAGCATTGAAACGGCTTTCTTCATATTCTTCGCCGCCATAAACCTTGATGACTTTCTGACAATCCACCCCTTCGCCCAGAATCTGGGTCAGGTCAGCCATGTGTTGCTGATTCTCCAGCGCCAGACCACGCAGACGCTTGGCCACCATGCGCATGCAGACGGTGACCACCGGCATCACCACCAGGCAGATAATGGTCAGTTGCCAGTCGATATACAGCAGCCAGGCCAGCAGGCTGACAGCAGTCACCCCGTCCTTGACCGTGACGGTGATGACATTGAAACCTGCTTCGGTCACCTGATTGACATCAAAGGAGATGCGCGACACCAGACGACCGGACTGATTGTCGGCGTAATACGGCACCGGCAGGCGCAACATCTTGGCAAACATTTGCTGGCGCAGGGTTTGTACCAGATGCCCGGCCAGCCAGCTGGAGGTGTATTCGTTGATGAAACTGGTGATACCGCGTACCAGGAATACCCCGACAATGGCCATCGGCACCCAGACAATGGCCTTTGGGTCCTTGTTGACAAAGCCGCCATCAATCAGCGGTTTCATCAGCCGGGCAAACGCCGGTTCGGTCAGCGCGGCAATGGTCATGGAGACCAATGACAGGGCGAATACTTTCCAGTACTGGGCCAGGTAACCCAGCAGTCGTCGGTAGATGGGCCAGCTATGTTTCAAGTTGATAGTCCAATCAGTTCAATGTGATGCGGCCAGCAGGCCGGAAAGCCCGCTCAAGGCCATGATCTGCCGCAGATTGCTGTCCGGCGCAAAGCGTTGCCGGACATCAAGCGCTCCGGCCGCCGCCATGGCACGCTGCTGCGGCATCGCATCCAGCGCGCTGGCAATCGCGTCCGCCCAGGCCTGGGCATTGCCAGCCTCCACCAGGGTGCCGGTCTGGCCTTGTTTTACCGTTTCGGGAATACCGCCGGTAAGGCTGGCCAGCACCGGGCAGTGCAAGGCCAGTGCTTCGATTTGCGACATGCCCAGCGGCTCGTAGGTGGATGGCATCAGCAACAGGTCGGCACGCCGATACAGCGGTGCCACCGGGGATACCACACCCGCCAGCAGCACACGCGACTGCAAACCCAGTCGCTGGATTTCAGCCTCGATATCTGCCCTTGCCACCCCATCGCCCGCCACCAGATAGCGCCAGTGCGGATGGCTGTCACGCAGGATATTCATTGCTTGCAGGATGGTCAGATGCCCCTTTTCACCGCGCAGCATGGCGGCATGCAGCAGCACCGGGCTGTCATCTGCCGCCAGCCAGCTGGCGATATGAGGCGGCACCGCCTGATCAACGGCGGCATCCAGCCCGGCGAAGTCTATCCCCGGATACACCACGTGGATGCGTTCTGGCCGGATGGCCGGATTCTGCAGCAAGGCATCACGCAGGTAATGACTGGGCACCATGGTGGCATCCACCAGCTGGTTATACGACCATGCCGAAGGCTTGCCCGGCTGATAGGTACGTGAGCGCAGCAGGAACGGCCGATGCCATACCAGGCGTGCGGCAATGGCCAGATTATTGCTGTCATGCCCGCTGTGGCAAATGGCCAGGCGTGGCTGATGCCGGCTGATCCAGCGCCGCAAAATGGCAATGGAGGACAGGTGCAGGCTGTTACGGAAGCGCACCGGCAGCACCGACAGCCCTTGTTGCAAGGCCACCTGCTCCACCCGGCTACCGGGACGGCAGGCAAGCATGGTGCGCAGGCCATGCGTCTGCATCTGACGCATTTGCTGCATCAGTTGCAGCTCCTGGCCACCCACATTGTCGGATGACTCGGTAAACAACACCCAGTCAGTCATGATGATTTCCTTCGGCAGCGCCGGCTGGCTGGCTGATACGCAGCAGTTGTTGCAGGGTTTGCCATGCCTCGGCGCTGCTGATGGCTTCCATGCACAGGGCACGACGACATTCATTGGCACCGTTGCCAAAACGGCGGAAGCAGCGCAAAGCCCAGTCCACATCGCGATGGTGCACACTGCGCTGGTTACGACAGGGGAAGATGGCAGGCCCGACCCCCAGGCAGTGATGGTGCGCAAAGAAACGGCTGGCACCAAACAACACCTCGCTGCCGGGGCCAAACAGCATCAGCAATGGCGTACCCGCTACCTTGGCCAGATGTGCCACACCGGTATCAGGGCAAACACAGGCACGCGCGCCGGCCAACAGCTGACGCAGTTGCAGCAGGCTCAGGCAGCCAGCCATGCGTACATCACTGGCAGGCGGGTCGATTTGGCGCAGAAGGGCATCCTCGCCCGGCCCGCAAGACCACACCACAGACAGCCGGGCGGCACGAATGGCATCCGCCAGTGCCCGCCAGTGTTCAGCAGGCCAGAAGCGGGTGGCCGAACTGGCTCCCACATGGAGCACGATATAGTTGTCTGGCAAGGCTGGCAGGCTCTGCGGCGGCATCGGCCAGTCGGCCAACTGATAAGGAGCAGGTTCCGGCCCTTCCACCAGTCTGGCGGCGGTCTCGGTCCAGGATTCCGGCTGGCTGGCATAGGGCACAGCCTCATCCAGCAGCCAGTTCTTGTGTGCGGGTTGTTCAGCGGCAAAGCCGACAATCCAGCGCGCCCCGATGGCCCGTGCCAGATAACTCAGCCGGTTTTCGCCCATCAGCAGCACCAGGTCAAAACGCGGCATGGCAAACAACTGGCACACCGAGGCAAAGTTGCGGATATGCCAGCCAAAAGCCCGCACACCATAAGGTTGACCAGCATAAAGCGCTGCCTGACCGGGTGGGCAGGCCATCACGATGTCGGCCTGTGGATAACACTGTCTGGCCTTGGCCAGCAGGCTGGTGGCCATCAGCGCATCGCCCAGCAGGAACTGGTGCAGGATCAGTACACGCTGTACTTGTTCAGGCCGAGGCTTGCGCCGCAACCATTGCCAGGGCAGACGTAATAACAGGGACAGGAAAATCAGTGCCGGCCGGGAAATCGACTCGCCTTCATCATGCCAGCCTCACTGCTTGGGCTGCATGGCCGTGCTGGTCTGACAGCAGGCTGCGGTACAAGGCCAGCATTTGCGCCACCATATGCTGCTCGGTTTGGCCCTCCACCCGCTGGCGGGCCTGGGCTGCCATGGTCGGCCAACTGTCCTGTGCTGCCAGCCAGGCTGCCACATTGCGTTGCCAGGCTGCAGTATCGTGCGGGGCGGCCAGCCAGCCGGTGGCCGGGCTCACCCACTCGGCACCACCACAGCGGGTACTGGTGAGTACCGGCAGCCCGCAGGCCATGGCTTCCCCCACCACCGAGCCGAACGGTTCGTACATGGTGGGCAGAATAAAACCATCGGCCATGCCGTAATGGCTGAGCACATCCTTTTGCGGGCCGGTAAACACCACCCGTCCGGCAATGCCCAACTGGCTGGCCAGTTGCCGGTAAGCGGCCAGTTTCTTGTCGCCCCCCACCACCACCAGCCATACATCCGGATGAGGCTGGATGGCACGCAGCGCCTGTGCCACGCCCTTGCGCTCAAAACCTGAACCTACATACACCAGCACCGGTGCCGCCGGGGGAATACCGTATTGCGCACGCAGTGTGCTGCGCTGTTGGCGGGCAGCAGCAGGGTTGAACCGCTGTGCATCCACGCCGTTATGAATCACCACACACTGCTCTGGCCGGAGCGGAAAACGCTGCAATACGTCCTGTTTTACCATCTCCGAATTGCAAATCACCACCTGCAGGGCCGGGTGCTTGAACATGGATTTTTCCATGCTCAGCATGAAATGATGATAGGGATTACACCAGACCGACAGCTTGTGCCACCAGCCTTTGCCTTCCGCTCTGGCCGCCAGCCAGGCTGCATGCACGCCATCGCCGGCACGGAAGATATGACAACCCGGAATGCGTTCGTGCGACTGCACAAGATCGGCCCCCACCTGCAGCCAAGCGCGGCGCGCGGCGCGGGCAAAACCCCAGTCACGCCAGATGCTGCCCAGATAGAAAGGATTGACGCGACACACGGCCACGCCATCCAGTTGTTCCCAGTTACGGTTGATCAGCACCGGCTGCAGTTCATCCTGCTGTTTGAGCTGGCCCAGAATGGCGCTGACAATCCGTTCTGCCCCACGGCCGGATTGTATTTCTGCCGCACAATGGCCAGACGGCTCATGCGGTTTCTCCCAATACCGCATCCACCGCATCCAGCACTTGCTGCAGGCTAATCATGTTCAGGCATTCGCTGTTCCAGCCACCGCCGCAACCGGCGTTACCGCAGGGACGACAGGGCACACGGGCAGCAACGACACGGTGCGGCACCTGCCACGGCCCCCACTCGATGTCACCGGACGGACCAAACAGCGCCACACAGGGCGTTTTCATGGCCGATGCAATATGCATGGGCACCGAGTCCACCCCGATGTACAGGCGGGCATTGTCGATGGCAGCGGCGAGTTCTTTCAGGGTCAGCTGGCCGGCCAGGCTGGCAACCGGCTGCGTCAGCCGCGACTGGATATCAGCCAGCATGGCCATTTCATCCGGGCTGGGCGCTGCCGTCAGCAGTACGCGCTGCCACGCTGCTGCAAGGTGTTGATCAGCGCGGCCATGTTTTCCACCGTCCAGCTTTTGAACAACCAGCGCGAGGTGGGGTGCACCAGAATGTACTGCCCGGCCTGCAAGCCTTGCTGTTCCAGCTTGGCAGCCAGCGTAGCCTCGGCATTATGCCCGGCCACCAGGGTCAGCTGACGCTGTTGTTCTGCCGGATACACCCCGATACGCCGCAGCGCATCCAGATGGATTTCAATGGTATGGCGGCGGTTGCCCGGCACCTGCAAATAACGGTGGGTGAAGCTTTTGCGGAACATCTTGCCATACGGGCCATCCGGCCCCACCGACCAGCGTGGCGACAGCAGGCGGACCAGCCAGGCGCCGCGCTTGTGTTCGGTCAGGGTAATGACCAGGTCGTACTGGCGCTGACGCAGCCGGTTGATCAGCCCCAGCTCGGCCTTGCACTGACCGATGAGGCCCAGCTTTTTCCAGTTGCGGTCTATGGTGTGCAACTGGCTGATGGCCGGATGCAGGCTGAGCATTTCCTGCGTATCCCGATACACCAGCGCATCGATTTCCAGCTGCGGAGCCTGCTGTTTGAGGACGCTGAATACCGGAGAGGTGAGCAGCACATCCCCATGGTGGCGCAGTTTGATGACCAAGACGCGGCGCACCTGGTTCAGATCGATGGAGTCGTTCAGCATAGATAGGGTGAAAAAAGCCGGATCAGGCATCCGGCTCGGCATTCAGCAGTTGCAAAAGATCGGCGATTTTATCAGGGTCTTCGGATCGAAGCATGCGCCCTGCAATGGGCGCGATATCGTCCAGATGGGTGTTGAGTACCATGCGCTTGACCGACAGCAGGCTGGCTGGATGCATGGAGAACTTGCGCAGGCCCATGCCCAGCAGCAGGCGGGTCAGGCGCGGGTCGCCCGCCATCTCGCCGCACACCGATACCGGTACCCCACCCTTGATGCCGGTGCGGATGGTATGCAGGATGAGCTTGAGCACCGCCGGATGCACCGGGTCGTACAGGTGGCTGACCGAATCATCGTTACGGTCGATGGCCAGGGTGTACTGGATCAGGTCGTTGGTGCCGATGGACAGGAAATCGACGTACTTGATGAAACTCCCCACCACCAGTGCGGCGGACGGAATTTCAATCATCGCGCCGACTTCCACCTTTTCATCGAATGGCAGGCCTTCTTCGTGCAATTCCTGCTTGGCGTAATCCAGCTGGGCAATGGACTGCTTGAGTTCGCCCAGTGAATTGAGCATGGGGAACAGGATTTTCACCTTGCCATAGTGCGAGGCGCGCAACAGCGCACGCAGCTGGGCACGGAACATCAGTGGCTCGGCCAGGCACAGGCGAATGCCGGTGAGGCCCAGCGCCGGGTTGTCCGCCACATCATGGTTCAGCCACTTGGGGTTCTTGTCGGCTCCAAGGTCCATGGTGCGGATGGTGACCGGCAGGCCTTTCATGTCTTCAGCCACCTTGCGGTAGGCCTCGAACTGTTCGTCCTCGGTTGGCAGGGTGTCGCGCCCCAGAAACAGGAACTCGCTGCGGAACAGCCCCACCCCGGCTGCGCCGGAGCCTTTCACCACGTCCACATCCTGCGGCAGCTCGATATTGGCCAGCAGTTCGATCACCGTGCCATCTTTGGTTTTGGCATCGGATTTGCGGATGGAGGACAGCTTGCGCTTGGCGTCGCGCCAGGCACGCTGACGCCGGCGGTACTCGCTCAGCACCAGTTCGTCCGGGTTGATGATCAGCACGCCTTGCTGACCATCGACGATGATCTGTTCTTCCTCGCGGATCAGCTCACGCGCGTGATGCAGGGCGATGACGGAAGGCAGGTCGAGGCTGCGCCCCAGAATGGCGGTATGTGAAGTCGCCCCGCCCACATCGGTGACAAAGGCGGCAAAGCTGGAATCCTTGAAATACACCATGTCGGCAGGTGACAGGTCGTGGGCCACCAGGATGGTGTCGTCCAGCAGGTCGCCCGGTGCCGGCAGTTGCGGCGTGTGGCCGTCCAGATTCTTGAAAATGCGTTCCACCACCTGCAGCACGTCATTCTTGCGTTCGCGCAGGTAGTCTTCCTCAATGGCGTCAAACTGCTCCACCAGCAAGTCGCATTGCAGTTTCAGCGCCCATTCGGCATTGCAGTGCTGCTTTTCGATGATTTCACGCGGTTCGCGCGAAATGGTGACATCACCCAGCAACATGATGTGCAAGGACAGGAAGGCACCCAGCTCGGCCGGGGCATTTTCCGGGATGCTGCCCCACAGCATCTCCAGTTCCTTGCGCGTGGCGCGGACGGCTTCGTCGAAGCGCGCCATTTCGGCCGGAATGTCCTTCTCTTCCAGGCCGTAATGCGCCACATCGTCCATGCTGCGCGAGATGAGATGGGCCCGGCCAATGGCGATGCCGCCACCAATGGCTACACCGTGCAGGGTGATATTCATCGTCCCATCCCCTCCTCAAGCGGGCTGATTCATTCAGCCTCGTCAAAACGATTGTTGATCAGTGCCACCAGCGCATCCAGCGCTTCCTGCTCGTCCGGACCATCCACGTCCAGCTCCACGGTAGCCCCCTTGGCCGCGGCCAGCATCATCACGCCCATGATGCTCTTGCCGTTGACACGCCTGCCGTTGCGGGCAATGCCCACATCGCTCTTGAAGCGGCTGGCCAGCTGGGTGAATTTACTCGAAGCCCGCGCATGCAGGCCAAGTTTATTGATAATTTGTATTTCAACGCGCAGCATTACCGTCCCCTGGAAGAATATAAAGCACGCCCTCCAACCCACCGGTAATGGCCTTGCTGACCACGATTTCCAGCGGCTGGCTGCTATAACTGAGCGCACGTACCAGCATGGGCAGACTGACCCCGGCAACGGCTTCCACCTTGCCCGGGTCGATCAGCCGGCTGGCAATATTGGATGGTGTGCCACCATACATATCAGTCAGTACCACTACGCCATCGCCTTGTTCCAGGCGTGCCACCAGCGCAGAAGCCTCGACCAGTTTCTGATCCGGATCCTCGGTTTTTTCTACCGCCAGCGTGGCGATATTGTCCGGGTCCCGTCCTAATACATGCCGGGCGCAGTCCAGTAGACAAGCGCCCAGATTGCCATGCGATATGACCAATACACCTACCATGCCCGCGTCTTCTTGTCCGTAACGATGATCGGCACACAGCTGCCCCGGGGGCAGGCTGCGCTCATTTCTGCTGCGAATCCGCCATTGTAGCAGGCCCGTTTTCCACACGGCGGAACCAGGCCAGTTTATCTGCCAGCGTGACAACGCTGCCCACAATGATAAGCGCTGGCGACGCAACACCATAGGAAGAAATCAGTGCCGGCAGGCTCTGAAGCGTTCCGGTCAGCGTGCGCTGACGCGTGGTGGTGGCCCATTCGATGACCGCCGCCGGGGTATCGGCCGGTTTGCCGTGGGCGATGAAGGCCGCACACAAATCAGCCGCCATGGTCAGCCCCATGTACACCACCACCGTCTGGTCCGGCCGGGTAAGGGCTGGCCAGTCCAGATCGATGCTGCCGTCTTTCTTGTGGCCGGTGACAAAAGTCACCGACTGGGCATGATCACGATGGGTCAAGGGTATACCGGCATAGCTGGCTGCGCCATTTGCCGAGGTAATGCCCGGCACCACTTCAAACGGAATGCCGTGGGCGGCCAGGGTTTCGATTTCCTCACCACCACGGCCAAAAGTAAACGGATCGCCGCCTTTCAAGCGCAATACGCGGCGGCCTTCGCTGGCCAGACGCACCATCAGCTGATTGATGTCTTCCTGCGGCAAGGTGTGATTGGCACGAGCCTTGCCCACGTAAATGCGCTCGGCATCGCGCCGCACCAGCTCCAGCAATTCCGGCGCAACCAGGTTGTCATGCAGCACCACATCGGCCTGCTGCATCAGGCGCAGGGCACGGAAGGTAAGCAGGTCGGGATTGCCCGGTCCGGCGCCCACCAGATACACCGCACCACTGGGACGGTCTTCCGCACTGGCCAGGCGCTGTTCCATTTCGGCGCTGGCCACCGCCTCGCGGCCATTCATCACCGCTTCGGCAATCGGTCCTTCCAGCACGTTTTCCCAGAAAATGCGGCGTGACTCCACGTCGGCAAAGCGGGCCTTTACCCGGTCGCGAAAGCGTGCCGAAAATGCCGCCAGCAGGCCGAAACCGGCCGGAATGATACTTTCCAGCCGTGCCCGTACCAGACGGGCCAGCACCGGCACGGCACCGCCGGATGACACGGCAATCACCAGCGGCGAGCGGTCGATGATGGCAGGGGTGATGTAGGTGGAGAGTTCCGGATCATCCACCACATTGACCGGAATATTCTGTGCTTGCGCTGCGGCCGATACTTGCTGGTTGACCTCCCGCAAATTGGTGGCCGCAACCACCAGCCGCATGCCGGCAACGCGGGATGCCTCAAACCGCTCCGGCAGCCACTCCAGCTCGCCCTGCTCAATCATCCGGGCCAGTTCCGCCGTCACTTCCGGCGCAAGTACGGTCAGGCGTGCACCGGCAGCCTTGAGCAAACGCACCTTGCGCAGGGCGACATCGCCCCCGCCCACCACCAGGCAGGCGGCATCCTGCAGCTTGAGAAAAATCGGGAAATAATCCATGCAACACTCCGCAACAATCGGCACAGCATACTTTATTTGTTGCACAAAAACGACGACCACGGCATATGCAGTCTGATTTTCATCATCACAATTTCCGAATCAGGTGCCATGATGAAGCAAAGCCCAGCACAAACGTTAACAGGGGCGGCATCAGAAAGCGGCGGGTAGGCATTTGGATAAATTGAGCGCAAATACCGGTAGCCATGTCATCCGGTCTGGCAGCGCCCTGCTGCTGTTCAGTAGTTCGGCATGGGCAGCACCTGCCATCAAAACGCCATGGGAATGGCCGTTGCTATGCATCGTGGGTTTGGCGTTGGCCGCATGGCTGGGCAGTTTCTGGCAACGCTGGCGCCTGCGCCAGCTGCAGGAGGACTCCCTGCGTTTCAATGTGCAGCATTCCGGCGAGGCCATGCTGATTCTGGACGAACAAGGCCGGGTACAGGCTGCCGGGGATGCCTGTGCCAAGTGGCTGGACATCGGCCCCGACCAGCGCTTGCCCGAAACACTGTACGCACGCTTGCAGCAACAGACTGCCTTGCTGGCTAGCGCCCAGCCCCTGGTGTGGACCGATGAGTGCTGCGGCCATACCCGGCTGGGCATTCAGCAACTGGTGCTGCCGGCGGAATTCCTGCCCGCACGCTGGCGCATCATCCAGCTGCATGCGCTTGACGAGGCGGTGCTGGCCGTACCGCAAGCCCAGGCCATGCTGACCGCCATGCAAGGGGCACGCATCGGCCTGTGCGAATTCGACCTCGACAAGAACCTGGTACAAGGCTCACCCGCAGCCTTGTCCACCCTGCTGGGCCTGCCCGCCAGCGACATGCAGCTGGACCTGGGCGACTGGCTGGAGCGCGTGCACCCGGATGACAGAGCGCTGCTGGAAAACGCCCTGCAAGCCATCGCCCACAGCGGGCAGACCAGTCAGGAGCTGGAATACCGTATCCGCCACGAAAAACAGCACTGGGAATGGCTGGAGCAAATCCTGCAGGGCAAGGACTGTGCGGACGATACGCATCGCGTGCTGGCCCTCAGCCAGGTCATCACCCCGCGCAAACTGGCCGAGGCGGCCATCCGCCGGCGGGAGCAGGAGTTCCGCACGCTGGTGGAGAACTCCAGCGACATTATTGCCCGTTACGATCTGTCACTGCGCTGCCAGTTCATCAACCGCAGTGTCAGCCGTTATTCGCCGCTGATCCGCGATGAACACATCGGCAAGACCACGGCGGAAAAAGGCTGGCCCGCCGATATCGTCCAGCAGTTTGAAAGTGAATGCCAGACGCTGATCGACACCGGGCAGCCACGCTGTTTCGAGATGGAATTGCTGCTGCTCAACCGGCGTCATATCTTCGAAACCCGGCTGTTTCCGGAATTCGACAGCCAGGGCAAGCTCACCAGCATCCTGTCAGTGGACCGGGAAGTCACCGACAGTCGACTGGCCCAGCGCCTGCTCAGTGAAGAAAACGCCGTGATGGAGATGATTGCCTCCAATCAGCCGCTGGAAGACACGCTGGCGCAGATCTGCACCATGATTGAGACCCAGCTGGCGGGAGGACGCTGTTCGGTGATGCTGCTGACCGAAGACGGCCAGCACCTGCATGTGGCATCCGGCCCCAGACTGCCTGCGGGCTACACCTCCCGGATAGAGGGCATCGCCATCGGCCCGGAAGTCGGCTCCTGCGGCACCGCCGCCTACTGGAAGCGCACCATCATTGTCGAGGATATGGAAAGCAGCCCCTTGTGGCAGCCCTATCTGGAACTGACGCGCCGCTTTGAGCTGCGTGCGTGCTGGTCCACACCGCTGTTTAGTAGCCAGCGCGAGCTGCTGGGCACTTTTGCCATCTATTACAGCGAGCCACGCACGCCAACCCCGGAGGAAATGCGTCTGGTGTACCGCAGCTCGCATATCACCGCCATTGCCCTGCAAAGCGACCTGCATGAACAGAAGCTGGTGCAGCTGGCCACCATTGATGAACTGACCCACCTGGATAACCGTCGCCACTTCCTGCAGCAAGCCGGGCGCGAGCTCAAGCGCTGCCAGCGCTACCAGACGCCGATGGCGGTGCTGATGATGGATCTGGACCATTTCAAGAACATCAACGACCAGTACGGTCATGCCGCCGGGGATGAAGTAATCACCCACTTTGCCCGCCTGTGCCGCGAAGTGTTGCGCACCAGTGACCTGACCGGCCGGCTGGGAGGTGAAGAGTTTGCCGCCATCCTGCCCAACACCGACAGCAGCGCGGCACTGGCCGTGGCCGAACGGCTGCGCCAGGCCGTCAGCGACAGCCAGGTGACGGTCAATGGCCAGGACATCCGTTACACCGTCAGCCTGGGCATGACGCTATTGCGCGAAACCGACTTGCATGTGGACGATTTGCTCAAACGGGCGGACAAACTGCTGTACCAGGCCAAGCACGAAGGACGCAACCGGGTATGCCATGACCTGGCGCTCAAGGTGGTGTGAGGGACAGCAGCAGGCAAGGCGGCTATCGCAGCCGGCGGCTGTGGCTCTAGAATACGCGTTTTCCCGCGATGGCCCCTGCCGTGAAAGACTGGAGCAAGCACTACCTCAGCCACCCGCTGTACCAGCCGGTTGCCGATTTTGCCACCCTGCTGCCGCTGGCGGACTGGCCGGATCAACAGGACTACGACCAACTGCTGCAACAGGCCCGCCTGCGCTGCCAGCTCCCCGCGCAGCTGCGTTTCTGCTGTGACCTGCAAGCAGACGCCTACTATGAAATGCACATCGGCAGCACCGGCGAGGTGCCCACCCGCAGCCACAACTGGCATGACTGGTTCAATGCGCTGGCCTGGCTGGCATGGCCGCGCAGCAAGGAGGCACTGAATGCGCGCCATGTGCGGGCCATCAGCCGTGGAGAGGTCAAACGCGGGCCACGGCGTGATGCCGCCACCTTGCTGGATGAATGCGGGGTGATCGTGGCCTGTGCCCGTCCGGAACTGGGCCAGGCACTGGATGACATGCAGTGGCACACGCTGTTTGTCGATGAGCGTGCTGCCTGGGGACGACACATCAGCGTGCATACGCTGGGACACGCCATTTTCGAAGTAGGTTTGCAGCCGCATATCGGCTGGTGCGGCAAAGCCTTGCTGCTGGATGTCGACACCGGATTTTTCCAGCTGGATGAACACACGCAACGGGCCTGGCTGGATGCCAGGCTGGCTGCGCTGCTGGCCGATGACAACTGGCTGACCAGCCCGCGCCAGCTGTGGCCGCTGCCCTTGCTGGGCATACCGGGCTGGTGGCCGGACAATGAAAACCCGGCCTTCTACCAGAACACCGACTACTTCCGCCCCAGCCGGCGGGCAAAATCCTCCAGCGTCACGGTCTGAAGCCGTTCGGTGACACTGCCCAGCAAGGCTTCAATACCCTGGCCGACATCATCGTCGTTGGCCAGGTCGGCCCGGTAGACAAACAGCTGGAACAGGTCGGACAAGTGCACGCTGGCCAGTTTGCGCATCAGCACCCAGCCATCACGCTGGCCTTTCTGCACGTAACCATGCTGCGCCAGCTTGTCCAGCACCAGTCCCAGTTCGTCATAACCGATCTTCACCTGCTCGCGCAGCTGAACCGGTGTCAGGCTGCGGCCTTGCACCTGGGCGGCATCCAGCATCAGCAATACTTCCACCGCATCCAGAAAACGGCGGCGCGGTTCAAAGCGGCGCGCCAGGCCCCGCCCTCCCAGTAAGACAGGGAGGCGGTGAATACCGCACCGGCCAGCACCACCATCCACAGGCAGTACACCCACAGCAGGAAAATCGGAATGCTGGCAAAAGCGCCATACACCAGCTGGTAATTGGCGACCTGTCCGATGTAGTAGCCAAACAGCAGCTTGGTCAGTTCCAGCAACACCGCGGTAATCATCGCGCCCAGCACGGCATGACGGATCGGGACAAAGCGGTTGGGCACAATGCGGTACAGCAGCGACAAGACAATGCCGGTCAGCAAAATGGTGCCGCCCGCCTCGACCGTACTGGCCAACAGCGGCATGGTCTTTTCAAAGCGGGTGAACTTGAGCAGCCAGCGCCAGGACAACAGGCCGCCCCCCAGCACCAGCGGGCCCAGCGTCAGCACCGTCCAGTACACCATGCTCTGCTGCAGCCAGGGGCGGCCACGGCGCACGCTCCAGATGGCATTGAAGGTGCGCTCGATGGTGGACATCAGCATCAAGGCCGTCACGCCCAGCATCACGATGCCGGCTGCGGTCAGTTTTTCCGCATTGTCGGCAAACTGGCGCATGTAGACGGATATCACCTTGCCGGCGAATTCCGGCACCAGGGTGGACAGCAGCATCACCTTGAAACGCGTGCTGTAATCGGAAAACACCGGGAAAGCGGATATCACCGTCAGCGCGATGGTGAACAGCGGCACCAGCGCCAGCAGTGTGGTGAAAGTCAGGCTGCCGGCCACCTGCATCACACGATGGCTGCCCATGCGTCTGACCAGAAAACCGACAAAGCCTGCCTGAGTAGCGTATTTATGCGGCAGTTTCATCTGCGGCAAGGTAATGCAGCCTTTCGCCGCTGGCAAGTGACAGCCACAAGACAGGCCCTGCCCAAGGCCAAGTCCATGCAGGCCGGTTCTTGGTCAACGTAATGCCATGTACACCGTCTTCACACAAATTAACGATTGGAAGCTGGTATCATGCAGCCTGTTACCGCCACTGAACGTGGCCCTTAACCGGATATTGCCGTGCAAGACATTCTTGTTCTCTATTACAGCCAGCATGGTGCCACTGCCGAACTGGCCCGACTGATTGCCCGTGGCATCGAAAGTGTGCCCGGCTGCCAGGCACGGCTGCGTACCGTGCCCAAGGTATCCACCGTGTGCGAAGCCAGTGAACCGGCCATTCCGGCACAGGGCGCACCCTATGTGGAAAAAAGCGATCTGGCCGAATGCATTGGCCTGGCGCTGGGCAGCCCCACCCGCTTTGGCAATATGGCGGCGGCCATGAAGTACTTTATCGACAGCACCAGTGGCGAATGGCTGGCGGGCGCGCTGGCCGGCAAGCCCGGATGCGTGTTTACCAGCTCCTCGTCCATGCACGGCGGGCAGGAATCCACCTTGCTGAGCATGATGCTGCCGCTCTTGCACCACGGCATGCTGATTGTCGGCCTGCCCTATGCCGAAGCAGCGCTGGCAGCCACCCAGACCGGCGGTACCCCTTATGGTGTCAGCCATGTGGCGGGGGTCAAGAACGACCGGCCGCTGTCCGAAGACGAACGCAAGCTGGCGCTGGCCCAGGGCAAACGCCTGGCCGAGGCCGCGCTGCGTTTGCATAACACGCAGCAGTAAACCACAAGCCAGACAGCAGGCTGTCTGCTTGATACCGGCGCTGCGCTGAACCCGGCGCAAGCAGCCGGTTTTCCATTTTTGCGACGACTGACCGCCAGCCCGGTGCCGCGGTCAGGATCAGGATCATCTTTACTATGTGCGGAATCGCAGGTTTCTTCTCCCGACAACCGGTGGCAGCGGCCACCGCCGATGCCATGCTGCTGGAGCTGGCCCGCCGCGGCCCGGATGCCGCCCACCAGCTACGGCTGGATGCGCAAGGAGGACAGGCAGGAGCGGACAATATCCACAACGCCTTGCTGCATGCGCGGCTGTCCATCATCGACCCGCGCCCCGAGGCCGACCAGCCGATGCGCAACGACGATGGCCAGCTGTGGATCTGCTACAACGGCGAGGTGTACGACTGGGAAGACGGCAAACGCGAGCTGGAACAGGCTGGCGTAGTGTTCCGCACCCATTCCGATACCGAATTCATCCTGCGGGCCTACGAAGCCTGGGGCATTGACGGCTTGCTGACGCGCCTGCGCGGCATGTTTGCCTTTGCCATTCTCGACCTGCGCCAGGGCAAGGTGCATCTGGCACGCGACCGCATGGGCGAAAAACCGCTGCTGTATGCGCTGCTGGATGGCAATCTGGCGTTCGGCTCGCTGGTGCGCTCGGTGCTGCCCTTCCTGCCCCTGCCTGCCCGCCAGTTCAGCCCAGCCGCCATCGACGCCTATCTGGCGCACCGTTACATCCCGGCACCGGCCACCGTATTCGAAAACATCCAGCGGCTGGAAAACGGCTATTGCCTGGAGTTCGACCTTGCCAGTCGTCAATTGAAGAAACGCCGTTACTGGCAACCGCAAGCCACGGCTGGCGACTGGCTGCCGGAGCTGGACCATGCCGTAGCCATGCGTACCGTGGCCGACCGCCCGCTGGGCGTGCTGCTGTCCGGCGGCATTGACTCCACCCTGATTGCCAGCCGACTGGCCACCCAGGGCTATCAGCAGTTTTCCACCTTTACCGCGGCCTTTCCCGGCAGCACGCTGGATGAATCAATCGACGCGGCAGATTCCGCCCAGCGCATGGGGCTGAGCAATATCCGCATCGACATGCCAGAAAACCTGGCGGCGGATTTCTCGCGCATTGTGGCTGATCTGGACCAGCCCTTTGCCGACCCGTCCAGCTTCCCGACCTGGTATCTGGCACGGGAAGTCAGCAAGCACGTGAAAGTGGTGCTGGTGGGCGACGGCGGCGACGAGCTGCTGGCCGGCTACAAACGCATGAACAAGCATCTGCGCACCCGCTGGCGTCGTCACCTGCAACTGCCGCTGGGCATCCGTCCTTCACTGGACGGCAAACAGGGCAAGCTGGGCACCGAACTGGCGATGAGCTGGACGGAGGCCTATTCGCTGCGTTTTTCCGGCATGACACCGGGCCAGCGCCGCTACCTGCAAGGCGGACGTGAGCTGCAACAACTCAGCTACTGGCGCGCACCGGACGACATCGGCCCGGAAGCCAGTGATGCCGTCCCCGGCCTGCAAAGCCTGCTGGCCATCGACTTTGCCAATTACCTGCCCGACTACATCCTGCAAAAGTCGGACCTGTGCACCATGGCGCACGGGCTGGAAGGCCGCGCCCCGCTGCTGGACCACGGCTTGTACCAGCATCTGCTGGCAACAAGCGATGCCGAGCGCTACACCCAGCCGGCCAAGCTGATTTTCCGCCGTGCCATGCACCCGGCCCTGCCCGCCGACTTTTTCCAGCGCAAGAAACGCGGCTTCAACCCGCCGCTTTCCGGCTGGCTGAAAACCAGTCTGGCCGAGCGTTTTGCCGGCCTTGGCAGCCGGCTGAGCCGCCAGACCGACAACTTGCTGGACGCCACCGCCGTGGACGCCTTTGCCCAGGCCTACCGGGGTGGCAAGGAAGCGCTGGCCGAACAGATGCTGCAATTGCTGATTCTGGACGAAAGCCTCACCCAGCTGGACGCGCTGCGCCGCGCCCTGCCCTAGCCGCCTGTCACCGAGTAATCATCATCCGGCAGCGGCGCATAGAAGCTGCTGGGTGACACCCCCAGCTCGCGCTTGAACATGGTGGCAAAGGCACTGGGGCTGGCATAACCCAGATCCAGTGCCACTTCCAGCACACTGGCCCCGCAGGCCAGCTTTTCCAGCGCGGCAATCAGCCGTGCCTGCCGCCGCCACTGCCCCAGTGACAAGCCGGTTTCCCGGCTGAAACGCCGCTGCAAGGTGCGCGGGTCCATCGCCAGCTGTGTGGCCCACTCCTCCACCGAACGGGCATCCGCCGGCTCGGCCAGCAATACATCACACAAGCCCTGCAAGGCCGGGCTTTGCGGCCGAGGCAGGGACAAAGCCAGCGTGGGCAGGCTGCGGATCTCGTCCAGCAGCAGCTTCATCAGCCGCTCATCGCGTGAATCCGGCGGGTACGGTACGGCGATGCTCATCGCCGCCAGAATCAGCTCGCGCAGCAAGGGCGAAATGGCCAGCACCCGGCACTCCTGCGGCAAGCCTTCCAGACTATCCTTGCGCACATACACCGTGCGCATGCGCACTGCGCTGATCATCCGCACCTGGTGCCAGGTGTCGATTGGCAGCCAGATGCCACGGGTAGGCGGCACGATCCACTGCCCCAGCGCCGTACTCACCACCATCACGCCTTCCACCGCATACAAGAGTTGTGCCGTGGGGTGGGCATGGCGCGGCGTGTCTTCACCCGCCGGGTAATCACGCGCCTTGGCCACGACCGGGGCGATACCGGTGTCGTACTGGTGCAGATGTTGATAATCATTCATGACTGTCATTTTCTCGCAGATGATTGCCCCGAATGCGCAAGACGGGCAGGGATAGCCCTTGATAGCATGATGAACCCACCACCACAAGACGACATCATCATGACAAGCGCCAGCCAGAGCATGGCACCGCCGCAGGACACCCGCTTCCGGGTTTTGGGTGCCATCAGTTTTACCCATTTCCTCAACGACATGTTGCAGTCGCTGATTCTGGCCATCTACCCGGTACTGAAGGGCGGCTTTCATCTGAGCTTTGCCCAGATCGGCCTGATGACGCTGGTTTACCAGTGCACCGCCTCACTACTGCAACCATTGGTCGGCATCTACACCGACAAGCGGCCACTGCCTTATTCGCTGGTTTTCGGCATGGGTTCCACCTTGTGCGGCCTGTTGCTGCTGTCGGTGGCGTCCAGCTATCCGGTGTTGCTGATGGCCGCCGCGCTGGTAGGCACCGGCTCGTCCATTTTCCATCCGGAATCCTCGCGCGTGGCGCGCATGGCATCCGGTGGTCGCCACGGCCTGGCGCAATCGCTGTTTCAGGTGGGCGGCAATGCCGGCACCGCCACCGGCCCCTTGCTGGCCGCGCTGGTGGTGTTTCCCTATGGTCAGCCCAGCCTGGCGTGGTTTTCGCTGGCGGCCTTGCTGGGCATGCTGGTGCTGTGGCGCATTGGTAACTGGTATGCCCACCAGCAACGCACCACCAAGGCACACAAGGCCATCGTGGCCACCGGGCTGTCACCGCAGCGCACAGCGTTTACGCTGGGTGTGCTGGTGCTGTTGGTGTTCTCCAAGTATTTCTACCTCACCAGCATCACCAGTTATTTCACCTTCTACCTGATGCAGCATTTCGGGCTGGGCGTGCAGGCAGCACAGCTGCATCTGTTCATCTTCCTGTTTGCCGTGGCTGCCGGTACCGTGCTGGGCGGACCGATTGGCGATGCCATTGGCCGCAAGCGGGTGATCTGGTTCTCGATTCTGGGTGTGGCACCGTTTACCCTGGCGCTGCCGCATGTGGACCTGTTCTGGACCAGCGTGCTGTCCTTCATCATCGGCTTCATCCTGGCTTCGGCCTTCTCCGCCATCCTGGTCTATGCGCAGGAGCTGGTGCCGGGCAAGGTGGGCATGGTGTCCGGGCTGTTCTTCGGCTTTGCCTTCGGTATTGGCGGCATTGGCGCTGCGGTACTGGGCAAGGTGGCCGACCACTACGGCATCGAAACCGTGTACCAGCTGTGCGCCTACCTGCCGCTGCTGGGCATCATCACCGTCTTGCTACCCGACCTGCACCGTAAAAAAGCCTGAGTCATGCAGCACAAAGCAAAACCGGCCTTGATGGCCGGTTTTTTTCATGGTGCTGCCGGGGTAAGGACCGGTGCTATGGTAGCGGTTAGCAGCGGCTGGCAATCCCGTGCCAGCGTGCGCCCGCCGCGAGTCAGCAATACCGCCTGCTCGCCCTTGTTCCACCACACCAGCTGCTGGCTGGCATAGCGTGCGCCACTGGCACTGCTGACCCGTACCAGCCGGTAATGGCGACCATGCCAGCTGATGCGGATGGGCACCACGTCCTCCACTTCTGCCTGCGGATATTCCACGCTGACCACGCGCTGGGCCGCGCATTGGTAATCCACCTTTTGCAAAACCACGGTATTGCCTGCGGCTGGCACGGCTGGTTCCGGCATGGCTTCCGGCCCCGGCGCAGCCAGCACTGGCAGGCTGAGCAGACTCAACAGGATAACAGTTGCCTTCATGCAGTCTCTCCGTTCTGATCATCCCCGTGCCACGGGGCCACTTTCAGCAGCAACAACATGCCTGGCAAGGCCAGCAGGGTGCACAGCAGGAAAAAACCCATCCAGCCCAGATCATTCACAATATAGCCGGTCGCCGCGTTGGCGAAGGTGCGTGGCACCGCCGACAGGCTGGTAAACAGGGCAAACTGGGTGGCGGTATAAGCCGGATGGGTGGTACGGGCGATGAAGGCCACAAAAGCCGCCGTGCCCAGGCCCACGCCCAGCGCTTCAAAACCGATCACCAGCGCCAGCTGAGCCAGCTGGGTAGGGCCAATCTGCTGAAAATGGCCATAGCTGGCCAGCCAGGCGAAGCCCAGAATCGACAATACCTGCACCACGCCAAACAGCCACAGGGCGCGGTTGATGCCCAGTTTGAGCATCCACACTCCGCCAAGCAATCCACCAATCACCGCCGGCCACAGCCCGGCGTTTTTGGCCACCAGGCCGATATCCGATTTGGCAAAGCCCATGTCCAGGTAAAACGGCGTAGCCAGTGCGGTGGCCATGCTGTCGCCCAGCTTGTACAGGAAGATGAAACCCAGAATGGTGGCGGCGCTGTGCCAGCCCTGGCGGTGGATGAACTCATGAAACGGCTCCACCACGGCTTCACGCAGGGTTTTGGGCGGTGTACCAGCCAGTCTGGGCTCGGACACCAGCAGGGTCATGAGCAGCCCCGGCAGCATGAACAGCGCAGTGATGACGAACACATTGGCCCAACTGGTGTGATCGGCCAGAATCAGCGACAGGGCACCGGGCACCAGGCCGGCCAGTCGGTAGGCATTGATATGCACCGAGTTGCCCAGCCCCAGCTCGGCTTCGGGCAGCAGCTCGCGGCGATAAGCGTCCAGCACGATATCCTGACTGGCCGAGAAAAACGCCACCACCACCGCCAGTGCGGCAATCTGCTGTAATTGCAGCTGTGGATTGAACAGACCGAACAGGGCCATGCTGATGAGCAAGGCCAGTTGGCTGAGCAGCATCCAGCCACGGCGCCGCCCCAACAATGGCGGGACAAAGCGGTCCAGCAGCGGCGACCACAGGAATTTCCAGGTATAGGGCAGGCCGATCAGGGCAAACAGGCCGATGGCCTTGAGATTCACTCCTTCGCTGCGCAGCCAGGCTGGCAGCAGATTGATCAGCATATACAGCGGCAGACCGGAGCTGAAGCCGGTGGCAATGCAGATCAGCATGCGGCGCGACCAGATGGCCTCGCGCCAATGTACGGAATAATGCGTCATGTATCCTTGCGGCATGGGCCGCCAATGCAAAAAGGCGGCCAGCAGCCGCCTTTGTTAGTCATCAATCATCAGGCCGTTTGCCGGGCAACCCGGTAGAACGCCAGGCTGCCGCGCAGATTGGGCAGGAAATGAATGCGCTTGGCTTCGTTCATCACCACCCGCTCCAGCACGCGGATGCCGTTTTTGGCGCACAGCGCTTCGAAATCCCCCAGCATGCACCAATGGATGTTCGGCGTGTTGTACCACTGGTAAGGGATGGTTTCCGACACCGGCATATGACCTTGCAGGATCTGCCAGCGGTTTTCCCAGTAGCCGAAATTGGGGAAGGTGACGATGGCCTCGCGGCCCACCCGCAGCATTTCCACCAGAATCTGCTCGGTATTGTGCATGGCCTGAATGGTTTGCGACAACACCACATGGTCGAAACGCTGGTCTTCAAACTCGGCCAGACCGGTTTCCAGGTTGCCCTGGATGGCGTTGACGCCGGCTTGCACACAGCGCACCACATTGTTGACGTCAAAGTCCACGCCATAACCACGTACCGCCTTGTGGCGGTTCAGCCAGGACAGCAGCGCACCGTCGCCGCAGCCCAGGTCCAGCACCCGGCTGGCAGGGGCCACCCAGTCGGCAATCAGTTGCAGGTCGGCCCGCAAAGTGTTGGCAGCGCTCATGCGTTCACCTCCTCGGCCACACGGTTCAGATAGGCACGCATCAGGTTGACATAGGGCTCGTCCAGCATCAGGAAGGCATCATGGCCGTGTACCGATTCGATTTCGCCGTACACCACTTCCTTGTCTGCCGCCACCAGTGCCTTGACGATTTCGCGCGAGCGTTCCGGCGAGAAACGCCAGTCCGAGGTAAAGCTGGCCACCATGAAACGGGCGCTGGCTTTTTTCAGCGCCGCCACCAGGTCGTCGTTCAGGTCCTTGGCCGGGTCGAAGTAATCCAGTGCCTTGGTCATCAGCAGATAGGTATTGGCGTCGAAATAATCAGAGAACTTGTCGCCCTGATAACGCAGGTAGGATTCGATTTCGAATTCCACCTCGTAACCAAACTGGTAATCACCGCATTTGAGCATGCGGCCGAATTTCTCGCCCATGCCGTCATCGGACAGATAGGTGATATGGCCCAGCATGCGCGCCAGCCGCAGGCCGCGACGCGGAATGGCATCGTGGGCGTAGTAGTCGCCACCGTGGAAATCCGGGTCGGTAAGGATGGCCTGACGGGCCACGTCGTTGAAGGCAATGTTCTGTGCCGACAGCTTGGGTGCAGACGCAATCACTAGCGCATGTGCCACCCGTTCCGGGTAATCGATGCTCCATTGCAGGGTCTGCATGCCGCCCAGGCTGCCACCGATGATGGCGGCCCAGCGGTCTATGCCCAGCCGGTCGGCCAGTCGCGCTTGCGAACGCACCCAGTCCGGCACCGTCACCACCGGGAAGGAAGACCCCCAGGGCTGGCCGGTGGCCGGGTTGATGGAGGACGGGCCGGTGCTGCCGTGGCAGCCACCCAGATTGTTCAGGCCCACCACAAAAAAGCGGTCGGTATCGATGGGTTTGCCCGGGCCCACCATATTGTCCCACCAGCCTGCCGCCTTATCTTCCGGCGTGTAACGCCCCGCCACATGATGGTGGCCGGACAGCGCATGGCAGATCAGGATGGCATTGCTGCGCGCGGCATTGAGCGTGCCATAGGTTTCAAAACACAGCTGGTAATCAGGCAGTACGGCACCGCTGGCCAGCTGCAGCGGGGTATCGAATACCGCTGTCTGCGCCTGTACGATGCCGACGGACCTTGTCAGATCAGACATAACAAAAAAGGCCTCTATTGATTATTGCCCCGCCGGCGGCCTTGCTGGCCATTCTCGGTGCGGAGCCTCCTGTAGGCTACGGCTGCTATCATCGCCTGTCTGGCCGATTATATCCATAGCCTTGCTTGCTACCGTTTCGCATGCACCGCATAATCGGCCCGGTTTTCTTACCCCGTCCCTGCCATGATCGGTCGCCTGTTCCGCCTGTTGCTGCTGTTTGCCGTGCTGTACGCCATCGCACGCTGGCTGCTGGACCGGCGTCAGCGGGCCAGCCTGCGCGAATTCATCACCACGCTGGCCACCGCCCTGCTGGCGGCATCAGCCATCTTCGTGCTGCTGTACTGGCTGGGTTTTCACCAGCTCTGAGCCCAAGCCTTGATGTGGCACAGGGTCCGGCAAGGGCAAACGGCCTAGGCTATGCGCTTTTCTGCCGCACGCTGTCGTTCTGCCCCATGGACCTTACCGCTCACCTGCATACCTTCGGTCACTATCTCAAGCGCCGCCACGGCCAGGCCGTACACAAGCTGTCACTGGCCGGCGACTTTACCTGCCCCAACCGCGACGGCACGCTGGGCCGTGGTGGCTGCACCTTCTGCAATGTCAAAAGCTTTGGCCGCGATGCCGCCGAACTGTCCATCAGCGGCCAGATTGCCCGCGAAAAGGACAAAACCGACCGTGCGCGCCGTTATCTGGCCTATTTTCAGGCTTACACCAGCACCTACGCCGAAGTCAGCCGCCTGCGAGAGCTGTATGACGAGGCCACGGCCAGCGCCGATGTGGTGGGCCTGTGCGTGGGCACCCGGCCGGACTGCGTGCCGGACAGCGCGCTGGAACTGCTCGCGTCCTACCAGGCCACTGGCAAGGAAGTGTGGCTGGAGCTGGGCTTGCAGACTGCGCATGACCACACCCAGCGCCGCATCCTGCGCGGCCACACCCTGGCCGATTACCGCGATGCTGTGCGCCGCGCCCAGCAGCATGGGCTCAAGGTCTGTACCCACCTGATTGCCGGTCTGCCCGGTGAAGATGCCGCCGATGTGCATGCCACGCTGGAAACCGTGCTGGAAATCGGTGTACAGGGACTGAAGCTGCATCCGCTGATGATTGTGCGTGGCAGCCGCATGGCCGCCCAGCACCAGCGTGGTGAAGTCTCTGCCATGGCGCTGGACGATTACGCCCACCTGGCAGCGTCCCTGATTCGTCATACCCCGCCGGAGGTGGTGTTCCATCGCATTTCCGCTACCGCGCAGGCCCCAACCCTGATTGCGCCGGACTGGTGTGGCCCGCGCTGGACTGCCCTGCAAGCCATTGGCCAGTTGCTGGCGCGCGATGGTGGCCAGGGTAGCGCGCTGGGGCGATGCTGGTCGGCACTGGCGGCCTGAGCGCAGCTTCCTTCCCTTAAGGACCCGCGGCTTAACACAAATTAGCCATTGGCTATCACACCAGCCAGAACAATCGTAAAGATTGCATGTCAGATTATCCCTGTTGCTGCGACAAAGAAGCACAGCACTGGAGAAACCATCATGCTCATCAAGAAACCCGCCGACATCCAGCCTTCGGAAATCACCCCCGAAGGCGTGTATTTCAACCGCCGCCAGTTCATGCTGGGTAGTGCCGGCCTGCTGCTGTCCGGTGAAACCCTGGCCGCACTGGCCAGCAAGAAAAGCCCGCTGTCCACCAGCGACAAGCCCAACAGCCTGAAAGACATCAGCAGCTACAACAACTACTACGAGTTCGGCACCGACAAGAGCGAACCGGCCATGTACGCCGGGTCCTTGAAAACCCGGCCGTGGAATGTGGTAGTGGACGGTGAAGTGGGCAAGCCGCGCAGTTTTGGCATCGAAGAACTGCTGAAGCAGCCGCTGGAAGAACGCATTTACCGCCTGCGCTGCGTGGAAGGCTGGAGCATGGTGATTCCGTGGATAGGCTTTCCGCTCTCCAGCCTGCTCAAACAAGTCGCCCCCAACTCGCGCGCCAAATACGTGGCCTTCGAAACCCTGCAACGCCCGTCCGAGATGCCCGGTCAGCGCAGCCGCGTACTGGACTGGCCTTACCGCGAGGGCCTGCGCATGGATGAAGCCATGCATCCACTCACCATCCTGGCTGTCGGCCTGTACAACGATGTGCTGCCCAACCAGAACGGCGCGCCCATCCGGCTGGTGGTGCCGTGGAAATACGGTTTCAAGAGCATCAAGTCCATCGTGCGCATCCATCTGCAAGAGCAAATGCCCGCCACCAGCTGGAATATGGCCAATGCCCACGAGTACGGCTTCTATTCCAATGTGAACCCGGAAGTGGACCACCCGCGCTGGAGCCAGGCCAGCGAGCGGCGCATTGGCGAATTCCTCAAGCGCAAGACGCTGATGTTCAACGGCTATGGCGATCAGGTGGCCGGCCTGTACCGTGGCATGGACCTGCGCAAGAACTTCTGACATGACGACCCTGCGCATGAAAAACCCTGCTGCCGCCCGCCAGCCTGCCCGCTTCAACTGGCTGAAGATTGCGGTCTTTGTGCTCTGCCTGCTGCCACTGGCCCGCGCGGCGTGGATTGTGCTGTCCGGCGCTGCCGTCAACCCGGTGGAGTTCATCACCCGCTCCACCGGCACCTGGACGCTGAGCTTCCTGCTGATCACCCTGGCCATCAGCCCCTTGCGCCAGCTATCCGGCTGGAGCTGGCCGCTGCGTCTGCGCCGCATGCTGGGCCTGTATGCCTTCTTTTACGGCTGCCTGCACTTAACCACCTATGTGTGGCTGGACCAGTTTTTTGACTGGCCCGGCATGCTGCACGACATCGCCAAGCGTCCCTTCATCACCGTGGGCTTTGCCGCCATGCTGCTGATGACGCCGCTGGCCATCACCTCCACCCAGGGCTGGATGCGCCGGCTGAAACGCAATTGGGGCAAGCTGCACCAGCTGGTTTACCCGGTGGCGCTGCTGGGCGTACTGCACTACTGGTGGCTGGTGAAGAAAGACCTCACCCAGCCCATGCTCTACGCCAGTGTGCTGGCCGTGTTGCTGGGCTGGCGGCTGCTGCGCAAGCTGAGGCATAAGGCTTGAATTCATCAGGCAGGCGGTTTGCAGTTGACCGCCACAGCCACTAAAGTAGCCGTTTTGCCGTAAACGGATAGACGGATATGTCCAAGGAAAAAACGCCGGTCACCCAGGCCATTCGCATACTGCGCGAGCACAAGGTGGAATACAGCGAGCACCTGTACAAATACGAGGACAAGGGTGGCACCACGGTGTCGGCACGCGAACTGGGCGTGGACGAGCACTGCGTGGTGAAGACCCTGATCATGGAAGACGAACAGAAACACCCGCTGATCGTGCTGATGCATGGCGACCGCGAAGTGGGCACCGGCATGCTGGCCAAGCAGATTGGCGTGAAGAAGATCAACCCCTGCGACCCGAAAACGGCCGACAAGCACAGCGGCTATCAGGTGGGCGGCACCAGCCCGTTTGGCACCCGCCACCCGATGCCGGTGTATATGGAAAGCAGCATTGCCCAGCTGCCCCGCATCTATATCAACGGTGGCAAGCGCGGTTTCCTGATCGGCATCGACCCGCAGGAAGTCATCCGCGTGTTGCAACCGGTGCTGGTTCAGGCGGCAGCCTGAATCCGGACGCAAAACAGGGCGGTAAAACCGCCCTGTTTGCTTGCAAAGTCTGCCGTTTTACCACCACCAGAACATGAAGCCCCAGGCGGCATCCACCAGCGCCATGCCGGCCAGCAGGCAGGCCAGTACCGGCACGCTGCGCCAGCCAGCCTGCCATTGCCGCACGATGCCGGTGGCCAGCCATAGCGACCAGACATTGGCCAGCAGCAGCAGGCCCAGACGCAAATCATTGGCCCAGCCGGTGGCAATACCCTCGGCCTTGAGCAGGGTGACGGTCAGCGCCGATAGCCCCAGGAACACACCGATACCGGCCAGCGGGATCAGGCTTTGCGCCAGATGATGCAGACGCTGGCTGCGCCATGCTCCGGCGACACGCACCGCACAGGCCAGCGCCAGCAACAGGCCACTGCCCAGCACCAGTGCGGTACCCAGCATGTAGGCGATGATGGCCATGCCATCCAGCCAGGAAAACACGTCGTTGTGGTCCGGATAGTGGGTAAGCAGCCACCACGGCGCATTGGTGTCCAGCGGCCACATGATGTCGTGGTCCACCAGCCATTCGGCGGCGGCCTGCTTCATGTCGACAAACCAGGGGCTGGCCGTCCAGTGAAAACCGCCCATGGCAATGCCCAGCAGGCCGTAGACAATCAACAGCGTCTGCCATGCACTGGCCTCTTTGGCTGCCACCTTCACTACTTCTTCAGCAGGAGAGCGCAGGCTCAGACTGATGGCATCGCGGTGACCGCTGCAACGGCCGCACATATGACAGCCACTGCCGCCCTGCATATGGCGTAGCGGCTGCAGGGGGGCGCAGTCCACCGCCTGGATGCGGATGACGCCGGACTGGCGGGTGGATTCCTGCCAACGCTGCTCATCCACCTTGTAATGCATGGGTGCCAGTTTGGAGAGCAAGGCAAACACCCCGTTCACCGGGCACAGATGGCGACACCAGGCGCGCTTGCCGCGGGTATACACCAGACCGATGGCGATGGCCGCCACGGTGGAGCCGCCCAGCACCAGCAACGCCGCCTTGGGATACTGGTAAACACTCACCAGCTGGCCATACAGGGTGGTGAGGGCAAAGGCGACAAAAGGCCAGCCGTCCCAGCGCATCCAGCGTGGAATCGGCCGGCCCAAGCCCTTCTTGGCCGCCCATTCGCTGAGCGCGCCTTCCGGGCAGAGCACGCCGCACCACAGTCGGCCAAACAGCACCATGGACAGCAGCACGAAGGGCCACCAGATGCCCCAGAACACAAACTGGGCAAAGATGGTGAGGTTGTTGACGATGCGGGCACTGTCATCCGGCAGCGGCAGACAGGCGGGGATGATCAGCAGCGCGGCATACACCAGCACCACCAGCCACTGCAACAGGCGCAGGGTGGCTGCGTGGTCGCGCAGCCAGTTGCCCACCACGGCCAGCCGGCCATGCCCCAAGGGCGCATGGCTGCCACATCCGCCAGACACGGTGCGCACCAGTTCGGGCCGGCGGCGGTGATCGGACTGCGGTTTCATGCGGACTGACGACGCTTGCGCCAGAAGAACAGGCCGGACACTCCCGCCCAGAACGCCAGATAAGCCAGCAGGCTCATCAGTGCCGGGTGGGCACGATAGCCGGTGAGCGACGCAACCACGCCACCAGCGGGTGTCGCGTCATCCAGCAGCGCCGAGCTGTCCCACAGCGGGTCGATCAGCGCAGGCAGGATTTCCATGGAAATCAGCTTTTCCACCCCGGCCAGGAACAAGGACGCCCCCAGCAGCAGCAGCATGATTTCAGTCACGCGGAAGAACAGGCGCCAGGACAACACCTTGCCGCCCAGCTGCAATACATAAAAGGTGAGGAAAGCCAGCGCCAGGCCCATCAAGGCCGCGCCACTCATGTGCAGCAGTGTCTGGCCGTCGGCACTGCCCAGCATGCCGTACAGGAACACCACGGTTTCGCTGCCCTCGCGGGCTACGGCAATGGCCACCAGCGTGGTGACACCCCACCAGTTGGCAGTGCTGGCATTATCGGCCAGACCGGATTCCAGCTCTTTTTTCAACGTGCGGCCATGCTCGCGCATCCACAACACCATCTGCACGATCAGGCCGGAAGCCATGAACTCCATGACGGTCTGGAACACATCCTGCGAGCCAGCCATCAGGGTGCTGGCAGAAAACAGCGCCACCGCCAGCAATACCGCCAGCGCAATCCCCAGCGCCACCCCACCCCACAGATAGGGTTTCCCGGCACGGCCTTGCGGGTTCTGGTTCATCCAGGCATTCAGGATACCCACCACCAGCAAGGCTTCCACGCTTTCGCGCCAGACAATGAACAGCACCTGACCCATTACTTGCGTCCTCTCAAACCAGTCGGCTTACTTGGCGACAATCACGCCTTGTCCGGTAGCCGTATGGAAATCGTCAAAGAATTTGTACTCGCCAGCGCTCAGCGGCAGGATGATCACCGAGGACGTTACGCCCGGTGCCAGCACCTTTTCCTTGCGCAGCTGGGTGCTTTCGAATTCAGCCGGCGTCTTGCCGGTATTGCTCACTTCCAGACGGAACTTGGTATTGACCGGCACTTGCAGGCGGGCGGGCTTGACCACACCGTCCTTCAACTCCAGCTTGAACGTGGGCATGTCATCGGCCAGTGCCGTCATCGACAGCAGAGCTGCCGCCAGAAACATCGCAACTTTCATGTGCAACCTCTGAATGAAAAACAGCGCCAACTTAAAGCAAGTAGCGCTGTTTCTTATGATACTCCAACAGGAATGGTTTGCGTTTAGATTCTCATTCGCGCCATGCCTGTTCAGGCTGCGGCTTAGTAGCCACCCTTCTTGCCGATGCCCGCATAGGTAAATTCGTAGTTCACCTCAAACGGCTTGTACCACGGGCCCACGCCGGTTTCCTTGTCCACATGGCGGCCAAAGTGGGCGTGCGGGTTTTCCGACGGCGGCAGGATGGTCAGCTTCAACTTGTACTTGCCCGGGCCTTGCAGTTTCACGTTATCGCCGTAGTGCGGGCCATCATTGGCCACCATCGGCATCATGTCGCCCTTGATGCTGCCCTTGCCACCCACCTTGGTCAGCTCGTACTTGACCATCAGGTAAGGCATCCAGGCACCTTCTTCAAAACCGTTGGGATTGTTCTTCACTGCATGGATGTCGGCTTCCAGATGCACGTCGGACTCTTCCGCCTTGCGCATCATGCCTTCCGGTTCCATCTTGGTGGGTTGCAGGTAAACCGCACCGATTTCCATGCCGTTCTTGATGGCCGGCTTGCCAATCGGATATTCCTTGGCCGCAGCCACGGCGCTCAGGGTCAGGGCGGCGGAAGCCAGCAAAACGGTGCTGATGGTGGAGCGCATGAGTTACCCTTTATGCAAAGCAGCGGGCAGCGGAAGTCGCTACGGATGGCTGCAGGAGAATGATAATTTTTCGCATTTTATATGCGAATCATTCTCTTTCGCAATCCACCAACTGGCACTCTCCGGGAAAATTATTGATAAATCCGGGAAAAACCCTACTCAGTATGCAGAATTTACAACAGGGTCGCTCCACAACCAAGCAGGCCTGAGGCCGACAGCTGCCTCAGGCAGGCAAACGCGCCAGCCGCCGGCGATACGCGGTGCGAAACAGGCAGCCCAATACCAGAAATACGGCCATGCAACAGGCCAGGCTGAGCGTGCTGCCCCAGACCAGCGGCGCAATCACCCCGGCCACGATGCTGGACAGCATGGTCTGCAAAAAGCCCTGCAAGGACGACACCGTGCCACGCAGCGCCGGAAACTGGTCCATCAGGTTGAGCGTGATGGATGGTGCGGCCAGCGACATCCCGGTGGTGTACAGCGCCAGCGGCAATACCGCCCAGGGCATGGCCGCCTCAGCCACCAGCAGGTTGTAGGCCAGGTTGGCCCCCGCAGCGACAAACATCAGCACATAACCCAGCGTGACGATTTCACGCGCGCTGCGCCGCCCGGCCATCTTGCCGGACAGAAATGCGCCGAACATGATGCCGGACACCGCCGGGCCGAACATCCACAAGAACTGGTCCGGCCGCAAATGCAAATGCTGCATCAGGAAGACCGGCGCCGACGGAATGTACAGGAAGAAGCCGGCAAAATTGCAGGACACCGCCGCTGCCAGCAGCTGGAAATCGCGCTTGCCCAGCACTTCCAGATAGTTGCGCAGCAAGGAGCGCCAGGCCAGCGGGGTACGCAGGTGGGCATGATGGGTTTCATCCAGCGCAAACCAGCTCATCACGAACAGCGCGAGGCCGATCAGCGCCATGAACACGAAAATGGAATGCCAGCCAAAAGCCCCGAACAGCCAGCCCCCCACCACCGGTGCAATGGCCGGGGACAGGGAAAACAGCATGGTTACCTGCGACATCAGCCGCTGCGCCGCCGCACCGTCCAGCTTGTCGCGGATGATGGCCCGCCCCACCACCAGCCCGGCGCCGCCACACAAACCCTGCAAGCCACGGCACAGCAGCAACCAGCCCAGCGACGGTGCCAGCGCACAACCCAGCGAAGCCAGACTGAACAGCAAGGTGGTGACCAGCACCACCGGACGACGGCCGACGGCGTCGGAAATCGAACCATGCCACAGCATCATCACCGCATAGCACAGCAGATAAACCGTCAGCGCCTGTTGCATCTGCAAGGGCGTTGCCGACAGCGAATGGCCAATGGCCTGCATGGCCGGCAGGAAAGTATCAATCGAGAAGGGGCCGAGGGTGGACAGGGCCGCCAGCAACATGGCCAAGCCAAAATGGCTGCGCGCGGAATGCGACATGAAAATCCGATCAAGGGCGGAGGGGGCGGCACATGTTACCGCCGGGCGCCGGCAAAAGCCAAACCCTTGGCGCGGTGCGCCTGCTGAGCGAGAATGCGCCGCGCAGAAAAGCGGCAACACCGGATGTCATTGCCGCTACACAAAGAAAAAGTTTTCTGTCTAAGATGGAAGTCACTGCCCGGCCAGGCCGGTGTGGCAGCCCTTCATCCCACCCCACCAGAACCAAAAGGGAGACCCACCATGATCCGTCTGTATCACAACCCGCGCTGCTCCAAATCGCGCGAGGCGCTGGCCCTGCTGCAAGAAGCCGGGGCCGAAGTGGAAGTCATCGAATACCTGAAACACCCGCCCACCGCAGCCGAGCTGGACCACATCCTCACCCTGCTGCAGCTGGAACCGCGTGACCTGCTACGCACCAAGGAAGAGGAATACGAAACCCTCTGTCTGGACGACATCACGCTGGAGCGGGACTCGCTGATTGAAACCATGGTGGATAACCCCATGCTGATCGAGCGCCCCATTGCCGTCAGCGACACCATGGCCGTGCTTGGCCGTCCGCCGGAAAAGGTATTGGCCTTGCTGCAACACTGACCGCATCAGCACCGCGCATCCTGCTGCGCACCCCACTCTACGCCAGGCCCTTGCCTGCGTTGTCATGTCTGCACGACAGTGCGCGGTAGTGAAATTACTTTGATACAAATAATCACTTGAAAAATAGTAACGTGTGTTACTAAAATGCCGGGATGAACAAATCATTCCATCATCTGGAACAGGCTGTGGACCGGATAGAAGCCCGCTTCCCCGGTGTGCCGCGTCAGGAAGTCATCCTTACGCGGTTGTACTACCACATCCTGCCGCGCCTGACCTGTCATCTGAATGAGGACATGAAGGAATACGGCCTGAACGAATCGCTGTGGATGTCCTTGCTGGCCATGTACTCCTGCCCGCATCAGACTTTGTTTCCGTCTGACATCAGCGACACGCTGGATTCCTCGCGCACCAACGCCACCCGCATCGTGGACGAACTGGTACGCAACGGCTGGGCCACGCGGATTCCCTGTGAGGAAGACCGCCGCAAGATAGGCCTGGAACTGACCGCGACCGGGCTGGAGCTGGTGGAAAAACTGCTGCCGGTATCCCGCGCCAGTCATCGCGCGCTGTGGCAGGACTTTGATCAGGAAGAAATGCAGTTGATGGAACAGCTGATGCGCAAGCTGTTGGCCAAACTGGGTGGATAAGCAGGGCAGACGCCCTGTTTTTTGCCCAAATAATAACGTGCGTGACTATCACTTCACTAAGCATCACGATGGAATCTGGAGACCCACAAGGTGAATAAACCCAATTGGCAGCAGACTGCCGGCGTGTTGATGCTGACCGCCATGCTGGGCGGTTGCGCCAGCTTCGGCGAGGAAAACAACCCGGCCACACCGCTGACGGCCAGCCAGCTGCAGCTGGACCCTGCCCGTGCAGGCAGCCAGGTGCAGGCCGGCTGGTGGCAGCAACTGGCGACCCGCAGCTGGACCAGCTCATCAAGACGGCTTTGCAACAATCTCCCAGCCTGAAAGTGGCGGATGCCCGCCTGCGTGAGGCACGCAGTGCCATCGGCATGGCCGAAAGCAAGGACGGCCTGCAAGTGGCCGCCAATGCCAGCGTCGACCGCGAACGCTACTCGCTGTACGGCCTGCTGCCCGCCCCCATCGGCGGCAACTACTACGACGTTTACACCCTGTCGCTGGGTGCCAGCTGGGAAATCGACTTCTGGGGCAAGAACCGCGCTGCCGTGCAGGCTGCCATTGGCAATCAGCAGGCTGTGGCGCTGGAAGCCCAGCAAGCGCGCCTGACCCTGACCCAGGCGGTGATTGCGCAATACACCGAACTGCAACGCATTACGGCCCAGGCCAGGCTGCTCAAGGCCCGCCAGCAACTGGCACAAAGCCAGCTGGCGCTGACCCGTGCCCGTGTCAACGCCGGCCTGCTGCCGGGCGACAGCCTGCGTCAGGCAGAGATCCGCCTCAAGCAACTGAGCCAGCAGGACAGCGCACTGGCCGACCAGGCCGACCACGCCCGTCATGCACTGGCAGCCTTGAGCGGCCAGCCGCCGCACGCCCTGGATGGCTTGCAGCCACCGGCATTGAAACCGGCCCCTGCCATGCCCGATGCCGCACTCACCCTGGACATGCTCAGCCAGCGGCCGGACATCGTGGCCCAGCGCGCCCGCGTGGAAGCGATGAATGCGTCGGTCAAGGCAGCCAAAGCCGAGTTCTACCCCAATGTGTCGCTGTCGGCCTTCATCGGCCAGTCGGCACTGGAAACGGGTGACCTGTTCAAGGCCGGCTCCAAGGTGGTGGGCATCACCCCGGCCATTCACCTGCCCATCTTCACTGCCGGTGCCTTGCAGGCCAATCTGGCCTCCACCCGCGCCCGCTACGACATCGCGGTGGAAAACTACAACCAGACCGTACTGTTTGCCCTGCGCGATGCCGCCGACAGCCTGTCCACCTGGCAAAAAACCGCCAGCCAGCTGTCTGATGCCCACCAGGCCACCCAGCTGAGCCGCAAGGCATCCGACAGCACCGTACTGCGCTTCAAGGCCGGGCTGGTGGACAAGCTGGCCGTGCTGCAGGCCGAAGAGGCCGACCTGAACCAGCAAGCCGGCAAGGTCGACGCCACCGCCGCCAACCGCATGGCCTGGGCCAATCTGAACACTGCACTGGGCGGGGGCTTCGCCACCAGTGAAACCACCCAACAAGCCCGCTAAGGACACCCATCATGGATAAGCAGATCGAGACGGCGAAAAGCCGCAAACGCAACCTTTTTGTTGCCACCGGCCTGATTGCCGCGCTGGCCATCGGCTACGGTGTCTATTGGGGACTGGTGCTCAGCCATCAGGAAAGCACCGATGACGCCTATGTGGCCGGACACATGGTACAACTGACCCCGGAAGTGGCAGGTACCGTGGTGAAGATCAGCGCCGAAGACACCGACCGCGTCAACAGCGGCCAGACCGTGGTGGCGTTTGACAACAGCGATGCCAAGCTGGCGTTTGAACGCGCCCGCAATGAATTCGTGCAAACCGTGCGCGAAACCCGCCAGTTGATGACCAGCACCCAGCAGCTGGCCGCCCAGGTGGCACAACGTGAAGCCGAGCTGGGCCGCGCCCAGTCCGACCTCAAGCGCCGCGAAACCCTGGCCGGTACCGACGCCATGTCGGCCGAAGAACTGGGCCACGCCCGTGATGCGGTGAAAACCGCCCAGGCCGCGCTGGACGCCGCCCGCGAGCAGGCCAAGGCCACCAATGCGCTGGTGGGCAAGGATGTGCTGGCCAAGCAGCCGAATGTGCAACGCGCAGCCAGCAAGCTGAAAGAAGCCTGGCTGGCCCTGCAGCGTACCGAGGTGAAGGCGCCGGTATCAGGCTATGTGGCCCGTCGCAATGTGCAGGTAGGCCAGCGCGTGGCCACCGGTACGCCGCTGATGGTGGTGGTGCCGCTGGACAGCGTGTGGGTGGATGCCAACTTCAAGGAAGTGCAACTGGCCAAGATCCGCATCGGTCAGGATGTGGAACTGACTGCCGACGTGTACGGCAGCAAGGTGAGCTATCACGGCAAGGTGCAAGGCCTGTCCGCCGGTACTGGCAGCGCCTTCTCGCTGTTGCCGGCACAGAACGCCACCGGCAACTGGATCAAGGTGGTACAGCGTGTGCCGGTACGCATCCAGCTGGACCCGAAGCAGCTGAAGGAACACCCGCTGCGCGTCGGCCTGTCGGTGGATGCCGTGGTGGACACCAGCAAGCAGGATGGCCCGACGCTGGCGCAAAGCGCACGTGACAACCCGGTGCAGGAAACCCGCGCCCTCACCCCGGACCTGAAACAGGCAGACGATCTGGTCGCCAGCCTGCTGGCTGCCAACGCCCAGTAACTCCCGGCATGCAGCAGCGGCGTCTGTCATGCCGCTGCCGCTGCCGTCTTGAGGACTTTCCCTGATGAATCATCCACCACTGACCGGCTCGCGCCTGGTGTGGATCACGCTGGCGCTGTCGATGTCGGTGTTCATGCAAGTGCTGGACACCACCATTGCCAACGTCGCGTTGCCCACCATTTCCGGCAATCTGGGCGCGGCCACCAGCCAGGGCACCTGGGTCATTACCTCGTTCGGCGTGGCCAACGCCATTGCCGTACCGCTGACCGGCTGGCTGGCCAAGCAGATTGGCGAAGTGAAGCTGTTCACCATTTCCACCCTGCTGTTCGTGCTCACCTCCTGGATGTGCGGCATGGCCAACAGCCTGGAAATGCTCATCCTGTTCCGCGTACTGCAAGGCGCGGTGGCCGGGCCGATGATTCCGCTGTCGCAAAGCCTGCTGATGGCCTGCTACCCACCCGCCAAAAAGGGGTTGGCGCTGGCGCTATGGGCGATGACGGTGATTGTGGCCCCGGTATTCGGCCCGATTCTGGGCGGGGTGATCAGCGACAACTGGCACTGGGGCTGGATTTTCTTCATCAACGTCCCGGTGGGGCTGGCAGCTGCGTTCATCAGCTGGAAAATCCTCAAGCAGCGGGAAAGCGACATCATCAACCTGCCCATCGACAAGCTGGGCCTGGCCTTGCTGGTGGTGGGCGTGGGTGCGCTGCAGATGATGCTGGACCGCGGCAAGGAGCTGGACTGGTTCAACTCCACCGAAATCGTGGTGCTGGCCATTGTCTCGGCCGTATCGCTGATCTATCTGGTGATCTGGGAGCTGGGTGAAGAACACCCCATTGTCGACCTAACCCTGTTTGCCAAACGCAATTTCACCGTGGGCACCGTGGCCATCAGCCTGGGCTTCATGCTGTATTTCGGCGCGGTGGTGCTACTGCCCTTGATGCTGCAAACCCAGATGGGCTACACCGCCACCTGGGCAGGCCTCGCGGCTGCGCCCATCGGCATCCTGCCGGTATTCCTGTCGCCCATCATCGGCAAGAATGCGCACCGGCTGGACATGCGCTGGCTGGTCACCATCAGCTTCAGCGTCTATGCCGCCTGCTTTTTCTGGCGCAGCACCTTCAACCCGGAAATGGACTTTGCCTACGTGGTGTGGCCGCAGTTCATCCAGGGCATCGGCGTGGCCTGCTTCTTCATGCCGCTGACCACCATCACCCTGTCCGGCCTGCGTCCGAACCAGATTGCCAGCGCCTCCAGCCTGTCCAACTTCCTGCGTATTCTGGCCGGCAGTATCGGCACCTCCATCACCACCACGCTGTGGGACCGACGCGAAGCCCTGCACCACGCCCAGCTCACCCAGCATGTGACGCTGTACGATCAGGCCAGCCTGCTGTGGTTCCGCCTGCTGGAGAGCACCGGCATGTCCACCAGCCAGCAACAGGCCTACACCGCCATGCAGATTACCCGTCAGGGCTCGCTGATTGGTGTGAACGAGGTGTTCTGGCTGTTCGGCATCATGTTTGTCGCGCTGATTGCACTGGTATGGTTTGCCCGACCACCGTTCACCTCCAGCGGTGCGGCCGACAGCGGCGCGCATTAACAGCCGGAATGCAGCACCAAAGCCCGCGCATGCGGGCTTTTTCTTGTATTCACGGCTGACCGGCTAATCCACCCGGCAGCGCAATTTCCCGTCGGCATTGTTGGCGCACAGCCGGATGTTGCCATCCTGATCCAGCACCAGTATTTCCGGCCCCAGCCACAGGTAATCCGGCTTGGGGACAGCACGGAGCTGGAAGCTGTCGGCACGGGCATTGCCATCCTGCGCGCCGAATGCCAGCTGGTAATGCGTGGTTTCGCTGACCGGCAATGGCGGCCAATGGCCCGAACCCTGCGTGTAACGACCATGCTGGCTGCGCCATTGCGCCATGAAATGGCTGGCCCGCAACAAGGCCACCCGGGCCTCGGCCTGCCGTACCTTCACCACATGGCCGCGCATCAGCGGAACCGCCAGCCCCAACAGCAGCGATAGCAAGGCCAGTGCCATCAATAGCTCGATCAGGCTGAAACCCCGTTTGCGCCGACTCATGGCAGTAGCCGCCATGACAGTCGCCGCCACGGACGCTCCTGCCCGCCCGCTGGCTCCAGCAGGACATGGCTTTGCAGCGTGACCACGCTGCCGGCCTGTTTTCCCCAGCCACGCGCGGTGACGCGGAATAACAGCCCGCTGCCATCCGGGGCGGGGTAACGCGGGTCAAGCAACTCGATCAGATAGTGCGGGTCGGCCCAATACCATGGCCCGGGAGCCACGCCCGGACAGTAATGACCACTGGATTGCGGTTGCAATGCCACGCGCCGGGCAGCGCCACAGGGATGAAGCCGTTCCACGCCGGCGGTATCACGCTGTTGCCACGGTGCAGGATATGCCTGACCGGCCAGCGCGGCGGACAAGCACAAACCCTGCTGCCAGGGCAGCGGATTGCGCGGCTGGCGGCAAGTCAGGGTAAAGGGAGAAGTCGGCCCATTCAGTTCCACCGCCGGCATTGCGCCCAGCCGTGCCAGCTGCGGCAGACCAGGCAAGGCCGCCTCTCCCGCTTGCAAGGCAGTTTCTGCCAGACGGAAGGCCAGCTGTGCATCATCCAGATTGCTGCCTATGCGCTGTTCGTCACGCAACAAGCGCCCGACGCCAAGCGTGACAACGGTCAGCAGCATCAGCCACAACAAGGCCGTCAGCAGCACCACACCTCGCTGCTGCAGCTGGTTCCGGCTCAACATGCGGCCCCCATGCGGCCGGCCAGCTGCATCTGGTATGCGGGCAAGCTGCCACCTTGCATGGTCAGTTGTACCGTCCACCACCAGCGTCGCAGCCCGTTGGCACAGTCAGTTGCTGGCCTCGCCTGCACTATCAGGCCGGCAAGGTCATCGCTCAGACGCTGTGGCGGGTCATTATCCAACTGCCACCACAGGCTGCCGGGTGACTGCCAGTCATAACGCAGCTGACGCAGGGGCTGCAGCTCCAGCGACAACAGGTGATGGCGTTTCAGGTTTTGCCACACCGGGTGATGTGGCGGCAGCCGCAGCCATACCGTTTCGCCCTCGGTTTCCAGCCAGGCTTGCTCCCCCAGCACCAGCCGGTCGATATGGTGGCAACTGCTCAATAACAAGGCTTGCCCCGGCAGCCATGGCGGAGGTGCTTGCAGCAGGCGCAACGCCGGCCTGCCCGCCTCGGCAACAACGGGCATGACAGCCACTCCCGCATCGGCATAGCGCAGCGCCAGGCTGCCATTCCCTGGCAGTGGCATGGCAGGCTCCTGCCCGGCAGGCCACTGGGCCGGGCCGGCACAGCCAAAACTCCCGGCCATGCGGATGTCCCTCCCCAGTTGCTGCAAGACAAAGCGGGCTTCCTGCTGGGCATCCAGCTGGTTCAGTGCAAAACGCTGGCTATGCAAGCTCTCTTGCAGCACTGGCAACAGCAAGGCGCATAACAGCAGGCCCAGCGTCATGCTCAGCAGCAGTTCCAGCAAGGAGAACCCACGCATGACGCTCACAGCGGCTAATCCACGGGCAACTGCCAGCGCTGCCCGGAGGCAAGGGTCAGATGCAGCCACAACTGTGCAGGAGCAGCACAGTCCGCAGCCGCAACGGGAAGCCCGCCGGGTTCACGGCACGTCAGATCAAGCAAGGGGGATTGATCCGGCCACATGGTTTGAACCGTGTGTTGCAAGGCCTCCGTGGCGACAGTCTCCAATGTCCCGGCCTTACCCTGCCGGACTGTTTCCAGCTGTCGTGCCTCGGCCAGATTGCTGGCAGCCAGCAGCAGACGGCTGGCGGCATCGCTGCCCCTCACCTGCTGCAGGCTGTTGGCCACCATGGCGGATAGCGGCAGCAAGGCGAAGGACAGGATGAACAAGGTCAGCAGCACTTCCAGCAAGCTGAAGCCAGCAGGCTTTCCGCGTAATTCAGACACAGCAGCCCTCCTGACGGCACCACTGCGCCCGTCCGCCTGCTTGCAGTTGCAAGCGGTGGCACTGCCCTTGGCTGGTGCGCACTTCGAAATACGGCAGCTGGCCTGCCATCAGCCTGCCGGCAGGCGAAAAGGCAAAGGCATGCTGGCTGGCACGTACCTGAATGCTGCTGGCAGAAAACAGCGCGTGGTGCAGCCGCTCGCCGCTGTCGTAGCGGCCATTGGCCTGTTCCGGGCTATCGGCAAACACCAGCACGCCCTCGCTCCAGTCCTGCCAGCTGCTCTTGCGTTCCGGCTGGCAACCCTGGATGTCCAGGTTGACCTTGCTGTTGAGCGCGCACACCCACACCGGGCGATTGGCACGAATGGCCTCGCTGCGCGCCAGTAACAGGCTGGCATGCAGTAACTGGCTGCGGGCCTGCAATTGCAGGCGGGCCATCACGCCCTGCATGGCCGGCAGTCCCTGGGTCAGCAGAATCATGCTGACCACCATCACCACCAGCATTTCAAACAGGGTAAAACCAGCATGCGGGCAATCACGCAGCTTGGCTTGCGACATGGAGCCACCTCCGGACCTTGACTGGAGTAACAGCACATGGTCGCGGGGATTGCTGCGGCAGGCTGCCAGCAGGCTCTGGTATTACATTTGAATAGTCTGGCCATGCCCATGGCTTTGCCATGACAAAGGCAAAGAAAAAGCCACCGGCATGGGTGGCTTTGGCTGAAGGATTGAAGATGATGAAGTGCTGAAGCTTAGTGGGCGGCTTCCCAGCTGTTGCCCGCACCCACTTCCGCCAGCAGCGGCACCTTGAGTTGCGCCACACCTGCCATGATTTGCGGCAGCTGCTGTTTCACCAGTTCCAGCTCGGTATCCGGCACTTCCAGCACCAGTTCATCGTGTACCTGCATGATCAGCAGGCTGGACAGCTTTTGTGCATCCAGCCAGTGCTGCACGGCAATCATCGCCAGCTTGATCAGGTCGGCGGCGGTGCCTTGCATCGGCGCATTAATGGCAGCACGTTCAGCCCCGGCGCGGCGGGCCGGGTTGGACAGCTTGATTTCCGGCAGATAAAGGCGGCGGCCGAACACGGTTTCCACATAGCCCTGTTCGCGCGCGGTTTCGCGAGTGCGCTGCATGTAATCGGCCACACCGGGGTAGCGCATGAAGTAGCGGTCGATGTATTGCTGGGCGGCGCTGCGTTCGATGTCCAGCTGGGCCGCGAGGCCAAAGGCGCTCATGCCGTAGATCAGGCCGAAGTTGATGGCCTTGGCTGCGCGGCGCTGATCGCTCGTCACCTGCTCCAGTGTCACGCCGAATACTTCGGCAGCCGTGGCCTTGTGAATGTCCTCGCCACTGGCAAAGGCCGCCAGCATGCCTTCGTCGTCGGACAAGTGCGCCATGATGCGCAGTTCAATCTGCGAATAGTCGGCACTGACAATGCTGTGGCCCGGCTTGGCGATGAAGGCCTCGCGCACGCGGCGGCCTTCGGCGTACGTACCGGGATGTTTTGCAGGTTGGGGTCCGAGCTGGCCAAGCGCCCGGTAATGGCTACTGCCTGTGAGTAATTGGTATGCACCCGGCCGGTGTCCGGGTTGATCAGCGTGGGCAGCTTGTCGGTATAGGTGGACTTGAGCTTGGTCAGGCTGCGGTATTGCAGGATGCACTTGGGCAACGGGTAATCCAGCGCCAGCGCTTCCAGTACCGATTCATCGGTGGAGAAACCACCGGACGGCGTTTTCTTGATGCCCTTGGTGGGAATGCCCAGCTTGCCGAACAGGATTTCCTGCAGCTGCTTGGGGGAATTCAGATTGAAGGGCTGGCCGGCCAGTTCATAGGCCTGGCTTTCCAGCTGCAGCATCTGCGTGCCCAGTTGATGGCTCTGCGCTGCCAGCTGGTCGCGGTCGATCAGCACGCCGTTGCGCTCCATGCGGAACAGCACTTCGGCCACCGGCAGTTCGATGTCTCGGTAGATTTTGCCAAGTTTGTCGGTCAATTGCGGGGCAAAGTACTGGTTCAGCCGCAGGGTGATGTCGGCATCTTCCGCCGCGTAATTGGCGGCAATCTCGATATCCACTTCGCCAAAGCCGATCTGCTTGGCCCCCTTGCCGCAGATGTCTTCATAGCTGACCGTGGTTTCACCCAGATGGCGTGCGGCCAGGTCGTCCATATTGTGGCGCTGGTGGCTTTCCAGCACATAGGAGGCCAGCATGGAGTCGTCCACCACCCCGGCAAGCTGGATGCCGTGGTTGGCAAACACATGGCGGTCGTATTTCAGGTTCTGACCGCATTTGGGCTTGCTGGCGTCTTCCAGCCAGGGTTTGAGCCGGGCCAGTACTTCATCCAGCGCCAGTTGCTGCGGCGCACCGGCATAGTGGTGACCCAGCGGCAGGTAGGCGGCTTCGCCGGCTTGCAGGGCGAAGCTGATGCCGACAATGCGCGCCTGCATCTGGTCCAGGCTGGTGGTTTCGGTGTCCAGCGACACCAGCGCACCGCTATTTAGCTTGTCCAGCCAGCCTTGCAGCGCGGCCTCGTCCAGAATGGTGTGGTAATGGCGGGCGATGGCGCTGGCAGGCGGGGCGACTAGTGCAGGAGCAGTTACCGCATCGGCCATGGCAAACATATCGTCAGTCTGGCCAAGGCTGGCCGCAGGCGCATCGACCGGGGCCGGGCTGCTGACCGGCGCGTCTTCGCCTTCGGTCACTTCGCGGTAGAAGGTACGGAAACCGTGGTCCTTGAACAGCTCGGCCAGGCGCGGACGGTCTTTCACGCCGTGCTGCAGGCTGTTGAGGCCATAGGGCATGTCCTGCTGCAAATCGACATCGCACTTGATGGTGATGAGCTGATGGCCGCGCGGCAGCCAGTCCAGCGCGGCGCGCAGGTTTTCGCCCACCTTGCCGCCCACCTTGTCGGCATTGGCGATGATGTTGTCCAGCGTGCCGTATTCTTCCAGCCACTTGACGGCGGTTTTGGGGCCGCACTTGTCCACGCCGGGGACGTTGTCCACCTTGTCGCCTATCAGGGTGAGGTAGTCGATGATGCGTTCCGGCGGCACGCCGAACTTCTCTTTCACCCCGGCCTGGTCCAGGTTTTCATTGGTCATGGTGTTCACCAGCGACACCATGGGCGTCACCAGCTGGGCCATGTCCTTGTCGCCGGTGGAGATGATGACCTTGAAGCCGGCCGCCTCGCCCATCTTTGCCAGCGTACCGATGACATCGTCGGCTTCCACCCCCTCCACCATCAGCATCGGCCAGCCCGAAGCTTGCACCACCTCGTGCACCGGCTTAATCTGTGCGGCCAGCTCTTCCGGCATGGAAGGCCGGTTGGCCTTGTATTCCGGATACAGCTCATCGCGGAAAGTCTTGCCTTTAGCGTCGAAAACGCAGGCGCTATAATCGAACTGCACCTCTTTCTCCAGGCGGCGCAGCATGTTGACCATGCCGTATACCGCACCGGTGGGCCGGCCATCCGGAGAACGCAAATCGGGCATCGCATGGAAGGCGCGATACAGGTAAGAAGAGCCGTCGATCAATAACAATGTTTTCATAGAAAAGGGGGCAAATGATGAGCTTGTCCGATAAATTGCCGCAGACCAGTGATCGTTACGACAAGATGCAGCGCTTCCGCTCGCGCGAGGCGTGGCATGTGATGAAGATCATGTCGGAGTTTGTCGACTCCGCCGAAGAACTGCAAGGTATCACCCCGGCAGTCAGCATCTTCGGCAGCGCCCGTACCCCGCGTGACCACCGCTATTATAAGCTGACCGAAGAGGTTGCCCGTCTTCTTTCTGATTCCGGCTTTTCTGTCATTTCCGGCGGAGGCCCCGGCATCATGGAAGCCGCCAACAAGGGCGCGTTTTATGGCAAAAGCCCGTCGGTGGCGCTGAATATCGTGCTGCCGCACGAACAGAAGCCCAACGAATACCAGGACCTGTCCGTCAAGTTCAACCACTTCTTCAGCCGCAAGGTGATGTTCGTCAAGCATGCCATTGCCTATGTGGTGATGCCGGGCGGCTTTGGCACGCTGGACGAGATGTTCGAGGCGCTGACGCTGATCCAGACCGGCAAGAGCCGCAAGATCCCCATCATCCTGTGCTGTAGTGATTTCTGGATCGGTCTGATCGACTGGGTGAAAAATCATCTGGTAAAAGAAGGTATGATCAACCCGGAGGACGTGGACCTGATCCAGCTGATCGACGAACCCGGCCAGATTGTGGAAACCATCTTCAAGCACTACGAAACCCGCGGCTTCGAGGCCTTGCCGGAAGAACGCGAAAAACTGCTCAATCTATAACACCTTCACCAAGGACCCATCCACATGCGCCGCTCTCTCGCCCTGCTGGCCTTGCTGCCCCTGTCCGCAGCCTGGGCCGAAACACCGACGGCACCCGCCACGGTACCGCCCCCGCCCACTATCTCGCAGGATGCTGCCGGGGTGGCAGAGCCGGAAGTGCGCATCATCCAGCGTGGTGATGAAAAGATCGAGGAATACCGCCTCAACGGCCAGCTCTACATGGTGAAGGTGACGCCGTCCATCGGCTTCCCCTATTACCTGATGGATGAAGAGGGCAACGGCAACATGAAGCAGGTGGACCCGAATCGCCGCATCAATATCCCGCAATGGGTTCTCAAGCGCTTCTGAGGAACAGGAATGTCGGTTTACACCACCGTCAGCGATGACATGATGCAAGGCTGGCTGAGCCGCTATGCGCTCGGCCAGCTGGTCGAACTCAAAGGCATTGCCGCTGGCGTCACCAATACCAATTACTTTGTCACCACCACCCATGGCCGTTATGTTCTCACCATCTTTGAAACCCTGAAGCTGGAAGAACTGCCCTACTACCTGACCCTGATGAGCCATCTGGCCCGTCACGGCGTGGCCTGTCCGGCCCCGGTGGCAGACAATACCGACCAGTTTGCCTCGCTCTTGGCCGGCAAGCCGGCCTGTCTGGTGAGCTGCCTGTCCGGTGCCGACATCAGCCAGCCCAATGCAGCACAGTGTCACGCCGTGGGCGAAATGCTGGCGCAAATGCATGTGGCCAGTGCCACCTTCCCGCGCAAGATGCGCAACCCGCGCGGCCCGCGCTGGTGGAGCGACACCGCTGCCGCCATGTATCCCTACATGGATGAAGCCGATGCGGCCAGCCTGCGCGAAGAAGTGCAATTCCAGGACAGCCACCGCTTTGATCACCTGCCCAGCGGCGTGATTCACGCCGACCTGTTCAAGGACAATGTGCTGATGGACGGCGACAAGATCGCCGGTTTCATCGACTTCTACTACGCCTGCAACGACATCCTGCTGTACGACGTGGCGATTGCCCTGAATGACTGGACCCGTCTGGAAGACGGCAGCATAGACGCACAACTGGCAGCCGCCTTCCTGGCAGGTTACCAGTCGGTCCGCCCCCTGACGGCGGAAGAGAAAAAGGCCTGGCCGGTGATGCTGCGTGCCGCAGCACTGCGCTTCTGGACTTCGCGCCTGCTCGACCTCTATCAGCCGATGGATGGCGAACTGACCTACACCAAGGACCCCAAGGTGTTCCAGCGTCTGGTGGAAGCCCATCGCCAGCGCAGCGATTTCTGGCTGTAAACCGGCACTGTCACACCCATCACAGGCTGCCTTGTGCAGCCTGTTTTTGCTTCAGCCCTGATTGAACACCGTCATGCCGCGCGTTTGCCCCTTGTCCTTGTGGGTGATGCGGTACAGCGTGCGGTGCAAGGTGGGCAGCGGTGCCAGCACCGCGACAATCTGCCCGCTGTCCAGCAACTCCTGCACCACGTGCAAGGACAGGCAGCTCACCCCCAGCCCGGCGGCCACCGCCCGTTTGATGGCTTCCGAGTGCCCCATGTCCATTACCTCGCCAAAGCTGCCCACATGTGGCAGCAGCAAGCGCTCCACTTCTTCGCGGGTACCTGAGCCGCGCTCGCGCAATACCCACTGTGTTTCTGCCAGTTGCGCCAGGCTGACCGCGCCTTGCGCCAGCGGGTGACTGGTGGCGGCAAACACCAGCAGGGTGTCGTCCTGCCAGGGTTCCACCACGATATCCGGGTGATGACACGGCCCTTCGATAAAACCCATGTCCACCTTGAAACCGGCCACTGCATCGACAATATCCGCAGTATTGGCCACCATCAGCTCCACCCTGGCCTGGGGATGCTGCTGGCGGAAACGGGCGATCTGCTGCGGCAACAGATAATTGCCAATGGTGGTACTGGCCCCCAGCCGCAGATGCATGGCGGCATGGTCATCAAACAGATGCTGCATGTCCTGTGCCGCATCCAGCATGGTGCGGGCGCGTGGCAGCAGCAGGCGGCCATGCTCGTTCAGCAGCAGCCTGCGACCGATGCGGTCGATAGGGCAACGCCCAGGCCGGCCTCCAGCGCTGCCAGCGCCTGACTGGCGGCGGATTGCGTCAGCGCAATCGCCCCGGCTGCTGCCGTGACCGTACCCGCTTCGGCAATGGCGACAAACACTTCCAGTTCACGCAGGCTCAAACGTAATGCCATGACCGCTTTCCTTGCTGGGCCAGCGGGCACAAGGTGCCGTTGGCCGTTATATATTAATAATTCTAATTATTTGTAGAAATTTTATCCGTTTTTCAACTTCATTGCTGGCGCGTATGGTGAGGACATCAGGGCAAGCGCCCTCACCGGAACACCATCATGACTTCCCTTGCACAAAAAATACCGGGTCTGCTGCTGGTACTGCTGCTGGCCGTGCTGGCACAATTTGCCGCAGGCTTGCCACTGTTCAGTCAACTGGGGCTGTCCGCCCTCACCATCGCCATTGTCGGCGGCATGCTGCTGGGCAATACGCTGTACCCGCTTCTGGCCACACATGGCCACCATGGCGTCACGTTTGCCAAGGGGCAGATCCTGCGGCTGGGCATCATCCTGTTCGGCTTCAAGCTGACGTTTCAGGACATTGCCGCCGTTGGCATCAGCGGCATCCTGATTGATGCCTGTGTGCTGAGCTCCACCTTTGCGCTGGCTTACTGGCTGGGGCGTCGCAAGCTGGGGCTGGACGAGCAAAGCGTCATCCTGATTGGCGCGGGCAGCTCGATTTGCGGTGCTGCCGCCATTCTGGCCACCGAGCCGGTGGTGAAAGCCCATGCCGAAAAAGTAGCGGTGGCGGTGGCTACCGTGGTGGTATTCGGCACGCTGGCGATGTTTCTCTATCCGCTGCTGTTTGCGCTGACGCAGGCTTTGGGCGTGTCCGAATTTGCCTACGGTGTGTTTACCGGCTCCACCGTGCACGAGGTAGCCCAGGCGGTAGCGGCCGGGCGGGCGGTGAGCGAGCAGGCAGCCAATAGCGCAGTGATTACCAAGATGATCCGGGTGATGATGCTGGCACCGTTTCTGTTGATCCTGTCGGCCTGGCTGGGCCGTCGCCATCAGGCCGGCAGCAAGGAGGCGCGCCGCATCACCATTCCGTGGTTTGCGCTGGGTTTTCTCGCCATGGCCGGTTTCAACTCGCTGCACTGGCTGCCGCAAGCCTGGGTCGCCCAGCTGATTGCACTGGATAATCTGCTGCTGGCCATGGCCATGGGCGCACTGGGCCTCACCACCCACTTTTCCGCCATCCGCCGCGCCGGAACCAAACCCATGCTGCTGGCCAGCGCGCTGTTTGGCTGGCTGCTGGTCGGCGGCACGCTGATCAACAGTGGCATCAGCTATCTGTTACACCAGCTGTGAAACACGGCATGCAATAAAAAACCGCCCGGAACCGGGCGGCTTTTCAGGCTGCGGACAACGTTATGTGGTGCGATTGTACTGGACCCGGCAAAGCCGGGCCTTTCGACTAACTCATCGATTTCATAGCCTTGCCGTCTATTCCCTATCCCCTCACCCTTTCCCTGAAAGGGAGCCTCGCTGTCCTTGCAGGCAGCGAGAGGAAGAATCGAAAAACCGCCCGGAACCGGGCGGTTTTTCTATGGCTGACGGGTAATCAGCACGGGCACTTTTTCATCGACTTGCCACCATAACGCTCGGACTGGCAGTGGGCGAAAAAGTCCTCGCGGCTCATCACCGGCGCGTTGGGGCTGAATCGGCGGCGACTGGCAACGTATTTGTCGTAGTCCTTCACCCCCACCATCAGCCGCGCCGCTTCGGTCAGCTGACGTAACCATTCAGACATTGGCTTCTCCCTGACGGTAAGCCGCCGGCACTTCCTTGGTGGTGACCCACTTCACGGCCAGCGCCTTGCGGATGACATTGACGGAGAACACCAGCATGGCCACCACCACGGCAATGAACATGGCGGTCAGCGTGGCATCCACATAATCATTGAAGATGATCTGGTGCATCTGTGCCAGGTTTTTCGCCGGAGCCAGCGACTCACCCTTGGCGGCAGCCGCGGAGAACTTGTCGGCGTGGGCGAGGAAGCTGATCTTGGGGCTGCTGTGGAACAGCTTTTGCCAGCCGGCCACCAGGGTGACAATCAGCAGCCACAGGGTAGGCACGGCAGTCACCCACACATAGCGCAGCTTCTGCATCTTGATCAGCACCACGGTGGCCAGGATCAGCGCAATGCCGGCCAGCATCTGGTTGGCAATGCCGAACAGCGGCCACAGCGTGTTGATGCCGCCCAGCGGATCCACCACGCCCTGATACAGGAAGTAGCCCCAGCCGGCCACGGCCAGGCCGGTGGCCACCAGGTTGGCGCCCCAGGATTCGGTATTGGCCATCGGCTTGATGAAGATGCCCAGCAAATCCTGGATCATGAAGCGCAGCACGCGGGTACCGGCGTCGATGGTGGTGAGGATGAACAGCGCTTCAAACAGGATGGCAAAGTGGTACCAGAAGGCCATCATGGTCTTGCCGCCGATCACGCCGGACAGGATGTGCGCCATGCCCACCGCCAGTGTCGGAGCGCCACCAGCACGGGACAGGATGGTGGCTTCGCCCACGTCCTTGGCCATTTGCGTCAGCACATCCGGGGTAATGACAAAGCCCCAGCCGGAAATTACCTGGGCCGCATCCACCGCCGTCTTGCCGATGACGGCGGCCGGGCTGTTCATGGCGAAGTACACGCCCGGGTCCAGCACGCAGGCGGCAATCAGCGCCATGATGGCGACAAAGCTTTCCATCAGCATGGCACCGTAGCCGATGGCGCGGGCATGGGTTTCGTTCTCGATCAGCTTGGGCGTGGTGCCGGAAGCCACCAGCGCATGGAAGCCGGAAACCGCACCGCAGGCGATGGTGATGAACAGGAAGGGGAACAGGTTGCCGGCGAATACCGGGCCAGTGCCGTCAATGAACTTGGTGAGCGCCGGCATGTGCAGGTTGGGTGCCACCACCAGGATGCCGATGGCCAGACCGACGATGGTGCCGATCTTGAGGAAGGTGGACAGATAGTCACGCGGGGCCAGCAGCAGCCATACCGGCAGTACCGAGGCAATGAAGCCGTAGCCGATCAGGATCCATGCCAGCGTGGTGCCCTGGAAGGTGAACAGCGGGGCCAGCGTCGGGCTGTGTGCCACATCGCCACCGTAGACAATGGCCAGCATCAGCAGGATGAAGCCGATGACTGAAATCTCGCCGATCTTGCCCGGACGGATGAAGCGGGTATACACCCCCATGAACAGGGCAATCGGAATGGTGCAGGCAATGGTGAAGGTGCCCCACGGGCTGCCGGCCAGCGCCTTGACCACCACCAGCGCCAGTACCGCCAGCAGGATGATCATGATCATCAGGATGCCGATGGAGGCAATCACGCCGGGAATGGGGCCCAGCTCCAGGCGGATGATTTCGCCCAGCGACTTGCCGTCACGGCGCATGGACAGGAACAGCACCAGGAAGTCCTGTACCGCACCGGCCAGCATCACGCCGACCAGAATCCATAAAGTCCCCGGCAGATAACCCATCTGCGCGGCCAGCACCGGGCCCACCAGAGGACCGGCACCGGCAATGGCGGCAAAGTGGTGGCCGAACACCACCCATTTGTTGGTCGGCACGTAATCCAGGCCGTCATTATGCTTCTCGGCCGGGGTCAGACGGCGCGGGTCCAGCTCCAGCACCTTGTCGGCAATGAAACGGCTGTAGAAACGATAAGCGATGGAGTACACCGACACGGCAGCCACCACCAGCCAGATGGCATTGACCGGCTCTCCCCGGTTCAATGCCACCACGGCAAAGGCGATGGCGCCCGCCAGGGCGACGGCAATCCAGATTGCCCATTCCTTTAAGCGTTGCATGTGATTTTCTCTGTCCTTGAATTAATCTTGGGCATGCCCGCAGGCCTGCCTGAATGCGCAGAAAACGCGTGTTTCATTCTGTTCGCATGGAATCGGAATTACAAGCCATCTGCCAGTGCGGGTATACATAGTGATACTATTTGTGGATTGTTTATTGCAGATCGCGCATGGCACCGCACATTCTCATCATTGAAGATGACATCCACCTGTCGCAACTGATCGCCGCCTACCTGACCAAGCATGGTTATCAGGTCAGCCAGCACGGTCGTGGCGATACCGCCGCCGATGTCATCCTGGACACCCGCCCCGACCTGGTCATTCTGGACGTGATGCTGCCCGGCAAGGAAGGCTTTGATGTCTGCCGCGAAGTGCGGCTGCGTTATCACGGCCGCATTCTCATCATGACCGCGCGCATGAAGACGTGGACGAAATCCTGGGGCTGGAACTGGGGGCCGACGACTACCTGGCCAAGCCGGTAGAGCCGCGCCGCCTGCTGGCACGGGTACGCGCACTGCTGCGCCGCGGTGTGGCAGAAGAAGACCATGTGGAAACCGGCGACAACGACGAACTGGTATTCGGCCAGTTCAACATCAGCCAGGGCACCCGTGCCGCCTATCTGAGCGGCGAGGAAATGGAGCTGACCACAGCCGAATTCGACCTGCTGTGGCTGCTGGCCAGCCATGCCGGGCAGGTACTGTCGCGCGACGACATCATGAACGAATTGCGCGGCATCGGTTTTGACGGGCTGGACCGCTCCATCGACGCCCGCATTTCCCGGTTGCGCAAAAAACTGGGCGACAGCCCCGATTCGCCCACCCGCATCAAGACCGTACGCGGCAAGGGCTATCTGTTCTCGCGCAGCGACTGGGAATGATCCACCTCCCCCGCCTGCGGCCCGACCGCAAGAATCGCAGCGCCAAACCGTCGCTGGCCACCCTGTTTGCCCGCTATTTCATCATTGCCATGGCGGCAGAGCTGGCCATCATCATCGGTTTTGCCTTCATGCTGGGCAAGCTGTACCAGAATAGCGACAGTGAAAACGCCCGGCGCATGCTGGACGGCCCGGCATCGCTGCTGGTGCAGGAGCTGCAACGCGTGCCGGTGGCGGCGCGCGAACATGCGCTGCCGCAACTCACCCGCCACTTCAGTTATCCGGTCAAGCTGATCAGCAGCCTGCCTGCCGACCTGGACCCGGAAAGCAAACAGAACTTTGCCACCGGCAAAACCTATCTGGATTTCGACAACAACCTGCTCTACATCCCGCTGCCGGACGACAAGCGCATGTTGCTGCTAGGCCCGCTGGATGCCACCCCCAATAGCAACGACAGTGGCTGGATTACCGAGGACATCGAGGTATTGCTGCTGTGGATCGTGTTTACCGGCAGCACGCTGGGCCTGTTGATGTACTTCTACCTGCGGCCGATGTGGCGCGACCTGGTATCGGTACGCGATGCCGCCGAGCTGTTTGCCAATGGCGACTTCCACGTGCGTACCCCGCAGGCCCACAGCCGGCTGTTTGCCCCGCTGTCCACCGCCCTCAACAGCATGGCCGCCAGGCTGGAACGGCTGCTGGAAATGCATCAGGCCATGAGCCACGCCGTGGCGCATGAAATCCGCACCCCCATTGCCCGCTTGCGCTTTGGCCTGACCATGCTGGAAGAAGAGGACGACGAAGACGAACGTCGCCGCTACAGCGACGGCATGGAACGCGACATGCAGGAGCTGGAAGAGCTGATTACCGCCAGCATGGAATACGCCAAGCTCAACCGTGGCGAAGCCATCCTGCAACGCGAGCAGGTGGATCTGTACGAATGGTTTGACGACCTGATTGACCTGGTGCAGCCGCTCAAGCCGGCGGGCATCCGTCTCAGCATGGACTGCGCACGCGGCGAAGCCGCCTTTGACCGCAAGCTGATTTACGTCGCCAGCCGCAACCTGCTGCTGAACGCCTTCAAGTATGCGCAACATCAGGTTCACCTGATTGTGGAACGTCAGGGCACCATGCTGGAAATTCAGGTGGATGATGACGGCCATGGCATTCCCGAAGCCGACCGGGAACGCATTTTCGAACCCTTCCGCCGCCTGGACCGCAGCCGCGACCGCGCCACCGGCGGCTATGGCCTTGGCCTGTCTTATGTCCGCCTGATAGCCGAACACCATGGCGGTAGCGCCTTTGCCGGCACCAGCCCCCTGGGCGGTGCCCGTCTCACCCTGCGCATTGCCCTGAGCTAAATCGCACAGGTCACACAGGTCACAGCTTGTCACAAAGCCGTGACACGAAGGCGACAGACCCGCAAGCAAGCTTCCCGCATAATGCAATCTGTTAATTTTTGTGTATGTGGAATTGCCATGCGCTCTACCCGACCTGCGGCCCTGCTGATCCACGGCCTTGGTGGCACTGTTTATGATCTGGGCTCGCTGGGCCGTACCCTGGAAGACGTCGGCATCGTCACCCATGCCCCGCTGTTGCCCGGCCACGGCACCGAACCGGAAGAGCTGCTGGACATCCGCTGGACCGACTGGATAGAAAGCATGCGCGCCGAATACCGCGCGCTGAAGCAACGTCACGGCGTAGTGCATCTGGCTGGCGTATGCCTGGGTGCACTGGTGGCGCTGGAAGTGGCACGGCTGGAAAACCATCAGGACAAACTGGCACTGTATGCGCCACCGGTATTTCTGGATGGCTGGAGCCTGCCGCGCCTGACCTGGTTGCGCCCCCTGGGTTACATCCTGCCCGGCATGGCACGCCGCATGCGTATTCCGGAAGCCGAGCCCTTCGGCATCAAGAACCCGCGCATCCGCAAGCTGATCCAGCAGCGCTTCGAGCGTGGCGAGCGTTTCCACTACCCCTATGTGCCGCTGGCCTGCATCCGCGAAGTGGACAAGCTGCGCCGGCAACTGCTGCCGCGCCTGGGCCAGATCACCTGCCCGACACTGATTGTGCATGCCGACGAAGACGACATCACCAGCCCGCGCTCGGCACACCATCTGCAGAAACATCTGGGCGGACCGGTCGACTTCATGCCGCTGTCCGACAGCTATCACATGATTCTGGTGGATAACGAACGCATGGCGGTACTGGCGCGCAGCGTGGACTTCTTCCAGTCCAGGCCTGCCAACCGTCCTGCTGTCAGCAGCAGCCCGCAAGAAAACTGGCAGGCCAGCCCGGTCACCGCCTGAGCGGCAAACTGCCATGCCTGAACACGGGCCGCCACGTCAATGCGTGGCGCGTTTTGCATTTCCGGGTGGCAAAGTTCCCTTGCTTCATGTTTTGCAACACACTCGGCCGCATTGTCATTCACCGTCACCAAGCAGGCACAACCCGGGCACACAGCCAAGACGCTAGCCGCACAGTGCCCATGCGGGCTTCTGTCACACTGTCTTCCATGCTTCAGCCTTGCCACGGACACCCCCGAGCCCGTGACGCGCTTTTGCTTTGTATCTGTAAGGCCTGGCAACAGGCCTGTACTCCTCTGTCCTTTGTGTGACGATGTGCGACCCGCCCTTACCGGCGGGTTCTTTTTTTGTCCGTCTCCCCGCCGCATGCCGCTGCAGCAGCAGGAATCCCCCTGCTACAATGCCAGCCACACCACCATCCAGGATATTGCAATGAGTCATCCCCACGCCAACGAGGTGAAAGCCTTTTTGCTGCAACTGCAAGACCGTATCTGTGCCGCGCTGGAGCAGGCCGATGGTCAGGGCCGTTTTGTCGAGGACGCCTGGCAGCGTCCGGCAGGTGGTGGCGGGCGCAGCCGGGTGCTGAGCAAAGGCGCGGTATTCGAGCAGGCCGGGGTGAATTTTTCGCATGTCAGCGGCGATGCACTGCCGGCGTCGGCAACCGCACATCGCCCGGAACTGGCTGGCCGCCGCTTTGAAGCCATGGGCGTGTCACTGGTCATCCACCCGGAAAACCCGCACGTGCCCACCAGCCATGCCAATGTGCGCTTTTTCATTGCCGAAAAGGACGGCGCCGAGCCGGTATGGTGGTTTGGTGGTGGCTTTGACCTCACGCCCTTCTATCCGGTGGAAGAAGACGTGATCCACTGGCACACCGTGGCGCGCGATCTGTGCCAGCCTTTTGGTGCCAATGTGTATGCCGATTACAAGAAATGGTGCGACGAATACTTTTTCCTCAAGCACCGCAACGAAGCCCGTGGCGTGGGCGGGCTGTTTTTTGACGACTTGAACGCCTGGGGCTTCGAACGCAGCTTTGCCTTCATGCAGGCGGTAGGTCAGGGCTTTGTCGAGGCTTATGTCCCCATCGTGGACAAGCGCAAGGCCACCCCATGGACCGATGCACAGCGCCAGTTCCAGCTGTACCGCCGTGGCCGCTATGTGGAATTCAACCTGGTATGGGACCGTGGCACACTGTTTGGCCTGCAAACCGGAGGCCGCACCGAATCCATCCTGATGTCCATGCCACCGCTGGTGCGCTGGGAATACGGCTACCAGCCGGAACCCGGCAGTGCAGAAGCCGCACTGTACGAGCGCTTCCTGCCCGCCCGCGACTGGGTGTAGTTCAGTTCCCTTGCGCCGCCGGGCCTTGCCAGTGCAGGCAGACCCGGTTGCGCCCTTCCTGCTTGGCCCGGTACATGGCGTCGTCGGCGCGCTTGAGTACATCACTGGCATGGCGGTCGTCCGGCAACACCACGGCACAACCCATGCTGGCCGTGACCGGCTCCGGCAGGCCCAGCTTGCTCCAGTGCAGCTTCTCCAGCTGCAAGCGCAAGCGCACTGCCGCCTTCATCGCGTCCGGCAGGTCTGTAGCCGGCAACACCAGCACAAACTCCTCACCGCCCAGCCGGGCCACGCGGTCTTCATTGCGCAATAGCCGCAGCGCCAGCCTTACCAGCACCTTGAGTACCGTATCGCCTACGGCGTGGCCGTGGCTGTCGTTGACCTTCTTGAAGTGGTCCAGATCCACCATCACCAGCGCAAACACCGTGCCTTGCGTCTGGTAGTCCTGATACAGCTGCGCCAGCAAGGACTGGAATGCGCGATGGTTGAGCGCCCCGGTCAGAGCATCATGTTCGGACAGGCGGCGCAGTTCGCGGTTGAACTGCCAGGTACGCGTCAGCAACAGCAAGGCCAGCCACAACAGCACGGCCGCCACCACACCCGGTGCGCAGCCACGGGTCACCTCCAGTGCCAGCCAGTAATTGGGCAGGAATTGCAGCACCCGCATGCCGGAGTCGCCCAGCGCATACACCCGCACATGGGCGGTCGGGCTGGCGGCGTACGTTGGCATCACCGGCAACAACTGCAGGTTTTCCTGTGGCAGGGGGTGATCATCGCTGGTGGCCACCACCTGGTTCTGGCGATTGAGCAGGTACAGGCTGCCTGCCGGGGCATCCAGCTGACGCAGCAACTGGTTGAGGGTATTGAGCCCCACATCCATGCACAGCACACCCCGGAACTGCCCCGCCACCCATACCGGCTGGCTGATGGTCAGCATCGGGCCCTTGCCGGCCTGGTCGATATACACCGGTGTGATCACCCGCTGGCCGCGCGGGTTGACTGCCGGTTCTGCCAGCCGCCAGAACTGACCCTGAGGGGTGTTGGCGCTGTAGTGATAGGACGTTGCCGGCGTGAAGGGATAGAGATAAATGAACTGGCGGGCGGAGACATAGTAAACCCAGTCCACACCGTGTTCGCCCAGATGCTGATAAGCCATCTGCATCATCGGTGTCAGGCCCAGCACCACGGCCATTTCATGCCGTGCAGCCGCATCCAGCGCAGCCGCCTGTCCCAGGCCGGTGAGGTTGCCCGGCTGCAGGCCGGATGCCAGGGTGGGCCGGGCATCCAGCGCATAAAAACCCTGCCCCGGTGCATTGCGCAGCCAGGACAGCACGGCCTGCTGATCCTGCCCGCCATCGCCCTGTTTCAGTTCGCTGACGGCATCGGCGTGGATGATGTCGATGAAACCGTCAATGCCGTCAAAATGTTGCTCCAGGCTGCTGACCGCCCGATGGGCATACTGATTGGCCAGACTGAGCGCGCGGCTGTAGGCAAACCAGCCATTGGATAGCAGTAACAGCACGATCAGCAGCAACAAGCCGCTACGAAATGCTGACTGATGATCCAGTACCGTCTCGCCCAACCACATCCTGCGCATCTTGCCCACCCGCCCGCTTTGCCTCTGCCTGCATCACACCGTACTTTCGATATGTTGACAAGTAATTGCGGTTAATAAATTCGTGGGTGCAACAGCGTGCGCCGTATGGTTGGGTTACACATGCACAACGGGCCCGCAAGGCCCGTTTCCAGGCTGCTGACAAAGTGATTTGGTGCGATTGCACCGGACCCGGCAAAGCCGGGCCTTTCGATGAAGTGGCTGATTCCGCAGCCTCCCATCGATTCCCTATCCCCCCGCCCTTTCCCGGAAAGGGAGCCTCGCTTTCTTTGCAGAACGCGAGACGGGTATGGCCAATAATCAGAAAACGGGCCATCAAGGCCCGTTTTTTCATATCTATCTGCGCAGGGAAATCAGATGGCCAGCTTGGCAATCGCTTCCTTGGCGGCATGGATGGCGGTAGCACGCTTGTCTTCACCCATATTCACGGCTTCAGCGCGGATGAAGGCAATGTCGGTAATGCCCAGGAAACCCAGTACGGTACGCAGGTAGTCTTCCTGGAAGTCCATCAGCTGGCCTTGCTCGGTGGAGTACACACCACCACGGCTGGACACGATCACCACTTTCTTGCCACCAGCCAGGCCTTCCGGGCCATTGGCACCGTACTTGAAGGTACGGCCGGCTGCGGCTACACGGTCGATCCAGCTCTTCAGCTGGGACGGAATGGAGAAGTTGTACATCGGCGCGCCAATCACCAGTACGTCGGTAGCCAGGAATTCTTCAATCAGCGCATTGCTCAGCGCGCTTTCGCTACGCTGGGTTTCCGTCCAGTCGGCTTCGGCAGTGAAGTTGGCACCAATGATTTCACCGGAGAGGTGGGCAATGGGCTGGGCAGCCAGGTCGCGGTAGCTGGTTTGAACATCGGCGTGCTTGGCACGGACGGCTTCTACCACGGCAGCAGTCAGCTGACGGGAAACGGAGTTCTGACCGAGGATGCTGGAATCGAGGTGCAACAGTTTCATGGTGGGTTTCCTTGTAAGCAGAGTTGGTGACGGAATAGTAGTTTTTGCTACCAATCATGACTAGACTGCTCAAATCGGAAACATTGTTCCACTCATAGGACAATCAAATGCAAGACCTGAACGACCTGCTGTACTTTGCCAAGGTGGTGGAACACGGTGGATTCATGGCTGCCAGCCGCATGCTGGGGATTCCCAAGTCGCGGCTGTCACGCCGGGTGGCCGAACTGGAAGAGCGGCTGGGCGTACGGCTTTTGCAACGCACCACACGGCGCCTGGCGCTGACCGAGGTGGGCAGCAGCTATTACCAGCACTGCCAGGCCATGCTGGCCGAGGCCGAGGCTGCCGATGAAGCCATTGCCCGCATCAGCGCCGAACCGCGCGGCCTGGTGCGGGTGAGCTGCCCGGAACTGCTGGCCAAGACCTTGCTGGCACCGTCACTGCCGCGTTTCATGCAGCGTTATCCACAGGTACGCATTGCACTGGAAGCCACCAACCGGCGGGTGGACCTGATAGAAGACAATATCGACGTGGCACTGCGCGTGCGTAACAGCATCGACAACAGTGCCAACCTGGTGGTGCGGCAGCTGGCGGTCAGTCAGGTGATTCTGGTGGCCAGCCCCGACTTCATGCGCGCCCACCCCATGCCACGCACCCCGGCCGATCTGGCCGGCCTGCCCGCCCTCACCATGAGCCGTGCCGATGGCCGCGGGCAGTGGCAGTTGCTGGATCAGGCCGGTCACAGCTACAGCCTGCAAATTGATCAGCCCAGGCTGATGACCGATGATTTGCTGGTTTTGCTGGAAGCGGCGATAGCCGGGCTGGGCGTGGCCGCCTTGCCGGTGATGGTATGTGACGAGGCCATCCAGCAGGGCCGCCTGCTACGCTTGCTGCCGGAGTTCGACAGCCCCTGGGGCATTCTGCATGCCGCATTCACTACCCGGCGCGGCCTGTCACCGGCCATCCGGGCCTTTATCGACTTTCTGGTAGCCGAACTGATACCGCCCGGCCATCCGTCCTATTTGCCGCCCGGCTGACGGGCCGCCTGCTGACGCAGGAAGTCCTGTAACTGGGCGGCGGTTTGCGGGCGGGCAAAATGGTAGCCCTGTGCCTGCTCGCAGCCCATGGCTTGCAGCATGTCGGCAATCTGGGCGGTTTCCACGCCTTCGGCCAGGGTATGCAATTGCAGCTTGTGCGCCATGTCGATGATGGCACACACGATGTTGGCATCGTCCGGGTCGTCCGGCAGATTACGGACAAAGGATTGGTCAATCTTCAGGGTATTGACCGCCAGGCGCTTCAGATAGGCCAGGCTGGAATAGCCGGTGCCGAAATCGTCGATGGCCAGCCGCACGCCCAGTTGCCCCAGGCGATGCAAGGTGGTTACCACCGACTCGGTCTGCTGCAGCAGCGAGGTTTCGGTCAGCTCCAGCTCCAGCAAATGCGCAGGCAGGCCGCTGTCGCGCAATGCAGCGGCCACCGCCTGCTCCAGATTGCCGCGCTTGAACTGCACCGCCGACAGATTCACCGCCACGACCACCGGGCCGGGATAACACTGTTGCCATTGCACCGCTTGCCGACAGGCTTCCTGCAGCACCCACTCGCCCAAAGGCACGATCAGCCCGCTGCTTTCCGCCATGGGAATGAAGCGCCCCGGCGGAATCAGCTGCTCGCCATCCTGCCAGCGCACCAGCGCCTCCACACCAACGATGCGCCCGTCCACCAGGCTGACCTGTGGCTGGTAATGCAGCACGAACTGGCCGGTTTCCAGCGCCCGCATGAATCGGCCGCGCAGACGCAAGGCCTCTTCCGCCTCCACCTGCATGTCGGCGTCAAACAAGCGACAGGTATTCCGCCCGGCATCCTTGGCGTGATACATGGCGGTGTCGGCCTTCTTCATCAGGGTGGTGAAGTCCTGTCCATCCACCGGATAGAGCGACACGCCAATCGATGCCGAGCTGGACAGCTGATGCCCGGTCAGCAGGTATGGTTCTTCCAGCGCATGCAGCAGGCGGCTGATCATGGGTAACAGGCTGTCGATGCTGTCGATGTCAGGCAGCAGCAGCAGGAATTCGTCGCCACCCAGCCGGCAGGCGGTATCGTGTTCGCGCAGCAAGGTACGCAGGCGCTGCGCCACCGCTTGCAGCATTTCATCCCCGACATCATGCCCCAGTGAATCGTTGATGGTCTTGAAGCCATCCAGGTCCATGAACAGCATGGCCAGCATGGTGCCGTGGCGTTCGGTCAGACTGAGCAGTTGCCGGAAGCGGTCCTCCGCCAGAATGCGGTTGGGCAGGCCGGTCAGCGCATCGTGATGGGCCAGAAAGGCAATCTGCTCCTGTTGCCGCTTATGGGCGCCAATATCCTGAAACAGCAAGACCGCCCCGATATCACGCCCGTCCTTGACCAGCGGATAGGCATCGTAGCGCACCGGCAGCAGGCTCTGGTCGGCCCGGGTGAAGAGTGCATCGTCGGCATGGGCGCTGCGCCCCTGACGCAAGGCCTGGTGAATGGTACTCGCCCCATCAGGCAGGGGCTGGCGGTCCGGGCCGTGGGTATGCACCAGCGGCAGCAACTGCTGCCCCAGCAAGGCAGCTTCAGTTGCATGACCCAGCAACCGGCAAGCCGCCGGGTTGGCAAACATGCAGCGCCCGTCCTGATCCAGCCCGCAAATGCCATCACCCACAGCATTGAGCAACAACTGGAAGCGATCCTCGCTGGCCTGCAGATTGGCCGAGGTATCCTGCTCGCGCACTTCGGACTGCTGCAGGCGGTACAGCAGCACGCCCAGTACCAGCAACACCAGCAAACTGACCACTACCGTACCCAGCAAGGTGGCATGCCACTGCGCCAGAAAATCCATGCTGGCAATGCCCGCGCCCAGGTAGAAAGGAAACTCCCCCACCCGCTTGAAGGCATAGACCCGGTCCACCTTGTCGATGCTGGAGGAATAGCGCAGCAAGCCGCTTTGCTCTCCACTGGCCACATGCTGGAACATCTGGTTGTAACGCAGGCTCTGGTTGACACTGTCCTTCACCGCCGGCATGCGCAGCACCAGCCGGCCATCATCGCTGCGACGGAAGGTAATCACCCCGTGCGGGCCAAGGTTGATGGCGGCAAACAGCTTCTGGAAATAGGCAATGTCCAGCGGTGCCATGGCAATGCCGGCAAATTCACCCTGTGGATTGCGCATGGGCACGGCCATGTACAACTGGCGGGTACGATTGAGCCGTCCGATTGTCACTTCGGAAAAAAACAGCGGTATCTGGGGATTCTGGCGCAAGGCAAGGTAGTAACTGCGGTCCCGCACCGAGGCATTGGGCAAGGCATAATCGGAGGCATACAACACATTGCCCTGGGCGTCGATCAGGCGCAGCCCGACAATTTCGGGAAAGTGGCTGGCACGCAAGGCCAGCTCTCTTTGCATGGCAGTGGCGTGTTCATTGCGCACTGCCAATGACATGACGGCCGGGTTGGTAGTACGCGCCAGTTCTTCCAGCGTGGCCTGACTGCGACGCAAGGTGGCCTCCAGCCGGGCTTCCAGCGCTTCCACCACATTGCGCGCATTCACCTCGGCCTGACGCTGCTTTTCCTGGTAAGCCACCCCCAACAGGAAAGCAATCAGCGCCGCCGTGCCCAGAAACAGCAGCAGGAAGAACACAATGAACATGCGTTGCGCGCGCTGCTTCATGGGAGAAATGCTTGTTGGTAGCGACAGCTACCATGGTAGCAAAGCTGGCCTTATTGACATAATTTTCTGCCAGTCTGCTCGAAGCCAGCCACATGGTACTGCGCATTTTCTGCGCATCGCTATTGAAAATGCCTTGCCTGCTACGACATAGCCAAGGTCATGCAGGGCATGCCTGGCCAGAACTGTCAGAACCACTGCGCCTGACCATGCCCTGCCCCTTTCATGCCTGCGGGCTCCCTGCCCGATGGCCATTCCGATGCACTCTCGCACAAAGGAGTTTCCCGTGAACGCAAGCTGGATCGACATTCCCACCCAGGACGGCAAGCAATTTGGCGGTTATCTGTCACTCCCCCCCACCGGCAGTGGTCCGGGCATCGTGCTGGTGCAGGAAATCTGGGGCGTCAACGAACATATCCGCGCCGTGGCCGACCTGTATGCGCTGGCAGGTTACGTGGTGCTGGCCCCCGATGTGTTCTGGCGGCTGAGCCCGCGGGTGGATCTAGACTACGATGCTGCCGGTACCCAGCAGGCGTTTGGCTACTACCAGCAAGTGGACACCGCCCAGGCTGCTGCCGATGTGGCCGCTGCGGTTGGCCTGCTGCGCCAGCGCCCGGAAGTCACTGGCAAAGTGGCGACGCTGGGCTTCTGCCTGGGTGGCCAACTGGCCTTCCGCGCCGCCGCACTCAGCAAGGCGGATGCCGCAGTCTGCTTCTACGGTGGCGGCATTGACCAGCACCTGGAACTGGCCGGCCAAATCACCCAGCCCATCCTGTTCCATTACGCCGGCAACGACGAACACATTGCACAAACCGCTGTCAGCGCGGTCAAGGCGGCCTTTGCCGGCAAGGACAATGCGGTGTTTTTTGACTACCCGGGTGTGGGCCATGGCTTCAACTGCTGGGGCCGCAGTGCCGTGTTCAACCAATCTGCCGCCGCGCTGGCCACTGGCCGCAGCCTGCAATTCCTGGCCGAGCATCTGTAATTCCTTCCGCTTTGAACAGGTCACCGTCGTGGCCTGCCCTGCCCCAAGTCGGGTAGTTCAGTCCAGCCAGGGATGGGCCGCCAGCCAGCGGCCCAATTCGTTATCGTTGGCGCATTGCAGCTTGCTGAAGATATTGGCGCGATGGGTTTCCACCGAGCGATGTCCGCAGGGCGGCACCAGCACCCGGGCAATTTCCTTGTTGGGCTGCCCCAGTCCCACCAGCCGTGCCACTTCTCGCTCACGCGGGGTCAGCTCCGCCCATTGCCGCAGTGCCTGCGCGCGGGCGCGGGCCAGGGCGATGGCGGCGGGCAGCTTGTCCAGCAATTGCTGGGTATCCGGCTTTTCCACCCAGTCAAAGGCTCCACGCCGGACGGCTTCCAGTGCGGTGGGAATATCGCCATGTGCAGATAAAAACATCGTCACCAGCGGGCTGTGTGCGGCCAGCAGACTATCAAACACCGACAGGCCGCTGATACCACCCAGCCGCAAATCCAGAATCACGCAGCCTGGCTGACGCAGGTTGACGGCACTGAGAAAGGCTTCACCGGAATCAAAAGCCTGTACCGCCAGCCCCTGTGACAGCAACAGCAGCAACAGGGAACGACGCAGGGCTTCGTCATCATCGACAACAAACAGGGTGAGCGGCATTTCTTTCATGATGCAAGCACTAGGGTAAAGGTAAAGGCGGCCCCGCCAGTGGGGCTGTTTTCCACGCTGATGCGGCCACCGTGGGCTTCGATGATGGTACGGCAAATATTCAGGCCCAGGCCCAGTCCGTCGGGTTTGGAAGTAAAAAACGGGGCAAAAATCTGCTCGATCTGCTCTGCCGGAATACCCGGTCCGCTATCGGCCACGGTGACGCTGACTCCCTGCTCCTGCTGCCGGCAAAGCAGCTGGATGCGACGGCTGCCCGGCGGCTGCGCCTGCATGGCGTGCAGCGCATTGTGAATCAGATTCATCAGCACCTGCTCCAGCAGCACGCTATCCCCGCGCACCAGCGGCAGGCCGTCTTCCAGTTGCAGCTGTAGTTGCACATGATGGCGCTGCAATTCGGGCTTGAGCAGGTTGACCGCATGGTGGATGACATCCGCCGGGACGAGGTTTTCATACTGGGCGCGTTGCGGGTTGATGAACACCCGCACCCGCTTGACGATTTCGCTGGCCCGTTGTGACTGGGCAATGATGTCGTTCAGCGTTTCGGCCAGCAGGCTGCTGGCACCCCGATCGGCCAGCGCCCGGGCGGCCAGGGCGAAATTGGACAGTGCCATCAGCGGCTGATTCAGCTCGTGCGCCAGCGTGGAAGCCATTTCGCCCACACTGGCCAGCCGCGCGCTGCGCTCCAGTTGCAATTCCTGATCGCGCTGGCGCGCCTCCGCCTGTTTCTGCGCGGTGATATCCACCACGGAGCTCATCCAGCCCCGGTGCACGCCACGGGCATCCACCAGCGCGGCGGTGTAAATCATGGTGATCACGTCATGTCCGTCCTTGTGCCGGATGCGCGACTCATAGCCATGCGGCACCACCCGGCCCTGCAGCACGTCCTGGCTCACCCTGGCCTGTTTTTCCAGATCATCCGGATGCCAGTACGGATAGGGCGGCAGGCAGCCCAGCAACTCTTCCGCGCTATAGCCCACCATGGCGCAGAACGCCGGATTGACGTAAATGATGCGGCCTTGCGGGTCGCGCGCGCGCATGCCCACCAGCAGCGAATCTTCCATGGCCTTGCGAAAGGTATGGGCTTCTTCCAGGTCGCGGGTGCGTTCTTCCACCCGGCGTTCCAGTTCCAGCCGGGCGCTGCGCTGCTCGACAAAACGTTTTTCCCGCAAGCGCCAGTACAGGCTGGCCAGCAATAGCAGCGCCAGCAGCAAGGTGCTCAAGGCCAGCGCCAGTTGCCGTGCCTGGGTGACTTCCTTCATGTCGGAGGTAACGGTCAGCGTCCAGCCCAGTTCCGGCAACGCGGTATCCAGTGCCAGCAAGGAACGATGCAGCCCCTGCACCGTGGTTTGCAGGCCGTAGGCGGCCGAATCCGGCAGGGGCTTTACCTGCCAGGGTAGTACGGCAAACTGGCTACGGCTGCCGTACTGGCGATGGCTGCTGATCCAGGCGGTATCGGCAGCGCTCAGCTGCTGGCGGGCCTGGAACAGCCATTCGGGCTGCGAGCTGAGAAACACCACGCCACGGCTGTCGCGCAGCAGGACCGGGTCGATGCCGCGTCGCCATGCCGCCTGCAAAGGCTCCAGGCTGATCTTGACCACCGCCACCCCCATGATGCCTGCGGGGCCGCGCACCGGCTCGGCAATGAACAGGCCGGACTGCCCGGTGGTCAGCCCCAGCCCGTAAAACAGGCCGCGCTGCCCCTGCAGGGCGGTTTCAAAATACGGGCGCTGGCGGTAGGACTCGCCGACAAAGCTGGAGGGCTGGTTCCAGTTGCTGGACGACAAGGTGAGGCCATTGCGGTCCACCAGAAACAAGGCCGCCGCGCCGGTGGTGGACTGCAAATCGGCAAAGTAATGGTTCACCCGCAAGCGCAGTGCGCTGTCCTGCGGCGCTTGCAGCAAGGCCAGCACATCAGGGTGGCGGGCTGCGGCATAGGGCAGGAAATCGTGTTTCTCCACCAGTCCGCGCAAACCCAGTACATGGGCAGCCGCGGCCTGGCGCAAGGCGGCGGTGCGGGTGGCCAGCTCGTGGCGTTCCGCCCAGTTGGCGCTCAGCACGATCAGGCCGATGGCAGCCATGGTCAGCCCCAGCCAGCGCCAATAGCGGGCGTAAGGTGTGCTGGAGCGGGGGCTGGGCATGGCATCTCCTTGGCCGGGGAAGCTCAGACCATAGCAGTCCGGCTGCCGGACGGAAACACTCCTCCGTAGTTTTACGGAGACGATGCGGGCAAAGTTGCGGATGCCGACTACCGCCCTGCTGCGCATAGTAGACGGCGACAAACGGGAAACCTATTCATAACCCGTCACACCAGAGGAGACAGTCACCATGTCCAGCGCCACAGCCACTGCGGCTACTCACGAACGGATATCCGGCAAGCGCCTGCATGCCATCATTGTCGGCTCGGCCGGCAACCTGGTGGAATGGTTCGATTTCTACTGCTATTCCGCCTTTGCCCTGTATTTTGCCAATGCCTTCTTCCCCGCCCAGGACCCCACCGCCCAGCTGATGTCCACCGCCGGCATTTTTGCCCTCGGCTTTTTCATCCGCCCCATCGGCGGCATGCTGTTCGGCCACATCGGCGACCGGCTGGGACGCAAGACCGCGCTGATGGCTTCGGTGCTGCTGATGTGCTTTGGCTCCTTGCTGATTGCCTGTGCCCCCACCTATGCCACCGCCGGCATCCTGTCGCCCTGCATCCTGCTGCTGGCGCGCCTGCTGCAAGGCCTGAGCCTGGGTGGCGAATACGGTGCCAGCGCCACCTATCTGTCGGAAATGGCTGACTCCAAGCACCGCGGCTTCTACAGCAGCTTCCAGTACGTCACCCTGATTGGCGGCCAGCTGCTGGCCCTGATCCTGCTGCTGGTCTTGCAGAAATTCCTGCTCAGCGCCGAAGAACTGCGTGCCTGGGGTTGGCGCATTCCGTTTTTTGTCGGTGCCGCGCTGGCAGTGCTGGCCCTGCGCATGCGCCACAATCTGCCGGAAACCCAGTCGTTTGAAGCGGCACGCAAATCCGCCAAGACCATGGGCGGCCTCAAACAATTGGCCCAGCACCCCAAGGAAGTATTGCTGGTTGTTGGCCTCACCATGGGCGGCACGCTGGCCTTCTATGTGTACACCACTTATATGCAGAAATTCCTGCGCCTGTCGGTAGGCCTGACCGACATGCAAACCACCGCAGTTTCTGCCGCCTCGCTGCTGTTTGCCATGTGCTTGCAACCCATTTACGGCGCGCTGTCCGACCGCATTGGCCGCAAACCGCTGCTGATCGGCTTTGCCTTGCTGGGCACCCTGTTCACCGTGCCCTTGCTCACCGCCATCCGTCACGCCAGTGGTCCGTGGGAAGCGTTTGGCCTGATCGCTTGCGCCTGGATCATCGTCTCCGGCTACACCTCCATCAACGCACTGGTGAAGGCCGAGCTGTTCCCGGCCAGCATCCGCGCCACCGGTGTGGGTGTGCCTTACGCCTTTGCCGTATCGGTATTTGGCGGCACGGCGGAATACCTGGCCTTGTGGTTCAAGTCCATTCAGCTGGAAAGCGGCTTTTACTGGTACACCACGGCGGTGATTGCCTGCACCCTGCTGGTTTGCTGGTTCATGCGCGACACCCGCAAAGGTTCGCTGATTGATGCCGAGGCAAGGCACTAAGGCAGGTAATCCGGAACGGATTCTGTGACATCCCATCTCGCATGCTGAAATGAAAACGAAGCGTCCTGCATCAATTGGCAGGACAAGAGCGAGGGATTGGGCATAGAGGGAAATACTGCGAGCAAAAACCTCATCGCAAGGCCCGGCCGGTGCGGTACTAGCGTGCCACATGATTTTGTCAGCCGCCTGAAAGCCGTACTGCTTGAATGCAGTGCGGCTTTTTCATTGCGCTTGGCAACTAGCCGATACTTAGTCGGTGGTACGGTCCGAGCATTCATGCCAATCTGCAGCTTGTTACCTGAGCAAACCCGAGTATTCTCCAGCCTCCACACACCACCCGGACTGCCATACCAGACGCTTGATCCGGCATAAGGAGACAAGCATGCGCCGCCTGCCATCCTTGACCGCTTTACGCTTTTTTGAAGAGAGCGCAAGGCATATGAGTTTCAACAAGTCTGCAATGGCTTTGTGTGTGACACCTGGTGCGGTCAGTCGCCAGATCCGTTTGCTGGAGGAAGCACTTGGCACAACGCTTTTTTACCGGGATCACACCGGCATTCGTCTCACCCGGCAGGGACAGGCATTACATGCCAGCCTGGCCGAAGCATTCGATGTGATCGAGCAGGCCACCCATATTGTTATCCAGCGCCATCCCCCTCCCCGCAAACGGCTGACAGTCATTACCCCACCCACCTTTGCCACCCGCTGGCTGTCCCCACGGCTGGGTTCGCTGCTACAAGCGCTACCAGGCATCGACTTCTCCATCCTGACTGATAACACCGAACCGCAACCCTGCAGCATCCGCTTCGGTCATCAGGCACAGCGTCCTTGCCGGTCAGAACTCTTGTTCATCGAGCAGCATGTACTGGTAGGTGGAGTGAAGTTCCGCGGGCAGCATGTCGAGACACTGCTACAGCAACTACCTACGCTGCATGTTTTACACGGTAAAAACAGGCTTTCGCTGTGGCCAGACTGGCTGGATGCCGCCGGATTACCCAACACCTACGCCGACAACGGCATCGAGTTTTCTACACTCGATCAGGCCATTCACGCAGCATGTGCCGGCATGGGGCTGGCGGTAGTGGATCGCAATATGATTGCTCATGAATTACTGGCTGGAGCACTGTTGCAGCTCTCGCCAATCGAATGCCACGGACCCTATGGATACTGGCTGGAAACCCATGCCTCGCATGAGCACGAAGAAATCTCCGCATTTTCCGCCTGGCTGCACAATGCTGCAGCACAACCAGGCGGAAATCAGCTGGTACTTGCCTGATTCAAGGTGAGGTGTCTGGTCTCCGGAGCCCAAGCAATCGATACCATCATCCCCACCAGCAATACTGCTGCCAGCGCCAGCATCGTCAGCTGGATACCTGCCTTCTCAATGCCCAGCGGCAACAAGAAGGTGCCAACAGCCGACCCCAGGCGGCTACAGGCAATTGACAAGCCCACGCCACAAGCCCGCACCTCAGTCGGAAAACACTCCGGCGGATACACCCCCACCAGATTGGAAAAGGCCGACATGGTCAGCGTGAAAATGCCGAACAGGACAATCATCGCCACTTGAGCCGAAGGTGGCAGCATGCCCAAGCCCAGTAGCGACACACAGCACAGCGCAAATGCGCCAATCAGGAATGCGCGGCGTGGCAGCTTGATCGTCAGCCAGATACCGGTCAGTGCCCCCAGCACCAGAAATCCATTCAGCAACAAATCCGCTCCGAATCCCGATGCAATGCCAATAGCACCAAGAATCCCTGGCAGGAAGGTGTAGATGGCAAAGTAGGGAATCACCAGACACATGAAGAAGATGCAGTTAAAGAGTGTGCGGCGGATCAGATCGGCCTTGAACAAACGCGCAAAACCACCCGTCTGTCCCGTCTGCGCTGTTCCAGGGTTGCCATCCAGCGTGACATGCGCACCAAAATGCTTGTGCACGATACGCATCGCCTCCTCCCTGCGTCCTTTGCCCAGCAGCCACCGTGGTGACTCCGGGGTACCAATACGCAGAACCAGCACCAGCAATGCAGGCACAGCAGCAGACGCCAGCAACCAGCGCCAGGCATCCGGACTGGCATCGGCATAAAACATGCCGAAAACATTGGCCAGCACATAGCCAATGGTCCAGATCACGCTGAATGATCCCAGCAGGGTGCCACGATGCTTGCGCGGTGAGAATTCGGCCAGAATCGCATGGCCGACGACAAAATCCCCTCCCATGCCAAAACCGATCAGCACGCGCAGTGCAACCAGCATCCATGCCGCACTGACATAAAATTGCAGGAATGCAGCAACAGTAATGATGAGGAAGCTGCACAAGAAGATTTTCTGACGTCCAAGCCTGTCAGCCAGCCAGCCGAACACCAGACTGCCCACAAAGATGCCCAGCAATGCGGAGGAAGCCAGCAAGCCCATCCAGAAGGCATCCAGCGGAATCTGCCTGTTCAGTGAACCCAGTGCGTAGGCGATGGTGCCCAGCACATAGCCTTCGGTAAAATGCGCACCAAAGGTTAGCGCGGCAATCTTGACGTGAAAGCGGTTCAACGGCACGTCATCCAGTGTAATGCCTGCCCCGCCAGCACTGTCGGGAGTACTGGCAGGCAAACCTGACGCTGACATACCGGTAGCATGCATACCCATGCCGGTCTCCTTCAGTTGCAGAGGGCAAGTAGATGGCGCAAGGCTATCTGCCACCCTCGGTGCCGTCTTGCGAATGATGTTTTTCAGCCTGCCTCAGGTATCCGCCTGCCGAAACACCCCCTGTGCAGGCCGTGGCTCCCGTGCAATACGGCATCCTGCGCTGTAATCATTGATCAGGTCACAGGGGGTGTAATTGCGTTCCAGCTCATGCAATTCATCCTCATCTAGCCGGGTTTCCAATGCCGCCAGCGCACTATCAAACTGCGCAGCCGAATCGGCCCCCACCAGCATGCTGACTACACCCGGCCGGTTTAACACCCAGGCCTGGGCAACCTGCGCGGCACTCACCCCCCGACGTGCCGCCACCCGCGCAACCGAGGCGGCAATCCGTTGCGAGCAAGAATCGCCATACATCTGTGCGGTGAAGAAATCCGTCTGGTTGCGGGTGGACTGGGCATCGCCACTTAACAGGCCACGGGCCAGCGGGCTGAATACCGATACCCCGACACCTTGATCCAGGCAGTAAGGAATCATCTCGCGCTCTTCCTCCCGGTAGGCCACATTGAGCTGCAGCTGCATATTGATCGGCTTGTGCCAGTGATGTTGCTCACACGCTTGCATGATCTTGGCAAACTGCCAGGTATACATGGTGGAGACCCCCAGATAGCGGGCCTTGCCTGCCTGCACAACATCATTCAGCGCGCACATTGTCTCTTCAACCGGCGTATTCACATCGAAGAAATGCAGCATGTAGATATCGACATAATCCATGTCCAGACGCTGCAGCGAAGCATCTATCCCGTACATGATGTGCTTGCGCGAGTGCCCACCGGCATTGGGGTGGCTGGCCATGTCATAGCCTACCTTGGTGGTAATGACCACCTCGTCACGCCGCACCAGCCGCTTGAGAATGCGCCCCACCACAACTTCACCGATACCCGCTGAATAAAAATCAGCCAGATCGATAAAATTCACCCCGGCCTCCAGGGCATGACGCACAATCGGCTCACTTTGTCTTTCATCAAAAATCCAGGGCTTCCATGCCGGGCTGCCCATATTCATGGTACCAAGACACAAGCGCGATACTTTCAAGCCGGATTGGCCAAGACGCAGGTATTCCATGGTCGCTCCCGTCAATTGGTTTTCGGTGTGTAAAACGGGTTGGACACCTGCCGTGCCGCCATGAATACAGCGTCCTTGTGCGGCAGGCCTTCCATGGCTGCAATCAGGGCCTGTTTGCAAGCACGATAGTTATTGTCAAACACGCTATCCAGATCATCCGCCTGTGCATTGACCCAGTTGGCCGTAACCACAACCCAATCGTTCTCTGCCGCTGCCGGCAAAATGCCACTCTCCAGCGATTCTGCAACTGCCTTGGCAATGCCTGCCTGCGATGCCCCCCAGGTTGCGTTCGCATGGGTAGTGCTCTCGATCTGGGCCTTGTTGACATAAAGCGTAAGTGGTTTGGCCGGGATACCAGGCTGCACGATCACCACAAACGGCGCATGACCCAGTGATGGCGTGGCAAGTGCTGTCGCAAATGCCTGCCCTGCCGGGCCATTGCGCGGCCCGGCAAGCACATTGATATGGGCCAGGTTGACCCCTGCGCCTTCAAAGCCCTCGCCAATAAACAGATTCCTTTCCATTTGCCAGCTCCTCCATCTTTTTGTGTTTCGCCATCCACACCATTGCGGGATGAACTGGAAAACATGGTGTGACAGATGCTTGCGCATCAGGTAGCGATGATTTTTCAATGGGTATTGATGGAATCTCAGGATGACCGATCGAACACATGGAGATGCGCGGCCCTTGCGTGGCAAAGCCGTTACTGCCAGCAGGGGCCGGGTTATGTGCGTGCACTTGATGGAGAAATCACACACCGGCTGACATTCCTGCGGGATAAATTGCTATGCTTTCCACTTTATCCAGCCGGGGGACATATGCCAGATACCGCTTTACTGATTGTGGACATGCAATGCGGCGTGGTGGCCGCAGAACCAGCTGCCGTTCGGCTGGAGCAGGTGCTGGGTAGTCTGAAACTGGCCATTGCCAAAGCGCGGGAGCGCAGTTTTCCGGTGATTTTTGTCCAGCATGAAGAAGCCGGGCTGGAACGTGACAGCGCGGCCTGGCAGCTGCACCCTGCCCTGCCAGCCACGGCCACCGACCATTTCATCTACAAACGGCATGGCGACAGCTTTTGTGATACCCCGCTGGCAGCCCTGCTGGAGAATCTGGGCGTCAGCAAACTGTGGCTGGGCGGCTGCGCCACCGACTTCTGCGTGGATAGCACTTTGCGTAATGCGGTTTCGCTTGGCTTTCAGGTTACGGTAATTGCAGATGCGCATACCACGCTGAGTGCCTTTGCATTGAGCGGTGAACAAGTGATCGACCACTTCAATGCGGTGTGGGATGCCACCAATGCCACCCCGCAGCCCTTGCTGGTTCAGCCTGCTGCCGCACTATAGCCCGGGGCACTACCGTAGCCTTAAGCTGACAGGCTGCAAACGGACATTCAAGCCGCCTTGCTCCGTGCTGCAGTGCCAGAAGGGCCTGCGGCTTCACCGGTGCGTATATGGCCATCAGCATCAATCATCAGGATGGATTTTGCCGGTAGCGGATTGGCCGAAAACAGCCGGGAATATTTGGCGATCACCTTGTCCAGCTCACCCTGGCTGCCCGCAGCGGCATATTCCTGCTGGAATGCCTGGCTGTCATCCAGCAGGTTCTTGAATTCACCCAAGGCGTAAACCGTACTCAGCTCGCGTCCGATACCCGGGTTATCAGTCAAGGCTTGCTTAAGCTGGGCCGCATAGGGGTAATCGGCAGGAAACTGTGGCTGGCCGTTACTATCGTACTGGATGCTGGCAGGTGCAGCCGGAATGCCGTTGGCGGAGAGAAACGCCGGGAATTTCTGGTTGATGTCCTGCGTCAGGGCATCGATATCGCGCTGTGATGGCAACATCAAAGGGGGAAGTTCTCCGTTGCCCCCTTGCGGTTTCGGCGAAAAATACGACTCCAGATTCAGTGCTACCTCCCCCTTGTCGGTATCCATTTTGACGCCGGCACCTGAAGCTGCGCTCGCCTCCGCGGCCAGACGCTCACGTGCCGCAGATGAAATACTGATGACATCGGCAAGATTTGCCGTCCGGGCGGCAGTATTGTCAGCTTGGTTCTGCGTGGCGGCAATGGACTTGTATACCCCGGAAACATTGCCAGCACGGGTCAGGCCTGGGATGAGCATGGTGTGCCCCATGGAATGAAGTGGCAACAACCATGCAAACAGCATGCCAATACGATCTGCAGGCCAAATGTCATCAACAGCTTCAGATATGGTCTGATCCACACCCGGCTTGCCTGCATGTCAATGTTTTCAAGCCTTGTTTACCCCGGCACGGACACATGTGATGTCACATGACATGTTTCGTCAGGCGACAACACTGCAGTGCGGGATGCCACCCACGCCACGCCGCAGCCGCTACGGGTACAAGCTGCCGCCGCGCTCTGGGCCCATGGGCAGGCGCAGCAAACAGCCAGGTGGGCAAGCTGGCCTGTGCACTATTCCCAACAAAGAACAATTATCCGCCTCTTTAAACACCAAGTCAGGATAATTCCACACATAAAGGGTCTATTATAAACAAATCATAAATTATGGCCGATAATTACTCTGCGAACCCAATGTATGCGACTTCCATACTGGCTGCTGATGCTGCTGATATTCCAGGTTTGCCATGCCACCCCGCTACGGCTGGTGACCTTCGACTATCCACCATATGTCACAGAGGGTGACCAGGGCCCCGAAGGCCTGGCCACCAGCATAGTGGGCGAAGTCTTTGCCCGGATCGGCAAACATGCACAGATCAAACTCTATCCGATGAACCGTGCGCTCAATTTGGTCAGCCACCGCCAGGTGGATGGTTTGTTCCCGCTAAAAAAGACCCCGGAGCGGGAATTGACCATGGTTTATCCCCATCAACCCCTGCTTATCCAGGACTATGTATTTTTCGTCCGCAAAAACTCGCCATGGAAGTTCAACGGCCAACTGGCATCCATTGCTGGCGCACGCATTGGCATCACCCGCAATGTGTTCTATAGCCCTCGTCTGGACCAGGCATTAAAAGCAGGATTATTTGCTGCAGTGGATAGCACGGATAGCCATGAATTGAATTTGCGCAAATTACTGGCCGGGCGGGTGGACATCGTGCCGTGCAGCCGCACGGTTGCATTGCAGCTGCTGCAAGCCATGCCTGGGGGCAATAATGCAGTACAAACCGGACCTAGCATTGAAAAGGTAGCCAGCTATCTGGTGTTTACCCCAGGCCCGGAGGCGGCGAAGCTTGCCGCCCTCTTCGATCAGACCATGACCCGCATGACCAAGGATGGAAGCCTGAACCGGCTGATGGCGAATGAACTGCGCAGACAGCAGCAAGCACCCATTCGCATTCACTAGTGCGACATGCCGGGCTTTCCCGCAGGTCAACTCCGGGTGTGCCTGCGTGGACTCCAGCGTGTCGTGCTACTGAATAGCATGTAACACCGCGCCGCTTCGGCCGAAAAGTACTCACGCCACATCAACTCCCCCCCAGTGGCTCAGCACACCCGCTGACCGGAAAAGTAAAAGGGGCCAACGGCCCCTTTTACTTGATCAGACTCCGACGAACTTTATTCGGCTTAGTCAGAAGCCTGCCCGGTGATTACTCCACCGTGACGGATTTTGCCAGGTTGCGCGGCTTGTCCACGTCGGTGCCGCGTGCCAGGGCTACATGGTAGGCCAGCAGCTGTACCGGGATGGTGTGCACAATGGCGGACAGCACGCCGACATGGCGCGGGGTGCGGATGACGTGTACGCCGTCCGACTCGCTGAAATGGCTGTCCAGGTCGGCAAACACGAACAGCTCGCCACCGCGGGCGCGCACTTCCTGCATGTTCGACTTCACTTTTTCCAGCAGCGCATCGTTGGGGGCAATCACTACCACCGGCATGCTTTCGTCCACCAGCGCCAGCGGGCCGTGTTTCAGCTCGCCAGCCGGGTAGGCTTCGGCGTGGATATAGGAGATTTCCTTGAGCTTGAGTGCGCCTTCCAGCGCAATCGGGTAGTGCAGGCCACGGCCGAGGAACAGGGCATTCTGCTTGGCAGCAAACTTGTCGGACCAGGCCTTGATTTGCGGCTCCAGATTGAGCGCATGCTGTACCGAACCCGGCAGCTGGCGCAGTGCGTCCTGATAATCGTGCTCGGCTTGTGCATCCACGCGGCCGCGCAGCTTGCCCAGCGTTACCGCCAGGGCAAACAGGCCGACCAGCTGGGTGGTGAAGGCCTTGGTGGAAGCCACGCCGATTTCGGCACCGGCGCGGGTGTAGAACACCAGTTCGCTGGCGCGCGGAATGGCGGATTCGCGCACATTGCAGATGGACAGCGCCATGCTGTGGCCCAGTTCCTTGGCGTACTTCAGCGCTTCCATGGTGTCCAGGGTTTCGCCGGACTGGGAGATGGTGACCACCAGATGTTTGGGGTTGGCAAAGGCGTCGCGGTAGCGGTATTCACTGGCGATTTCCACATCGCAGCTGATACCGGCAATGCTTTCGATCCAGTATTTGGCGGTCAGACCGGCGTAGTAGCTGGTGCCGCAGGCCAGAATCTTCACGCCTTCCACTTGCGGCAACAGTTCGGCCGCACGCGCACCAAACAGCCCGGCTGCAAAGCCGTTTTCCAGCACCGCCTCGATGGTGTCGGACAGGGCCTTGGGTTGTTCGTGGATTTCCTTTTGCATGAAGTGGCTGTACGGGCCCAGTTCCAGCGAGGCCAGCGATACGTCGGACACATGCACGGCGCGTTCGATCACCTGATCGTTCTTGTCATGCAGTACCACGCTGTCACGGGTGAGCAGGCCGATATCGCCCTCTTCCAGGAAGATGACACGACGGGTGGCGGACAGGATGGCAGACACGTCGGAGGCGATGAAGTGTTCGCCTTCACCCAGGCCCACCAGCAGCGGGCAACCCATGCGGGCGCACACCAGTTCGTCCGGGCGGTCTAGCGCGATGACGCCGATGGCGTAAGCACCGGTCAGTTGGCGGGTGGCTTGCTTCACCGCATCAAACAGGCTGACACCGCCTTGATAGTAGTGATGCACCAGATGGGCGATCACTTCGGTATCGGTCTGCGAGGTGAATTCATAGCCCAGCGCTTTCAGCTGCTGACGCTGTTCTTCGTGATTTTCGATGATGCCGTTATGCACCACGGCAATCTTGTCGAAGGAGATGTGCGGGTGGGCGTTGTGCTCGGTCACACCGCCATGGGTGGCCCAGCGGGTGTGGCCAATGCCCAGCGTGCCTTGCAGGCCTTCTGCCGCTGCAGCGGCTTCCATTTCGGCCACACGGCCGACACGGCGCACGCGGCTGATGGCATTACCGGTATGCACGGCGATACCGGCGGAATCATAACCACGGTATTCCAGGCGTTTGAGGCCATCCACCAGAATGGAAACCACATTACGCGCCGCAATGGCGCCAACGATGCCACACATTATTTTCTCCTTGCACTATCGTTGCCAGCGGGCGCGCAAATCAGCGTGATGCCCTTGGCCTGAATGATGTCCCTGGATTCCGCCGGCAGTGCCTCATCGGTAATCAGGGTGTGAATGGTGTGCCACGGCAATTCCAGGTTGGGAATGCGGCGGCCTATCTTGTCCGACTCCACCATGACGATCACTTCGCGCGCGACTTCCGCCATCACGCGGGACAGGCCCACCAGTTCGTTGAAGGTGGTGGTGCCACGTTCCAGGTCGATGCCGTCTGCACCGACAAACAGCTGGTCGAAGTCGTAGGAGCGCAATACCTGCTCGGCTACCTGGCCCTGGAAGGATTCGGAATGCGGGTCCCAGGTGCCACCGGTCATCAGCAGGGTGGGTTCGTTTTCCAGTTCGCGCAGGGCTGCCGCCACGTTAAGCGAATTGGTCATCACCACCAGGCCGCGCTTGCTGCCCAGCAGCGGAATCATGCCGCTGGTGGTGGTACCGCTGTCGATGATGATGCGGTTGTGGTCGCGTATGCGCTCCGCAGCCGCACGGGCGATATCCAGCTTGCGGTCGGATACCTGGCCCACTTCCGGCTCCACTGCCATTTCACTGGGCAGGGCAACCGCTCCGCCATAACGGCGCAGCAGCAGGCCACCGGTTTCCAGCAGGGCGAGGTCTTTGCGGATGGTGACTTCTGAAGTGGCAAAACGCCGGGTCAGCTCATCGACACTGACTTCACCACGCTCTTGCACCAGGGTGGCGATGGCATGGCGGCGTTGCTGGGTATTTCGTTTGGTCATTGAAACATTTCGTTTCGAAAGTTTCGTCATGATATCGACTCGATATGCCGATATCAACCATCAGAACCGTAAAATTTGCTATTTTTCTTTTGCAACGAAAGAAATGCCACAGCTTTGCTGACAGACGGCAAATGAAAATGCCCACCGGGCTTTCTTGTGAAAAGCGCAGCGGGCATGGTGTGCATCCTGCCGGGAATCAGCTCTTTTTCTGCGGACGCTTCCAGCCTGGAATGCTGACCTGGCGGGCACGTGCCACGGTCAGGGTATCGGCCGGGGCGGTGCGGCTGATCACTGAACCTGCCCCTACAGTAGCACCGGCTTCCAGCGTGACCGGAGCAACCATCAAGGTACCGGAACCAACAAACACATTGTCCTGGATGACCGTCTTGAACTTGTTCACGCCGTCGTAATTGCAGGTGACCGAACCCGCACCCACATTCACCTTGCTGCCGATTTCAGCATCGCCGATATAGGTGAGGTGATTGACCTTGGAACCCAGGCCAACCGTGCTCTTCTTGATTTCGACAAAGTTGCCGACATGCACTTCGTCAGACAATGCCGCTCCCGGACGCAGGCGGGCATACGGGCCGATACGGCAATCTGCCCCGACCACGGCTTCTTCCAGATGCGAGAACGCGGCGATACGGGTGCCTGCCGCGATCTTGACGTTTTTCAGCACGCAGTTGGCGCCGATCTCGACATTGTCACCCAGCTCCACCACGCCTTCGAACACACAATTGACGTCGATGCTGACATCGCGGCCATGCTGCAATTGGCCACGGATGTCGATACGCGCCGGGTCGGCCAGCGTGACACCGGCTGTCAGCAGCGCGCGCGCCTGATTCTGTTGCAGGATGCGCTCCAGCTCGGCCAGTTGCAGCTTGTTATTCACGCCGGCAGCTTCCCACGAAGCCGACACGCTGGCGCTTTCCACCGCCACGCCATCCGTCACGGCCAGTGCCAGCACGTCGGTCAGATAATATTCACCCTGGGCATTGCCATTGCGCAGTGCCTGCAGCCAGCCAGAGAGCTGGCGGTTGGGCAGCACCATCATCCCGGTATTGATTTCACGGATTGCCAGTTGCTCCGGCGTGCAATCCTTGTGCTCGACAATGGCCTTGAGCTTGCCGTCGTTGCCACGCAGCATGCGGCCATAACCGCTGGCATCTTCCAGCACGTCGGTCAGCACCGCCATGCCATCGCCAGCAGCAGCAATCAGTTGTTGCAGGGTTTCGCTGCGGGTCAGCGGTACATCGCCATACAGCACCAGGGTCTTGCCTTCGCCGGGCAGTGCCGGCAAGGCCATTTTCAGTGCGTGACCAGTACCCAGTTGTTCGGCCTGCTCGGCCCAGACAATGTCTTCATCCTTGATAGCCTGGCGGACCTGATCGCCACCGAAACCATATACCACCACCAGGCGCGCCGGATTCAGGCTGCGGGCCGTGGCGATGACGCGGGCGAGCATTGGCGCACCACCGATCGGGTGCAAAACCTTGGGTTTGGCGGAGTACATGCGGGTACCCTTGCCCGCTGCCAGAATCACGATATTGAGGCTGTCCATGCGAACTCTTTGCTGACCAAAAATGAAAAAGGCTGCCACAAAAGTGGCAGCCTGCAACTATACACGAATCGTTCCCGCGCTTTTAGTGCACACGCTTCTTGAGGTAGTCCAGCGCCTTGAGCTGGGCAATGGCGGCTGCCAGGGCAGCGTGAGCCTTTGCCGTGCTCAGGTCGTCGGTAGCATGCTGCAGAGATTCTTCTGCTGCACGCTTGGCCTCATTGGCGCGCGCTTCGTCGAGATCCTCGCCGCGGATCGCCGTATCAGCCAGGACGGTGATGTGAGTGGGCTGTACTTCCAGCATGCCGCCGGAGACAGCCACCAACACTTCTTCCTTGCTGCCCGGTACGGTCATGCGCAGCACACCGGGCTTGATACGGGTCAGGAGCGGCACGTGTCGCGGATAAACACCGATCTCACCTTCCAGTGCCGGAGCGACCAGAAACTCGGCTTCACCCGAGTAGATGAGTTGTTCGGTGCTGACCACTTCCACATGCATCTTGGACATAAGCCCTCTCCTTAATTAAAGGGTCTTGGCTTTCTCAGCGGCTTCTTCGATCGCGCCAACCATGTAGAACGCTTGTTCCGGCAGGTGGTCGTATTCGCCAGCGAGAATTGCCTTGAAGCCCTTGATGGTATCGCGCAGGGAGACGTATTTGCCCGGGGAACCGGTAAACACTTCAGCTACGTGGAAGGGCTGGGACAGGAAGCGCTGAATCTTACGCGCACGTGCCACTACCAGCTTGTCGTCCTCGGACAGTTCGTCCATACCCAGAATGGCGATGATGTCGCGCAGTTCCTTGTAGCGCTGCAGCGTGGATTGCACGCCACGGGCTACGGAGTAGTGCTCGTCACCAACCACCAGCGGGTCCAGCTGACGGGAAGTGGAGTCCAGCGGGTCAACGGCCGGGTAGATACCCAGGGCAGCGATGTCACGGGACAGAACCACGGTAGCGTCCAAGTGGGCGAAGGTGGTTGCCGGAGACGGGTCGGTCAAGTCATCCGCAGGTACGTATACGGCCTGGATGGAGGTAATGGAACCATCCTTGGTCGAAGTAATACGTTCTTGCAGACGGCCCATTTCTTCGGCCAGGGTCGGCTGGTAACCCACTGCGGAAGGCATACGGCCCAGCAGAGCGGATACTTCGGTACCGGCCAGGGTGTAACGGTAGATGTTGTCTACGAACAGCAGAACGTCACGGCCCTTGCCGGAAGCGTCCTTCTCGTCACGGAAATGCTCGGCCATGGTCAGACCGGTCAGTGCAACGCGCAGACGGTTGCCCGGCGGCTCGTTCATCTGGCCATACACCATCGCAACCTTGTCCAGTACGTTGGAGTCCTTCATTTCGTGGTAGAAGTCGTTACCTTCACGGGTACGCTCACCTACACCAGCGAACACGGACAGACCGGAGTGGGCCTTCGCGATGTTGTTGATCAGTTCCATCATGTTCACGGTCTTGCCTACACCGGCACCGCCGAACAGACCAACCTTACCACCCTTGGCAAACGGGCAGAGCAGGTCAATCACCTTGATGCCGGTTTCCAGCAGGTCGGTAGCGGAAGACAGCTCGTCAAACTTCGGAGCGGACTGGTGAATGGCGCGACGTGCGTCGGTAGCCACCGGACCAGCTTCGTCAACCGGGTTACCCAGTACGTCCATGATGCGACCCAGAGTGGCGCTACCAACCGGCACCGAAATCGGTGCGCCGGTGTTGGCTACAGCCATGCCACGCTTCAGGCCGTCCGAGCTACCCATCGCAATGGTACGGACCACGCCGTCGCCCAGCTGTTGCTGGACTTCGAGCGTCAGGTCAGCGTCAACCAGCTTCAGGGCATCATAAACCTTCGGCATGGCGTCGCGCGGGAATTCCACGTCGATCACCGCACCAATGATTTGTACGATTTTGCCTTGGCTCATTATCGGTTCCTAAACATTTAACTTTTACAGTCTGTGTAACGGCTTACACCGCTGCGGCACCAGCCACAATCTCAGACAGCTCAGTGGTAATTGCCGCTTGACGGGCCTTGTTGTACACAAGGCGCAGCTGCTTGATCGTATTACCGGCGTTGTCGGTTGCAGCTTTCATGGCCACCATACGCGCTGCCTGTTCGGAAGCCATATTTTCGGCCAGAGCCTGATAAACCACCGACTCCAGGTAACGCTTGACCAAGAACTCCATCAGGCTGGGTGCATCCGGTTCGTAGAGGTAATCCCACGAATGCGAGTGCTCCACCACCATGTGTTGCGGAGTCAACGGCAGGAGCTGTTCGAGCGTCGGTTCCTGTTTCATCGTGTTGATGAAACCGGAGTAGACGATGTAAACCGCATCCAGTTCGCCTTCAGCGTACTGTTTGAACAGCACTGTAAGCGGGCCAATTAGTTTGTCCATCTTCGGCACATCGCCGAGCTGGACTGCGCTTGCCACAACATTGAGGCGAGCACGCTGGCAGGCAGCAACGGCCTTCTGGCCGAGGCAGCACACGTCAATTTCGACGTTCTGTTCCTGCAGTTCCTTGACCTTGGCATAGAAGCGCTTGAACGAGTTCACGTTCAGGCCGCCACACAGGCCCTTGTCGGAGGAAACCAGGATGATACCAGCGCGCTTGACAACGTCACGGCGTGCAAGCAGTGGATGACCAAGATCCGCGTTTGCCTGAGCAAGGTGCGCCATAACCGTGCGCACCTTCTCAGCATAAGGACGGGCAGCGCGCATACGCTCTTGCGTTTTGCGCATCTTGGAGGTTGACACCATTTGCATCGCGCGAGTGATCTTCTGCGTGTTTTGCACGCTTCGGATCTTGGTGAGAATCTCTTTACCGACTGCCATTCCTGAACCTTTCTTTAGCTACGACGTGAGTCGAAAGGCTCAGTTGAAGCTGTAGCCAGCCTTGAACGATTCCATCGCCTTGGCCAGTACCTTCTCGTTGTCGCCGGACAGGTCGCCCGAAGCGTTAACGGCGGCCAGCAGGTCGCTGTGGTTCGCACGCACGTAAGCGAGGAACTCAGCTTCGAATGCCAGGGCCTTCTTCACCGGAACGTCTTCGTAGCTGCCCTTGTTCACAGCCCACAGGGTCAGTGCCATTTCGGCAGTGGCCAGCGGCACGAACTGCTTCTGCTTCATCAGTTCGGTAACCACTTCACCGTGTTGCAGCTGCTTGCGGGTAGCTTCGTCCAGGTCGGAAGCGAACTGCGAGAACGCAGCCAGTTCACGATACTGGGCCAGTGCCAGACGGATACCGCCACCGAGCTTCTTGATGACCTTGGTCTGGGCCGCACCACCCACGCGGGATACCGAGATACCGGCGTTGATGGCCGGACGGATACCTGCGTTGAAGAGGTCGGATTCCAGGAAGATCTGGCCGTCGGTAATGGAAATCACGTTGGTCGGAACGAAGGCGGAAACGTCACCAGCCTGGGTTTCGATGATAGGCAGTGCGGTCAGCGAACCGGTCTTGCCCTTCACTTCACCGTTGGTCAGTTTTTCTACTTCGTCCGCGTTGATGCGGGAAGCGCGTTCCAGCAGACGGGAGTGCAGGTAGAAAACGTCACCCGGGTAAGCTTCACGGCCCGGCGGACGACGCAGCAGCAGGGAGATCTGACGGTAGGCAACGGCTTGCTTGGACAAGTCATCGTATACGATCAGCGCATCTTCGCCACGGTCGCGGAAGTATTCGCCCATCGCGCAACCGGAGTACGGGGCGATGAACTGCAGGGCAGCGGCTTCGGAAGCGGTAGCAGCAACGATGATGGTGTGACCCAGTGCACCGTGCTCTTCCAGCTTGCGTACCACGTTGGCAATGGAGGATGCTTTCTGACCTACGGCAACGTAGATACAAACAACACCAGTGCCTTTTTGATTGATGATGGCGTCCAGAGCAACGGCGGTCTTGCCGGTCTGACGGTCGCCAATGATCAGCTCACGCTGGCCACGGCCTACCGGTACCATGGAGTCAATCGCCTTCAGGCCGGTCTGCATCGGCTGGGATACCGACTGACGCGCAATCACGCCCGGCGCGATCTTTTCGATCGGGCTGGACAGCTTGGCGTTGATCGGACCCTTGCCGTCGATCGGCTGGCCCAGGGCGTTGACAACACGGCCCACCAGTTCCGGACCTACCGGCACTTCCAGAATGCGACCGGTACACTTGACTTCGTCGCCTTCGGAAATGTGTTCGTACTCACCCAGAACCACGGCGCCGACAAAGTCGCGCTCCAGGTTCATGGCGAGGCCGTAGGTGTTGCCCGGGAACTCGAGCATTTCGCCCTGCATCACGTCTGCCAGACCGTGGACACGAACGATACCGTCGGTCACGGAAATTACCGTACCCTTGGTACGGACTTCAGCGCCTTCAGCCAGGTTCTGAATCTTGGCCTTGATCAGATCGCTGATTTCAGAGGGGTTCAACTGCATGATCTCTCCTAATTCTTGAGGCTTGCCGCCATGGCTTGCAGCTTGCCGCGCACGGAACTGTCGATGACATCGTCACCGACCAGCACGCGCACACCACCGATCAGATCGGCATTGTCACGCACATCAAGACGTACGGTTTTGCCGTACTGCTTGGAAAGCGTGCTGGTGAGTTCGGCTTTCTGTTCTTCGGTCAGCGGGAACGCCGTTTCAACTTGCGCATCAACGATGTTTTCCGCTTCGGCCTTGAACATCTCAAACTGACTGGCGATATGCGGCAGCAGCATCAGGCGGTGGTTCTCGATCAGGGCGACCAGAAAGTTTTTCACGCTTTCGTTGGTACGCTCGCCGAGGACTTCCAGCATCAGCGCCTCAACCTCTTTTGCGGTATGTTTCGGATTGGTGACAACTTCAACCATATCCGGGTTGTTCACCATGGCAGCCAGCCACGCAAGCGCATCGGACCACTGGTCCAGCGTACGCGTTTCGGTGGCGAGGCTGTATACCGCTTCGGCGTAGGGCCTTGCGACGGTAATGAGTTCTGCCATGAGTTAATTAAAACTCCGCTTTGATGGAGGAAAGCAGGTCGGCGTGCTTGGCTGCATCGATCTCTTTGCGCAGGATCTTCTCTGCGCCGATAACGGCCAGCTGGGCTACCTGCTCACGCAGGGCCTCCTTGGCGCGCATCACTTCCTGATCGATCTGACCCTTGGCGTCAGCCACAATACGGGCACCTTCGGTGCTGGCATTGTCTTTGGCTTCGTCCACGATCTGGGAGGCACGCTTCTCAGCAGCAGTAATGATTTCCATTGCCTGTTGCTTGGCTTTGCGGAGTTCGTCCGCAACGCGCTTTTCAGCAGCTTCCAGATCTTGCTTGCCACGTTCTGCAGCGGCCAGGCCGTCTGCAATACGCTTGGCACGCTCTTCCATCATATTGGTAAGCGGAGGCCAAACAAACTTCATGGTGAACCATACCAGGATGGCGAACGTGATCGCCTGGCCCAGTAGTGTTACGTTAAATTCCACGCTTGTTTTCCTCCAGAGAATGACTTCTACACAAACCGTTTACTGGCTAAAAATTAGCCACCCAGAGCTGCTTTGGCAGCGGACAGGAACGGGTTGCTGAAGGTGTACAGCATGGCAACACCCACACCGATCATGGAGATCGCATCCAGCAGACCGGCGATAATGAACAGCTTGGTTTGCAGAACCGGGATCATTTCCGGTTGACGGGCGGAGGCCTCGAGGAATTTGCCACCCAGAATGGCGAAACCGATAGCAGTGCCGAGAGCGCCAAGGCCAATGATCAGAGCAGCTGCGATAGCGGTCATCGACTGAATCTGAGAAACGAGTGCTTCCATTATGTATCTCCTAAGACTTATGCAAGGATGGTTGGTAAAAAAAACTAAAACAAAGGTAAAGCTCTAAAAAAACAGATACCACAAACTCTTTAGTGCGCTTCCACGGCCAGGCTCAGGTACACGATGGTCAGCATCATGAACACGAAGGCCTGCAGGGTGATGATCAGGATGTGGAAGATGGCCCACGGTGCACCCAGGATCCACTGTGCGCCCCACGGCAGCAGTGCGATCAGGATGAAGATCAGTTCGCCGGCGTACAGGTTACCGAACAAACGAAGCGAGAGAGAGATCGGCTTGGCGGCCAGTTCGACCAGCTGGAAGATGAAGTTCAGCGGGGCCAGGATGATGGCGCCAATCGGGTTGTGGGTGTGGAACGGTGCGGTCAGCAGTTCCTTGCCCCAGCCGCCCAGGCCCTTGGCCTTGATGGAGAAGCCGATGATGCACAGGAATACGGACAGCGACATGGCGAAGGTGGCATTCACGTCAGCGGACGGAACCGAACGGAAATAGATGTGATGCGGTTCCAGGCCGAAGAAGGTGTGGCCGATCCACTGGGCCAGATTCGGCAGCAGGTCAACCGGCAGCATGTCCATTGCGTTCATCAGGAAGATCCAGCAGAAGATGGTCAGCGCCAGCGGGGCGATGACTTTGCTCTTGGCATGGAAGATTTCCTTAACCTGGGTATCCACCAGTTCGATGATGGATTCCACGAACAACTGCAGCTTGCCCGGATTTTCCAGGCTGGCACGACGGGCCACCATGGCAAATACACCGGCAAACACAAAAGCCAGGAACAGGGAGACGGAGAAAGTGTCTACGTGCAGGCTCCAGAAACCACGAGCCGGAGACGGATCGGAATTCCAGAACGTAAGGTGGTGATTAATGTACTCAATTGCGTTGCTTGCCATCGCTCTTTTCTCAATTATTTGATTAGAAGCCCTAACCAGTAGCCGGACACCGTGGCAAAAAAGCCTGCCAGCAAACCCACTACCGATAAATCCTTGAAAAACACCAAAGATGCACCAAACATTAAGACAGTCAGGATGAATTTGACTGCCTCAGCCTTGAAGTGCGCCTTCATCAGCACCGCAGGTGGGACATGCCGCTTGGCGTAGGCGATTCTTGCATACACTGCGGCGGGAATGAGCGCCGACAGCCCCCCAAGCAGAACCGACACCGGAACAACAACGGTGCCGGCGCTTAGCACGGCACCAAGTAGTACAGCCACTACAAGCAGTTTTGCTTGCAGGCGCAGTACGCGCCCGACTTCCGGATTTTGCATGTCCGACACTTAAAAAATCGCTCGATTATAGGCTGAGCGCTTGATTTGCGTCAAACTGAACATCGCCCGCACCATTGCAGTGCAACATAAAATCATTTGCTTGATTTTGCTTGAAGTTTTTCAAGCAAGCGTTCCAGGTCGTCCAGATTGGCATACTCCACCTGCAAACGCCCCTGCCCGCGTGCACCGTGGCGGATGCTGACCTTGGCACCAATGCGTTCCGACACCTCTTGTTCCAGGCGGGCAATATCCGGATCGACACGCTTTTCCGCTACCGGTGGTGTGGTTTTTTGGTCAGACAATTGTTGGACACGACGTTCCACTTCTCGCACCGACCAGCCCTTTTCCACCGCCTCGTGTGCCAGCTCCAGCTGCTGCACCACCGGCAGTGCCAGCAAAGCGCGCGCATGCCCCATTTCCAGCTGCCCCTGATGCAGCAGAGCCTGTACCGGCTCGGGCAGCGCCAACAGGCGCAGCAAATTGGACACTGCACTGCGTGAACGGCCCACGGCATCCGCCGCGCTTTCATGCGTCAGGCCGAATTCGCTGATCAGGCGTTTGAGACCATGTGCTTCTTCGATGGGGTCCAGCTCCTGGCGCTGGATGTTTTCAATCAGCGCCATGGCCAGGGCAGCTTCGTCGGCCACGGTCTTTACCACCGCCGGCACGTCGGCAAGCCCTGCCTTGCGGGCTGCGCGCCAGCGACGCTCACCGGCAATCAGCTCGTATTCTCCGAGGCCGATTTCACGTACCACGACCGGCTGGATCACGCCTTGCGCACGTATGGAGGCTGCCAGCTCGTCCAGCGCGGCCTCGTCCATATGGCTGCGCGGCTGGTATTTGCCGGGACGGATCAGGTCGATGGAAAGCGTGGTGAGGCGGTCATCCGCCACCGTGCTGGTGGCGAGGAGCGCGTCTAGACCGCGCCCGAGTCCTTTGAGTTTGGCCATGTTGTCAGACAGATGGAGTTGCAGTTGCGGGTTCGAGGCGGGCGGTCAGTTCCTGTGCCAGCGTGAGATAGGCTTGTGCGCCACGGGCATTGCGGTCGTAGACCAGCCCCGGCAAGCCATGGCTGGGCGCTTCGGCCAGGCGCACATTGCGCGGGATGACGGTTTCGAACACCTTGTTGCCAAAGTGGCTGGCCAGTTGTTCGGACACCTGCTGTGAAAGATTACTACGTGCATCGAACATGGTGCGCAGCAGGCCCATGATTTCGATACGCGGATTCACCGCCACGCGCACCTTGCGCAAGGTGGTGACCAGATCGGACAACCCTTCCAGCGCATAGTATTCGCACACCATGGGAATCAGCACGCTGTTGGCTGCCACCAGGCCGTTGAGAGTGAGCAGATTGAGCGAAGGCGGGCAGTCGATCAGCACATAGTCGTACTGGTCTTCCACTTCGCTCAGGGCATTCTTCAGCCGGGCTTCACGCGCCAGCTCGTTGACCAGTTCCAGTTCGGCCCCGCCCAGGTCGCGGTTGGCCGGCAGTACGTGATAGCCGCCTTCCTTGGCCGGCTGGCGCGCTTCTTCGACAGAAGCATCGCCCAGCAGCACGTGGTAGACGGAACGCTCCAGCGCCTGCTTGGCAATGCCGCTACCCATGGTGGCATTGCCCTGCGGGTCGAGGTCGACAATCAACACCCTGCGGCCCAGCTCGGCCAGACCTGCGGCCAGGTTGACCACGGTGGTGGTCTTGCCGACCCCACCTTTCTGATTGGCAACCGCGATCACGCGTACATTCATTTAGCCACCATTCTCACCAGATGGCGTTCGGCGTCCAGACCGGGCACCGACACCGGTAGTACTTCGGCTACCGCTACCGTTTCCGGCAGCAGCGAGATTTCTTCGTAAGGATACACACCCTTCATGGCCAAGTATTGACCGCCGTCGGCCAGCAGGTGCGGGGTGAGGCGGACAAACTCGGCCAGTTCGGCAAAGGCACGGCTGGTGATGCGATCGAACTTGTGTTCCGGCTGATAGGCCTCGACACGGCTGGTCACCACCTCGACATTGGTGAGACCCAGCTCGATGACAGCCTGACGCAGGAAGGTGGTTTTCTTGTGGTTGGCATCCAGCACCACCACTTGCAGGTCGGGACGGGCGATGGCCGCCGGGATGCCCGGCATGCCGCCACCAGAGCCCACATCCAGCAGGCGGGTGCCACCGTTCAGGTGCGGCACCAGCGACAGGCTGTCCAGCAGATGGTAGCTGACCATGCGCTGCTCTTCGCGCACAGCGGTCAGGTTGTAAGTGTGGTTCCACTTGGCCAGCAGGTTCAGGTAGCCGTCCAGCAGGGCCAGCTGTTGTTCGGTGAGGCCCAGGGCCAGCTGTTCCAGCCCTTGTTTCAGTTCTGCAGTATGTGTCATGCGCTTGGCTTGCAATTATTCGGTTTTGGCGTCGGCAAAGCCGCGCTTCAGATGCACCATCAGCAGGGCAACCGCCGCCGGGGTGATGCCCTGGATGCGCGAGGCCTGACCCAGGGTTTCCGGGCGCTGCTGATTCAGTTTTTGCTGTACTTCCTTGGACAAGCCCTTGACCAGGCCGAAGTCGATGTCGGCGGGCAGGCGGACGTCTTCCAGGTTGTCGCGGCGCGCCAGTTCTTCGTTCTGACGATTGATATAGCCTTGATATTTGACCTGAATTTCCACTTGCTCGGCAACCACGTCATCCGCCACGCCACCTGCAGCTTCCGGCAGGGTCATCAGCTCGCGGTAAGCGACATTGGGGCGCTTGAGCAGGTCGAACAGGTTGTACTCGCGCTCGATACCCTTGCCCAGCAGGGCTTCCAGTGCCGCAGCATCCTGCAGCTTGGCCGGATGCAGCCAGGTGGTTTTCAGGCGGGCGGTTTCGGCTTCCACTGCGTCGCGCTTGCGACAGAAGGCATCCCACTGCGCATCGCCAACCAGGCCGAGCTTGCGGCCCATTTCGGTCAGGCGCAAGTCGGCATTGTCCTCGCGCAGTTGCAGGCGGAATTCGGCACGGCTGGTAAACATGCGGTAAGGCTCGGACACCCCCTTGGTGATGAGGTCGTCTACCAGTACGCCAAGGTAGGCCTCGTCGCGGCGCGGACACCAGCCTTCTTCATCACGCGAATACAGTGCGGCATTCAGGCCGGCCAGCAGGCCTTGCGCTGCGGCTTCTTCGTAACCTGTGGTGCCGTTGATCTGCCCGGCAAAGTACAGGCCCTTGATGGACTTGCTTTCCAGCGTGGACTTGAGGCCGCGCGGGTCGAAGTAATCGTATTCGATGGCATAGCCGGGGCGCAGGATGTGGGCGTTTTCCATGCCACGGATGGAACGCACCGCCGCCAGCTGGATATCAAACGGCAAGCTGGTGGAAATCCCGTTAGGGTAGAACTCGTGCGTGGTCAGGCCTTCCGGCTCCAGGAAGACCTGATGGCTGTCCTTGTCGGCAAAACGGTTGATCTTGTCTTCGATGGACGGGCAGTAACGCGGGCCCACCCCTTCAATCACGCCAGTAAACATCGGGCTGCGCTCGAAACCGGAACGGATGATGTCGTGGGTTTGCTGATTGGTGTGGGTGATCCAGCACGGCAGTTGCCTGGGGTGCATGCTGCGCTGGCCGCGGTAGGAGAACACCGGCTCGGGCGTATCCCCCGGCTGCTCTTCCATGACTGAAAAATCGATGCTGCGGCCATCAATACGCGGCGGCGTGCCGGTTTTCAGACGCCCCACCGGCAAATCCAGCTCGCGCAGACGCGCGCCCAGCGTGGAGGCGGCCTGATCGCCAGCGCGGCCACCGGTGTAGTTTTCCAGGCCAACGTGAATCTTGCCGGACAGGAAAGTACCGGCCGTCAGCACCACGGTGCGGGCACGGAACACGATGCCGATGGCGGTGATGGCACCGGCCACCTGATCACCCTCGATCAGCAAATCATCCACCGGCTGCTGGAACAGCGTCAGATTGGGCTGGTTCTCCAGCATGTCGCGGATGGCCGCCTTGTACAGGATGCGGTCGGCCTGCGCACGCGTGGCACGTACCGCCGGGCCCTTGGAGGCATTGAGGGTGCGGAACTGGATGCCACCGATATCGGTTGCCAGCGCCATAGCGCCACCCAGCGCATCCACCTCTTTCACCACGATGCCCCTTGCCGCATGCCACCGATAGACGGGTTGCACGACATCTGACCAAGGGTCTCGATATTGTGGGTAAGCAGGAGCGTGGCGCGGCCCAT
>NZ_LNQV01000050.1 GCF_001515305.1 Aquitalea pelogenes
GGCAGCGCCTGCAGCCGCCCCGGCCCACGAACTGATCACCGCCGCCGAGCACCTGCCGGCCGTCAAGCAGCCTCCCAAGCCGGTTGCTAACAAGCAGCCCAGCAGCGCAGGCAACAGCAGCGGCCCGCAGGAAAATACCATCCGTATCGACACGGTTCGTCTGGACATGGTGCTGAACCTGTCCGGCGAAATCGGCCTGACCAAGAACCGCCTGACTACCCTGCGCACGGAAATCCTGCAAGGCAATCGCGACGGCAATACCCTGCGTTCGCTGGATGAAGCCATCAGCCAGCTGGACCTGCTGGTGGGCGACCTGCAGAACGCAGTGATGAAAACCCGCATGCAGCCGATTGGCCGCCTGTTCCAGAAATACCCGCGTTTGGCACGTGACCTGGCCCGTCAACTGGGCAAGGAAGTCGAACTGGTGCTGTCCGGTGAAGAGACCGAGCTGGACAAGACCATGATCGAAGACCTCAACGATCCGCTGGTTCACCTGGTGCGCAATGCGGTTGACCATGGTGTCGAATCGCCGGAAGAACGTATTGCTGCCGGCAAGAAGCCGCAATCGCTGATCCAGCTGACTGCCGAACAGGTGGGCGATCACATCCAGATCGAAATCACCGACGACGGCAAGGGCATGAACCCGGACGCCCTGCGTCGCAAGGCCATCGAAAAAGGCCTGATCGATCAGGAAACGGCCAACGGTCTGGACGAGAAGCAATGCCTGCAGCTCATCTTCATGCCGGGCTTCTCCACCAAGGACCAGATCTCCAGCGTTTCCGGCCGCGGCGTAGGCATGGACGTGGTGCGTACCAACATCCAGAAGCTCAATGGCCGCATCGACATCAACTCGCTACCGGGCGAAGGCACCCGCATCAGCATTTCGCTGCCGCTGACGCTGGCCATTCTGCCGGTGCTGGTGGTGCGTGCCTGCAACCAGCCGTTTGCCGTACCACTGGCCATGGTGCGCGAAATCATCACCATCGACCCGAATGCCATCCAGGAAGTTTCGGGCAAACCCACCATCGTGGTGCGTGATGAAATCCTGCCGCTGCGTACCTTGGCTGGCCTACTGGGCTGGGAACCCACCCAGAAGCCCTACTTTGGCGTGCTGATGCAATCGGCCGAGAAGTCCTTCATCCTGGCCATCGACTCCTTTGTCGGTCGCGACGATGTGGTCATCAAGCCGCTGCAGAACATTCGTCCGAAGGGCGTGGCCGGTGCCACCCTGTCTGGCGATGGTTCGGTGGTTCTGGTACTGGACATGGAAGACCTGCTCAGCTCCAGCGACGGCACCAATGGCCAAGTCAGGACTTCGGAGCTGATTTCCGTATAAAAAAACCAAGACTGGCAAGCTTTAATGACCACTCAATGCGCCTTCATCGGAAGGCAAACGGTTCTCAACCGCAACCAGCAGCTCATCGGGTATGAGCTGCTTTTTCGTGCAAGCAAGGAAGCCAGTTCCGTTGGCCCACACAGCGATCTGCAAGCTGACACCGACGTGCTGGTCAATACCCTGAACAATATGGGTACCAGCTGGCTGATCGGCAACAAGCTGGCTTTCATCAATGTCGGCGAAGCCATGCTGACCAGCGACTTTCTGGAACTGCTGCCACCACGGCGCGTCATCCTGGACATCGCACCGGATATTTCGCCCTCCAGTGAGCTGCTGTCGCGCGCCCGCCACCTGCGCTCGCTGGTTTTGGCATTGCACTGGATGATTTCAGTTTTGAAGCACAGTCCGCTGCATTTCTGGAATTTGCCAATTACGTAAAGCTGGACATCCAGAATCGCGACCCCAATCACTTCCAGGTACTGGCGGCCCGCTTGCGTAGTTACCCGGTCATCCGCATTGCCGAGCGCGTGGAAACCCACGAGCAATACCATCTGTGCAAGGAACTGGGCATGGATGGCTTCCAGGGTTATTACTTTGCCAAACCGGAAACCCTGTCGGCCAAGGTGATTCACCCGACCTTCAGCAACGCGCTGGAGCTGCTCAACCTGCTGCGGATGGATGCCGACCTGCGCAAGGTGGAGCAGATTCTCAAGCGCGATGTCGCCCTGTCCTACAAGCTGCTGCGCTATGTCAACTCGGCGGCTGCCGGCCTGAACACAACCATCAGCTCCTTCTCGCACGCAGTCACGGTACTGGGCTACAAAAAGCTGTACCGCTGGCTCACCCTGCTGCTGGTTACCGCATCCGACGACGGACGCGCACCACCGGCACTTCAGAAAACGGCCGTCACACGCGGCCGCCTGATGGAGCTTCTTGGTGCGGAGTTGGGCATGAGTCCGGATGACTGCGACAACCTGTTCATTGTCGGCATGTTCAGCCTGCTGGACGTATTGTTTGACATGCCGATGAACGCCATTCTGGAACATCTGCAGTTGCCGGTTTGCATCATCGAAGCCCTGGCCGCCCGTAAGGGCCGGATGGGCATGCTGCTGCAACTGACCCAGTCTTGCGAAGATGGCCAGCTCAACGGTGTGGATGCGCTGTGTCAGCAATTGGGCCTGACTCCGGAACAACTCAACCAGTCCCACGTTGCCGCACTCGCTTGGGTGGAGGATCTGGGCTTATAATTGCCAGCCCTTCAGCCGGTCAGCACATCTCGATGAAACTGTTAGCCATAGACACCTCCAGCAGTTATTTGTCTCTTGCCCTCAGCCTGGATAATCAGTTACTGAATTTCCATGAGGAAATGGGACAAAAGCATGCCGAGCGCACGCTGCCGGAAATCCAGCGACTGCTGCAACAGGCTGACATCGGCTTGTGCGATCTGGATGCCATCGTCTATGGTCAGGGGCCGGGTTCGTTCACCGGGCTGCGCATTGCCTGCGGGCTGGCTCAAGGACTGGCATTTTCCGCCGGACTGCCGGTCATCGGCATCCCGACACTGGATGCCGTTGCCCAGCAAAGTGCTGCCGAGCGGGTACTGGTCTGCCTGGATGCCCGCATGCAGCAGGTTTACTGTGCCAGCTACCAGACCGGGCCAACATGGCAGCGTCTGACCCCGATCACCCTGCAAGACCCGCAAGACGTCACCTTGCCGGATGGCATCACCATGCTGGCAGGAGATGGCTTTACCAATTATCCGGCACTGCTGGCTGCCCAGCGCGACAGCACACGGCACACCGGCATCCTCCGCGCCGATGCCCGCTCTCATATTGCGCTGGCCCTTACCGGTCGCTACCCGCAGCAGCACCCCAGAGAAGCCGAGTTGCTGTATGTACGCAACAAGGTGGCTCTCACATCCATCGAACAACAGGCTTTGAAGGGATGAGCCAGGTTTTGCGCCAGCAAGCTGTTGATGCCGAACAACTGGCACAACTGGAAGCTGCAGCCACTGCACATGGCTGGAGCGCACGCAATTACCAGGACTCCATCCAGGCAGGGCATGTATTTTATGGCCTGGACCAGCAGGCTCTTGGCTGCGCCGTCGTCATGCCGCTGCTGGACGAAGCCGAACTGCTCAATATTTTCATTGCCGCCGATCAGCAAGGCCGCGGACTGGGCCTTGCCCTGCTGACCGGGCTGATGCAAGACCTGAAGCAACACGGCTGCACCAAATTGTTTCTGGAAGTTCGCGCCAGCAACCTGCCGGCCCGCAAGCTTTACAACCGTTGCGGCTTTCAGGAAACCGGCATGCGCAAAAACTACTACCCGTGCGCCAATGGCGAACGCGAACACGCCATCCTGATGGAGGCCGTGCTATGAATCGCAGCCGTTTCATCCAGCAAGCCATGGGCCTGGGCCCCATCTGGGAATCCCGCGAGGGCTGGTTCACCGATCATCCGGCAGAAATTGCCAGGCATGCACTGATACAAGCCAGCCACGACACGGCCATGGCCGAGCTGCATCACATGGAAACGGCAGCACCAGCCACGCCCGAACCAGCAGCGCAGGCGGCAGCAGCCAGCTTACCGCCGCATCAGGACAGCCAGCTGCCAGTATTGCCAGCCACTGCATTGCCCGCAGCCGAAGTCGATGCAGTCGACCACCTTCCCGACTGGGAGCAACTGGAACAGAACGTTGCCAATTGCGAACGCTGCACCCTGTGCCGCACGCGCACCCAGACCGTATTTGGCCGCGGCAATCCTAAGGCACGCTGGATGCTGATTGGCGAAGCTCCCGGAGAGCACGAGGACAGACAAGGCGAGCCCTTTGTCGGCAAGGCCGGGCAGCTGCTGGATAATATGCTGGCCGCCGCTGGTCTGGATCGCGACCGTGATGTCTACATTGCCAACGTCCTTAAATGCCGCCCGCCGGGCAACCGCAACCCGGCACCAGAGGAAATCCTGGCCTGCCAGGGCTACCTGCAACAACAGATTCAGCACGTCCAGCCCGTGCTGATTGTGGCGTTGGGGCGTTTTGCCGTGCAGACCCTGCTGCAAAGCGAACAAACCATTGGCAAACTGCGCGGCCAGGTCCACCAGTACCAAGGCATTCCGCTGATTGCCACCTATCACCCGGCTTACCTGCTACGCAATCTGCCTGACAAGGCCAAGGCATGGCAGGACATGGTGCTGGCCAAAAAAACCTATACACAGCAGGCTGGCTGATCCAGCCTGTTGCCGCAGCACTCAGCAATACACACCCTGCAGCCAGCGGCGATAGATGGCATCCGCCTGGGAATGACTTTGCGGCATGCCAGCGTCCAGAGAAGCATCAATCTCATCGACGGACATCACGCTGGGCAAATCATGTCCGTCAATTTCCTGATAGCCCACCTGCAACCACTTGCGAATCATGGGGGCCTTCACTTCACAGTGAAACTGCATACCCAGATGCTTGCCGCCGTACAGAAATGCCTGATTGCGGCAAAAAGCACTGCTGGCCAGCAAGCTGGCACCGGCAGGCAAGCCAAAGGTATCGCTGTGCCACTGGAATACGCGCAGTACCTGCCTGCCTCCAAACCACTCCCCTGCCACTGTGGCAGCCGCAGGCTGCAGGTCAATCCAGCCGATTTCGGGAATCTCCGCCTTGCTGACTTCGGCACCCAGTGCCAACGCCAACAACTGCCCGCCCAGACAGTGGCCAATCACCGGCACATCCGCCGCCACGGCGCGACGCAAGAATTCAATCTCAGGCAAGATCCACGGATGCTCTGCCACATCATGCACACTCATCGGCCCACCAAAACTGGCCACACCGGCATAGTCACGGACATCCGGTGGCAAGGCATCCCCGGCATAGACACTGAAAATGCGTGATGGAATTCCGGAACGATTCAGGTAATCAAGAAAATACTCCGGACCATCCAGCGCAACATGCTGAATGATGGCAATGGGCTTCATGGCTACTCCTCTGCACAATCCGGCTTGCACCCGGAAAATGATCACAAAATTACACAACCTGAAAATATATCCCAAAAATATCAATATATGGAATTTTATTTGATCAAAAACAAAGAGAACAGCAAGAAGAGAATGAAGGAAGTGCACAAAAGGCAGGCAATAAAAAACCCTTCTCCGTGCACCAGAGAAGGGCTCTTCGACGTTACTGAAAATCAAGCTTACTTCAGCTTGGTTTCCTTGTAGATAACGTGTTTGCGGGCAACGGGATCAAATTTTTTGATCTCCATTTTTTCCGGCATCGTGCGCTTGTTCTTCGTAGTAGTGTAGAAGTGGCCAGTGCCGGCGGTGGATTCAAGCTTGATTTTATCGCGCATTGTATTACCTATCTGTCGCTATCTAGAGGACCGCTTAGATCTCGCCACGAGCGCGCAGATCTGCCAGCACTACATCGATACCAACTTTATCGATAGTACGCAGTGCAGCGTTGGATACGCGCAGGCGCACCCAGCGGTTTTCGCTTTCTACCCAGAACTTGCGGTACTGCAAGTTCGGCAGGAAACGACGTTTCGTCTTGTTGTTGGCGTGGGAAACATTGTTCCCGGTCATCGGACGTTTGCCGGTGACTTTGCAAACACGCGCCATGTTAACACTCCCAAAACCGGTAAAAGCTGGCTTTATACCATGAAAAAAGCCAGCGATTCAAGCATGATGCGCACTTTCCGTGGAAAGCACGATCTCGTATATGAAACAGTCGGGACGCATTGTAACGGAATTACCACAAACTGGCGAGCACAAGCTGAAATCAGACCGAACAAGTGTTGCATTCATTGTTGCAACAAGGCGTGCCGTGGCGGTTCAAATCCAAGCGATTTCAGGTTAAAATCCCGGATTCCCATAGAGCCGTAATTCCATGACCAAGTATATCTTCGTAACCGGCGGTGTGGTGTCTTCCCTGGGGAAGGGCATCGCCGCTGCGTCCATTGCTGCCATTCTTGAGTCGCGCGGGCTGAAAGTCACCATGCTGAAGCTCGACCCGTACATCAACGTCGACCCGGGTACCATGAGCCCCTTCCAGCACGGTGAAGTATTCGTGACGGAAGACGGCGCAGAAACCGACCTCGACCTTGGCCACTATGAGCGCTTCATCAAATCCAAGATGAAGAAGAGCAACAACTTCACCACTGGTCAGGTTTACGAATCCGTGATCACCAAGGAGCGCCGTGGCGACTACCTGGGTGGTACCGTGCAGGTCATTCCGCACATCACCGACGAAATCAAGCACAAGGTGCATGAAGGCGCAGGCGATGCCGACGTAGCCATCGTCGAAATCGGCGGCACCGTGGGTGACATCGAGTCCCTGCCCTTCCTGGAAGCCATCCGCCAGATGCGCTCCAACCTGGGCCGCAAGAACACCATGTACGTGCACTTGTCCTACGTGCCGTTCATTGCCACCGCAGGTGAAATCAAGACCAAGCCGACCCAGCACTCGGTAAAAGAGCTGCGTGAAATCGGCATTCAGCCGGACATCCTGCTGTGCCGTATGGACCGCGAGCTGCCTGCCGACGAAAAGCGCAAGATCGCCCTGTTCTGTAATGTCGAAGAAAACGCCGTCATCGGCTGCTACGACTCGGACTCCATCTACAAAGTCCCGGCCATGCTGCACGAACAAGGCATTGACGAAATCATTACCGAACACATGCAGCTGGATATCCCGCCGGCTGACCTGTCGGTATGGGCTGGCATCATCGACGCCATCGAGCATCCGGAGCAAACCGTCAACATCGCCATGGTCGGCAAGTATGTTGACCTGACCGAATCCTACAAGTCGCTGTCGGAAGCCCTGAAGCACGCCGGCATCCACACCCGCTCCGACGTCAACATCATCTATGTCGACTCCGAAGACATCGAGCGTGACGGTGCCGAGTCGCTGAAGGACATGGATGCCATCCTGGTACCGGGCGGCTTCGGCAAGCGTGGCGTGGAAGGCAAGATCAAGGCCGTGAAGTTTGCCCGCGAGAACAACATCCCTTACATGGGTATCTGTCTGGGCATGCAGATTGCGCTGATCGAATACGCACGTGATGTGGCCGGCCTTGCCGGTGCCAACTCCACCGAATTCGACCTGGATACCGATTACCCGGTAGTGGCGCTGATCGACGAATGGGTCAATCACGACGGCAAGATCGAAAAGCGTGACGAAAACTCCAATATGGGCGGCACCATGCGTCTGGGCGGCCAGCACTGCGATCTGGTAGAAGGCTCTCTGGCAGCACGCGTTTATGGCTCCACCGACATCGTCGAGCGCCATCGCCACCGCTACGAAGTGAACAACTACTACGTACAGCGTCTGGAAGCAGCCGGCCTGACCATTTCCGGCCGCTCCGCCGGTCATGAAAAGCTGGTGGAAACCATCGAGCTGAAAGACCACCGCTGGTTCTTCGCCTGCCAGTTCCACCCGGAATTCACCTCTACCCCGCGCGATGGCCACCCGCTGTTCAAGGCCTATGTGCAGGCAGCCATCGACTACAAGGCTGAAAAGCAAGGGAAATAAGCATGAAACTGTGCGGATTCGAAGTCGGCCTGAACCAGCCCCTGTTCCTGATTGCAGGTCCCTGCGTCATCGAAAGTGAACAGATGGCACTGGATACCGCCGGTCAGCTGAAAGAAATCACCAGCGAACTGGGCATCAACTTCATCTACAAGTCGAGCTACGACAAGGCAAACCGGTCCTCCGGCACCTCCTTCCGCGGTTTCGGTATTGATGAAGGCCTGCGCATTCTGGACGAAGTAAAACGGCAGATCGGCGTTCCCGTCTTGACCGATGTGCATGCCGAGAGTGAAATCGCCCAGGTTGCCAGCGTGGTGGATGTGCTGCAGACCCCGGCTTTCCTGTGCCGCCAGACTGACTTCATCCGCGCCGTTGCCCAGTGCGGCAAGCCGGTCAACATCAAGAAGGGGCAGTTTCTTGCCCCGGGCGACATGAAAAATGTCATCGACAAGGCCCGAGCCGCCGCACTGGAAGCCGGTTTGCCAGAGGACAGTTTCATGGCCTGCGAGCGTGGCGTATCGTTCGGCTACAACAATCTGGTATCCGACATGCGTTCGCTGATGATCATGCGTGATACGGCCTGCCCGGTAGTCTACGATGCCACCCACTCGGTGCAGCTGCCTGGCGGTCAGGGCAGCTCTTCCGGTGGCCAGCGCGAATTCGTGCCGGTTTTGGCACGCGCTGCCGTTGCTGCAGGCATTGCCGGCATTTTCATGGAAACCCACCCCAACCCGGCATGTGCCATGTCCGATGGCCCGAACGCCTGGCCACTGGGGCGGATGAAAGAACTGCTGGCCACGCTGCAGCAGCTGGACCGTCTGGTCAAGCAAGGCGGCTGGCCCGAGCATTCACTCTGAGTCTTGTTGCAGTCCGAGTTGTGGTAGCAAGCATTCTTCAGCCCGCCAACATGGCGGGCTGACAGTGATACGGTTAACCAAGCAATGCAATTGAAGGGGACAAGTATGAGTTCGATCATTGACGTAGTAGCCCGCGAGATTCTCGACTCCCGTGGTAATCCGACTGTTGAAGCCGATGTACTGCTGGAATCCGGCGTAATGGGTCGCGCAGCCGTACCGAGCGGTGCCTCCACCGGCGAGAAGGAAGCACTGGAACTGCGTGACGGCGACAAGAGCCGCTACCTGGGCAAGGGCGTTCTGAAAGCTGTTGAAAACATCAATACCGAAATCTGCGAAGCCATCATCGGCCTCGATGCTGCAGACCAGGCTTTCATCGACAAGACCCTGATCGAACTGGACGGCACCGAAACCAAGTCCCGCCTGGGTGCCAACGCCATGCTGGCCGTTTCCATGGCTGTTGCCCGCGCAGCTGCTGAAGATGCCGGCCTGCCGCTGTACCGCTACCTGGGTGGTGCCGGCCCGATGGCCCTGCCGCTGCCGATGATGAACGTGATCAACGGTGGTGCGCATGCCAACAACACCCTGGACATCCAGGAATTCATGATCATGCCGGTTGGTGCACAAACCTTCCGCGAAGCCCTGCGCTGTGGTGCCGAAGTGTTCCACAACCTGAAAAAACTGTGTGATGCCAAGGGTTACGCCACCACCGTGGGTGACGAAGGCGGTTTTGCCCCGAACCTGGCCAGCCACGAAGATGCCATCAAGCTGATCCTGGAAGCCATTGACGCCGCCGGTTACGTACCGGGCCAGGACGTGATGCTGGCTCTGGACTGCGCCTCCTCCGAATTCTACAAGGACGGCAAGTACCATCTGACCGCTGAAGGCCTGCAACTGACTTCCGAGCAGTTTGCCAACTATCTGGAAACCCTGGTCAACAACTATCCGATCATCTCCATCGAAGATGGCATGAGCGAACATGACTGGGAAGGCTGGAAGATTCTGACCGACCGCCTGGGCAAGCGTATCCAGCTGGTGGGCGACGACGTATTCGTCACCAACCCGAAGATCCTGGCCAAGGGTATTGAAGCCGGCATCTGCAATTCGCTGCTGGTGAAGGTAAACCAGATCGGCACCCTGTCCGAAACCCTGAAAGCGGTTGACCTGGCCAAGCGCTCCAGCTATACCAGCGTCATGAGCCATCGTTCCGGCGAAACCGAAGACAGCACCATTGCCGACCTGGCAGTTGCCACCAACTGCATGCAGATCAAGACCGGCTCCCTGTCCCGCTCCGACCGCATGGCCAAGTACAACCAGCTGCTGCGTATCGAAGAAGAACTGGGTGATGCTGCCTGGTTCCCGGGTCGTGCTGCTTTCTACCACCTGAAGTAAGCTTGAACATGCGCTGGCTGACCCTGACACTGGTAACCCTGCTGATCGCCTTGCAATGGCCCTTGTGGTTTGGCAAGGGGAGCTGGCTCAGGGTCTGGCAGCTGGACAAGCAACTGCAGGAACAGCGGGCTGTCACCCAAAAGCTGATAGCCCGCAACGCAGCCCTGGATGCCGAAGTTCGTGACCTGAAGCAAGGAACCGATGCAATTGAAGAGAGAGCACGTAACGAACTTGGTATGATTCGCAATGGTGAGGTATTTTTCCAATTACTGGATCCGGCGACTGCGACAAAACATTGACTAAGCCAGTCCAAACCGTCACCTTCCTGAACTAAGAATAACTATGGCTGGCTACAAAACTTCCAGGGTTTGGTCAATGACAACACAAAATCCGATAGAGGTTGCACGGGAAACGCTCAAACAGCTGAGTCTGCGCAAACTGCTACCAACACCGGAAAATTTCGAGCGCGTCTATCACGAGCTCACGCAAACTCCCATTGAGCGAGACAACAAGCTGGGTACCCAGCTATTGCGAGCTCTGGAAACCATTCCGGCTGAATCACCGCAAACCAAGACACTGCTGCTGCGCATCAAACAGGCCACCGACGAATCCCGTTGGGAACTGTTGCCGCAGCTGGCCATCGATTTTCTCAAACTGGCACTAAGCCAGACCAACCTGTCCCAACCCTGGGGCAGCCTGATCCAGAACCTGATCCGCAGCTGGGACTTGCGCCTGCCTGACCTGCCCCAGCATCACAAGCAAGCGGCACTGGAACGGGTACTGATCAACTTCGGCAACCAGCCGGAAGAACTCAATCTCAAGCTATCCGCGCTGGTACGTAACTGGAGTGCGCCCGCCAGTCAGCGCGACCCCATTGAAGTACTGGACGCAGGTGGCGCACTGACAGATACCCCGGCCGAATCCACCAGCCAGCCAGCCAGCAACAGCAGCAGCTGGCCGCTCTGGCAGCGTACCCTGGCGTTTGCCCTCAAGCACGGCCTGGAACCGCGCCTGATCAGCATGCCGGACATGTGCGAGTCACTGGAAGCCCTGATTCGCGAGCTCGATCAGGTAAGCGACGATGCCAGCCTGAATGTCTACATGCCCAAGCTGCGCAGCTTCATGCTGAAGCTGGAGCTGCAAACCCAGCAAGAAGGCCGCCTGGTTTCCGGGCTGACCAACCTGCTGCGCCTGCTGCTGGACAATGTGGCTGAAATCAATCGTTCGGATGACTATCTGGTTGGACAAGTGCATTCATTGCAGGAAGTCCTGTCGCACCAGCCGCTGTCCATGCAACAGGTTTATCAGCTGGAAACCAGCCTGAAGGAAGTGATTCGCAAGCAAGGCATGCTGAAGAGCACGCTGGATGAAGCCACCAGCTCCTTGCGCACCTTGCTGGACCGTTTCATTTCGCGCCTGGCGCAAATGACGGATTCGACTGACGACTTCCACAGCAAAATCAGCAAGCACAGCGAGAAGCTCAAGAACACTCACAATGTCGAAGAGCTCGGCAGCGTAGTATCCGCGCTGATGGAAGACACCTCGCTGATGCAGCTGGATCTCACTCGCTCCCGCGACGAACTGTTGGCGGCACGCGAACAGGTTGAAGCTGCAGAACAACGCATCACCGAACTGGAAAGCGCACTGGAAGCCGCCAGCGCCAAGGTCAAGGAAGACCAGCTGACCGGCGCCTACAACCGTCGCGGCCTGGCCGAACATTTCCAGCGCGAAATCAGCCGTGCCGAACGCACCAATAGCGACCTCAGCGTCGCGCTGATCGACGTCGACAACTTCAAGCAACTGAACGACCGCTACGGCCACCTGACCGGGGACGACGCGCTGAAATACCTGGTGGACGTGATGAAGCACAATATGCGTCCTGCGGATATCGTCGCACGTTTTGGCGGGGAAGAATTTGTCGTCCTGATGCCGGACACCCCGGTGGATGAAGCCATCGACACGGTACAACGCCTGCAGCGCGAGCTGACTCGCACTTTCTTCATGGCCAATAACGACCGCCTGGTCATCACATTCAGTGCCGGTATTGCCAAATGGCATCTGGGTGAACAGGACATCGAAGTCATCGAACGTGCCGACCAGGCCATGTACCAAGCCAAGATCAGCGGCAAGAACCGCGTGATTTCCGCCGAACCGGACAGGATGATCTGAACAAGGCCAAAAAAACCGGGGACATCCCCGGTTTTTTCATTCTTCGCCGCCCTTGCTCATGCCCTTCCCCGCCTCAGCCCGCTGCCGACGCACTGCTTTCGGGTCGGCCTGCAAGGGACGATAGATTTCCACCCGGTCGCCGGCACGCAACACCGTGTCCGGCTTGATGGCCTTGCTGAAGATACCAAGCTTGAGATTGTTGCTGTCCACCATGGAAAACTGCGCCAGTATGCCGGACTGCTGCACCGCCTCGATGGCAGTACAGCCCGCAGCCACCTCCAGCGACATGATGCACTGCCGCTGCGGCAAGGCACAGGCCACCTCCACCGTAAACCGCTCAGTCATCGCCATACACCTTGTCGGCATGTTTGATGAAAGCATCCACCAGCGTACCGGAAATATGGCCAAACACCGGGCCGATCACTTTTTCCAGCAATTTGCTGGAAAACTCGTAACGCAAGCTGAACTCCACCTTGCAGCCAAAATCCCCCAGGGGCGTAAACTGCCACAAACCCTGCAAATGCTGGAAAGGCCCCTCCACCAGCTCCATCAGGATGCTCTCCCCGTCACGCAGGGTATTGCGCGTGGTGAAATGCTGGCGGATTTTCAGGTAATCGATATGCAGGCTGGCCACCTGCTGATCACCCTCACGTGAATGCTCCTCCGCCTTGGCACACCAGGGCAGAAAACGCGGGTAATTCTCTACCTTGTCCACCAGCGCAAACATTTGCGCCGGGGTATGGGCAACCAGAACTTTCTTTTCAACAACCTGCATGGGACAAGCGCACACTGTGCAAAATGGTTCAAGCCCAGCAGTTTACCAAAAGCCATCTGCCCTGTCCGGCCCAGCCTTCATGTAGCAGACAAGCCGCTGATTTTCAGGAATTTTGGCCTGCGGCCAGCTTCTGGTAGAATAGCCGATTCCCATTCAATGCCACGGAAACCTCAGGCGCATGAGCATCATCCAGAACCGCAAAGCCTTCCATGACTATTTCATCGAGGAAGAACTCGAGGCCGGGCTTGTGCTGGAAGGGTGGGAGGTCAAGGCCATCCGTGCCGGACGCATCCAGCTGAAAGAAAGCTATATCGACTGGAAAAATGGCGCTTTCTGGCTGATTGGCTGCCACATCACCGCCCTGCAGTCCGCTTCCACCCACGTCAAGCCAGACCCGGTACGCCCGCGCAAACTCTTGATGTCGCAATCCGAAATCAACCGTTTCATCGGCAAGGTGGAACGTGCCGGCTACACCATGATGGCGCTGGACCTGCACTACAGCAAAGGCAATATCAAGGCCCAGGTTGGCCTGGCCAAGGGCAAGAAGCTGCACGACAAGCGTGACTCGGAAAAAGACCGCGAATGGCAGCGTGAAAAGCAGCGTCTGATGAAAAACCAGCGAGGTGGCGCATGAAAAAAAGTGCCGCACTGCCGATTGCACTGATTTGCCTGGGTGCGGTCTGGTTTCTGAAAAGCACCGCGCTGCTGCCCAGTACCAGCACCCTGCTGGCACTGTTGCTGATCATTGCCGGCGTGCTGCTGGGCTTGCTGGATGGCCTGAACAAATCCACCCTGGTCAGCTGCCCGCTGCTGATCTATGCCGGAGCCGCCATCTACCTGCGTGACAATATGGGACTACACTTGAGTCATCTGTTGTCGCTGGGCATGGTACTGGCCGGTCTCCTGATGCTGTTGTCGCGTAGCGACCGAATTCCGGAGCGCAGCGCACGCTGGCGCTCCCTGCCGGACCAGCATGACCTGCGCTGAAACGGCAAACCATTTACTCATTGAACGACAGGCCCTCGGGCCAACGGAACCTACCAAGGACAGGCATGGACAAGATCCTCATTCTCGACTTCGGCTCTCAAGTTACCCAGTTGATTGCCCGCCGCGTACGCGAAGCTCACGTCTACTGTGAGCTTCATTCGTTTGACATGCCGATTGAAGAAATCCGTGCATTCGGCCCCAAGGCCATCATCCTGTCCGGCGGCCCCAACTCGGTGTACGAATCCGACTACCAGGCAGACCCGGCCCTGTTCGAACTGGGCATCCCGGTACTGGGCATCTGCTACGGCATGCAGTTCATGGCGCAAAGCCTGGGTGGCAAGGTAGAAGCCGGTGACAAGCGTGAATTCGGCTACGCCCAGATCCAGGCCCGCCATCACTCCAAACTGCTGGAAGGCCTGCAAGACCATATCGACGACGCCGGCAACGGCTTCCTGGATGTGTGGATGAGCCACGGCGACAAGGTTACCGCCCTGCCGGCCGGCTTCCATGTCATTGCCGAAACCCCGTCCTGCCCCATCGCCGCCATGGCCGATGAAGACCGCGGCTACTACGGCGTGCAATTCCACCCGGAAGTCACCCACACCAAGCGCGGCACCGAAATGATCCATCGCTTTGTGCTGCACGTGGCGGGTTGCAAGCCCAGCTGGACCATGCCCAACTACATCGACGAAGCGGTAAAGAAAATCCGCGAGCAAGTCGGTGATGAAGAAGTCATCCTCGGCCTGTCCGGTGGTGTGGACAGCTCGGTTGCGGCTGCGCTGATTCACCGCGCCATCGGCCCGCAACTGACCTGCGTTTTCGTTGATCACGGCCTGCTGCGCCTGAACGAAGGCAAGATGGTAATGGAAATGTTTGCGCAGAACCTGGGCGTGAAGGTCATCCACGTGGATGCCACCGAACAGTTCATGAGCAAGCTGGCCGGCGAAACCGATCCGGAAAAGAAACGCAAGATCATCGGCGGCGAGTTCGTGGAAGTATTCCAGGCTGAATCCAACAAGCTGACCAATGCCAAGTGGCTGGCACAAGGCACCATCTACCCCGACGTGATCGAGTCCGCCGGTGCCAAGACCAAAAAGGCCCACACCATCAAGAGCCACCACAATGTGGGCGGCCTGCCGGAAGACATGAACCTCAAGCTGCTGGAACCGCTGCGCGAGCTGTTCAAGGACGAAGTCCGTCAACTGGGCGTGGCACTGGGCCTGCCGCACGACATGGTGTACCGTCACCCCTTCCCGGCCCGGGCCTGGGTGTGCGTATCCTTGGCGAAGTGAAAATGGAATACGCCGATCTGCTGCGCCAGGCCGACGCCATCTTCATTGAAGAACTGCGCAACACCGTGGACGAGAAAACCGGCAAAAACTGGTACGACCTCACCAGCCAGGCCTTTGCCGTGTTCCTGCCGGTGAAATCGGTTGGCGTGATGGGCGATGGCCGCACCTACGACTACGTGGTTGCCCTGCGTGCCGTGGTCACCAGCGACTTCATGACCGCCCACTGGGCAGAGCTGCCGTACTCCCTGCTGGGCCGCGCTTCCAACCGCATCATCAACGAAGTGCGCGGCATCAACCGCGTGGTTTACGATGTGTCGGGCAAACCGCCGGCAACGATTGAGTGGGAATAAAAACCGATAAATATCAGCAGGCTATACGCCAGGCAGGCAATGCTGAGCAAGAGAACAAGCGTTGAAGTGTGTCATGCTGCGCTACCTTGCCCAGCAGGCTGCCTGGACAGAATGTGGACAGCCAGCATGTTATCCAGAGCCCGGGAAACCGGGCTTTTTCTTTATAATCTGACAATCCTTGCATTTTGCCGAAGCCACAGATGGCTGCCTGGCCACCATTAAAGGTCAATAATGAACTATCTCGTCATCCCATCCCGTCGTCGCCTTGCCAACTGGAACCGACGCCAGCGCAAGAAACACCACGCAGGTGAATTTACCGAGTTCGGTTTTACCTTGTCCGTACAATTTGCTGCACCTATGGATGAAGCCGCACGGGAACAGTATGTTGCAGCCCTGATTGAACAAGTCGAGGCACTGGGGCTGACTTACGGTGGCGATGAAAGCAGCGGCTTTATTACCACCTACACCAGTGGCAGTGTCACGCTGGCTCAACGGGACAGTCTGCACGCCTGGGTCAGTGCCTATCCCGCCGTTGGCAGGGCGGAAGTAAGCGAACTGCTGGATGCCTGGCATGACGACAGCTGGTTCGAGGCAGTCTGAAACATTGCCAGCCCAGAACCCCAGACAAGACAAAGCCGGTCAATGACCGGCTTTGTCATGTTCGAATCCACCCACAACGCGTTGGACTCAGAGACCTGTCACACGCCTTATCTGCAAGGCCTTCTTGTATTTGTGATGAGCAAAGCGGGCGGCATACACACCCAGAATCAGCCCGACCCGACCATCCTTCCAGTTACCACTCTTCACATACCATTTGAAAAACGCACCAATCGGGCTGATCCACTGACGCAGGGCAAAGTTCTTGCGGCTACTCATGCGCGCCAGATCGCTGGCATCCAGATTGGTATACAGCTCCAGCTTGCGATTGATTTCGTCCATGGAATGGAAGGTTTGATGCTTGATGGGGAGTTCAATCCGGCCACGGCTGCGGTAGCCGACAAAATCCTCATGCACAGCCTGCTCGGAAAGCCTCACCCGGTTTTTCTCGATAATGCGCACCGGAAAATCCGGGCAACCTACCGGGTATAAAGCGTGCACCTGCTGCCCCATTACAATCCAGTCACGCTGGATTGCATAGGCATCGTGCTGGAAGCCGCTCTGCTTGAGTTGCAGGAGGTGAGCCACCAGCTCGGGACTGGGAATCTCGTCACTATCCAGAAAGAACACGTGATCATGCCTGCATTGTTGCTGGGCAAAATCACGCTGCTGACGGAAATCATCAAACGGGCGATGTAGTACCCGGGCACCACACTGTGTGGCAATGGCCACGGTCTGGTCAGAGCTTCCACTATCCACCACCAGCAAATCGTCGGCCAGAGGGGCAACTGCCTGCAGGATGGCAGACAAGTATTTTTCGCTATTGAAAGTCAGAACATAAATGGACAGTGGTGTCATGCCGCCTGGGCCCTATCGGAATCATTAAACCAGCGTGACAGCGCGGCCTTCAGCAGGTCGAACATCACAGGTTCGGTTTGCTGTATGGGCAGGCTGACGCTTCTTGTCACCGGGGACATCCACTTGCCAAATACATGCAAATGATAAAATCTCCGAAATCGGGGATGTATTATCCTGATTAGCAACAGACAGAACAAATCATATCCATAGCAAACTTGTCCTGACGCCTGAGAATGGCAGGGAAGGTCGCAGACAATTGACTGCCAGAGCTGACAAGTACAATCTCATCCCAAATGGATGCCCTCTGGCTCACAGGATGTGTTGCACCGCAGTATCAGCCAAACCGCCTGCATTTGACGGACTGTCGCTCCACTGATACGGTCAAAGGGCGTAGTCTGTGCAGGGAACCATCCGTTCCGCATTGCAGTCTGATTTTGTTTACCCGTTTCAATTTCATCGAGGAAATCGCCATGTCCGATGCCGCACTGAATCAGGAAAAAGAACAACTGCTGGATGATGTTCGTCAGGTACTGTCCAGTACCGAGGACCTGCTGGGTGCAGCGGGTGACGAAGGCGGCGAGAAGGGCCGTGAACTGCGCAAGCGTCTGGCTGAAAATATCCGTCTGGCCAAGTCGCGCCTGCTGGAAGCCGAAAAAGTGGTGGTCGGCAAGGCCAAGGTGGCAGCCAAGGCAACCGACGACTATGTTCACGAAAACCCGTGGAAATCCATTGGCATCGCCGCTGGCGTAGGCTTCCTGCTGGGCATGCTGGTTTCACGTCGTTAAGCGCGCAGCTGCTGCATGTCTGCCAACTCCTCCCGTCCGCCCCGCCCCGGCAGCTTGCGTTCGCTGCTGGGCGGGGTGTTTTCCTTGCTGCTTACCCGTATTGAACTGCTGGTGCTTGAGGCGGATGAGCAAAAGGACGCCTTGCTGTTCAGCCTGTTGTTAGGCGGGCTGGCATTGATCCTGCTCTTGGTGGGCCTGCTGTCCGCCTTGCTGCTGCTACTGGTGCTGACTCCGGACAGCTGGCGTCCCTTGCTGCTGGGCGGCCTGATGCTGTGCAGCACAGGAGGTGGCGTGGCCCTGCTGTGGCAGCTGCGCCAACGCGCCCGACGCAGCCCTTCCCCCTTTACCGAAACCCTGACCGAAGTCCGCAAGGACTGGGACAGCCTGAGCGGAAAGCTTTGACATGAAACCGCAGGATCGCGCCATCAAGAAACAGTTGCTGCTGATGAAGGGAGAAGTCCTGCGCGTGAAGCTGAGCCTGGAAATGGAGCAGCTGCGCAAACATCCGCTTGGCATGGCTGGTGAAGGGTTCAAGGCCTTTGCCGATGGTGGACGTCTTGGCGGCATCCTGTCCACCCTGGCCGGGGTGCTCCCTTCCGAAGCATTACGCCGCTGGCTGCGTCGTGGTACCCGGCTGATGTTGTTATGGAAATTGGCCAGCAAGTTCTGGCCAGCACGCTGACCGCCTGGCTGAAGTGCAAGACGGTCTACAGCAGATGGTTTCAGGCCTGAACATTTACATTGCCGGCACTGCCGGCATCTGACGTTGCGCTTTCTCCCGCATCAACACCCGTGGCAAGCTGGATGCTGACACTCAACTCACCCGGAGCGTTATTGCTTCCACCTGCCAGCATATGGTCGATGGCTGCCACATCCTGTTGACTGCCATCCAGCCACTTTTTCAGCCCTTCATCCTGCCCCTGGCCCTGCTGGCTACGCTGCTTCAGCCACTGGGCAATGGCCTTGATGCTGTTGAGCAAGGCCTGTAACTCCATATTGCCGCCCAAGCCCTGATTGCCTGCACTGCCAGTGCTCGCCATTGCCGCCTGCGATGGTGCCACTGTATTGCTGTCTGATGCCGCCGTGGCAGCATCATCGGTACTGGCAACAGCACGATCGGCCTGATCCGCGGCATGGTCGGTCTGATCGCTGGCGACGCTGCCGCCGCTGGTGACATTGACGCTCACTTCCATGACGGACGCCTGCCCTTGCCCGCTGGCATTGGCCACCATCTGTCGCAACTCGGCAGTGATTTGTTTCAACTGCAGGGCAATCGCACGCAAACCACCTTTGTCCTTACCTACCAGCATGAGCATCTGCCGCAGGTTTTTCACTCTCTCCTTCAGCATTTCCATGCGGTTGGCATCCAGTGGCTGACTATTGCTCTGTTTACGTTGCTGCGCCTGTTTGAGCTGGCTGGATTGCTGTTGTTGCCACTGTGCCAGTGCCTGATGCAGCGACTGGCTGACGGCCTGCCGTGCCGGATCACTAGCAGACCAGACTGCAGGGCCGGATGATGTGCTGCCAGATGCGGCGTCTGTCGTATTCATGGCCGGGCTGGTGGCAGCAGGCCCTGACTGCTGGCGGTTCACGCGGGACCACAAGCTGGCAATACCGGATTCACTGACAGAAGGCAGGGACATGGGCTGGGTATCAAGATGGTGACCAGCATTTATCGGCATTTTTGGCCGTTTCTTTAAACAGCCATCACGAAGTTGCGGCGCGATCAGGCTAAAATAGTGATGTTTCCGTTGACCACTGCCACCTGCCATGTCCACCTTGCCAGACTCCCCGCTTGCAACACCGCCCCTGCCCCCGGCGGCAGTGCTGTGGCTGCAACAGATGGGTATTTGCTCGCGGCATCAATTGCTGCAGCAAGGCAGTGTCTCGACCTTTCTGCAACTCAAGGCAGCAGGACATACCGTCACCAAACGCTTGCTGTTCGCGTTGGAAGCCACAGCCCGCGGCATACACTGGTCGGCGTTGACCGAGCGGGACAAACAGGAGCTGAGCCGACAGCTGGCCGCACATCCGCCGGTTGCCATGCCGCCCGACCCGGCTACCTGCCAGCATTTCATGCAACAGGCACTGGCGCAGGCCACGCTGGCTGCAGCACAGCAGGAAGTCCCGGTAGGCGCCATCGTGGTGAAGAATGGCCAGATCATTGGCCGCGGCTTCAACCAGCCGGCAGGCCGCTGTGATCCGAGCGCCCATGCCGAGATGCAAGCCTTGCGCGCGGCCGCGCTGCATGAGGGTAATTACCGACTGGACGGCTGCGACCTGTATGTCACACTGGAACCTTGTGCCATGTGCAGCGGTGCCATTCTGCAAGCCCGCCTGTCGCGGGTAATTTATGGTGCCAGCGAGCCCAAGACCGGCGCAGCCGGCAGTGTGCTGAATCTGTTTTCCCTGCCGCAACTGAATCACCATACCGCGATCTGGGGGGGCGTGATGCAAGAAGAATGCAGCCAGCAGCTCAGCAGCTTTTTTGCTGCGCGTCGCAAGGCGCGGGAATGAAATGATGCGCCATCTATTGTCTGTGTTGTTACTGGCGAGCACTGCCATGCTGCCGGTACAGGCGGAAGCCCTGCCACCGGATGGCAGCCTTGATGCCGCCTTTGTGCTGCAACAGCAGGCTGTGCCATTGCAAGCAACCCGTGCCAATATGCGCCATTACGGCCAGCCCTGGATGCTGGTTGGCATCCGCAGCCAGAGTCTGAGCTTATTTGATGAATGGGGTCGCCTGCAGCAACATTATCTGGTTTCCACTGCCCGGCGTGGCGTGGGAGAAATGAGCAATAGCTACCAGACCCCGCGCGGCTGGCACCATGTCTGCGACAAGCTGGGTGCTGGCGCAGAGGAAAACACCATCATTTTCCGGCGGCGGGTCACCCCATGGAAATACACGGCGGAACTGCACCGGCAATATCCGGAAAAAGACTGGATTCTGACCCGCATCCTGTGGTTATGCGGTGATGAACCGGGCAAGAACCAGGGTGGTAATGTAGACAGTTACGACCGCGCCATCTATCTGCATGGAGCGGGCGAACATGTTGCCTTTGGCACCCCGACCTCGCGGGGTTGTGTCCGGATGAAAAATCCCGACATCATCCAGCTGTTTGACCAAACGCCCAACGGCATCGACGTTTTGATAGACGAGAACTCCTGAACACCATGCATGCTGCACTGAACCTGACCACCCCGGCCCTGCTGTTCCCTGCCATTTCGCTGCTGTTGCTGGCCTATACCAACCGTTTTCTCGGACTAGCCAGCATCATCCGCAATCTGTATACCGATTACAAAGCCGAACAGAATCCCAAGATCCTGTTGCAGATCGGCAATTTGCGTACCCGTATCCAGCTGATCAAATGGATGCAGTTTCTCGGCATAGGCAGCCTGTTTCTCTGCACCATGGCCATGTTCCAGATTTACACCGGCTGGCAGCAGCTGGGCGAACTATCCTTTGGCATCAGCCTGCTGTTGATGATTGCCTCGCTGGCAACCTCGCTGTGGGAGCTGGTGCGTTCCTCGGATGCCTTGAACATTCTGCTGTCCGATCTGGAAGCGGAATCGCATCGCCAGCAGTAAAGGCGCACTGTCGGCACAGAACGTAAAAAAAACCGGCTGTGCCGGTTTTTTTCAGCCTGCTGACAAAATGATTTGCTAGGACTTCACGGGACCCGGCAACACCGGGCCTTGCCATGAAGTGACCCATTCTTCTGGTAGTACCTCGGTTTGCTTGATGGAAGCGAGCAGCACTTTCCAGGTCAGAGCGGCTTGCGTCCGGCAATGAAATGCAAGGGCATGACCACACGCCGCACGGTGGCAGCGTCTCCCCAACCCCGAGCCAGACGCTGACGCGCATCGTTCAGCACGTGATTGCCCAGGCTCTGCACGCACAGCTTGGTGGCAGACCAGGTATGGAGATAGCCAAGCAGTTGTTCCAGATTCCATTGCATGGTGATCTGGTAACGTGGCGTATCCAGCGCAGGCAGCGGCATGCCGACATGCCGGTAGCCATCCCACAGCAACTGACTGCAGCTGGACCAGAACGGCTCGATCACCGCCCGGAAAAAACGCATGGCGTCATCCACTTCGGGTGACACCTGGAACCAGTCGTAGCCCCAGGCAGCAAATACCCCACCGGGCTTGAGTGTGCGTTCCACCTGCGGCCAGAAGCGGGAGAAATCAAACCAGTGCAGGGACTGCGCTACGGTAATCAGGTCGAAAACGGCATCACCGTAAGGGGATTGTTCGACCGGGCACTCCAGATAGAACACATTGGCAGAGCGCTCGGCCGCTTCCAGCTGGCTATGGTTGATGTCACAAGCATCGACACGGTCGAACAGCAAGGCCAGCTTGCCCGCCGCCTGCCCGGTACCGGTTGCGCAATCCCAGGCACGGTGATGATTCGACACTGAGGCCTGCAACCAGCGAAACAGCATGTCCGGGTATTGCGGGCGATAGCGCGCATATTGCTCGGAGTGCAAATCGAAAGTGGCGATGGCACGTGTATCCATGATTGGGCTCAAATGAACACTCTCTCGGCTAAACGGTGCGTCGGACCATTCCGCAACACCCCTTGCAGGCAAGGCGAATATGATAATAGCATCACACTCGACGCCTGATACGAATTTATTTCAATTTAAAATTTTTGTTTAAAAATAAGTGGCTTATGAAAATAATGGCCATTTAAGGTAGTCCGTTTGGCGGGCCTGTATTCTTTATCGTCAGCGCAATCCAAAACTTGTGGAGCCACATACCGAGGACAATACCCGACGGTGCCCATCCAGCTGGCGGCTACCATTCAAGCTGTACGACCGGTAGCCAGCCAGCGGTCCAGTCTGGCAGCAAATTGCTGACGATCAGCCTGGCCAAAAGGCGGGGGACCACCACTCTGAATACCGCTGGCTCGCAAGGTATCCATGAAATCACGCATGGTGAGCTGCCCTTCGATGGTGTCCGCAGAATAGGGTTCGCCACGGAAATTGATGGCAGCAGCGCCTTTGGCCAGTACCTGCGCGGCCAGTGCAATATCCGCACTCACCAGCAGATCGCCCGCCTCACACTGTCTGGCGATTTCGGCATCGGCCACATCAAAGCCCTTGGCAACCACGATGGCGCGCAAATATGGGCTGGCAGGCAGGGCCGTCATGCGATTGGCCACGAATACCGCGCTACTGCCAGTACGCTGGGCCGCCCGGCAGATGATGTCACGCACCACAGCCGGGCAGGCATCCGCATCAACCCAGATGGTCATCTACATCGCTCCAGTTGAAAATAGTGCGGCAAGCCTACAACAGTCATGCCAATCTGCCCACGTTGTTTGTTAAAGTTTGCGGAATCATTGCCAAGCTAATGGCATAAACTGCCGGAGCGCTCTATAGTAGCTGGACATGCGACCGCTTATGTCACAGGCAGCGCCGTGCCCTGCCCTTTCCCCCACAAGGTTTGTTGAATGACCCGCGCGCTGACCATTCTGGTTGCGGAAGACAGCCCGACATCCCGTCAGATCCTGATTGATTACATCCGGCTGCTGGGTCACAAGGCCGTGGCCGTATGCAATGGCCAGGAGGCAGTGGATTACTGCATCCAGCAGCGGCCTGACGTGATTTTCATGGATGTCACCATGCCGGTGATGGATGGCTTTGCCGCCACCAGCGCCATCCGCCAGCTACTGGGCGAGCACTGGATTCCCATCATCTTCCTCACTTCCTTGTCCGATCGCAGCCAGTTGCTGCGCGGCCTGACCATGGGGGCGGATGACTATCTCACCAAGCCGATTGACCTGGATATCCTCACCGCCAAGCTGCATGTGCTGATTCGCATCTCTGAAATGCAACAGCGCATTGCGCATGACAGTGAGCGGCTGGAAGCGTATTACCGCATCAACGAACAAGAGCAGATGTTTGCCCAGATGGTGCTGGACCGTTTTACCCGCCGCGCCGAGCAGACTCCGCCCAATATCCAGCAGTGGCAACGTCCGGCGATGAACTTCAGCGGCGATACCATCTGCATCCGCCGCAGCCGCCCGGGGCTGGACCGCATCATGCTGGCAGACAGCACCGGTCACGGGCTGGCCGCAGCCATTTGCGGTTTACCCGCGGTGGATACCTTCTTTGCCATGTGCGACCGCAATCTGCCGGTGCAGGAAATAGCCCGGACCATCAATCGCAAGCTGCACACCATTTTGCCGATTGGACGCTTTGTTGCTGCCGCCTTGATTGAAGTGGACTACCAGCTGCGCCGCATTGCGGTGTGGAACGGTGGCATTCCCTGTGCAATGTATGTGGACCGCGATGGCGAGGTGAAGAAGAGCTTTACTTCGCGCTCGCCGCCACTGGGCATTTTGCCGGACAGCGATTTCGAATCCACGCTGGATTATTTCAGCTGGCAGGAGGGAGGCGCATTGGTGGTGTGCTCGGATGGCGTCACCGAAGCGAGCAATCCCGACAAGGAACCGTTGGGACTGGATGGTGTGTTGCAAGCCATACGCGAAGCGGGTTCGATGGACATTCAGGGCGCCATCACCCAGGCAGTCAACCGGCATCTGGCCGGGAATGAAAACCACGATGACATTTCGCTGGTGGTGGTACGCTGCGCCTGAGCGGGCGCACCACCCTTGCTGACTGCCCGCCTGGTCTGGAAGTCAGCCTGGCAGCTGACACCCATCGACCGAACAAGTCGGGCCAGCTGCTTCTGCCGCAGGCAATAATTCCTGCTGCAAGGCGGCAGCAAAGGCCTGCGGCTGCCCCAGCCACGGCGACACATCCACGCGCTGCCATTGCCCGTCCCGCTCCAGCAACAGGCTGGGGAAACCCTGTACACGATATTGCTGCATCAGGCTGCGGCTGGTCTGGATATGGGCTTCTGCCAGATGCATTGCCTCACCCAACCGGGCAGCAAATACGGCGGCATCCAGCCCTTGTTCACCAGCAAGCCGGGCCAGCACGGCCGGGTCGGCAATGCGCAGTCCGCGCTGGTAATGAGCACGCTGCAACACCGACAACATGGCCAAGGCCGGCAGGCCCAGTTGTGCGGCCAACAGGATGGCGGCAATCGGCGGTGTCGAATCAAACACTGCCGTTTCATCCCGCAACAGGCCATCGAAATAGTCCTGGCCAAACGGCAGGCCGGTAAGACTGGCGATGCGCTGGTCGTGGGGCATGACGTAGTCGCGCAGCGCCGGTGTGACCGCTTGACGGCGGCTACCACTCATCATACCGCCCGCATGCAACTGCATATCAAGGCCGGGCAGACTGGCCGCCGCCTGCAATAGTGGCGAAGCGGCATAGCACCAACCGCATAGCGGGTCGTAAATGTAATGCAGGGTGGCAGTTACCATTTCATTTCACCTTTGTTGACCTTGGCACCGATTTCCAGCGACATGGCTTCACCGGCTTGCGGGAAGGCCTGCTGCATGCGCTGGATCAACTCGCCACTATTGCCTGACAAGGCCAGATTCTGTTCAAACTGCTGCAAATAACTGCGGGTGAAGCGGATGCTGGCAAGGCCGGTGGGTGCATTGGCTGCCATGTGGCCGGGTATCACCTGTTTCGGCTGCAAGGCTTCCATTTCATCCAGCTGGGCCAGCCAGGCCTGACGCTCTTCCTTGCGCTGGGTATCAGCCGTCCATACATGCAGGCCGGACACCACACCGACATTGCCCACAATGGCGCGAATGGAAGGAATCCATACATAGCCGCGGTGTGCCAGCACACCCGTGCTGCCGCGCACTTCCAGGCTCTGCCCTTCCAGCATCAGCCGGGAGTCCTTGAGGGCATGCGGCAGGGTCAGCGGCGAGGACGGCGCATTATCACCCATTTTCGGCCCCCAGAATGCTACCTTGCCGGCCACATTGGCCTCTATACGCGCCAGTGTGGGCGCAGCAGCCAGCAGCTCTGCCTTGGGGAAAATCTGCTTGAGGGTGGTGGCACCAAAATAATAGTCAGGGTCGGCCTGGCTGATGTAAATGGCCTTCAGCTGCTTGCCGCTATCCAGAATGCGGGCGGCAATGCGGTAGGCATCGGCGCGGGTGAAACCGGTATCGATCAACACGGCATCATGCTGGCCGCTGACCAGTACCGAGGTGACATTGAAGCTGTTGTCATCGGCCTGATAAACCGACAATTGCAACGGTTCGGCGGCCTGGGCAAGGCTGGCAGACAAGCCGGCAAACAGGGAAAGCGACAGGAAGAGTGTGGTGTGACGTGCCATGATGTGCTCCGGTAGCACCGCCAGTGACGGTGCGTGATGAATGATGGCTCGTACTTTAGCGTCTGGATAAAGACAGATAAATCCATCAAACCGGGCAACATTGTTTCATTAAACAGACTAATCAACTGATTCGCTGTCGTGCTTCACCCTGGCAGTGGCTGACAGGAGTGCATGGTGACGATGCAATTGCGTCCCTGTTTTTTGGCTTGATACAGGGCGGCATCTGCGGTGCGTACCAGCCACTCCGGTTTCTGGCTGATGCTGGAGTGAGCCACCGCCAGACCGATGCTGATGGTGACCACATGGCCGCACTGCGAGGTGGGGTGGGGCAAGGCCAGCGCTTCGACATCCTGACGGATCTGCTCGGCCAATTGGCCTGCCTGACGCAAATTGCAGGCCGACAGCAGCAAGACGAACTCCTCGCCACCATAGCGCGCCGCGCAGCCCTGGCTGGCATCGGCATGCCTGCCAATCACCCGGGCGACCTGGATCAGCGCATCGTCGCCCATCTGGTGTCCCTGGCTGTCGTTGTATTTCTTGAAATAATCGACATCGAAAAACAGCAGCGCGATGTCCGACTTCTGCCGCAGCCGTGCATCCCATACGGCTTGCAGCTGCTGGTCGAAATAGCGCCGGTTGTGCAGGCCGGTGAGGCCGTCAGCGCTGGATAATTGCTGCAAATAGCGGAAACCCTGCTGCAACTGGCGATGATCGCGCTGCAACTGCAGGGAAAGCACATAGCTGCGACGCGCTTCCTTTTCCAGCTGGAACAAGCCCAGCAAACCCAGCAAGACACAGGAAATCACCAGGATGAAAATCAGCGAGCGGGTGCTTTGTTCGAGAAATGGCCAGTCCACCAGCACCCAGCCAAGGTAGAGCAGGCTGACCACGCTGCTGTAACAGGCCAGCCGGAACGGGATGCGCAGACCGAACATCAGGAATACCAGGCACAGCATCACCCCGCCATAGTAATGCTGGGCGGTGGGCATGCGGCTGAGCGAAAAAAACCAGATCAGCCCCAGCACAAAGGCTGTACCGGCAATCACGACCGAGTATTCGTACCAGCGGCGTAAAGGCGGACAAAAACTGCTGATGATGGACGCCACGCCGATAGCTGGCAAAATCAGCCAGCGCCACATCCAGATTTGGCCGTAGACATCGGCCAGATAATATTTGTCGATCAGGCCGTACAACATGAACACCACAATGCCCAGCGCACCGAATACGCGGTAGCGGCGCATGCGCTGATCAAACGTAGAGGACTGGAAAGACTGCTCCAGCGCAGGGAGAAAACGCAGCTGGAACCATGGCTGCTTCTCGGCTGCAGCCAGCTCTTGCTCAAGACGGGATGCGGGGTGATCGGTCATGCTGTCACTCCAGGTGCGGTCTGCCGACAAAGGAGGATGCGTAGGGCATCAGTCATGAGAAGGTTCTCTGCCTGCCTGGCCAGGCATGCATTAATAACAGTGCTTGCAAACAGAATAGAAAAATGTGCTGATTTGTAAGTCATACAAAAGTATAACGAAAAACCGGCCTGGTAAATCCGTGTAAAGCCAGGCTGCCGATTTTCGATGACATATGCAGGAAAAGCCGGTGTCCATGGCATTAAACGCGAAAACATGGCGTTTGCCGGCACATTTCTACCAGATACCCTGATGGCATGATGGCTTTGCCACAGCATATCATGCCGCACTTTTACTGCCGGAGCTCCGGCACACATGCAAGGAAGACGATGGACAGACTGACGGCCATGCAGGTTTTTGTCGAAGTGGCACGCCGGGGCAGTTTCACGGCGGCCAGCCGGGAGCTGGACCTGTCCCGCGCCATGGTGACCCGGCATATCGCCGAACTGGAAGACTGGCTGGGCGCACGCCTGCTGCAACGCTCCACCCGCAGTGTCACCCTGACTGACGCTGGCAACAGTTGCCTCGCCCATTGCCAGCAGATGCTGGAACTGGCTGCCCAGACCCGCGAGGAAGTGGGGCTGCGTGATGGCCAGTTGCGCGGCCAGTTGCGCATCACCACCAGCATGTCATTCGGCATGGCACAACTGGCTCCTGCCATCACCGACTTCATGAGCCGCCACCCGCAACTGCGTATCGACCTGCAACTGGGCGACCGCGCGGTGAACCTGATCGAGGAAGGCATAGATCTGGCCATCCGCATCACCAACGACCCGGAGCCGGGCCTGATCGCCCGCCGGCTGGCCGAATGCCATTCGGTCATCGTGGCATCACCGGCCTATCTGGCACGTTACGGCCAGCCGCAACAACCGGCAGACCTCCGGGAGCACCACTGCCTGAGCCATAGCCGCGTCGGCCGCAGCGAATGGCGCTTGTATCGCGACAATAAGGAAGAGGTGGTCCGGGTGAATGCCAGGCTGAGTGCCAACGAAACCGTGGCCCTGCTGCAAGCCTGCCGCCATGGTGCCGGGCTGGCCATGCAACCCTTGTATCTGGTGCAGGATTTGCTGGCACAAGGCGAGCTGATTGCCGTTCTGCCAGACTGGCAGCCCGCCAGCATGGGCATTCACGCACTCTACCCCTCACGCCGCCAGTTGCCGCTGGCCATGCGCAGCCTGCTGGACTTCCTGCAGCAGTATTTCAGCCAGACCCAGTCCTGATCAGGCCTGGAAATTCTGCTGCCACTGCATGGGTGATACGCCGTAATGCAGGCGGAAATGATGGCGCAAGGCAGCTGCAGAGCCGAAACCGGCCAGTGCCGCCACCTGCTCCACACTGTATTCGGCACTTTCCAGCAAACGCTGGCTGTAACGCAGGCGTTCGCTCACCAGCCACTGCCCCACCGTGCTGCCGGTAAGCTGGCGAAAATGCCGGGTAAAGCTGCGGCGACGTCATGGCCATGCGGGGCGGCCAGGCTATCCAGGGTATGGGTTTGGGCCAGATTGGCGAACCCAGTCCAGCAAGGC
>NZ_LNQV01000051.1 GCF_001515305.1 Aquitalea pelogenes
ACCGTGAATGTCACCGGCACCACCAGTGGTGTGGAACCGGGCCAGGCGGTGTACGTCACCTTCACCGATGGCACCAACTCGGTAACCAGCATTGTTCTCGTGCAGAAAGACGGCAGCTGGAGCACTTCCGGCGACCTGACGCTGGACCTGACCAGCCTGGAGCAGGGCAAGATCAATGTCACTGCCAGTGTGGTGGACAAGGCGGGCAATACCGCCAGCGACAGTATCAACAACGATGTGCTGGACACCCAGGCCACCATCACCATCGCCAGTGATGGCAGTGGCAAGGATGGCGTGTTCAACAAGACCGAAGCGGCCGCAGCAGCAGTCAGCGGCAGCACCACGGGTGTGGAAGCCGGCCAGACGGTTACCGTCACCTTCACCGACAGCCAGCACCATACGGTCAGCGTGAATACCAAGGTAGGCGCGGACGGCAGCTGGACGGTACCGGCGCAAAGCCTGAGCGGCCTGGTGGACGGCAACGTGACGGTGAAGGCTGAAGTCAGCGACCTGGCCGGTAACAAGGCCAGCGACAGTCACAACGACAGCCTGGCTACCACTGCACCGGATGCGCCGAAGGTCAGCTTTGTTGCCAGCGGTACTTACAGCTACAGCAATTACTTTGGCATCGACGATGCCCATATCAGCACCCCGGTGAGTGGTCAGAATGCACTGAGCACCGTACTGGGTGATCTGGTCAACCTGAACCCCACGGCCACCTTCGTTGCCCAGTCGATCAACTTTGGCACCAGCAGCGGTGCCTGGCAGGACAGCTCGCTGGCGGTGAAGAGCAATCTGGGCAGCTCCGGCGCTTGCAGGACTTCATCACCAACAGCCATGGCAGTACCGGCACCAACCTGCAACTGGCCGGCAACTATGGCACCACCTCGCGCGCCATCGTGGAAACCGGCGGCGTATTCACTGCTGCTGCCGGCAACTACACCATTGCCGTGCGTGCGGATGATGGCTACATGCTGATGATTGACGGCAAGGTTGTGGCGCAGGAAGTCAACAACCAGTCCCCGGCAACGGCCTGGTACACGGTTCATCTGGATGCCACGGCCAACAACCAGCACACCATGCAGATCGTGTACTGGGATCAGGGCGGGCTGGCCACGCTGCAAGTCAGCCTGGAACAGAATGGCAACAACATCGTCAACCTGCTGCAACCGGATAGCACGGTTACCGCACAGGTCACCCTCAACGCCAATGACCAGGCGGTACTGGTGAATGGTGGTTCGGTACACCTTACTGGTAGTGGCAATACCGACCTGACCCTGCATCTGGAAAATGGCAAGCTGGTAGACGGCAGCCACAACAGCTACAGCTACCAGAACGGGGTGATTTCACTGAGCATGGCCGCTCCGGCGGCAGGGGCCTCCATCGCACTGGCGGCAACGGTTTCCGACAAGAGCGGCAATATCTCGCCGTCGGCATCTGCAAGCTACAGCCAGCCGGTCATCCCCACCGGCCATCTGCAGCATGATGCCGTCAACGATACCGGCAGCAATAGTGCCGACAGCATCACGGCAGACAAGACCCCGGTCATTACCGGCACGGCAGATGCCAACAGCCAGATCACGGTGACCCTGAACGGCCACAGCTACACCACCAGTGCGGACAACACTGGCCACTGGTCGGTAAGTGTGAGCGATGCACTGCCGGATGGTGTTTATATTCCGCTGGTCAAGGCCGTGGATGCCAATGGCGCCACTGCCACCGGCTTTGGCACCGCCTTTGCGGTGGATGGCACGGCCACCATCACCATCGCCAGTGACGGCAGTGGCAGCGATGGCGTGTTCAACAAGAGCGAAGCCGCAGCGGCTGCGGTTAGCGGCACCACCACGGGTGTGGAAGCCGGTCAGACGGTTACCGTCACCTTCACCGACAGTGCCAATCATGTCGTCACTACCACCACCAAGGTGGGCAGCGATGGCAGCTGGTCGGTATCGCCTGCCAGCCTGAGCAGCCTGAGCGACGGCAAGGTGACCGTGAAGGCTCAAGTCAGCGACGTGGCCGGCAATACCGCTACCGACAGCCACAAGGATGGTCTGGATACCCTGGCCACCATCAAGATCACCAACGATGGCAGCGGTGGCGACCACATCTTCAACCAGACCGAAGCCGGCACCGTGAATGTCACCGGCACCACCAGTGGTGTGGAACCGGGCCAGGCGGTGTATGTCACCTTCACTGATGGCACCAGCTCGGTATCCAGCATTGTTCTCGTGCAGAAGGACGGCAGCTGGAGTACCTCCGGCGACCTGACGCTGGACCTGACCAGCCTGGAGCAAGGCAAGATCAGCGTGACCGCCAGTGTGGTGGACAAGGCGGGCAATACCGCCAGCGACAGCGTCAACAACGATATCCTGGATACCCAGGCCCCGTTGGCTGCACAGCTGTCGTCCACCACCACTACCGCCGCCATCACTGGCTTGTTCAACACCGGTCTGGATGCCAATGGTCATGCCGTGGCAGCGGGCCAGGTTGATGCAAACTACACGCTGGTGTCCAAGCCTGCTGGTGCCAGCCTGAGTGGCACCACGGTGGTAAGCCAGACCGATGCTGGCGGCAAGCATTGGGTGACCAGTGACTACAGCAAGTCGCAGTGGATTGGCGACATGTCCGACAGCTATGGCCGCTATACCTACCAGACCACCTTCAAGATTGCGTCCACGGCCGATCTGGCAACGGTGCTGATCAGCTTCGATCTGTCGGCGGATGACAATGTGCACATTCTGGTCAATGGCAAGGATACCGGCCTGTCCTACAACTCGCTGTGGACGCAGATCCAGCATGTCGACCTGAGCAACGACAGCGGGGCAGGCAGCCTGTTTGTGGTGGGCAACAATACCCTGACCTTCGAGGTGGACAACTCCGGTGGCGGCGCAACCGGCCTGAAGGTGGACAATATGGTGGCCACTGTCCAGGGGCAGGTGCTGGAGCTGGATGTTTCGCTGGCCGGTACCGGTGCGGTTGCCAACGACACGCTGACTATCACTGCGGTGGAAAACGGCGCGACGACCAGCACCACCACCCACGTGCTGACCAGCAACGACATCAGCAATGGCATTGTCAGCCAGTCGCAGCATCAGCCGGATGCCCACACGGTATCCACTTATACCGCCACCCTGACCGACAAGGCCGGCAATGTGTCCACCGTGGCGACGGAAACCGTGTTCGGTTCCGGTAACCATACGGTGAGCGACGGCGTAGGTGTGGATACCTTCAAGTGGACGCTGGCTTCCAATGGCAGCAGCACTGCCGCGGCCACCACCACCATCAGCAACTTCGATCTGGCTGACCATGCCAGCGGTGGCTCGGCGCTGGACCTGAAAGACCTGCTGCAAGGGGAAAACCACACCTCTGGCATCGGCAACCTCACCAGCTACCTGCACTTCACCCAGAATGGCAGCGATACCACGGTGCACGTCAGTGCCTCGGGCAGTTTTGCCAACACCACGGCTGGCGATACCGTGGATATCGTGCTCAAGGGCGTGTCGCTGGCAGATCTGGGTGGCGGCCTGGGGCACACCTCGGATACGCAGATCATTCAGAACCTGCTGAACCACGGCAAGCTGATCACCGACTGAAACCGGCTCAGCCAACAAAAAACCGACAGTCAGACACTGTCGGTTTTTTTATGCATCCGGCTTGTCAGGCCGACTGCCGGGGCCAGGATGTCGTATCAGTGAATGGCCGGGCCGGTCAGGCAGTGCACGCCCATTTCCACCAGTGCCGTGGCATCTTCGACGTTGCTGATGCCCTTGGCTTCCAGCTGCACACCCATCAGGGCGGCCATGCGCAGCAGGCCGCGCAGGAGCGCGGCGCGGCCTTCATCGGCGTGAATACCCTGGGTGAGGGTGCTGTCGAGCACCAGATAGCTGATGCTGGCCTCGTGGGTGCGGGCCACCAGTGCCAGGTTGTGGCCCTGGATTTCCACCGCCAGCTGATGCCCGGCCGGGCGAATGGCACGGCTGAAGGCGACAAAGTGTTCCCAGTGCTCGTCCAGGCCGGTTTCATGGAATTCAAAGTTGATCTGACGCCCCGGATAGCGCTGCAACAACTGCAGGATGGCCGGCAGGAAGTCAGGGTACTGCAAGGAAGCCGGCGACATGTTCACCGCCAGGCAGCCGGCGGGGCCTTGCTGCAAGGCCAGTTGCAGGGTGTTGATGTCCAGCCGGTGCACCAGGCCCAGCCGGGCCGCCTGGGACACCAGGCGCAGCGCACTCATGGCGGGCAGGCTATCCCGGGCCGGACGATACAGCATGCCTTCGTGCCATAGCACATGACGTTCCGGGTCACATACCGGATACCAGCGCAGCTGCAGCGAATCATCCTGACACGCAGCCTCCAGCAAGGGTTTCCAGTCCGGCTGTACCTGACTGGAGGCCTCGGCATGCTGCTGGTCCAGCACCCAGCTGTTCAGCGGCTGGGCTTCGGCCAGTGTCAGGCTGTCGCTGGCACGCGCCAGCACATCGCGCAGGGTGTCGCCGCTGTGGAATGCGGTAATGCCGATATGGCCCAGGCCCGGCTGGTCGGACAAATCCATGGTCCAGTACACCGGCCACAGCAGGCAAAGCTCGTCCGCCAGCTTGCCGGCTTCATCCACCCCCAGCTCCGGGCAGAACAGCGCGAAGTCGGCACCGCGCAGGCGGGTGGCCATCCAGCCGCGCTGTGACTGGCAACGGGTGGACAAATCATCCGCCACCCGCTTGAGCAGGGCATCGGTACGTTGCCCGCCCAGGCGCTGGTTCAGCTCGGCCAGGCCAGCTACCCGCACCAGCAGCAAATGCCCGCTTGCCGGGTCGGCCTGCGGGTCCAGCAAGCTGTTGAAACGTTGTTCGAAGGCCTCGCGGTTGGGCAGGCCGGTATTGCTGTCGGTCAGCACCTCGCGGCGCAGGCGGTCCACTTCGTCCCTGAGGCCCAGCAGGTAGTTTTGCAGCCGTTCCACCATGTGGTTCATCGCCATGGCTACTTCGGCCAGTTCCGGAATACCGGGAATGGCAATGCGCATGAAACGCTGTTCACTGATGGCGTGGGCCTGGGTCACCACGGTTTGCAGTTCGCGACGCAGCTTGCGGATGTCCAGCACTCCCAGCAGGCCGGCAGACAGCCCGATCACCACCAGCCAGAACACGGTTTGCAAGGCACCTTGCCACAGCGAACTGTAGGCATAGCCCAGATGGGCGCGCACCACGATACGCCCGGCCTGCAGCCAGCCATTGCTGACCTGGGCCTGGCCGTCCTGTGGCTTGAGCGGCAGCAAGTGGTGGAACCAGGCCGGGGTGTCTTCCAGGCCGTTGCGGTTGCGCAGGTGGATGGTCATGTCGGCAGGCACGCCTTCCCAGCTGATTTCGGCGAAATGCCCTTGCTCGAAGGCTGCCCCCAGCAGGGTTTGCGCCATTACAGGGTCCGCCTTGTACTGGGTGACCATCAGCGCCAGCGCATTGGCCGTATCGGCGCTTTGTGCCGTCAGCTGTTGTTCCAGATAGCTGCGGGCATTGAGCAGGTTGGCAATCAGTGCCCCGCCGATGGACAGGGTGACCAGCAACAAGAGCAACAGCCACAGGCGCTGTACCAGCGAGAGTTTGCGCGACATCACGGGTGTACTCAAAAGGCAAAACCTTCCGTTTTCAGTTTATCCAGCAGCTGTTTCCAGCGGGTCAGCCGGTTGACATTGTTGTTCTGGGTGCCGCCCACCCAGATGCTTTCCATATTGAAGCTGAATACCGGGATCAGGTCGGGCCGCTGCGAGGCAGGCTGGATGCTGGTGATCAGGTTATCCAGAATCAGCGGCTCCACGGTCGGACTGGCATAGTATGCCAGCACCATATGCGCCTGGGTAACATTGCTGGAGGGGCCGCCAATGCGCGCCTTCACATAAGTCAGGCGGATCTTGTCCGGTGCCATGCCCAGCAAGCGTAGCGATACGTATTTGGCAATCACGAAGCCCTTGCAGTCGGCCATGCCCTTGCCAAAGGTTTCCAGCGGTGTGGCCCAGTAGTCCTCCTGCCGCCATACCTGGCTGTTTTCAGCATAGGTGATGCGCCGGTTGAAAAACTCGTTCACATCCTTCAGCCGTGCGCTGTCGCTGCTGCCCGCATTGTTCAGCATGGCTTGCCAGTCGCGGTACAGGCGCTGTGCCTGCGGGCCATAGCGCGCCACGGTCTGTTCGCTGGGCAGGCTGCTGCCGGTCACCGCCAGACACAGCAGCCATCCCAGCAACACGGGCAGCAGGGCGCGCCAGCCGCTGCGTAGCAGGCTGAGGGGGGCAATGGCGCAGAATGGCGTCATGAAGGGGAATGAAACGCGCATGGCATTAAATGTGTAAAAAAAGGGCAGTGACAGTAAAATTCCGTGTGTATAATTGTTAGATAGTGTTTAAAAATTTTGTTTAAAATTAATCACACATTCGATATGGGGTAGTATCAATGAGAAATTTGCGCAAATCCATCAGTTTGTCGGTCGCCATTGGCCTGGCAGGCGTGGCCGCTTTGTTGCCGCAAGCCGCCAATGCCATCGAGGTGAATGCTGCCGTCCAGCAAGCCATCCTGAACAACCCGGAAGTCCTGGCCAAGCTGCACCAGTTCCGCGGTGCCGGCCAGGATGTGAATGTGGGCCGTTCCGGCTACATGCCCACTGTGGATTTGAGCTATGAATCCAACCGCCAGCGCTATGACTACCCCAGCACCGTGGCTGTTGCCGACCAGAATTACACCACCCGTGGCTGGAAGGTGACACTGAACCAGAACCTGTTCCAGGGCCTGCAAACCTATAACACCGTCAAGCAACTGGGTTATGACGAACAGGCACGTTACTTTGATTTCCTCGATACCAGCGAAAGCATTGCACTGCAAACCGTGCAGGCTTATCAGGATGTGCTGCGTTATCGCCAGCTGCTGGATACCGCGCAGGAAAATTATGCCATTCACAAGGGCATCTTCGAGCAGATCGGCCAGAAGGTACAAGCCGGTGTGGGCCGCCGTGTCGACCTGGAACAAGCTGCTGGCCGTCTGGCACTGGCCGAGACCAACCTGATCACCGATACCTCCAACCTGCATGATGTTTCGGCACGTTATGCCCGCCTGACCGGTACCCAGCCGCCGGCACAGCTGAGTGATGTACCGTCGATGAAAGACGCGCTGCCGGCCAACCCGGACCTCATCAAGAATGCCGTGGCCCATAACCCGGCTTACCTGAGCACGCTGGCCAGCGTGCGCTCGGCTACTGCCGAAGTGAATGTCCGCCGTGGCGCTTTCTCCCCGACGCTGGATTTGCAGGCCAGCAAGGCACCTACCGACAATTACAACGGTTACAACGGCCGCAGCAATATCAGCTCGGTGGCAGTCATCTTCAACATGAACCTGTTCCGTGGTGGTGCCGACCGTGCCCGCCTGGGTTCGGCTGCCGAAAAGCTGAATACCACCAAGGACCAGCGTGAAAAGGTATGCCGCGACATGCGCCAGACCTTGAGCATTGCCAACAACAACATCATCAAGCTCAAGGACCAGATGGAATCGCTGCGTCAGCACCAGCTGTCCACCGAGAAGGCGCGTGATGCCTACCGCAAGCAGTTCGACATCGGCCAGCGTACCTTGCTGGACGTGCTGGACAGCGAAAACGAGCTGTTTGATGCCCAGCGTGCCTATATCAATGCCCAGTCCGATTACAAGGTGGCCGAAGCCACGGTACTGGCCAATTCCGGTCGCCTGCTGGAAACGCTGAAACTGAAGCCGGTTGAAGACTTCAAGACCGACAACAGCCTGAGCGAAGAAGAGCAGAACGCGTGTGATACCAGCTACACCCCGCCGCCGGTGATCGACGTGAAGTCGATTGCGGCACGTCAGTACACCGCTGCAACCGCCGAAGCCCAGGCTGCACCGCAAGCTGCGCCGCTGGCTGCCCAGCCGGTCAAGGCCAGCAAGCCCAAGGCCAAGAAGAAAAAACCGGTAGCCTCCGCCGCCAACTGATTGTTCGTTCCGGCTCATACGCAAAACGCACCTTTCGGTGGCGTTTTTCATATCCGGCTGCGGCATCCCGTGCCGGGGATGCAAATCAAACCCGGAAGCGGTTCAGGCTGTCATCCAGTGCGGCAGACAAATCCTTCAGTTGCTGTGCCAGCTGGTTGGATTCCTGCACCGAGCGGTTGGTGCTGTCATTCATTTGCGCAATCTGCTCCACATTGCGTGCCACATCCTGGCTGGCCTGGCTTTGTTCCTTGATGGCATCGGCCACATCGCCAATCTTGTCCACCGAACGCTGCGACAAATCACGGATCAGCTGTAGCGAACTGGCCACCTGCTGCGTGCTGCCAACGCCGGTTTCGATACGGCTGTTGGCTTGCTGCATGCTGACAAAGGCTTGCTTGGTATCGGTTTGCACACTGGAAATGCGCGAGGAGATTTCCGCGGTAGCCACGCTGGTGCGCTCGGCCAGCTTGCGGACTTCATCGGCCACCACGGCAAAGCCGCGGCCCATTTCGCCGGCCCGTGCCGCTTCGATGGCGGCATTGAGCGCCAGCAGATTGGTCTGGTCGGCAATGTCGCGAATCACCTGCACGATATTGCCGATTTCCCCGGAGCGCTGATTCAGCTGTTCGATCACCTTGGCCGTGGTGGTGATGCTGTCGGCAATCTGGCGGATTTCATCTGCCGCCTGGGCGGCCAGCTGGCTGCTCTGGGTGGCTTCTGCCGTGGCGTGGCGTGCCTGCTCCTCCACGCCCTGGGTGTTGTCCGACACCATCTGGATGCTCACCGTCATCTGCTCGATGCTGGCAGCACAGGCCGAGGCCGCTTCAGACTGCTGATGCGAAGCCTTGGCCACGTAGCCGCTGACATCGCCCAGGCGGTCGGCCACGCCAACCAGTTGCGATGAATACCCGTGGGATTCCTGGATCAGCGTGCGCACCGTGCCCACCAGGTCGGAAACCGAACGGCCCATGCTGCCCAGTTCGTTACGGCCCAGGTCCGGCAGCTGCTGCGTCAGGTCGCGGCTTTGCGCCAGCTGCTGGCTGCTGTCACGCATGCTGTTGAGCGGGTGACGGATGGAATGGATGATGACCCAGGACAGGGCAATGCCCAGCAGCAGTGCAATCACCAGCAGCACCACCACGGCATTGCGTACCGAAGCCGAGGTATTGTTGATTTGCTCACCCAGTGCATTCACTGCTTCCACCGCAGCCTTGCTGATGGTTTGCAGCATGTCTTCCATCTGGTGCACGTTTTCCTTGAACTTGCCGATGGCAGCATTACCGTCGGCCGGGGTGGCAATGCTGCCAGCCTCCACCTGTGTGCTGACGCTATTGAAACCATCGGCATAGGCTTGCAGCAGCTCGCCCTGCTTTTGCACCGGGCCGCTCAGGCTGCCGCTCAGGCTGTTGCTGCCGTCGCTCAGCGACTGGGACAGCTTTTTCACCGTGTCCTGCGCCTTGCTGTAGGTGTCTTTCCATTTGCCCAGGTATTCGCCGCGTTTTTCGCGGTTGGCAATGTTCAGGAAATAGTCTTTCTCGTAGCGGCGCAAATTGCCCATGTGCACGCGCAGCTCGGAGACATCGCGAAAGAACATCAGTTCGTGGCTGGCAACTTCGTCGACCCGGTGGTCGATACGACCCAGCCCTTGCAGGGTAATGCTGCCGATGATGGCCAGCGCCACCAGCAGCAGGCCGAAGCCCGCTGTGATGCGTGCGGCAATGGATAAATTTTTCATTGTGTTCCCCACCCAGGTTGACAGGCAGTCCTGACGTCATCACCCGCGGGTGTGCGCTGCCTGATACATTCCGCCATCCTGATGACCGGCCGATGACAAGTGCAGTGCAATGAAAGTTTGCAATGTCGACCGATGCGGTCCGGATTGGCGTTGATTTGGCGCGCACCTTGCCACTTCATGCCAGGGAATGCAAGCCGTTTGACAGTAAGGTCATGCAGGCATGTCCAGGCCGATGGCCTGGTAGGTGTTGCACCACAGCGCGTGCCTCAACTCATTCAAGTCCATCTTGCGCAATTCTGCCATGACGATCGCAAACTGATTGAGGTTGGCCGGGGTATTGGGCTGTTGCTGTGCCCATTCAGGCCGGATGTCGGGCGCGTCGGTCTCCAGCACCAGGGCGGACAGGGGAAGGGTGGCGGCCAGTTCGCGGATGCGCCGCGAGCCGCTATAGGTCATGGCACCGCCAAAGCCCAGCTTGAAACCGAGCTTGATGAAGGCGTCGGCTTGCTGGCGGCTGCCATTGAAGGCATGGGCGATGCCGCCCCTCACCGGTATCTGGCGCAGGTATTTCAGAATGCGGTCCTGCGCGCGGCGCACATGCAGCAGCACGGGCAAATCGTATTTGCGCGCCAGCTTCAGCTGTTCCACCAGCAGGGTTTCCTGCCGTGCCGCGTCCAGCCCCGGCACGTAGAAATCCAGCCCGATTTCACCCACCGCCACCGGTGCATGCTGTTGCAGGTGTTGCTCCAGCGTGTGCAGGTGTTCATCCAGATGGCGCGACAGGTAGATGGGGTGCAAGCCAAAGGCCAGCCAGCAGCCATAACGCTCACGCATGGCCAGGCTGTCGGCAAAGCTGTCGCTGTGGATGGCGGGCAGAATCAGCTGGCCCACGCCGCTGTCCTGTGCCGCTTCTACCAGCTGGTCGCGCCAGCCGGTAAATTCCGGGGCATCCAGATGGCAGTGCGAGTCAATCAGGCAGGGGCCGGGGCGGGGGGCAAAGTGTCTGGTCATCCCGCCAGTGTAGCGCGTGTCAATGGCGCTGGGCGGCCAGCAGGGTCATGAAGTCGGCCACCGGCATCGGGCGACCAAACAGATAGCCCTGGAAGGCCCGGCAGTGCTGTTCCAGCAGGAAGCGGCGCTGGCTGGCGGTTTCCACGCCTTCGGCAATCACCTGCAACTGCATGCTGCCGGCCAGGGCCACAATGGTGCGGATGATGGACACGTCGTTGGCATCGCTGTCGATATCGCGTACGAAGGACTGGTCGATCTTCAGCTGGTCCAGCGGCAGGCGCTTGATATAGGCCAGCGAAGAGTAGCCGGTGCCAAAGTCATCCAGCGAGAAGCACACGCCGTCCTGCTTGAGCAGGTTCATCTTGCGCACGGTGTCGTCCACGTCCTGCAACAGCAGGCTTTCGGTCAGTTCCAGCTTCAGGCGACGGGCGGGCGCGCCACTGCGCATCAGCGCATTGCGCACCATTTCGACAAAGCTGCTCTGGTGGAACTGGCGGGCGCTGACATTCACCGCCAGCTCCAGCCCGGCAGTGGCCGGGTCTTCCGCCCAGGCGGCCAGCTGGCGACAGGCGGTATGCAGCACCCATTCGCCCAGCGGCACGATCAGGCCGCATTCTTCCGCCAGCGGAATGAAGCTGGCCGGGCCCACCAGCCCGTGCTCCGGACGCTGCCAGCGCAACAGGGCCTCCGCACCGGTGACGCGGCCATCGGCATCTACCTGCGGCTGGTAATACAGCTGGAATTCCTGCTGCTGCAAACCGCGGCGCAGCGCACTTTCCAGCTCGGCACGGGCGCTGACGGCCTCCTGCATTTCCGGGTCGAAAAAGCGCAAGGTATTGCGCCCGGCACCCTTGGCCTGATACATGGCGAGGTCCGCCCGTTTCAGCAGCTCTTCCACCGAATTGTCATGGCCGTCAAACAGCACCGCGCCCATGCTGCAGGTGTTGTGATGCAGGTCGCCCAGCATGGGGTAGGGGCGGGCCAGTGCTTCCAGCACATGCTGGCCGATGGCGCGGGTTTGCAGCACGGCCTGGGCCGGGTCTTGGTGCAGGCCTTCCAGCATCAGCACGAATTCGTCCCCCCCCAGCCGGGCCACGGTATCGCCCGGTCGCAGGCATTCATTCAGCCGCTGCGCCACTTCCTGCAGCAGGCGGTCGCCCTTGTCATGGCCCAGGGTGTCGTTGAGGGTTTTGAAGTTGTCCAGGTCGATGAACAGCAAGGCGCCGGTATGGGCGTGATGCTGGCAGACTTCCAGCGCCATTTGCAGGCGATCCAGCAACAGGCGGCGGTTGGGCAGCTGGGTGAGCGGGTCGTAGAAGGCCAGCCGCTTGATCTTGTCCTCCGCCGCCTTGCGCTGGGTAATGTCGCTCATGGTGCCCACGTAGTGGCTGACCGAGCCGTCCTCCGCCAGCACCGCACTGATGCTGAGCCATTCCGGATAAACCTCGCCATTCTTGCGCCGGTTCCAGATTTCCCCCTGCCAGGCGCCCAGCTCTTGCAGGCTTTGCCACATGCGCTGGTAAAACGCAGCGTCGTGACGGCCGGACTGCAGCAGGCTGATTTTCTGCCCCACCACTTCGTCGGCACCATAGCCGGTGATTTTGCTGAACGCGCCATTCACCCGCAGGATGGTGGTGTGACAGTCGGTCACCACCATGCCTTCCTGCGCTTCAAAGGCGGTGGCGGCAATACGCAGCAGCTGTTCGGCGTGCTTGCGCTCGCTGATGTCGCGGGCGGAGGCATAGACATAAAGCCGTCCGGCAATGGTGACCGGCTTGGCATTCACCTCCACATCAATCATCGAGCCGTCCTTGCGCCTGTGCCGTGTTTCCAGTCGCACGCCCAGGCCGCTGGTGTCGTGCAGCAGCCGTTGCAGCTCGCCGGTGCTGACGGTGCTGTCCCAGTCCTGCAGGCGCAGCGCATGCATTTCTGTTTCGCTGTAGCCCAGCATGGCGGCAAAGGACGGGCTGCACTCGGTCAGCCGTCCTTCTTCATCCAGAATGTGGATGCCGTCTGACGCTGTTTGCAGCAAGGCGGCCTGACGCATGGTTTCGGCCAGTGCCGCATGCTCTGCCGCTTCCCGGTCCGACGTTTCCTGCTCCAGCGCACGGGTGCGCAGGGCCACCAGCAAGGCCAGTTCGGCCCGATTGCGGCGCAATTCCCCCATTTGCCAGGCCAGCCAGCCCAGCAGCCCGCTGATCAGCAGCACCAGCAGGGTATTGATGACCAGATGGCGCGGATTGCGCCAGCCATCACGCGGTTCCACATCCAGCGTCCAGGTGCCGTTGGCCATATTGATGGTGTAAGGCACCGGCTCGGCCAGCGGCGTGGCCTCATGTTCCGAGCTGGCCAGTACCTGAATCTGGTGGCTGTCCGGGTGCTGACGCCACAGCCGGTAGCGATAGCCGCGCCGGGGCAGCCAGTCCAGCCCGGCGCTTTGCAATACATCCGGAAAACGCACCAGCGCAATGGCAAAGCCCCAGAACACCGGCGGCACACCGCGCTCCCGGTTCAGGAACACCGGCATGCGGCCCACCGCGCCCATGCCGCCCTGCACCAGCGGGAAGGGCCCGGCCAGCGTCATCTCGCCGCTGTCGCGTGCCATGAAGGCTTCCTTGTTGCGCGCCGGGTCGGCCAGCAGATTATGGCCAATCGCCTTTTCATTACCCTTGAGCGGATAGATTTGCCGTACCACCCCATTTGGGGCCAGTTGCAGCGACATCACGCCGGGGTAGTAAGTCATCAGCGCGCGGGCATAAGCGTCGAAATCGTCCAGCTGGCCATGCCCCTGCCGCACCATGGCGCTCAGCGCGTAAGTGGAGGACAGCGCACGGTCTATGGTCACCTTCACCGCATTGCCCCGGTCGCTGGCATCGGCCAGCGCCTGCGAACGGGCAATGTCCTCATCCTGACGCGCAGCCACACACACCACTGCCATGCCTATCAGGAAGGCAAGCACGGTGACGAGCAGGCTGGACAGCCAGGAAGGCCAGATTCTGTTCACGTTGGTCGGTGCCGAAGGTAATGGGCAGGCAATAGGCCAGACTAGCGCATAGTGTACTGACCCGGCCCAGCCCTTGCTATGCCAAACGCAAAGAAAATCACCTGCATTTGCGCATGATCAGCCCATCGCGGCATTCCCCCCGCCAAAGCCTTGCCAATACTGGCCCTGCGACAATTGGTCACATCCCGGATCGCAGCGAAATTGCTACGCTGCACCCCTTGCGGATCAAACCGCCGTTTGTCCGACAGCTGGTCAAGACCTGCGCTATCCCACCCATGCCGGTTTCTTGTCCCCATCGCGCCGGGCCGGGCTCTCCCTGCACCGGTGCATGACCCTTCCGTCATTCATTTGGGAAACAACATGCATTACCAGACCAAGCCGGCCGCCCTGGCCGTCACCCTCGCGCTCGCCGCTCTTGGCCAGCTGGCCAACGCCGCCGACAGCACCGACGTACAGCAAATGCCGGAGGTGGTGGTCCACGGCACGCGGCCGGACAGCCAGGCCAATGGCAGCAGCCTCAGCCCGGCACAACTGGCCGCACAAGCCGCCCGCAGCAGCGACAGCGCCCAGCTGCTGCAAGACATTCCCGGCCTGAACCTGCATGCCGCCGGTGGCTTCTCAAGCCTGCCGGTATTGCGCGGCCTGGCCGACGACCGCCTGCTGGTAAAAACCGATGGTGCCAGCCTGATTGCTTCCTGCCCCAATCACATGAACTCCCCGCTGTCCTATATGGACGCCAGCAAGGTGGACAGCGTGCAGGTATATAACGGCGCGGCCCCGGTCAGCGCCGGGGGCGACAATATCGGCGGGGTGATTGTGGCCAGATCCGCCGCCCCGCAATTTGCCGAGGCAGGCCAGATACTGCAGACCGGCAACGTGGGCGCGTTCTACCGCAGCAATGGCGATGCCCGTGGAGCCAATGCCAGCGCCACCCTGGCCAACGACCATGTCAGCATCCACTACACCGGCTCCACCGCCCGCAGCAACAACTACGACGCCGCCGCCGATTTCAAGAAATCCGGCCTGGCCGCCACCGGCCGCGCCTGGATGGATGGCAAAACGGTAGGCTCCACCGCCTACAAAACCGAAAACCACGAACTGGGCCTGGCCTGGCGCGACAACGACCAGCTGCTGGAAGCCAAGGTGGGCGTGCAACGCACCCCGTACGAAGGCTTTGCCAACCAGCGCATGGACATGACCGACAACAGCAGCAACCAGCTAAACCTGCACTACAACGGCCAGTTTGCCTGGGGCGAGCTGGACGCTCGCCTGTACAGCCAGTATGTGCGCCACAGCATGGACTTTGGCGACGACAAGCAAACCATCTACGGCATCTATAAAGGCATGCCGATGGACTCTGCCAGCCACATCCTGGGCGGCAGCCTGACTGCCGAGCTGGCCCTGAATGCGCGCGACAAACTGAAACTGGGCAGCGAAATCCAGCGCTACAACCTCAACGACTGGTGGCCGGCAGCCGGTGCCACCGGCGGCATGGGCCCCAATACCTTCTGGAACATCAAGGACGGCAACCGCGACCGCGTGGACGCCTTTGCCGAATGGCAGGCGGACTGGACAGCACAATGGCGCAGCATCATCGGCGCACGGCTTAGCCAGGTGAAAAGCAACACCGGCAGCGTAGCGGGCTACAACACCACCGCCTCCTACGCGCCCAATGCCGCCAGCTTCAACGCACAAAACCACGCTCGTACCGACCTCAACCTCGACCTGTCCGCGCTGGCCCGCTACACCCCGGATGACAACGCGCAATACGAACTGGCCTACGCGCAGAAAACCCGCTCGCCCAATCTGTACGAACGCTATACCTGGTCCAGCAACACCATGGCCGCGGTGATGAACAACTTCGCCGGCGACGGCAACGGCTATGTCGGCAACGCCAACCTCAAACCGGAAGTGGCCCACACCCTCAGCAGCAGCGCCAACTGGCACGCCGCCGACGGTGAAGCCTGGCAGCTCAGGCTCAGCCCCTACTACAGCTATGTGGAAAACTACATCGACGCCCAGCGTTACGGCACGGCCAACAACAACCAGACCGCCACCACCGGCTACGTGGTGCTGCAATACGTCAACCAGAACGCCCAGCTATACGGCGTGGATGTCAGCGGCAAGCTGCAACTGGCCAAAACCAGTGGCTTCGGCAGTTTCACTGCCACCGCCCAGCTCAGCTACACCCGTGGCGAAAACCTCACCACTGGCGACAATCTGTACAACATCATGCCGCTCAACGCCAAGCTGGCGCTGGTGAATACGCTGGGGCAATGGACCAGCACCGCCGAATGGCAGGCCGTCCGCGCCAAAACCGACGTCTCCGCCGTGCGCAACGAAGTCAAAACCCCCGGCTACAGCCTGTTCAACCTGCGCACCCGCTATGAAAACAAACGGTTCAGCGTGGACGTGGGCATCGACAATGTGTTCAACCGCTTCTACACCCTGCCGCTGGGCGGCGCCTACACCGGCCAGGGCATGACCATGAGCCGCGCCGGCATCCCCTGGGGCACAGGCGTGGCCGGCCCCGCCCGCTCGCTGTACACCGCTTTCAACCTCAAGTTCTGACCCCGCCTGATTTGGCCGCCTGATGGCGGCCAGAACAACAACACCCCCGGCCATGCACATGGAGCGGGGGTGTTTGCATTGCGAAGGAAGTGGCTAATGCGATGGGGGGCTCTATCGAAGTTTGATCGGAAAGCGAATACAGGTGGTAGTTTTTAGTTTGTGGAAACTCGACTCGTATAAAAATCTGTACACATCGAATCCCGCCTGATCTGAAATCTGAATACCTGTAGGGGAAAATCAGAGTCCTCCGAAAGATATTTAAGTACGATTTTAAAATACTGCTTTTAAAACAAGCGCAAAATATATTTTTTAAGATCCGCCTGCTGGACTATTGCTTAGAAATTTTTTCAGTCTATGACAATTGCCAAGCTTTCTTGCACGTTAATCATGCTTTAAGTTTTTTATTTCATTGTAAAGGTAAATTAGATGGTCAATTGTCAAGTCTAGAATGGGTTCGTACATAAATGAGTTTAAATGTATGTTTGAACTGACTGTTATGCTTACTTTTTCCAAAGAGCGAAGTGCTTGGCTTTCATTTACTAATTCAGTGTATTTTTTAATCAAAAATCCAAATTGATTATTGGAATTGCACCAATAGTCGTTATTATTAGTAATTCTACGTATTTCTCTGATAATAAATTCCTCTGATTTCATTCGTGTTGCCATGGAAAGTAATACTTTATCTTCCAGATTTAATCCGTCATGGCTTGCTTGATTTGATATATTATCGGCTTCTTCGTATAGCAACTCTTTCAGTGGTTTCTTTTCTCCGCTGTATGATGTGCCAAATGTTGAGTTGAAAATTGAAACATAATCATCAACTGTAATTTGATCGGTGTTTTCTTTCCAGTGTAATAAATTCGTGAGAGTTAAATAGTCCGGGTCGGATTCCCCTTTTGTATACTCTATTATGTTTCTTGTGAATGGAATCGTCGCACAAAGTACGGATCGACTTTTTTGGAATTTTTGTTTCATTATTCCTGTGAAGTAATTCTTGATTCCATCAGCTCTTGTTAGTGAAATGCCTAAGGCATTTCTGTTTGCCATTAAGCATCTTCTCCTATTTGTAAAATTATTTGCCAACGCCCTAAAGAAATCAAAATTATGGGTTAGAATGATTTGATAAAAATGTGGAGTGCTGTCGATGTCTTCTAGGTACTGAATGATTGCGTGTTTATTTTTGTAGTCAAAAGAATCTGCAACGTCGTCAATAATAAATAATATATCATTTCCCGTGTTGAGTCTTGACTCAACATCGAAAATAAAGTTCAATAAATATAATGCGCGTTTTTCACCCTGGCTTAGTGTTTTAATCTCAGATCTGTTCCATTCTACTATGTCATTTCCATCTTTGAATGTGAAAAGTAGTCTTGCCTTTTCTTTTCCAAGTACTGCTTGGGCCTGATTGGGAATGGATAGTGTAAATGGCATATCAACAAAGCGATCATTAAACAAGGAAACGGCATGGGCCCATCTAGGGGCCGATTCTTTTGCTTCATTCTCAATTGCCTGAATTTCTTCTTTTGTTTCGTTGCATAGCTTTATATACGACACCGCTTCAGGCATTCCCTGTATGCTGCTGGCTAAAATATCAATTTTAAGCTTGCTTTGATTGCTATGGCTTAAACTACCGAGTAATTCTTCAGTACGACTTGGGTCTAAAGATTCAAACAGACTGGTCAATGCTTGTGTTTGAGCATTTTTTGCCAAGTTGTCTTTTATTTTTTTCAAATTTTCATTTGAATTAATTTCGGCATTTATTGCTGATATTCTTTTATTTAGCTCGCCTTGGTCGATGGAGTCATTGTCGCCATCTAATTTAACTCTATGTCCGCTAGTGAAAAATCCATTTTTATCAAGAGCATTAAATGCAGCATCCGCCTTTGCAGGATTGAAAATACCTTTTTTTGTAAATGGTTCCGGATTTGGTAAAAAGTTCTTGATAACATTTATTAAAATCATTTGCGCTGGATATAAATTCCGGTGTTTTTAATACGTCGGCAGCTTTTGCGTCAAAAAGAATACTATAGGTCAAGTCTTTGACATTGTTACTTAATTCGTGATCTAGAAGAAATTCAATACAGTTCTGGAATGTATTTATCTTGACATCATTGAGAATTGTTCTCTCAACATCTTTTTTTTGAATTCCAGTATTTTTTTGAATCAAAGAAAGTAATTTTGACTTCTGCTTTTCAATGTCGATTAGCAACTCATCGTAACGTTTTTTATGTTGGGGGTTGACTAGTATGTCGGTGAGGCCGGCGGAGTCTTCTTGAATGTCAATTTCGGATTTTAGTACGTAGATAGATTCTGGTTTAATTGGAAGATCGTCAATATAAACATCGTAGGTTGACTTTCTTTTGTATCGTTCTTCTTCGGGCTGTTCACTTTTTGAAAGCTTTTCGAATGTCTTTGTGAATGAGGTTTTCATTAAGCCGTTAGGTGCATATACCGCAATGGTTTTATCACCGCTGAGGCCCTCGCCAAACGAAAATTCATGCTCTAGATTAGTAATTCCATAACAATTTTTAAAATTAATGCGGATTTTTTTCATAATGATCAGTATTTTTTATAAGTAAGAATTATAGATTTGTGCTATATTTTCATGTAACAATGGTAATTTCATAATCCCATGAGCTATGTTTACCTGATGGGAATGGCCGAGGTCCTGGGAATGTTTGTGCAGTAATTTGTAACGCTGAAATTCGCGATAGATCGAAGCGACGCCAGTCTGGTACTGCACCAGATGCGCTACTACCGTCAAGTTGATAACCCAGTACCTGCACCACCCCTTTTGAAACGCCAAGAATATGGGGTTCGATCACTCTGCAGTGCCCACCATATGAGAATTGGATGATTTTTTTCGTTGCAATTGCATCTTTTATGAGCTGTTCCATCAGGATTACATCCTCTGCATAAGTGAAATTTTTTTACGACAAGAATATTTGTTACATCCTGCTGCTCGGCTTTAAAGACGGGGTGCGATCAAAAATACTCCACGAACCGTGTATGCACCCCGCAAAGCCTTGCCAGGCAAGGGTTTCAGTCCCACGGTTTTGCACACGGGTTTTTCTGACATTCCGTGGGTTCCTCTGAATTTTCAATAAAATCAATGCTTTGAAGGGATGTGGTCATCCACGGTTTCCACGCTGTCCCACCGTAAATCGTGAATCAGCGTTTCCTGCCTGTTGCGACTCCGTGGACTGCCCGTCCGGCGTTTCTCTTCCCGACACTAAGCAGCAGAAAGACCCTCTTCGGCATCCAGTTTTTCACAATAAATGTGCTGATGTCATATGTTGGATCAAAAATCAGCCAACAATCTGCTGTTGTATTGGCATGAATCGGACAGTCGTGGAATCGACTAGAGGGAATGCCATGTAGAGCTGGGTGGCATTTGTGCTGACGGGGAAGGTAATGGCTTGCCGCTGGCAAACAGCACACAGCCCTCGCTGGGCGGGCTGTTGGTGGACGGCAGGGGAGATTTGCGAAAAGGACAGGCAACAAAACAGCGCCGCAAGGCGCTGTTTGTTCCTTACAGGAGTTGGCCGATATCGGTGCGGGCGAGGCTGATTTGCTGATGCAGCGGGGTCAGCAGCCCGGCCAACTGGTTGGCTGCCAGCGGCATGTCCTCGGCGTGGTTCAGCAGATCAAGCAGGCATTGCATGCAGTCAGCGGCACGGTCCAGCGTGCAGATGCCATCGGCAATGGTGTGCTGGATGGTCTGGCTCAGGCGGGTCAACTGACTGATGGGTTCGCGCAGCGCGGCGTGCTCCGGCAGGCTGGTCAGGGTTTGCAGGTAGCGGAGTTGGTCTTGAAAGGTGGGCAGCGCCAGATAGGCGGCGGGAACGTCCGGGTTGAGAAGGGGCTGGGTGTTCATGCGCGGGCCTCCTTGTATAAGGATGGCGGGGCGGTAACGGCAATGACAATCGCGGGGGGAGGGTGCAACAGGGCGCGGGAGATGCCTGGCATGGTGATTGCCTCCATAGTGTGCGGTTTGCGTACCGCCATCCACTTCCTACGGTGGGTGGCAGTCCGAACGGGGGTAGGAATACCGGCACTATGGAACCGGCCAGCCCGAAGGCTGCCCCGCCCGGCCCGCCATAGAAGGCAAGACAAGACGCACGGACGCAAAAAGACCGCTTTCGCGGTGGTGTCCGCCATAGTGCTAATCGGGTTCCTACGCCCGGTGCCGCTATTGAACAGCACGCGGCAATTGTTGGGTGGCGGGGTGGGCTTGTCAATACCGGGGAAGGGGATAGCACGGCATGGCTGCGGGCTGAGCCTGCCGGGTTGTGCCGTGTTGCGTTGGTGTCCCGGCAGTGTTCCATGGCAGGATTTTGGCAACAAAAAAGCGCCTTGCGGCGCTGTTTTTGATTCTTGCTGCAATCCTTGTCTGGTAAGGACTTGGTGCCCGGGGTCGGACTCGAACCGACACACCTTGCGGCGGGGGATTTTGAATCCCCTGCGTCTACCGATTTCGCCACCCGGGCATCGCAAGAGGAGGCAAGTCTATCCCATCTGCCGGGGCTTGTAAATCACTCGCCGGCGTCCTTTTTCATTTTCAGCGCGTGGTCATACAGCAGCTTGCGGTTGGCACCGGTAATCTGCGCGGCCAGGGTGGAGGCTTGTTTCATTGGCAGGTCGGCGCTGAGGATGTTCATCACCCGGATGGCTTCTTCCGGTAAACCGGCATTGTCTTCCGCTTGCGGGGCGGCGTCGATGATGAGCACGATTTCGCCGCGCTGCTGGTTGCTGTCGGCCTTTACCCATTCCAGCAGTTCGCCGGCGGGCAGGCTGTGGAAGGTTTCAAAGGTTTTGGTCAGCTCGCGCGCCAGCATCAGGCGGCGGTCCGGCCCCAGTTCGGCCACGATGTCCTGCAGGGTGTCCACAATGCGGTGCGGTGCTTCGTAGCACACCACCAGGTGGTCGGCGCCAAGCCATTGCTGCAAGGTACGCCGGCGTTCGCCGCTTTTGGGCGGCAAAAAGCCGTGAAACAGGAAGGCATTGCTGGTAAAGCCGCTGGCAGACAGGGCGGTAATGACGGCGGATACGCCAGGAATGGGGCGTACCGGGTGACCGGCGGCGCGCACGGCTTCCACCAGCCGCGCGCCGGGGTCGGATACCGCCGGGGTGCCGGCATCGGATACCTGCACCACGATCTGCCCTTCCGCCAGCCAGCGGATGACTTGTTCGGCCATGCTGCGTTCGTTGTGCTCGCGCAGGCTCACCAGCTTGCTGGCGTGAATGCCGTAGGCGGTCAGCAGGCTGCCGGTGACGCGGGTGTCTTCCGCGCAGACCACATCGGCCGCGGTAAAGGCCGCCAGCGCACGTGCGGTAACATCTCCCAGGTTTCCAATGGGAGTGGCCACCACATATAATGTGCCGCGACAGAAACTTTCCCGTGCAGTTTCAAGCAAGTGAGCGAACGAAGTATGCAAAGACTGGCTCCGCTGTTGGTTGGCGTCATGATGACATGGTTGACGGCTGCGCATGCGCAGGCACCGGACTATATCATCCAACTCAATGCTGCGCCGCTCAATAGCGTGGCCGGACAAAGCCCGCGCGCCCAGGCGCAGCCGGCATCCGCCCCTGTAACCCCGGTGGCCAAGCCGCTGGCTGCGCCCGGCAAGCAGGCGGTCCGCCTTAAAATAGGCCTGTTGCTGCCCACCGAGTCCAAATTGCTGGGCGAAGCGGCTGCGGTGGTGCGTAGCGGGGTGGAAGCCGCGCACGATGCCGAGCCGCAAGCTGATGTGGTGGTGATTGATGCCGACGAACACAACGCCGCCCAGCGTTACCGCGAGGCGTGGCCAGTGGCGTCAACGTGGTGATAGGCCCGCTGTCACGCGGCGGTATTGCCGCGGTAGCACCGCATGTGAGCGTGCCCACGCTGGCGCTCAATGCCGTGGGGCGCGATGTGCCGACCAACCCCAGGCTGTTTACCCTGGCCCTGAATGTGGAAGTGGAAGCCCGCCAGATTGCGCGCCTGATGCGTGATGATGGTCGCAGTAATCCGCTGATCATTGCCGATGGCGAGGTATTGTCCAGCCGCCTGAAGCAGGCCTTTGCCGACGAGTGGCGCAGCCAGAGCGGCAAGGACGCGCCGCAGATTGAAGATGACGGCCAGAGCCTGTCCGTGTTGCAGCAGGCCGCCAGCCAGGCCGATGCAGTGTTTCTGGCGGTGGAACCGGCCGAGGCCGCCCGGCTGAAACCGGCCTTGCCGCCGGATCTGCCGGTGTATGCCACCTCGCAAATCAGCACGCGCAGCCCGGACAAGCAGCTGGCCGGGGTGCGTTTCATCGACATGCCGTGGTTCCTGATGCCGCAACACCCGGCGGTGAAGCGTTTTGTCCGGCCGTCCAGCGCGCTTACCCTGCAAACCGAGCGCCTGTATGCACTGGGGATAGATGCCTATCGTCTGGCGCTGTTGCTGGGTACCACGCGCAACCCCGCCAGCATCAAGCTGGATGGCGTCACCGGCGACCTGAAACTGGGCCGTGACCGGGTGTTTGACCGCCAGTTGCCGGTATCGCTGATTGGCGAAGGCGAATAAGGCCGATGAACCGCCAGGGCCAGCAGGCAGAGGAACGCGCGCTGGCCTTCCTGTTGCAGCAAGGTTTGCAGCTGCTGGAACGCAACTGGTTGTGCCGTGGCGGTGAGATAGACCTGATCATGCGTGACGGGCGTTATCTGGTGTTTGTGGAAGTGCGCCACCGGGCCAGCCCGCGTTATGGTGGAGCGGCGTACAGCATTACGCCGGCCAAGCAGAGGAAACTCCTGCATGCGGCCACGGTCTACCTGTCCGATAAGCGAGTAGACGCGCCCTGTCGTTTTGATGCTGTGCTGAGCGAAGGCCAGCAGCCGCTGCAGTGGTTGAAAAACATTTTTGCATAGCAGCCATCCCGCGCTGCTACAAGGAAGAGCATGGACCTGATTGAACGCGTCAACGGACATTTTCTGGAAAGCATTGCCGCCAAGCAGGAGGCAATGGAACTGCTGTCGCCCGCTGTGGCGCTGGCTGCCGAGCGCATGGTCAGCTGCCTGATGAACGAAGGCAAGATCCTGGCCTGCGGCAATGGCGGTTCGGCTGCCGATGCCCAGCACTTTGCTGCTGAAATGCTGGGACGCTTCGAAAAGGAGCGCCCGGGTCTGGCCGCCATTTCGCTGGCGACCGACTCTTCGGCACTCACTGCCATTGGCAATGACTACGATTTCGACATGATTTTTTCCAAGCAGGTGCGTGCGCTGGGGCATACCAACGACCTGTTGCTGGCCATCTCCACCTCGGGCAATTCCGCCAATGTGATTGAAGCCATTTATGCCGCGCACGAACGCGGCATGGGTGTGATTGCCCTCACCGGCAAGGATGGCGGCAAGATCAGCGAAATCCTGTCGCCGGAAGACATCCAGCTGAATGTGCCGGTGCTGCGCACCGCGCGTATTCAGGAAGTGCATATCCTGCTGGTGCATGCCCTGTGCGATGCCATCGATTACATGCTGTTGGGAGGTGAGTAAATGAAACGTACTGTCCTGTCCCTGTTGCTGGCGGCTGCTGTGTCCAGCGCGCTGTCCGGTTGTTTCGCCCTGGCTGCCGGTGGTGTGGCCGGTGGTGCGCTGGTGGCTACCGACCGTCGTTCCAGCGGTGCTTATGTGGACGACCAGAGCATTGAAGCCAAGGTGTCGCACCAGATTGGCGAGAAATTGCCTTCGGCTCATGTCAATACCACCAGCTATAACCGTGCCGTGCTGTTGACCGGTGAAGTGCCGTCGGCCGAGGCCGGCCAGCAGGCCGAGCTGATTGCCCGCGCCATGCCCAATGTGCGCCGTGTGTTCAATTACACCGTGGTGGCTCCGTCTTCCGGCTTCTCCGAGCGCAGCAACGACACCTGGATCACCAGCAAGGTGCGTACCCGCCTGCTGGATGGCAAGGGCTACTCGCCCAACCATATCAAGGTGGTGACCGAACGTGGCGTGGTGTACATGCTGGGTCTGGTTACCCCGGCGGAAGGGCAGGCGGCAGCACAGGTGGTGAGCGAAACCGCCGGGGTGCAAAAGGTGGTGACCCTGTTTGAAAGCATCACCGAAATCACGCCAGTGCAGTAAGTTGTGCTGAAACAGAAAAAGGACCGCATGCGGTCCTTTTTTTATCATGTCTGGCCTGAGTGTGCTTCAGCCGTGGCTGCTGTGCACACGCGGTGCCAGCACATCGGCACACAGCACGTGCATGGCTTCGTCGATTTCAATCGCCATGGACAGGGTGACGCAGGAGCGGGTGTCGGTCATCGACAGGTAAGGCTCGCTCATGTACAGCACGCCGGGCTGGTCGATGGCATGCTGGAAATACGCACGGCGCGACCACACCGCACCGGTGGTATCCGCCAGCGGGGCAAACTTCAGGCTGCTGGCAATGGTGTTGTGACGGCTGTTGAGGTTGCGGCCAATCTGGCGGCCTTCGCTGTCCAGCAAGAAACAGCGGATGACATCGGGCATGGCCAGCATGGGGGTGGCAGCCTGGTCGAACGGGGTGCCCTGCATCAGCGAAATGGCCGATTGCACAAAGGCCTGGCGTGCCAGTTCGATCTGGCGGCGGGTAATCTTGCGCTTGAGCAGGTCGCGCACCATCAGCTCGTCCCAGCGCGAATCCAGCCGTTTGGTGATGATGTCGTCTGCATCCGGGCTGGCGGAGGGGCGGGCCACATAATAGCCCTGTACCAGATCGCAGCCGGACTCCAGCGCCACCAGCACATCGTTTTCGGTTTCAATCCCTTCTTCCACTACCAGTGCACCAATTTCGTGCATCAGCCGCACCAGTCTGGACAGCAGGTTGCGGGTACGTGGCTGGCTGACGGCACTGCGCAGCAAGTCCTTGTCGAATTTCACCAGATCCGGTTCCAGTTGGCAGACCCGGTCCAGGTTGGAATGGCCGACGCCAAAGTCGTCAATGGCAATCAGGAAGCCGGCCTTTTTCAGCAGATTCACGCCTTCGATCAGCGCTTCATCCACTTCCAGCACATGTTCCAGCACTTCCAGCACCACATTGCCCGGCTGCAGGCCGGCTTCGCGAATGGTGTTGGCCAGTGCCATGGCCCGCTCCGGGCGGGACAGCGAGGCGGCATCGACATTCAGGAACAGCCAGTGCGGATGGCTGTGTTCCAGCGCGGCAAAGTGCTGTACATGGGCCTGGCTGACGGCCAGGTCCAGCCCGTGGCGTCGCTCGGGGGACACCATGGCATAAAAGGCCTCGGCCGGTGACAGCGGCAGCTGGTTCTGCTCGGCGCGCAGCAAGGCTTCCACGCCCACGGTACGGCGGTGCGCCAGACTGTAGATGGGCTGGAAATGGCTGCCGAGTATCAGACCGGCATGCTCGAAACGTTTCATTGCAGTACATTCCTTCCTGAGATAGGGCTCTTGCTGGCCCATGAACCCGTTACCTAGCAATCGGCATTCCAGTGTAGAGCATGGCCGGATAATAAAAAACGGGCCCGACCGGGCCCGTTAAGATAATTCGCACAAAAAAGCGGATTTATTCCTGCTGGATACCAGCAACCAGCCATTTACCGCCGGTGCTGCCATCCTTGATGTAGTGCCAGTATTCGCTGAACGGCACTGCCGCGGCATTGACCGACTCGCTCACCGTACCGGAGAAGCGCACGGTGGCAATAAAGCGGCCACCTTCTTCCACGGCTTCGGCCAGCTGGCAGTCCAGCTGCGGGAAGTCAGCCACATCGGTGTTGCTACCGATTTCATTACGCAGGCCTTCGAACAGATCCGGCGTCATGTACTTGCGTACTTCTTCCAGGCTGTCCGGCGTGTTCAGGCTTTGCAGGTGCAGGAAGGTTGCCTTGGCCTGACGCAGGAAGTTCGGGGTTTCCGTACCATCCGGCAGGCGTCCGGGCACTGCACCAGCCATGGCCGGTGCAGCGCCATAGCCAGCCGGCTGACCCAGACCGGAGCCAATCTTGGGAATCGGCTCGAAACGGGCAGCGTCCTGGGCATTGCTGTTGAAGACCGGGCCGTTACCAGCCGGCATCGGGCTGTTCATCGGTGCCTGGCTGGCAGTCTTGCGGCGGAACCACATCAGGCCGCCAATACCCAGCAGGCCCAGCAAGGCCAGCGTGCCCCAGGGAATGCCGGACCCGGCACCTGCGGTATCCACGGCGTTACCCGAAGCATGGTTGTTGTTCATGGCCGAACCCAGCATGTAGCCGGCAGCAGCACCTGCAGCACCCGCTGCAATGGCGGTACCAATGCCAGGGCCCTTCTTGGGCTGGGCTTGCGGCGCAGCCTGCGGAGCAGGTGCCGGAGCCGGCATCGGAGTGGGCTGCTGGTAGCTTTTGGTCGGGGCCGAGCGGCGCATGCCGGCGCTCTTGCCTCCGCCCAGGCGTGCGGCTTCCGCAAACGGTGCCGCCAGGACAGAAACCAGGGTGAAGGCGAGCATGATCGTCTTCGCGCGAGGTGTCATGATTTTATTCTCCAGAGTAAAGGGCTCCGGTGTGACCGGAGCATGTGCGTTTAGTTCGGGGCAAGCGGCTGGATTTCAAGCACGTGAGCATGGTTATCCCGGATGCAAAAGCGGATGTTGTAGTCATAAAGCCGCACGCCGTAGATGCGTTCCGGGTCGTGCTGATAGGCCGGGCGCGGGTCTTGTGCCAGTACTTGTTCAATCAGCTGTGCCAGGCCCGGCGGCGCAGAGGGCAGGGCGGCCAGCTGTTGCAGCGCCGGCTGGCTCCAGCAGATTTCCAGGCTGGGCGGCGGGCCGTCGACAAAGCCGCCGCGTGCTTCCGGGTGGGCTTCCACAAACGGGATATAAGGCTTGATGTCCAGCACCGGCGTGCCATCCAGCAAGTCCGCGCCTTCCAGATGCAGCCACACGCCATGCCCGGTATCGATGCCGCGCAGCGCCACCAGCGACAGGCCCAGCGGATTGGGCCGGTGGGTGGAGCGGCTGGCAAACACGCCTACCTTGGCATTGCCACCCAGCCGTGGCGGGCGTACCAGCGGCTGCCAGCCGCGCTGGGCGGTCTGGTGGAAGACGAAGCTGATCCAGACATGGGAGAAGGCCTCCAGCCCGCGTACCGTGTCGGGGTGATTGAATGGCGGCAACAGCTCGATCTGGATGTCGGCAGCGGGGGCCAGCGCGGGCTGGCGCGGGATGCCGAATTTTTCCTTGTAGGGCGAATGGACGATGCCCACCGGGTGAAATGCGTAGCTCATGGCGGGATTGTAGCCGGGTTCCGGCTGGCTGATCCTGCTTAATCCACCAGACAGAAGCGCTTGGCAAACAGAACAGCCCGGCCGAACGGGGGCTTCGGTCGGGCTGATGACAGCGACAGCGCTGTGCAGGCTGGGGAATCAGCCTACGAAGTGACGGTTATAGCGGCCGGTCAGGCGGCTCATCGGCAGCAGCATGAAGAAGTCTGCGCAGTTGAAGTCCGGGTCCCAGGCCGGTTCACCGCAGATGAAGGCCCCGGCGCGCAGATAGCCCTTGATCAGCGGCGGCATCGGCGAGGAGGGCGCATCGTCGTGAATACGGTCCAGCGGCAGCGGCAGGTGCGGGAACACACGCCATTCGGCCGGGCTGAGGTGGCTGGACTCCAGCTGACGGTACAGGCTGACAGCCTGATGTCCACCATCGGCCAGGCTTACGCTGGCGCAGCCTGCCAGGTAGGCTCCGCCTTTTTTCTGTACGTAGTCGGCCAGGCCGGACCACAGCAGGGCAATCACTCCGCCGCTGCGAAAATCCTTGTGTACGCAAGAGCGGCCCACTTCAATCAGGCTGTCGCGCAGGTTGTCCAGGCGGGTGAGGTCGAATTCGTGTTCGGAATACAAGGACGGGGCGCGGCGTGCCATGTCAGGCGGCAGCATGCGGTAGGTACCCACCACCAGGCCGCTGTTGGCATCTTCCACAATCAGATGGTCACACAGGGCGTCGTACTCGTCGCAATCAATACCCAGGGCTTGCGATGACAGCTCGGCACCCATTTCACCGGCAAATACGTCAAAGCGCAGTTTCTGTGCACGGCGGATGTCTTCGGCCGTTTCTGCTACACGCACGCCCAGTTTCAGCTGGCGGCGGCTACTGATGCTTTCATTCAGTTGCATGACTTACTCCCCTGGCGGATATGCGAACGGGCTTGTTGTATTGATCCGGAATGCTAGCCTTGCTGTGGTGTGCTGCCAGTCAGCCATTTCCGGATACGGGCACGGCAACTCCTTCATTTGGCAGTAGCTTTTCGCTTGGCCGGCCTTGCAACACATGCTAGTGATGGAGTTTGACGCAGACATTTCGCGCATATGACTTGTGGATGACCGGCGTTTGAACTGCCGGTTACAACAGGGGCGAAACAAATCAATGACTTATCATGCAATCGGTTTTGCCGTAGAATAGGCCGTTTTTCCTGCACGCTTCGCCCTGCCTGCCTCTTGCGCACGGGCTTCCGAGTACAGCCGATGATTTATCCCACACAGTTTGACGTGATCGTGGTTGGCGGCGGACACGCCGGCAC
>NZ_LNQV01000052.1 GCF_001515305.1 Aquitalea pelogenes
CGGTGCTGCCTTGCTTTCCGGCTGCGCTGCGGTGGCGGCCTGTTCGCGTTTGGCGGCCTGCTCGGCGGCGCGCGCGGCCAGTCGCTGGGCTTTTCCTGCTTGTCCCGCTCCAGCCGGAACTGGCGGAAGCGATGGCGCTGCCTGGCCTGGTCGGCCTGCTGCTGCTGTTGCTGTGCCGCCTGATACTGCAAGGCGGCGTGGCGGAAGGTGTCCAGCAAGGGAAGCTGACTGGGACAGACGGCATCGCACATTCCGCACAGGGTGCAGTCCTGCAGGCCCCAGGCGTTGGCTTCTTCCATATTGTTTTGCTGGCAATGCCAGTAAAGCTCCTGTGCTTGCAGCTTGCTGGGGCAGATGCGCAGGCAATCGCCACAGCGGATGCAGTCCTGTTGCCCACTGGTGGTATCCGGCGTGCGGGCTTGCAGGCATTGGCTATGCCAGTGCAGCCCCATCGTGTCTGCCTGATCGGCTGGCAGTGCATAGCCACGCAAACCGCCGCCATGGGTAATGCCGCAATCGGCACTGGCACCGGCAAAGTTCAACAGATGGCTCAGCGGAGTACCCAGCAGCGCCTGCACGCTGCCTGGCCGGTCCAGCTTGCCGTCGAGGGTAACAAAGCGGCTGATGCAGGGCTGGCCATGCAGGATGGCGGTACCAGCGGTCACCACGGCATCGGCTGGCAGACACAGGCAGCGTGCTGTTTCTGCCGGGCTGGCCAGCAGGCGGGTCAGCGTGGTTTCATCCGCCGCCGGATAGGGGGCATTAATGGTAGTGATGTGCCAGCCGTGCTGGCTGGCGGCTGCCTGCACAGCCTCGGCACTGCCGGTGTGGCTGATGGCAAGCACGATGCGTCCGGGCTGCAGGACTTGTTCCAGCATGGCAATGGCGGCCACCAGTTTATCGGCTTGCTGTTCCAGCAGGCTGGAGGTGGCAGTCAGGCAGGGCTCGTCTTCTACCGCATTGATGATCAGCAGGGACAGTGCATGTGGCTGCATGGCCCGGTCCAGCGGCAGCAGGGGGCCGTGATTGCCCGCGACCCCCATGTCTTGCAGTTGCAGGGCGAGGCTGAGCGGCGTGAGCAGGGACGGGTCGCCTGCTTGCAGCGGCAGGGCTTCATCCCGGCCATCCGCTTCCAGAACAAGGGTGTTGGCCAGTGGTGCGCCGGGCAAGGCTTGAGCCAGGGGCTGGATGGCGATGATGCGTCCGGATGTCGGGGCATGCAGGGCAACACCGTATTCACTGTCTGCATCGGCCAGGCGCTGGTATTTCAGGACGTGCTGGCCAGGCTGCACGCAAGGCAGGCACTGTTGCAGGCCCAGTAGCAGACGCGTTGGCAGCGGCAGGGTCGTAGCAGCGGTGTTGTCATGCTTGCGGCCGGGCAAAGGCAGCTTGAACCCGCCAGGCAAAGAGAGAAAACGCCTCATGACCTTGCCTCGTGCTTGACGGCCTTGATGGCAATCACCGGGTAGCCCCAGCGCCAGTCGTTCGGGCTGCTGGTGGCCGGACGCATGCTGATGCAATCCACCGGACAGGGAACAAGGCAGAGTTCGCAACCGGTACATTCGTCTGCCAGTACAGTGTGCATCTGCTTGGCCGAACCCAGGATGGCATCTACCGGACAGGCCTGAATGCAGAGCGTACAGCCGATACAGGTGCTTTCGTCAATCAGCGCCACGGCCTTGGGTTTGCTGGGCGGGGCGTCTGGCGCAAAGGGCAGGTAGTCGGTATGCAGCAGTGCAGCCAGTTTGCGTATGCCTTCCTCGCCACCGGGCGGGCAGCGGTTGATGCTGTCCTCACCCTTGGCCAGCGCGGCGGCATAGGGTTGGCATCCGGCGTGACCGCACTGTCCGCACTGGGTTTGCGGCAGGATGGCATCAATCTGTTCGACCAGCGGGCGCGGATCGGCATCTTGCGCTTGTTGCTGGCGCTTGGTCATCACGCTGCGCAGCAGCCAGCCAGCCAGCAGCAGCAAGGCGATAAGGAACAGGATATTCATGACAGTCGGGCTCCCAGGCTGTGCAGGGCCAGTGCCAGCAGCAGGGCACACAGCCAAAGGGCGGGCAGGTCACGCAGCATGGCAGGCAAGCGGCTACGTGCCAGACGGGTTGGCAAACAGGCAAATACAGCCAGTAACAGGCTGAGCAAGACCGATAGCAACAGGCTTTGCATGCTGCTGCCCAGGCTGGCAGGCGCGTGGCTCATCCAGCTGCCCGGCAGGCTCAAGAGCAGATTGTTGGCCAGCAGCCAGCCCGGACGCAGGCCCAGTGCGCGGCTGGCGTTGCCTGCCTTGTTGTTGAGCAGCCAGGCAAGCGACAGAGCAGTGGCACTTTGCAGGATGATGATGGCAGGCAGCCCCGGCGTCGGGCCGGTCAGGGGCTGCAGTAGCGCCAGGCCGAGATTGCCCAGCAACTGGCTGATCAGCAGGGTCAGCCCCATGGCGGCTGCGGCAGGCAAGGCCAGGCTGATGGCATGCTGTCTGCCGGTCTGGCAATGTTGCAGACAGGCCATCAGGGCAAGCAGCGGCAGGTAGAGCCCGAAATTCATGGCGCAGAGTATCCGGAAAGCAAAACCGCAAAATTATCCGGGTTTCGGGCCTGCTTCACAACCTTGCTGCGGGTAGGCCATGGCCCACAGCCAGCATTCAGGGTAGTTGCCGGCCAAGCCAGGCTTGCAGTTTGCGCGCCTGGCGCAGGGTTTCCTTCAGGATGCGGGCGTCCAGGGTGCTGAGCTGGCGCGGGTCGATCAGGCTGTCCAGCCTGGCCGCATTGTCCTGGCAGGCCAATTGGTGACGCAGGCGCAAATCCTGCAGGAAACGGGCGCTGTCGGCAAAGGACTGGCAGTCGCTGCTGTCCAGGCCGGGCAACTGGCTGGCAGCGGCAAAGCGCTCGCTGGTGCGACCTGCGGCGCAACCAGCCATCAAGGCCATGATGCGGGCGGCGTCAACAAAGAAGTCCAGTGCGGCTTTCAGGTCCAGCTTGTCATTTTCATCGGTTTGCAGGCGTCCGCTCCAGCCCAGCGGTGCCTGATAGCGGCGGGCGTTGCGGCTGAGTGCCTGCAATACCTGACGGTCTGCGGCGCGCTGGCGCAGCCGGCTGGCCAGCTCCAGGCCCAGCGCGGTATTGCCCCACACCGGGCGCAAGTCAAGATACAGGCCGATGTGTCCGGCGGTGTCGTCCGACTGCATCAGCTGGCTGATAAAGGTGTCGCTCCAGTCATCCAGTGACAGGCAGTGGCTGGGATTGCCTGCCATCACGCCGTTGCGGCACAGCGGTATGCCGCAGGCGCTCAGTGCGGAACAGATGCCCTGTGCAATGGCGGGTAGTTGCAAGGCCAGCTGGTGCTGTAGCAGCGGCTTGCTGCTGTGAAACACGATGCCGCTGTCTTGATCCGAAGAGAGGGTATTTTCCTGACGACCACTGCTGCCAAACTGCAGCCAGCAGATTTCCACATCATCCAGCCCGGCCTCTGCCAGATGCAGCTGGCACAGCCGGGTCAGCAACTGGTCGTTGAACAGGCTGAGCAAGCGGGTGCTGGCGTCGGCATCCATGCCCTGGCGGAACAGGGCGACTACCTGGCGGCGGAAGGTGGCGGCCACGCCGGACAGGGCGGCAGTACTGTCGCATCGGCTGAGCCGTTGCAGCATTTCCTTCATGTCCAGCCGCGACAGACGGTACAGATCATGTTCCGAAACAATGCCGACCAGTGTGCTGCCCTCGCATACCATCACGTGGCGCTCACCACTTTGCACCAGCGCCAGCATGGCTTCGCTGGCCAGCGCGGTAGGCGGCAGGATGCAGCTGGGCTGGCGCATCAATTGCTGCACCGGGGTGTCGTCCGGCCGTCCGGCCAGATGGGCGGACAGCAGGTCGCGCAGGGTGAACAGGCCAAGCAGTCTTTGTTCCGGGCTTGTGATCACCACCGAGCCAACCCCTTGGTCCTGCATCAATTCCAGCAAGGGGCGCAGTGCGGTATCGGGCCGGCAAGTGACGGGCGGCCGCTGGATGACCGCTGACAGCGGGGTATGCAGACTGAGGCCCTGTCCACCCAGCGCGGCGGGGTGTTGTTGTCTGGCACGGGATAGCAGATTGGCCAGCCGCTGGGTGCAAAACTGCTGGAATGCCGACGAGGCACGGCATAGCTCCAGAAAGGCCGCATGCGGTAACAACAGCACCATGCAGTCGCTGTCCGCACGGTAATGGTTGGTGACCGGTCGCTGCGCCAGCAGGGCACCCAGCGGAAACATTTCTCCCTGGCTGAGCATGGCAAACGGCTGGCCGCTGTAAATATCCTCGGCCAGTACCTGGCCTTCCAGCACGATGAACAACTGCGTGGCTGGCCCTGCCTGGGGATTGAGCAAGCTGCTGCCGCGGGGATAATGCTGGCGTTTGCCATAACGGGTCAGTAGCTGGAGCTGTTCCGCTGTCATGACGGCAAATGGTTCATGCACCAGCAATGGTTGCCAGTCTGCCGGGAATGGAGTGGGCGTGGTCATGGTCTGCCGGTTGCGCTGTGATGGGTTCAATATAAAGCTGGCCAGACCCGACTGATATTGGGGAAATCCGTCGCAGTGCTTTTGCCCGCTTCAGTGGCCGGTCATGCTATTCACTGTTCTGTTTGAGGATCTGCTGGTAACGGCCATCGCGTTTTATCTGTTCCAGTGCCTGGCGGAATGCTTCTACCGTGGAGGCTGGTGTTCCCAGGCTGAATGCCATGGACATGCCCTGGGGCAGTTGCTTGAACACAAAGGCGGTCTGCAGCACCTGGCCGGGTTGGTCATGCATTTGCTGTACGGTGGAATAGGCTGTCAGCTGGTTGGCCGCCCACAGTGTGATGCGTTTGGCGCGCAGCATCTGGTAGCCCTCGCGATACGAGGAAAAGACTTCCAGATGGGTGAATCCGTGTTCTTGCAGGTATTTTTCCTGATAAGAACCATGCAGTACGCCAATCGCGTAGTTCTGATAGTCAGCCAGTTTGCCGTTACGGGGAATGCGCCCGCCATTTTCGGTCAGCATCAATAACACCGGCGGCGAGTGGATGACCTCGCCTACCCATTGAAAGCGATCTTCCCGCTCCGGTGTTCTGGCCATGGCGCATACCAGTGTGTTGGGCTGATTCAGGCCCATGGTCAACACCCGGTTCCACGGATAAAGGTGTACGGTTTCACCCAAGCCCAGTTGGCGGATGATCAGCTGCACGACATCAACCACGATGCCGTGCGGCTGTCCGCCAGCCTCGCTGGAAAATGGTGGCAGATTATCTTCACAGGCAATGGTGAGTGTGCCTGCCTGTGCCACGGGCAAGGCCGAGCACAGCATCAGCAGCGGGATCGACAGGGCAGGGAGAATGCGTTTCATCTCTTTACTGTAGTTGTTGCCCTCGGGGCGGCAAGTGAAATCGCTGAGTCGTATTTTGCACTGCAGCATGCGTGACGATGGCTTATCATGTCGGCTTTAACATCATTGGCTGATATTGCTTCATGATTGTCCGATCATCCCTGAGCTGGTTTCGCTTGCTGTTTGTCTGGCATGGCTCAGTCCTGCCGCGCATCATGCCACGACTGTTGCTGGTGTTGTTGATTGCCGTCATGTCAGCCGGCGCCCGCCACTGGTGGCTGAGCACCCATGCGGATTCTGCGCTCAGCATTCCCACCTTCACCTTGCTTGGCGTGTCGCTGGCCATTTTTCTGGGTTTTCGCAATTCAGTCAGTTACGACCGCTTCTGGGAAGCCCGCAAATTATGGGGTGGCCTGCTGATTGTCAATCGCTCCATTACCCGCCTGCTGTTGTCTGCCGTACCGAAACATCCGCTGACTGCCGAGGCGGCAAATTTGCTCTGTGCCTTTGCCTATGCACTGAAGGCCCAGTTGCGGCGGGAGGATGATTGCCAGCATCTGCAGCGCCTGATTGCCCCCGGCCTGCTGGACGAGGTGCAAGCAGCCCGCTTTGCGCCAGCCATCATCCTGCGTCGGCTGGGAGAGCTGGTGCAGCAGTTGCAGCGCGAGGGCTGCCTGAACGAGTGGCAATGGCAGGCGCTGGACCGCAAGCTGGACACCATGTCGGAAATCCTGGGCGGTTGCGAGCGCATCGACACCACGCCTATTCCTTATACTTATCGCGTCCTGCTTAACCGCACGGTCACCATCTACAGCTTGCTGCTGCCGATGGGCCTGGTCAGCAGCATAGGCTGGCTGACGCCTCCCATTGCCGTATTCATTGCGTACACATACCTCGCGCTGGAAGTGATTGGCGAAGAACTGGAAGAGCCGTTTGGTCGTGAGGGAAATGATCTGCCACTGGCTGCCCTGTGCCATACCATCGAATCCGCCGTGCGCGAAATGCAGGGCCTGCCGGTGACGGTGGAAGCGCCAAAGCCGCAAGGGGTGTATCTGCACTAAGCGCATCCATCAGGAAAGCTGTTGCCGTGGAGATGCCAGGTTCTTGCCCGACCTTTCTGGTCACCGCTGTTGCAGTTAGAGACCGATACTACGGGCAATAAAAAAAGCCCGGTGAAATCACCGGGCTCAAGGTCAGTGTGCTCCTGAACTGATTCAGATGGGGTTTTGCAGCTGGCCCAGAATCTGCGGGTTTTCCAGCGTCGAAACGTCCTGTGTGATTTCCTCGCCCTTGGCAATCGAGCGCAACAGACGGCGCATGATCTTGCCGGAGCGGGTCTTGGGCAGGTTTTCGCCAAAGCGGATGTCGTCCGGCTGGGCGATCTTGCCGATTTCGTGGGCTACCCAGTTCTTGAGTTCGGCAGCAATCTTCTTGGCTTCGTCGCCTTCCGGACGGGCACCCTTCAGTACCACGAAGGCCACCACCGCCTCACCCTTCACTTCGTGCGGCTTGCCCACCACGGCGGCTTCGGCCACCAGCGGGTTGGCCACCAGCGCGGATTCGATTTCCATGGTGCCCAGACGGTGACCGGACACGTTCAGCACGTCGTCGATACGGCCCATGATCCAGAAATAGCCGTTTTCGTCACGGTTGGCCGAGTCGCCAGCCAGGTAGTACTGACCGTTGAACTCTTCCGGGAAGTAGGTTTTCTTGAAGCGTTCCGGGTCGTTCCAGATGGTACGCACCAGCGACGGGAAAGGCTTCTTGATGACCAGGAAGCCACCGCGGCCCGGTTCCACCTGTGCACCGGATTCGTCCACGATGTCGGCAATGATGCCCGGCAGCGGCAGGGTGCAAGAACCCGGCTTGGTGGGTACGGCACCCGGAATCGGCGCAATCATGGCCGAGCCGGTTTCGGTTTGCCACCAGGTATCCACGATAGGGCAGCGGCCACCGCCCACCACTTCGTAGTACCACATCCAGGCTTCCGGGTTGATCGGCTCGCCCACGGTGCCCAATAGGCGCAGGCTGGACAGGTCGAACTGCTTGGGCAGGTCGTTGCCCAGCTTGATCAGCGAACGGATGGCGGTCGGTGCAGTGTAGAAAATGCTGACCTTGTGTTGCTCGATCATGCGCCAGAAGCGGCTGGCATCCGGGTAGGTCGGCACGCCCTCGAATACCACCTGGGTGGCACCGATGCCCAGCGGGCCGTAGCAGATATAGGAGTGACCGGTAATCCAGCCCACGTCGGCGGTGCACCAGTACACATCATTCGGTTTGTAGTCAAAGGCCCAGCGGAAGCTGTTGATGGCGCCCAGCAGGTAACCGGCGCTGCTGTGCTGGATGCCTTTCGGTTTGCCGGTAGAGCCGGAGGTGTACAGGATGAACAGCGGGTCATCCGCCAGCATCCATTCCGGTTCGCAGGCTTCGGCCTGGCCTTCCACCAGCTTGTGCCACCATACGTCGCGGCCGTCGGTCCACTGTGCGCCGCCATTGGTACGCTGGTAAACCACCACGTTCTGTACCGACTCGCAGCCTTCCAGTGCCAGGGCTTCGTCCACGGTGGCCTTCAGCGGAACGGTCTTGCCGCCGCGCAGGCCCTCATTGGCGGTAATCACCAGCTTGGCGCCGGCATCCTGGATACGGTCGCGTACCGCGCCGGCGGAGAAACCACCGAATACCACGGAGTGGATGGCGCCGATACGGGCGCAGGCCTGCATGGCCACGATGGCTTCAATCACCATCGGCATGTAGATGACCACACGGTCGCCCTTGGCAATGCCCAGGCTCTTCAGGCCATTGGCAAACTGGCAGACGCGACGGTGCAGTTCGGAATAGGTCACCCGGGTCACTTCGCCATCATCCGCTTCGAAGATCAGCGCGATCTTGTTGGCGTTCAGCGGCAGGTGACGATCCAGGCAGTTGTAGGAGACGTTCAGCACACCATCGTCAAACCATTTGAAGAAAGGTGCATTGCTGTCATCCAGTACCCGAGAGAAGGGTTTTTTCCAGGTGATCAGCTCGCGTGCCAGGTCCCCCCAGAAAGCCAGGTAGCTGTCATCAGCCTGTTCGCACAGCGCATTGTAGGCCTCCATGCCGGATACAGTGGCCTTGTGGCGGAAGTCATCGGACGGCGGAAAGCTGCGGGTTTCTTTCAGAATGGACTCGAGGGTGGACATAACTTCTCCTTATGTTTTGTCTTGCTGTAGCCGCATCCCGCAGGATGCGGCCCCAGGTGTAACGATTAGTGCTTGGAAGCGCCGGAGGCGCCGATGCCGGTCATGGAGCGAACGAACTGGGCATCAAACTTGGCCTTTTCTTCAGCAGCAGACTTGGAGTTGTCGGTCACCGAGAACAGCCAGGTGGTCACGAACGCCAGGGTGATGGAGAAGATGGCCGGGTTCTTGTACGGGAACAGGGCGGTCTTGTGTTTCATCACATCCACCCATACTGCCGGTCCCAGAACAATCAGCACCACTGCGGTTGCCAGGCCGATGAAGCCGCCGATTACTGCGCCGCGGGTGGTCAGACCCTTCCAGAACATGGACAGGAACAGTACCGGGAAGTTGGCGGAAGCCGCGATGGAGAAGGCCAGACCAACCATGAAGGCAATGTTCTGCTTCTCGAACACCAGGCCCAGCACGATGGCGATGACGCCCAGTGCCACGGTGGTGATCTTGGATACGCGGATTTCGTCAGCTTCGTTCGCCTTGCCCTTCTTGATAACCGAAGCGTACAGATCGTGCGAGACGGCAGAGGCACCGGACAGGGCCAGACCTGCTACAACGGCCAGGATGGTGGCGAAGGCAACAGCAGAGATGAAGCCCAGGAACATGTCACCGCCAACAGCATTGGCCAGGTGAATGGCGGCCATATTGCTGCCACCAACCAGTTGGGTGATTTGCTTGCCATCCTTGGTGATGGTTTCCATCATGCCCGGCTGGTTCAGTACCAGCATGATTGCGCCAAAACCGATGATGAAGGTCAGGATGTAGAAGTAACCGATGAAACCGGTGGCGTAGAACACCGACTTGCGGGCTTCCTTGGCATCAGACACGGTGAAGAAGCGCATCAGGATGTGCGGCAGGCCGGCAGTACCGAACATCAGCGCCATACCCAGCGAAATGGAGTCAACCGGATCAGCCTTGCCCGGTGCCATGATGGCAGCGTGCTTGGCGTGAGCGGCAACTGCCTTCTCGAACATCAGTTCCGGGCTGAAGCCAACGGTGGACAGCACCATGAAGGCCATGAAGGAAGCACCACACAGCAGCAGTACGGCCTTGATGATCTGTACCCAGGTGGTCGCCAGCATGCCGCCGAACAGCACGTAGCACACCATCAGGATGCCCACCATGATTACGGCAGAGGAGTAATTCATGCCGAACAGCAGCTGGATCAGCTTGCCGGCACCTACCATCTGGGCAATCAGGTACATGGCCACCACTACCAGGGTGGAAGTGGCGGCAAAGGAGCGCACCGGGGTCTGTTGCAGGCGGTAGGAAGCCACGTCGGCAAAGGTGTATTTGCCCAGGTTACGCAGGCGTTCTGCCACCAGGAACAGGATCACCGGCCAGCCAACCAGGAAGCCCATCGAGTAAATCAGGCCGTCATAGCCCTTGTCGAACACCATGGCGGAAATCCCCAGGAAGGAGGCTGCCGACATGTAGTCACCGGCAATAGCCAGGCCATTCTGGAAACCGCTGATGCCGCCACCGGCGGTATAGAAGTCCGAAGCAGAACGGGTACGGCGTGCCGCCCAGTAGGTAATGCCCATGGTGAAGGCCACAAACACCACGAACATGATGATGGCGTGCCAGTTGGTGGCCTGTTGCTTCACATCACCTTCGATGGCGCCGGAGGCGAAAGCCAGGGCCGGAAACAGGGTCAGGGCTGCCAGAGCGAGAGAGCCAGTGCGTTTTGTCATTGTTGTGCCTCCTCAACGATCTCGCGGTTGAGCTGGTCAAACTCGCCGTTGGCCTTGCGCACGTACAGGCCGGTCAGCACGAAAGCAGAAAGAATGATCAGGATCCCTACCGGGATGCCAACAGTCATGGTCATGCCGGGGGCGAGCGGAGCCCCCAGCGTTGATGGTGAAAATGCCAGAATCAGAATGAAGCCATAGTAAATGGCCAGCATTGCGATGCTGAGCTGCCAACCCAGGCTTGTCTTCTTGTGAACAAGCTCTTTGAACTTCGGGTTGGACTGTACTTTCTTGAGTACGTCCTCGTTCATTGCATCCTCCTTTGTCGTAACGATCGTCTGACCGCTGGATGAAACATAAGGGACGAAAGCTGGGCACCGCTAATCGCTTTTTTTGATCAGCAAAATTTGTCATGTCGATGTTGCGTTGCAAAAAACATTAAAAAACAACAATTTGCAATGGTATTTTTGCTCCATTTCCCCTTTGGTTTGTGCGGTTTTTTTGTGTGGGAATACCAGAAAATGTTGTGGAACATGTGCTATTGAAGCCAAAATGAGGCAGCAGAACATGTCGTACAAACAGAAAAATGTAGTTCATTTACTACAGGCAGAGAGAACAGGTCGTACATGGAAATCTATCAGTTGAGGACCTTTGTCACCGTGGCCCAGCAAGGGCATCTGACCCAGGCCGCCGAATTGCTGCATTTGTCCCAGCCTGCCGTGACCGCACAGATCAAGGCGCTGGAAGAAGAAGTTGGCATGCCGCTGTTTGAACGGACTGCCGGTGGGGTGACCATGACGCGTGCAGGGCAGGAACTGTTGCCGCAGGCGCAATCCATCCTGCCTCGGCCCGGGAAATACTGAATCACGCCAAAACCCTGAAAGGACAGACCGGTGGCAAGGCACTGGTGGGCCTGACCCTGACCCCGGCGACACTGAAAATGGGGCAGTGGGTGGCCGCCCTGGTGGAAAAGTACCCGCTGCTGGACCTGCGCCTGCAACACGGGGTGACCGGCGAGGTACTCAACCTGGTCCGTAAAAAGGAACTGGATGCTGGCTTTTATCTGGGCAAAAACCCCTACGTCAATGTCAATACCGTGCTGCTGACCAATTTGCCGTTTCGCATCGTGATGCCGCACAACTGGCAAAACCGTATTGACATCCACAATCACAAAGACCTGGGGCGCTTGCCCTGGATAGGTCTGTCGCAGTTTTCCAGCTTGTCCAAGATCACTGCAGAACTGTGGCGTGAACTGAATATTTCTCCGAAGAAGGTGACAGAAAGCGACAACCTGGCTTCCATTCTGGAACTTGTCGCCTGTGGCGTCGGTGTGGCACTGGCCCGTGAAGAAGAGGCGCTGGAGTGGGAAGCCGCCGGGCGGTTGACGGTTGTGCCCGGTGTGCGCAAACTGGCTGAGCTTCAATTCGTTTATCCGTCAGACCGGGTTGGCGACCCCATACTGGAAGCATTGCTGCACGAACTGATTCGCGTCTGGGAACTCAGCCCCGCCACCGCGCATTGAACCCCGCCTCACCGACAAGGATCTTCCATGGCCTACGAATGGTTTGCCAGTGCTTTCGAGCGTTATCTGCGTACCATGGAGCTCAGCCAGCGCCGCTTGCTGGATGCCCAGCAGGATGCCTGTATCAGCTGGGCCGTTGCATGGCTGCAAGGGCCGGCCTTGCCGGATGGCGAACTGCAGAACCGCATCGACAGCAGTCTGCTTGGCAGTGTGTCCCTGATGCAGGCACATGCGGACAACCAGCGTGACCTGATGCTGGCAACCGAAAAGTCGCTCAATGACATGCACAAGCGCCTGCTCAGCCAGCTGGAGCAGTCCGGTAACCACCCCTCATTCACCGTGATGAAACAGGCGCTGCAGCTGGGACAAAGTTCGGGCAATGCCGTGAGCAAGATGAGCCGTCAGGTAGGCCACTTTGCCGCCACCAGCTTCTCCTCCGCCTCACTCAACGCCGCCCGCGACATGCGCCGGGTACTGCGTCGGCAAAAACCCTGATTGGTTTCAGGTGTTTATCCGCCCGGGTCGCGACTAGAATCGGGCAATGCAAGCACTCACTTCCCTGACCTTCGGTCAACGTTTTCTGCAGCTGCCACCGGTTTTCTACCGCTCGGTCCAGCCCCAGTCACTCAGCCAGCCGTATCTTGTTGCGGCCAACGCTCCCCTGTGCGCGCAACTGGGTATACAGCCCGAAACACTGGATACGCCCGCTGCCGTGGCTTTGCTGTCCGGCAATCGGCTGGCAGATGGCATGCAGCCTGTGGCGGCTGTGTATGCCGGGCATCAGTTCGGTGTGTTTGTCCCGCAACTGGGAGATGGCCGGGCGCTCTTGCTGGGTGATACGGCAGACATCCATGGCCATCGCTGGGAATGGCAGCTCAAGGGGGCCGGACTGACGCCCTTTTCCCGGATGGGCGATGGACGCGCCGTATTACGCTCCACCATCCGCGAATACCTGTGCAGCGAAGCCATGCACGGGCTGGGTATCCCGACCACCCGCGCACTGGCCATGGTGGGCTCGCCAGATCCGGTTTACCGCGAGCAAGTCGAGACCGCCGCCGTACTGACCCGACTGGCAGAGAGTTTCATCCGCTTCGGTAGTTTCGAAGTGTTTTATCACCGTGGCCAACATGATGAAATCCGTATCCTGGCGGACTTCCTCATCCGTCATCATTTCCCGGACTGTGCAGAACAAGCGCAGCCCTACGCGGCATTATTCAGCGAAATTGTCAATCGCACCGCAAGCTTGATTGCGCAATGGCAGGCAGTGGGCTTCTGTCACGGCGTGATGAATACCGACAATATGTCGGTGCTGGGGCTGACGCTGGACTACGGCCCGTTTGGCTTCATGGATGGCTTCAATGCCGCGCATGTATGCAATCACAGCGATCATTCCGGACGTTATGCCTACAACCAGCAACCACAGGTTGGCTTGTGGAATCTGCATTGCTTGGCATCGGCCTTCTTGCCGCTGGTGGACGAGGAAAACCTGCTGTCAGCCTTGGCCTCTTATCGGGAACAGTATGCGCAGTGCTGGATGAGGCTGATGCGCAGCAAGCTGGGCCTTGTCACCGAGCTGGAAGAGGATGATGCCTTGATCGAGGCATTACTGCTGGCCATGCATGCACACCGGACGGATTACACCGTGTTCTTCCGCCGGCTGGCGGATTTTGTGGCCGGTGAGGACAATGCGCCGTTGCGCGATCTGTTCCTGGATCGCAGCCTGTTTGATGACTGGGCTGCGCGTTATGCCGCGCGTTTGCAGCTAGAGTCAACACCGAAGGCCACGCGCAGGGCGGCCATGCTGGCAGTCAACCCCAAATACATCTTGCGCAATTATCTGGCTGAACAAGCAATACAAGCCGCTCAACAGGGCGATTTCACCCTGATAAACCGCTTGCATGATTGCCTGCAACATCCATTCGACGAACAGCCAGAGTATCAGGACTTTGCCGCTGAACCACCCGCCTGGGCGACGGAAATCAGCGTCAGCTGCTCCAGCTGAATCCCGCGCTTTTTCCCTGTCCCGCTTCAGGCCTGTCTGCTGCCTGCTGAAAGCCGCTGCCCGATTCCAGATGCACGCCATGTCCTGCCGTGTGTTCTGGATGGCCAGCGGCTTCATTCTTTCCCGCTGCTTTCCGCCCGTATTCTTCTGACTATTGAGTGCGCTTATCAGGCCAGTACATCCAGTATCTGCCCGGAATGCATATGCATTCTGTCCTGCTATTCAAATGTCTCAGGTCATGGTGTTTTGAATATTCTGTATTTAATTCAATTTTTTCTGACTAACAATAGTATTGATCGTGAATTGCTTTTGATAATTCACTTTTGATGCGGTGTATTGCTAAGTTGCAGATGTGGGATTTTATTACTGCCGCTAATAAGGTCAGTTTTTCATACTTGTATGGTGCTTGGGTTTGTAATACTTTTTCATCGGGTCGATTAATAGAATGCAGGTTCTGTTGATATTGTTCATCAAAGTGTTTTTGTTGATATATTTGCGGCACTTGTGGCTTTGATTGCAATAATGTTGAACCGATAAAGGTGGCGGAATGAAAAGTATTGTTATCACCCGGCCGGGTAGTCTGTTATTGGCAGATGAAAAAATCCCTGCTCCTGCCGCGCATGAAGTCCGAGTCAAAGTGAAATATGCCGGTGTGTGTGGTTCTGATGTGCATATTTATCGGGGTCATAATCCCTTTGCCAGCTATCCACGGGTGATAGGGCATGAATTTTTTGGCATTGTTGATGCGGTCGGAGTATCTGTCGATACTGCCCGTATCGGTCAGCGCGTGGTGATTGATCCGGTCATCAGCTGTGGTTGCTGCTATCCCTGTCGGATGGGGCGCCCAAATGTCTGTCTGAAGCTAAAGGTACTGGGTGTACATCGTGATGGTGGCTTCAGCGAATATGTCTGCGTACCTGCCGCAAATATCCATGAGGTGCCATCGAGTATTCCAGATCGACATGCCGCCCTGATTGAACCATTCAGCGTTGCGGCAAACATGACTGCTCAGTTGCAACCAACCACAAATGATTCAGCCTTGATTTATGGTGCCGGCCCCATGGGATTGGCGCTGGTACAGGTATTGAAAAATGTTTATCAGGTTGGCACGGTGATGGTGGTGGACCGGATTCCTTCGCGGCTGGAGATGGCGATTGAATGCGGGGCCGATGTCATCATCAATAATCTTCAGTCATCCGAGGCTGATTATCTGCAAGGCATCCGGTGCCAGCCGACACTGATTATCGATGCGGCGTGTCATCCTGCTATTTTGTCACAGGCGATTACCTTGGCATCTCCTGCCGGTCGTATCGGTATTATGGGTTTTTCTGATGCAGAAACGGTGATCCGGCAAAAAGACATTACCAGTAAAGAGTTGTCCATTTTCTCTTCCCGCCTGAATAGTGCCCGCTTTCCTCAGGTTATTGAATGGATGGCCGCTGGCAAACTGTTTCCGCACATCCTGATCAGCCATGATATGGAGATGGAACAGGTAGAGCAGGCACTGACGCTGTTTGAGTCTAATCCGGATAGCTGCTGCAAGATTCTGCTCAGATTTCCTGATTGATAAAAGAATGGATTGATAATTTTGGGGGTGTGATGTGAATACGGATAATGTCCTGGATCAGCAAATCAAGGAAAGTGATACTTCCGGCCTGGTCAAGACTGCTGTTTCAGGCTGGTTGGGAACGGCTCTTGAATTCATGGATTTTCAGCTTTACTCCCTGGGCGCTGCACTGGTTTTTCATGAAATATTCTTTTATGGACAAAGCAGAGCCATGGTATTGATCCTGGCCATGGGCACATATGGCGCAGGTTATCTGGCACGTATTGTTGGTGCCATCATTTTCGGGCGCATGGGAGACCGGGTTGGTCGCAAGAAAGTACTGTTTATCACGATTACCATGATGGGCTTGTGTACAACCCTGATCGGTGCACTGCCTACTTATGCGCAGATCGGCATTTTGGCCCCCATACTGCTGGTTATCCTGCGTATTGTGCAAGGATTGGGTGCCGGAGCGGAAATATCCGGTGCCGGCACCATGCTGGCCGAGTCAGCTCCGCAGGGTAAACGCGGCATCATTTCTTCATTGGTAGCCATAGGGACAAATTGCGGAACCTTGCTGGCAACGGCGATCTGGGGTGTTCTGTTTTATTTGCTGGACCGTCAGCAACTGATGGAATGGGGATGGCGCATTCCGTTCCTGTCCAGCGTCGTGGTCATGGCATTTGCCATCTGGCTACGTGCCAACCTGAAGGAGTCGCCTGTTTTCGTGCAAGGTGTGAATCAACGGCATGTGCATGAAAAATCGCATGAAAATCCGGCTGCCGTGGAAGTGGATGATGGCGGTTTTGCTGCCATGTTTCGCAGTCGTGCATTCTGGCTTGCGACCACCCTGCGTTTTGGTCAGGCCGGAAATTCCGGTTTGATTCAAACCTTCCTGACCGCTTATCTGGTTCAGACCCTGCTGTTTGACAAGAGCATTCCGACGGATGCCTTGATGATAAGTTCTGTCATCGGATTCCTGACGATTCCATTAATGGGATATTTGTCGGATCGCTTCGGCAGAAGGCTTCCGTATATTGTGCTGAATGCTGGAGGAATATTGCTGGCTTATCCATTGCTGTCATTGATCATGGATCAAGCCCAGGATACCGGCACCATCATGCTGTGCATCATCATCATTCACAATATTGCCGTGCTGGGATTGTTTGCTCTGGAAAACATTACCCTGGCCGAGTTGTTTGGTGCGCGGCAGCGCTTCACGCGAATGGCGATATCAAAGGAGGCCGGAGGCCTGGTGGCGGTTGGTTTGGGCCCGATGCTGGCTGGTATCTTCTGCCATTTGACTAACAGCTGGTGGCCTGTGGCGGTCATGGTCATGTGCTATTCAATGGCTGGCCTGATGGCGGCACTGTTGATGCCGGAAGTCAAAGACCGCGACCTGACCATCATGCAGGATGCAGCCGTCTGAGCCGGGGTGCCCAGCTGTATTGCCTCGTAGTGAGTACTGTGGTGCTTGTGTTGTCTCCTGAGGAGTGCCCATGCCAGATTCGTCTTTGTCCACCAAGCATTTGCAGCCACCTTACCCACGTGAAGCCCTGCGACCCAGATTATTGCATCTGGGCTGTGGGGCGTTTCATCGCGCTCATCAGGCGGTGTTTGCCGACATGCTGGCCAGCGACCATGCCAGTGACTGGGGCTACTGTGAAGTCAGCCTGACGGATAGTGACGGTACGATTACTGCCTTGAAAGGGCAGGACTTTCTCTATGCAGTGGCAGAGATGGATGGGAATGACTGGTCATGCCGGGTGGTGGGCGTGGTCTGTCAGGCACTGAGCCTGCGTGAGGATGGTTTGTCGGCCGTTGTTGAGGCGCTGGCGCAGCCTGAGCTGGCCGTGGTGACGCTGACCATTACCGAGAAGGGTTATTGCCATTCACCCGCCACCGGCCAATTGCAGATGGAACATCCCGCCATCCGGCATGATATTGCCTGCCCCTGGCAGCCATGCTCTGCTCCCGGAGTGTTGCTGGCTGGTCTGCGTTTGCGTCGTGAGCGTGGCTTGCCCGGCTTGACCATTCTGTCTTGCGACAATATGCCGGCTAACGGTGTCGTGACAAGGCAGGTCATGACGACGCTGGCCAGTTTGCAGGATGCAGACCTGGCTGCCTGGGTGGAATCGCAGGTGGCATTTCCTTCCAGCATGGTGGACTGCATCGTTCCCATGGTGACCTCGGAAACCCGCAGGCGCATCCGTGACTTGCTTGGCGGTGTCGATGACCCGGCCGGTGTGGCTTGTGAACCTTATCGCCAGTGGGTGATAGAAGACTGCTTTCCCTACGGGCGACCGCCATGGGAACGGGTTGGAGTCAAGCTGCTTGCCGATGTGCAGCCTTTCGAGGAAATGAAGTTGCGCATGCTCAATGGCAGCCATTCCTTTCTGGCGTATCTGGGATGTCTGGCCGGCTATGTGCATGTCAGCGATTGCATGCAGGATGCTTGCCTGGTGAGGCTGGTCCACCATTTGATGGTGGAAGAGCAGGCGGTCACATTGGTGCAATGCCCGATAAAGCCTGAAGAGTACGCCGCGCAGCTGCTGACTCGCTTTCGCAATCCCGCTTTATTACACCGTACCTTGCAGATAGCAATGGATGGCAGCCAGAAATTGCCACAGCGCATGCTGGCGTCCATTCGTTTTCATCTGGCGCATGGCAGTCGTTTTGACTGCCTGGCACTGGGGCTGGCGGCATGGATGTGCTTTGTCAACCGGGTGGATGAGCAGGGGCAAGTCATATCCGTGTCCGACCCGCTGGCCGGGGAAATAGGCCGTCTGCTGTCCAGTAGAACGGAAGGTGAATCTGCGGTACGGGCATTGTTGAAGCTGGAGCAAGTTTTCGGGACCGATTTGCCCGCCAATACGCATTTTGTCGAGCTGCTTGAGCAGCAGTTCCAGTTACTGCAGAAGGATGGTGCCAGGGCCTGTATCACATCGTTGTGCAGTCGGCTTGGCCTGACCGTTACCTTGGCCTGATGTCACAGGCAGGCTACAAGATTGCCATGTCCTGATGTTGTGAAAAAAGCCCCGCCGGATTGCTCTGGCGGGGCTTTTCATATCCGCAGTAAATGCGGCCGGAACGACTTAGTGCAATACCAGCAAGGTAAACGGCGGCAGATAGGCCATCGCCGTTACTACCAGGCCGACCAGGCAGGCCAGTGCCAGCGAGTGGAAGAACACATAGCGCAGGATCACACCTTCCTTGCCGTAATACTGGGTTGCAGTCGAAGCCACCACGATGGACTGGGCGTCGATCATCTTGCCCATTACACCACCGGCGGAGTTGGCCGCAGTCATCAGCACCGGCGACAGGCCCAGCTGGGTAGCGGATGCCTTTTGCAGACCACCGAACAGCACGTTGGCGGCGGTGTCGGAACCGGTTAGTGCCACGCCCAGCCAGCCCAGCAGGGTGCCGAAGAAGGGGTAGAGCACGCCAGTGTGCGAGAACGCCAGGCCCAGGGTGATGTCCACGCCGGAGTAGCGGGTCAGGTAGCCCAGTGCCAGCATGGCCACGATGGTGATCAGCGAGTAGCGCAGCGACCAGAAGGTCTGACCGTATACCTTGATCAGCTCACTCGGACGATAGCCCATGATCAGGCCGGACAGGATGCCAGCCACCAGAATGCCGGTACCGGTGGTGGACAGCAGGTTCAGCTTGTAGATGGCTGCTTCGACATGCGGCTTGGCCACAACCGGCGGCATCTTCTGTACCAGGTTGTGCAGGCCGGGCCACTGGATTTCCATGGTGAAAATGGAGTCCAGCAGTTTTTTCACGCTTGGCGAGCCCCAGGCGAATACCAGTACCGACAGGATCAGCCACGGCAGCCAGGCACGGATCACGTCACCGGTGGAGTAACCATGCTTGGGTTGCAGGGCGGTCTTGCCTGCGGCTTCGGCAGCAGCACCGGCCATGGTGCCGGCGGTGGAGGTGTATACCTCTTGCGGGTGCCATACCTTCAGGAACAGTACCAGCGCGGCAATCGAGCACACCGAGGCGATCACGGCAACCAGTTCCGGCCCCATGGTGTTGGACACGATCAGCTGCGGAATGGCGAAGGACAAGCCGGCCACCAGGGCGGCAGGCCAGATGCGCAGGGTGTTCTTCCAGCCGCAGAAGGCAATCAGCAGCCAGAACGGCACGATGACGGCGAAGATGGTCATCTGGCGACCCACCATGGAGGAAATCAGCATCACGTCGATGCCGGTTACCTTGGCCAGGGTGGTAATTGGTGTGCCCAGTGCACCGTAGGCAACCGGTGCGGTATTGGCGATCAGCGACAGGCCGGATGCGGCCAGCGGCGAGAAGCCCAGGCCAATCAGCATGGCACCGGTAACGGCCACCGGTGTGCCAAAGCCACCAGCACCTTCGAAGAAGGCACCAAAGCAGAAGGCAATCAGCAGCAGTTGCAGGCGACGGTCTTGCGTGACGCCGGTAATGCTTTCACGCAGGATGGCAAACTGCCCTTTGCGTTCGGTCAGCTGGTACAGGAAGATCACGTTCAGGATGATCCAGCCAATCGGCAGCAAGCCGTTGGCCGCACCCATCAGGGTGGCGCTGGCAGCCATGCCGGCGGGCATGCCGAAAATGCCGATGGCGACAACGAGCGAAGTGATCAAACCCATCACGGCTGCAATGTGAGCCTTGATATGAAAAATGCCGAGCGCGCCCAGCAGCACGATGACCGGCAGCGCTGCGCACAGCGTAGACAGCCACGGGTTGCCCAGTGGGTCGTAAACGTGGGACCACATGATGGTTCTCTCCAATGATTGTTGGCGTTGATCGGGCGTAGCCATCGCGGCTGTGCCCCATTCGAGCGTTCCGCCTGTTTTTGTACTGGTGGCGGATGCCGCAACTGTAGTGATCAAGCATCAAATCGTCATTTAGGGCTTGCCCTTGCGGGTTTACCCTGTGTCTGACGATGGGGAGAGAGGGCGAGCGAGGGTCAGGCAGCGGTCAGCGGGGCGCTGCTTTCGCCATCCAGAGCGGATAACTGTCGGTGGTCTGCGGCTTGGTCACGCAAGCGGAAGAAGGCCACCCGTTGCTGCAAGGCTTCAGCATGCTGGAGCATTTCCCGCGAAAGTGTGGCCATGTTCAGCGATTCTTCAGCATTTTGCACTGATGAATAGCTTAGTTGGTTCAAGGACTGTGAAATCTGGCTGATGCCCAGGTTCTGTTCCTGACTGCTGCTGTTGATGTGTTCCACCAGGCGACGGGTCTGGCTGATGATGTCTTCCAGCGTACCCATGGCACTGCCGGCATGTTCGGCCCGGCTCATGGTTTGTTGCGACAGTTGCTGGATTTCCTGCGCCACGTCCTTGCTGCGCTGGGCCAGTTTGCGAACCTCCTGCGCCACCACGGCAAAACCCTTGCCGTGTTCTCCGGCGCGGGCGGCTTCGATTGTGGCATTCAAGGCCAGCAAATCCGTCTGGTAAACAATGTCGTCGATCTGCTCTATGCACTGAATGATATGGTGCAGGGCCTGCACCGTGTTTTCTACCAGCAAGCGGCCTTCACGGCTGGCATCTACCGCTGCAATGGCTTGTTGTTCGGTTTGCTGGGCGCTATGCATGGTGGCATCCAGCGTGGAAGAAAACTGCTGCAAGGTGGTGGCAATTTCCTCCAGATGGGCCGCCTGACTGCTGGTTTGGTCTCCGACATGGCTGGCAGCATGTTCTACCTGTCCGGACAAGGTGCGCATGTCGGTCGCAGTCTGGCGTATGCCGTGCATGACGGTGCTCAAGCGGCTAATCATGCTATCCAGTACACCACTCATGCTGTGGGGGCTGACTTGCTGCAGACGGCCTTGCCACTGGCCCTCTGCCAGTTGGCCGATATGCTGGCGGGTCTGGGCCGGTTCCGCACCCAGCAGCGCAATCAGCCGGCGATAGCTCCAGCGCAATAACAGGGCCACGACCAATACGGTAGTGATCAATGCCAGTGACAATAGCAGCCAGTTTTGCTGATTGCTGCTGGCTGCTTCATCTTCCAGTCGCTGCTGGTATTGCTGGGCCTGAATCACGGCCTTGTCGATAGCCTGGCGGTGTTGCGCATACACCTGCTGCATATGGGCAAAAACAATGTTTACCTGGCGGTCCTGTTTTTTTTGCAGGGCCGGAAGCAATTGCTGATTCAGCAATATGAAAAACTCACGTCCATATTCCTGAGCCTGGCCTGTCAGAGACTCGCGCAATGCAACAGGCAGGTCCTGTTGCTGCCAGTACTGGTAATGCTGATTGAATGACTGTTCGCTGCGCTGTAACTGCCCCAGCAGATGCGCTTGCTGCTCAACGGATGCCAGCCTGAGCTGATGGACGAGGAGATTGGCTTCAATGATGTAAGCCGGTGGCGGCAGGATATCTGCCACCAGATCCTTGGCCTGGATGATACGGTGGTACTGCGGGCCACCGATGGTGATTTGCCTGATCAGTACTGCCGCTCCCAGCGCCACGGCGGCAAGCAAGCTGGCCAGCACCAGCGTGAGCCAGACAAAACGCTGGCGCACCGAGAAAAAACGGTGATGGTTCTGCATTGTTGTGATTCCCCAAAGCCCGCACATGTCCGGCCAGACCCTGCCTGTTGGCGGGCCTTGTCTGCAGTGCTGCTGTTGTCAGGCATGTCAGGCATGCCATGTTGTAAGTGAGCTTGAGACTGCAGTGGAAATGTCAGCAAGCCCACTTATCAGGAATAGCACATTATTGCCAGAGTGAAGGTATTACATACTGTCCTAAAGAATTGTTTTAAACAGTAGTAGGGGCAGGGGGGCAGAGCCAGCAGCGCGCCTAGTTGCAATTAAGCCGCAATGGCTCCCATTGGTGAGGCTAGTCGTGTTGGTGGCCTGCTGTCAGTGCATGAGCCTGCAGACCATTTTCATCCAGCCGCAGATAGCCGCCATGATTGCCGTACCAGTCGGTCAGCACCCAGCGCTGACTGGTCTTGTTGTCTTGTTGGTAGGCGTGGCAGGCAGGGCGGTGGGTGTGGCCGTGGATGAGAACCGGCCAGTCATACTGGTCGAGTAATACCAGAACGGCCTGTTCGGTGACATCGGTAATGGCGCTCAGGCCTTGCTGCTGTTTGGCGGCTTCACTTTGCATGCGTGCCTGTGCGGCAATGGCGTGGCGTTCGGCCAGCGGCCGCGCCAGCATGGCGGCTTGCCAGGCCGGGTTGCGGCTCATGGCCCTGAATTGCTGATAGGCGGTGTCATCGGTACACAGCGCATCGCCATGGCTCAAGAGATAACGCTGGCCATAGGCCTCCAGCAGGTGAGGGTCTTCCAGCAACATGGCCCCGCTGCGCTGGCAAAAGCCCTCGCCCAGCAGGAAGTCGCGGTTGCCTCGCATCACATAAAGTGGGGTATGGCGGGAGAACTGCTGCATGGCAGCCAGCATGTCCTGCAAGAATGCAGAATCATCGTCATCACCAACCCAGTATTCGAACAAATCGCCCAGAATGAACAGGCTGTCGATCTGCCCCTGCCATGCTTGCAAGGTACTCACGAACAACTGGCATAGTGCGGGGCTGTCTTCGCTCAGGTGCAGGTCGGAAATGAAGTGATGGCTCATGATGTTTCAGTAAGGGCAACAATTGTCAGAATGCCAAAGCAAAGCCAGCTCACCCGGGGGCAGCTGGCTTGCTGACAGGGCTACTAGCGGCCCTGGACGGGATCAGATGATCTCGGCCTTTTCCACCACTACGGCTTCAACCGGCACGTCCTGGTGACCACCGCTACGACCGGTACGCACGGTCTTGATGCGATCAACCACTTCCTTGCCTTCCACAACCTGGCCAAACACGGCATAGCCCCAGCCTTGGGTGGTTTCGGACTTGAAGTCCAGGAAGTCATTGTCGGACACGTTGATGAAGAACTGAGCCGATGCGGAGTGCGGGTCCATGGTGCGGGCCATGGCAACGGTGTAGGTCTTGTTGGAAACACCGTTGTTGGCTTCGTTCTTGATCGGATCGCGGGTGTCTTTTTGCTTCATGTCGGCATCAAAACCACCGCCCTGAATCATGAAACCGTTGATTACGCGGTGAAAGATGGTGCCGTCGTAGTGGCCGCTCTTTACGTATTCTTCAAAATTGGCGGCAGTGACCGGGGCTTTGTCGTGGAACAGTTCCAGAACGATATCGCCGAAGTTGGTGCTCAGTTTGATCATGAGGATTCCTTTATTGTCTGAAGCGTACGCTTGATGCGGTGTGCTGAAGGCCAGCCTGTGGCTGGCCGGTGAAGGCGGGTCAGGGCTTGACCACAACCTTCTGGATCACGATGGGCTCGAAGGGCACGTCATCCATGCCTTTCATGCTGCCGGTGTGGGTTTTGGCAATGCGGTTGACGACGTCCATGCCCTTGCTGACCTTGCCGAATACAGCATAGCCGATGCCTTGCGGGCTGGGGTTCTTGTAGTCAAGGAATTCGTTGTTGGCCACATTGATGAAAAACTGTGCCGTCGCCGAATTGGGGTCGGCAGTGCGGGCCATGGCGATGGTGCCAATGCTGTTTTTCAGGCCGTTGGCGGCTTCATTGGGGATGGGCGCATTGGTTTTCTTCTGTTCCAGCTTGCCGTCAAAACCACCACCCTGAATCATGAAACCATCGATGACGCGGTGAAATACCGTACCGTTGTAAAAACCGGCCTTGGCATAGCTGACAAAATTGGCCACGGTCTTGGGCGCTTTGGCCGAATCCAGGGTAATTTCAATCACGCCTTTGTTGGTGGTCATTTCCACCACCGGCGCGGCGTGTGCCAACAGGGGCAGGGCACACAGGGCAAGGCTTGCGAGCAGTTTTTTCATGGATGTAAGGAGTGCTGTCGGCGGAAACAAAGCCGAATTCTAGCACAGCAGCCGCATCGCGGATGCGGCTGCTTGGGTCGCTTGCTTCAGACGTCAAAACGCAGCGACTTGTCCTCATCTGCATTGTGCATGTGCTTGGGGGCACCTACGATCAGCGGGTCGGCGGCATGGGCCACACGCGGGTCCTTGTTGGGGTAGTCCAGGCTGGCCAGGAAATGGCGGATACAGTTCAGCCGTGCCCGCTTCTTGTCATCCGATTTCACCACTACCCAAGGGGCATCGCCGGTATTGGTGTGGAAGAACATGGCCTGCTTGGCTGCGGTGTAGTCGTCCCATTTGTCCAGCGACTGAATGTCGATGGGCGAGAGCTTCCAGTGTTTGAGCGGGTCATCCCGGCGCGAGATGAAGCGGCGCAACTGTTCTTCACGGCTGACCGAGAACCAGAACTTGAACAGATGGATGCCGCTGTTGACCAGCATGCGTTCCAGCTGCGGGGTCTGGCGCATGAATTCCAGGTATTCGTCCGGGGTGCAGAAGCCCATCACCCGTTCCACGCCGGCGCGGTTATACCAGGAGCGGTCGAAGAACACGATTTCGCCGGAAGACGGCAGATGTTCGATATAACGCTGGAAATACCATTGACCGCGTTCGCGCTCGGACGGTTTTTCCAGTGCCACCACACGGGCACCGCGCGGGTTCAGGTGTTCCATGTAGCGCTTGATGGTACCGCCCTTGCCGGCAGCGTCGCGGCCTTCAAACAGGATGACGATTTTCTGCCCGGTTTCCTTCACCCAGTTCTGTACTTTCAACAGCTCGATCTGCAGTTCCAGCTTGATCTTTTCGTACTCGGCCCGGCGCATGCGGGTGCGGTAGGGGAAGCTGGCAGGGAGTTCGGCGGTGCTACTGTCTTCGCTGGTGCCGTGCGGTGCTTCGGCCACCTGCAGTGCAACCGGCTGCTGGCTGATGGTTTCGATGGCTTTCACCGATTCCTGATGCACGCGCTTGACGTTGCTCTGGCGGCTGCTGGTGCTGCGCGCAGGCTTGCGGCTGGCAGCAGGAGTACTGGTGGTGCTGGTATTTTCCGCGACTGGTGTGGTGTCGGCGGGGGTGCTGATGGCGGGATCGTTATTTTTGTCTTGCGTCATGGTTTTCCCTCATGCTGAAGTGGTCTTGAAACCATGCTACGCCTGTTGAATTGGGGTGTCGATATGCCTCTGCCATGGCTGCAATCCTGCTGGCGTGATACCTGGCTGGCTTGCGCCGGGCGTGCTTGGCGTCGATGATGACAGTACAAACATGCAGGCGCGGCACTGTTTGCTGCCGCTTGCCATCAACGAAAGTCGCACCATGTTCAGTCCGGGATTCCACCCTCGTATTGTTGATACCCTCAAAAGCTATAACCGCCAGTTGCTGCGCGATGACATCATGGCCGGCATTACCGTCGGCATTGTCGCCTTGCCCTTGGCCATGGCCTTTGCCATGGCCAGTGGGGTGACGCCACAGGCTGGCATATTCACTGCCGTGATTGCCGGTTTTCTGGCGGCGGTGCTGGGGGGGAGCCGTTTGTCGGTCACCGGACCGACCGGGGCCTTCATCGTCATCATCTACGGCATTGTGGCCAAGTACGGGGTGGCCAACCTGCTGATCTGCACCTTCATGTCCGGCGTGATGCTGGTGTTGATGGGCATTTTCCGGCTGGGGCAGGTGATCCGCTTTTTTCCCTTGCCACTGATTACCGGCTTTACCAACGGTATCGCCGTGCTGATTTTCCTGACCCAGCTGAAAGACTTTTTCGGCTTGCCGGTGGAAAAGATGCCAGCCGGCTTCTTTGCGGTGATGCAGGTATTGCGTGAGCAACTGGGCAATTTTCACTGGCCGACCTTACTGCTGTCTGCGGCCAGCCTGCTGCTTATCCTGCTATGGCCAAAGCGACTCAACCGCCTGTTGCCCGCGCCTTTTGTGGCGCTGATTCTGGCGACGCTGGCCACGGCCTTGTTCAGCCTGCCGGTGGCCACGCTGGGCAGCAAGTTCGGTGGTATTCCGCAAGGCTTGCCCAGCTTTGGCGGGCTGGACCTGGACCCGACCCATCTGTCCGACCTGCTGGCACCGGCCTTTACCATTGCCCTGCTGGGGGCCATCGAGTCACTGCTGTGTGCGGTGGTGGCGGACAGCATGACGTCCGACAAGCATGATTCCAATCAGGAGCTGATCGGTCAGGGCATCGCCAATATGGTGGCCCCGTTTTTTGGCGGCATTCCGGCGACCGGAGCGGTGGCGCGCACTGCCACCAATATCAGCAACGGCGGTCGCAGCCCGGTGGCTGCCATGGTGCATGCGGTGTTGCTGCTGTTGATTTTGCTGGTGGCTGCCCCGTTGGCGGCCAGTATTCCCCTGGCGGTGCTGGCCGCCATCCTGATTTCGGTGGCACTGAAAATGGGGGACTGGGATATCCGCAAGGCTTTCCAGTTTCCCAAGCGCGATACCGCCGTCTTGATTGTCACCTTTGTGCTGACCGTGGTGTTTGACCTGACGGTGGCAGTACAGATCGGCCTGCTGATGGCGGCGGTGTTCTTCATCCGCAGCATGGCCAGCCATACCTCGGTCAACCGCCTGTTGCCGGAATATGCGCAGTTGTTCGAGCGCCATACCATAGCCGGCAAGCATGTGCCGGATGGCTGTGCGGCTTTCCGGGTGGAGGGTGCACTGTTTTTCGGCGCGGCGGACAGTGTGGAAATCATTCACCAGCAGGCCGAGCAGGCGCGCGTCATCATCTTGCAGTTGCACCGGCTGGTGATGCTGGATACCACCGGTTTGCTGGCGCTGGACAGTCTGAACGACAAGCTGCGCGTGCAGGGCAAGACGCTGATTCTGTGTGGTGCGACCGATGAGGTGCTGGACATGCTCAAGGGGTCGCGGCTGGTGGATGATCTGGGTGCGGACAATCTGCAGCCGGACCTGGCAGCCGCCTTGCAGCGTGCCGAACAGTTGCTGACCAGCGGGGTGGTGTGGGGCTAGAGCTGGCCTTCCTCGCGCAATACCTGCTGCAAGGCTGCAAAACAGCGTGGATCGATAGCCATGTGCAGGTTCTGTTGCATGATGTCCAGTGTTTTGGCCACCGGGGTGGCCGGGTGGTATGGCCGCTCGGCATTGATGGCGTCAAAAATGTCGGCGGTGGTGATGATGCGGGTTTCCAGGGTGATGGCGTCGCCTGACAGACCGCGCGGATAGCCCTTGCCATCCAGTCGTTCATGGTGGGCGGCGGAAACATCGGCCAGCTCGGCAAACACCTGCATGCGGCCAAGGATGGCGTGGGTGTAGCTGGCGTGTTTTTGCACGGCGGCCCATTCCTCGGCATCCAGCTTGCCTGGCTTGTCCAGAATGCGGTTGCTCACTCCCAGCTTGCCCACGTCGTGTAGCAGGGCGCCGCGTTTGAGCCAGCGGCGGCGCGCATCATCCAGACCCAGGGTGGCGGCAATACGGTCGGCATAATGACCTACCCGCTGGCTGTGACCAGCGGTGAAGGGGCTTTTGGAGTCGACCACCTGGCCGAAGCCTTCGGCAATTTCATCCAGATAATCTTCATCAACGTCCACCTGATGCTGGGCCGGTTCCAGCGCCAGTACCGCCTGATCGACGCTTGTGGATTCCAGCACCTGCCAGAAGGTTTCGTCACTGGCCACGCTGGCAAAGCAGGCCACCAGCTGTGGGTCGAACCAGTTGCCGGCACGTTGCTGCACCTCGGCCAGCGCACCGTCACGACCACTGGTGATGTGAAACACATCCACCACCTGCGCCAGCAGGGCAATGCGGGCATTGAGCGGAATGGCCTCACCCTGCAAACCCAGCGGACGGCCTGAGCCATCCCAGTGCTCGTCCAGCGACTGGATGCCGCGCGCGACGTTTTCATTGAAACGCAGCTGGCGGGCGATATCCGCACCTCGATAGCAACGGGTCTGGATCAGTTCGTTGGCGATTTCCTTGCCATTGCGCACAATGCTGATAATGGATGCCAGCCGTTCCGCCCAGCCGGCATGGCGTCCGGCATGGCTCAAGACAAAACCCAGTTTGTCCTGCAGGCTGCTGCCTACCAGCTTGAAGTCTTGCTTGAACTGGCGATCATCTGCCAGATACAGTTCGCTGATGCGGGCGGCATTGCTGCTGCAGCCCAGGTCTTTCAGCAGGATGGCGTAGTACAGTTCCCACAGTGACTGGCTGTCCAGCCCGATGGCACGGCCAATGTGCATGCCTATCCAGCAGCTGCGTACGCAATGGCCTTCAGGTTGTCCCTCGGTGATATCCAGTGCATAGCTGAGCGAACCCAGCAATTCCGCCAGCTTGAGCGAAGCCCCCATGGTGCATGTCCTGTTTGAATCCGGTTGGCTGCTACTTTAGCTGCCAATCAGGGAGTCTGCCCAATAAAAACGGCATCGCCAGGCGATGCGTTTTTATTGCCGATGATGATGGATCAGCGTTTGTGCTTGCTGCGGTTGGTGCCAGTGGCCTGGCTGGCCGGTTTGCCGCCCGGTTTTGCCCCCGGTCGG
>NZ_LNQV01000053.1 GCF_001515305.1 Aquitalea pelogenes
CGCCAGCGTTCAATCTGAGCCAGGATCAAACTCTTCAGTTCAATCTCATAGCAAATTTCTGGCACGCAAGATCAAAGAAAATAACAAGTATTTCTTGTCTTGCAGTGCAAGTATTTGGCTTTCGCCAAGTACTCACACCTATCGGTTATTCTGTTTTTTAAAGAGCGGTGCAGGTCGCTGCGTTTCGTTTCCGTCGCTGCGTTGTCTGCTGAGGAGGCGAACTATACCGCCCTGACCCACCCTCGTCAACACTTTGTGCGAAGAAATCTGTAATATTTGCAGATGGAAAATTCAAGTCATTGATTTTAAACAAACTGACCAATCTCACGCGCGAAAGAGCATGGTACAAGATGTGGCAGTCCTGGCTTTTGCTCATGATAATGGCGGCTTCCTAACTTTGCCCTAGCCGCCATCATGTCTGCTCCCACCTGGATTTTTGATCTCGACGACACGCTGCATCAGGCTAGCCTGGGTATCTTTGCCCATATCAGTCGCATGATGAACCTGTACATGGAGCGGCATCTGGATATGTCGGCGGAGGAGGCCCGGCAGTTGAGACTGCACTACTGGCATCGTTATGGTGCCACCCTGCAAGGACTTATGCGCCACCACGCTGTGGATGCCGGACATTTCCTGCAGGAGACCCACGTACTGGATGAGCTGTATCGCTGGCTGGTATGGGAACCATCCCTGGCAGCCACCCTGAAAGCACTGCCTGGCCGCAAGATTGTGCTGTCCAACGGACCGCAACACTATATAGAAGGGCTGCTGGATAAAATGGGCATACACCACCAGTTTGCAGCCTGCTATGGCATGGAAAAAATGCGCTTTCGTCCAAAACCTGACCGGCGTGGCTTTCGTTCCATGCTGCAGGCGGAGCGGCTTGATCCGGCACACTGCATCATGGTGGAGGATTCTCTACCCAATCTGTACGCAGCAAAATCCCTGGGGATGCGTACGGTGTGGATCAGCCGCCAGAGCCGCAAACCGGCTTTTGTCGATGTGCGTGTCAACAAACTGAGCCAGCTACTGCGGCAGCGCTGGTAACCATTGCCGCAGCAACCCTTACTGGCTTACCAGCGACCTTCGAAGAAGAAGCGACGATAGCGCTCCACCCAGGATGCAATGTGGTGACCGTTACCTTCCAGCCACTGCGGGTTGTAGTAGCTGTTGAGGTAGCGGTTGCCATCGTCGCAAATCAGCGTGACCACCGAGCCGTGCCGGCCATTACGTACCATGTCGCTGACCAGTTCACACACACCGAACAGATTGGTGCCGGTAGAACCACCACACTTACGCCCCATCACTTCTTCCAGGAAATGAATGGCAGCATAGCTGGCCACATTGGGTACGCGGACTACTTTATCGATAACGGTGGGGATGAAAGATGGTTCGACCCGCGGACGACCGATGCCCTCCACGCCAGAACCACCTTCGCAGCGGCAGTCTGCGTTACCACTGTAATAGCTGTCGTAGAACACCGAGTTTTCCGGGTCGACAACGCAGATCTGCGTCGAGAGTTTCTGATAACGCACATAGCGGCCAAAGGTTGCTGATGTGCCGCCGGTTCCTGCACCACAGACAATCCACTCCGGCACCGGGTTCGGTTCCAGTTCCATCTGCTTGAAGATGGTGTCGGCAATATTATTGTTACCACGCCAGTCTGTGGCACGTTCGGCATAGGTGAACTGGTCCATGTAGTGGCCATTCAGTTCTTGTGCCAGGCGACGGGATTCTTCATAGATGGTGGCCGGATCATCCACCAGATGACAGCGCCCACCGTAAAATTCGATGGCGCGGATTTTCTCTGCCGACGTGCCGCGCGGCATGACCGCGATGAAGGGCAGGCCCAGCAAGCGTGCAAAGTAGGCTTCCGAAACAGCGGTGCTGCCACTGGAAGCTTCGATGATGGTGGTGTTGTAGCGTATCCAGCCATTGCACAGGCCATACAGGAAGAGCGAACGCGCCAGGCGGTGCTTCAGGCTGCCGGTTGGGTGGGTGGATTCATCCTTGAAATACAACTGGATCTGCGGCAAGGCAGGAATCTGCAGTGGTATCAGGTGCGTGTCGCTGGAACGGTTGAAATCTGCTTCGATCTTGCGGATGGCTGTGCTGGCCCAATTGCCCATTTTTATCTCCTGAATGCATAAATTTAGAATACATTATTCTATTGCACGGAAATAAAAAAGCGCCTCCACGAGGAGGCGCTTTCTTGCGGCAAAACAAGTTGCTTAGAACTTGGTACCGATACCCAGGCCTACGACCAGCGGGTCGATCTTCAGGGTGCCAACTTGAGTGCCGTTGGAAGCCAGGCTTACGTCGGTCTTCATCCAGATCTTTTTCACGTCAACGTTGACGAAGAAGCTCTTGCTGATCGGGAAGTCAGCACCGATTTGCAGTGCCGGACCGTAGCTGTTCTTCTTCACTTTCAGATCAGCATTCACGCCCAGGTTGGCAGCATTCAGACCGGTATTGTAGAAACGGGTGTAGTTGATACCAGCACCTACGTACGGACGGAATACGCTGCTATCCGGGGAGAAGTGGTATTGAACGGTCAGGGTCGGCGGCAGGGTGGATACCTTGCCCAGGCTCTTGTCACCAGTACCGGCGTTGGCGGTCACTTCGTGACGGCTGGTACCCAGGATCAGTTCGGTACCGATGTTGTTGGTGATCATGTAGGTGAAGTCCAGTTCCGGAACGGTGTCGTCTTTTGCGTCGACACTCTTCAGGCCCAGGGAGTTACCCAGAGCAGCGTTGCTCCAGGAAGAGGACGGATTCACGTTGATCACGCGGAAACGCGCGATGATGTCGCCTTGAGCGGCGAAGGCGCTAGCGGAAATCAGACCGATGGCCGCAGCCAGAGCAAGCTTTTTCATTTGTATTCTCCAAGAGTGTAGGCAAGTTCACGGTCTTGGGCTTCTACCGTAATTGACTTTCTAATAGGCCGGCAGTAGCTTGCGACGTTCATAGCGGAGGTTATCCAAACCTTCCGGTCAAAACTTTGCTTAAGATCATGAAACAGTCATGAAATATGCCGACCTGCGGGACTTTGTTGCTCAACTGGAACAGCAAGGCGAATTGAAAAGAATCGATGTACCGGTATCGCCACATCTGGAAATAACCGAAATCGGCGACCGGGTACTGAAAGCCGGTGGCCCGGCCCTGCTGTTCACGCAAGCCCGGCACGATACGCAGTCCTATTCGATTCCGGTACTGGCCAATCTGTTTGGCACACCGAAGCGTGTTGCCATGGGCATGGGTGCCAGTGACGTCATGCAACTGAGAGAAATCGGCAAGACCTTGGCTTATCTGAAAGAGCCGGAACCGCCAAAGGGGCTGCGTGAGGCCTGGGACAAGCTGCCCTTGCTCAAGCAGGTGTTGTCCATGGCGCCCAAGGTGGTCAGCAAGGCGCCTTGCCAGCAGATTGTGTGGGAAGGTGACGATGTGGACTTGTCGCGCCTGCCCATCCAGCATTGCTGGCCGGGCGATGTGGCACCGCTGATTACCTGGGGCCTGACGGTAACCCGCGGCCCGAACAAGAAGCGGCAGAACCTGGGCATCTATCGCCAGCAGGTGATCGGCAAAAACCGCGTCATCATGCGCTGGCTGGCCCACCGTGGCGGTGCGCTGGATTATCGTGAATTCCGCCAGCAGAACCCGGACAAGCCCTACCCGGTGGCCGTGGTGCTGGGCTGCGACCCGGCGACCATTCTGGGCGCTGTCACTCCGGTGCCGGATACCTTGTCCGAATACCAGTTTGCCGGCTTGCTTCGCGGCAGTCGCACCGAGCTGGTGAAATGCATCGGCTCTGACCTGCAAGTGCCGGCACGGGCCGAGATTGTACTGGAAGGCCATATCCATCCCGATGACATGGCGCTGGAAGGCCCGTATGGCGACCATACCGGTTATTACAACGAGCAGGACTACTTCCCGGTATTCACCATCGACCGCATCACCATGCGCGAGAACCCCATCTATCACAGCACCTATACCGGCAAACCACCGGATGAGCCTGCGGTACTGGGCGTGGCACTGAATGAAGTATTCGTGCCCATCCTGCAAAAGCAGTTTCCGGAAATTGTCGATTTCTACTTGCCACCGGAAGGTTGCAGCTATCGCATGGCAGTCATCAGTATCAAGAAACAATACCCTGGTCATGCCAAGCGCGTGATGATGGGCTGCTGGAGCTTCCTGCGCCAGTTCATGTACACCAAGTTCATCATCGTGGTGGATGACGATGTGGACTGCCGCGACTGGAAGGAAGTGATGTGGGCAATCACCACCCGCATGGACCCGGTACGCGACACCACGCTGATCGAACACACGCCGATCGACTATCTGGACTTCGCCAGCCCGGTATCCGGACTTGGCGGCAAGATGGGACTGGATGCCACCAACAAGATGCCTGGCGAAACCAGTCGCGAATGGGGTGTGCCCATCGTGATGGATGACAGCATCAAGCAGAAGATTGATGTTTTATGGGCGCAACTGGGACTTTAAATGGACTGTCATCCCGGCTTGCTTACTGTCAGCCGGGAATGCCTGTTATCATCGCCGCGTCATTTAGTTACTGGAGTCATCATGTCTGATCTGCACAACCCCAATTCCGCCCAGCGCCTGAAGCGCCTGAACCATCGCCAGCGCAAGAAAATGCGTGTGGGCGAATACCGCGAGCTGGGTTTTCACCTGATCGCCACCATTGCCGCAGGTGTGGATGCAGATGCCCTGCTGGACGACTGGCTGAACTGCATTGATGAAGCTGCCATCAGCTTCGGCGGTCATTTTGATGGTAATGAAAGACTGGAAGGCGTGGTATTCCCGGTAGGCGAAGTTGCCATTACCGAAGAAATCCGTGCCAAGCTGGTTGCCTGGCTGCAAGCACGCAATGAAGTATCCAATGTGGAAGCTGGCGAGCTGATCGACCTGTGGCACACGGTATAAGCACACTGTGCCATACAAAAAACCGGCCTGGTGCCGGTTTTTTTACGTCTGCATATCAATGAAGACAAGGTCAGGACAGCTTGCGGAATACCCGGTACCCCACATACAGCCAGGTTTCCCGCGCCAGGAATTTCACCTTGTTGCTCCAGCTGACATAGCGGCTGGATTCGGTCGGTGCCGGTGCGGCGGCCATGCCCAGATCATGGGCCATCAGCACGGCACGGCGCATGTGCAGGGGGTCGCTCACCAGCAAGAATGAGCGGATACCAAAGGGCGATGCCAGCTTGTGAGCGTTTTCCAGATTCTGCCAGGTGGTGCGCGATTCGTTTTCCGCCAGCATGGCCGTCATCGGCACGCCCTGGCGCAGGGCAAATTCACGACCGACATCGGCCTCGGTAGGATAGCCGGGCTCCGGCGTGCCGCCGGTAAACACAATCCAGCGCACCCTGCCCTGCTTGTACAGCGTCACTGCATGGTTGATGCGTTCACGCAGCACCGGCGAGGGTTTGCTGCCCCAGGCCGCCGCGCCCAGCACCAGGGCGGCATCGGCCGGTTCCGTAGCGGGCTGGTCTGCATAACGTGCGATGCCCCAGGCCATATAGCCAAAGCCGAGCAGCACCAACAGCACGGCCAGCAGAAAACCTTTGAGCATCAGACGCAAATAAAGCATGAAGCAGTGGCGGCAGCGGGAAATAAAACCTGATTGTAACCCCGTTGTCCTGCGGATGGCAGTCGTTGGCGTCAGAGGGCATGGTCAAGCTGCGCCGGATGAACGTGGCAAGAACCGCCCTGCTGCTTACTTTTCCAGCTCCCAGATGGCAGCCTGTAGTGACTCCATGCGCTGACTCAGTGCCAGCTGGGCGTCGGCCAATGCCTGGTTATAGATATCGCGACCAATCTGCTGGGCGACAAATTCCAATAGGAACTGGGCATCAAAACTGCCGATTTCAAGTTGCAACTGGCTGGACAAATAAGACTGCAGGGCAGGTGCCAGTTGTTGCAATTGTTGCGGGCTGAGCGTGACGTGCGCGGTCATGGGGTGAATCCCGGGTTGCAAGCCCCGCATTGTGCCTTGCAGGAAGATGGCTGCAAAGCAATTGTTCTGCGCCCTTGACTCAATTTCAGCGCAAGAGGATGCGCCCCAGATCGACCAGGCCTTGCAGGCAGAGCCTGCCACCTTGCTGCTGCAAATGCTGGCCGGAACGGTAGCAGGCACAGTCGGCCAGCAGCGGTGGCAGCGGCTCCTGACCCAGTTGTAACTGAAGCTGGCCATTGTCGTGCAACAAGGTGATGGTATCGGCGGTGGCACGCCGGGCCAGCCGGGCCAGTTTGTCACTGGCAGGGGCCGGGCTGCTAAGCACCCGGCCGGAATGGAAGAAGCCAGCGCGCAGGACTTCTTGCTGACTGCGGCCATGTGCCGTCAGGCAGGCCAGCCAGCGCGGACTGACTTCCAGCCACCAGATCAGGGCTTGTATCATGATGAACTCCATTGTGCACTGCACAATATTTTATACATCGCCAGCCGCTGCGAGACAAGCAGTAAAAAAAATGGCCGGGTATTTACCCGGCCAACACAGGAAAGTCGGTACCGGACAAGTACCGACAGCAGAACACCGTTAAGACAGCCAGCGCGGCTGGGTCAATGCTTCGGGCAGCAGGGCTTCATCCAGCTGGGCGCGCTGCATCAGCCCGCGTTCCAGCACGATATCGTAGACACTGCCACCGGTGGCGTGCGCTCGGCAGCCACAGCGGTGGCGGCGGCGTAGCCGATGATGGGGTTGAGTGCGGTCACCAGGCCGATGGAGTTCAGCACATCAGCACGCAGCTTGGCCTCATTGGCGGTAATGCCCTTCACGCAGTGCTCGGTCAGCGTGCTGCAGGCGTTGGCCAGATGGCGCACGCTGCGGAACATGCTGTAGGCGATGACCGGCTCGAAAGCATTCAGCTGCAACTGGCCGCCTTCTGCCGCCATGGTGATGGTCATATCGTTGCCGATCACTTCAAACGCCACCTGGTTGACCACTTCCGGAATCACCGGATTGACCTTGCCCGGCATGATGGACGAACCGGCCTGACGCGCAGGCAGATTGATGTCGCCAATACCGGCACGCGGGCCGGAGGACAGCAGGCGCAAGTCATTGCAGGTTTTGGACAGTTTGACCGCCACGCGCTTGAGCACGCCGGAGAGCTGGACGAATGCACCGCAATCCTGGGTGGCTTCAATCAGGTTGGGAGCCGTCATCAGCTTGAGGCCGGTCAGTTCCGACAGATGCAGGCACACCAGCCGGGCATAGTCGGGATGAGCGGTAATACCAGTGCCGATGGCAGTGGCACCCAGATTGATTTCCAGCATCAGCGCACGCGCTTCGCTCAGGCGTTGTTCGTCTTCACCCAGCATCACGGCGTAGGTCTGGAACTCCTGACCCAGCGTCATCGGTACGGCATCCTGCAATTGGGTACGGCCCATTTTCAGGATGTTCTTGAATTCTTCCGCCTTGGCCGCAAAGGCTTCGCGCAGCACGAACATGGTGCGTTGCAGACGCAGCACACCCCAGTAGGTGGCCAGGCGCAAGGCGGTGGGATACACGTCGTTGGTGCTTTGGCCCATGTTGACGTGTTCGTTGGGGTGCAGCTTGTCGTACTCGCCCTTGCCATGGCCCAGGATTTCCAGCGCGCGGTTGGCAATGACTTCGTTGGCATTCATGTTGGTGGAAGTACCGGCCCCACCCTGAATCACATCCACCACAAACTGATCATGCAGCTTGCCTTCCACCAGCTCTTCACAAGCCACCACGATGGCACGGGTACGCACTTCGTCCAGCAGGCCCAGATCGCGGTTGGCCAGGGCTGCCGCTTTCTTGATTTGCGCCAGGGCGACAATCAGGTCGCCATAGCTGGCAATGGTCTGGCCAGTAATGGGGAAGTTTTCCACGGCACGCAGGGTGTGGACACCCCAGTAGGCGTCAGCCGGAACGGCGCGATCGCCAAGCAGGTCGTGTTCGATACGTGTGGACATGCAGCAGCCTTTGTTGGTGGTCTCCGTCAATACGGAGCGATGGGGGCAGACTGTAGGCTGGCAACGGGGGGATTGGCCAATTCCGATTCGCAATCACATCATGCAAATTTTGCATAACCATGTGAAACAAGGGATGAGAATGCCGACTATCAGCCCGACAAGCCCCTCGCTAACATGCCGCTACAGCAGTGCCTGGGAGCAAACCGGTCAGGGTTGGCGCTGGTAACTGACATCACCCACCTTGAGCAAATGGTACTGGCCATGCTGATAGCGCAGCACGGTAATGCTGCTATTGGGGATATCGCTGTGCTTGGCCTGCCCTGGCAGCAAAACTTCCAGAATGGTGAGAATGGCGCCGCCATGGCTGACCACCAGGACATTACCGCCGCCGGCCACCATGGCCTTGTCCACGATATCCTGCATGGCAGCACGCAACCGGGTGGTGATTTGCGGGTAGGTTTCCGCCCAGCCGCGCGGGTCGGCGTCATGAATGGCCTGGGCAATGGCGCTGTCGCTCATCTTGCTGGTGAATTCCGGCCAGTTTCCCCACTGTGGATCAAACTGCATGCCCTGCCTTGCAAATAATGGCGTCCACATTTCGGCATCCGGCCGGCCCTCGAAGCTGCCGTAATTCCACTCCCGCAGGCGCTCGTCTTCCTGTACCGGCAGTGGCTGCTGCCGACCCTGCGCCAGCACGATGCGGGCAGTGCTGCGCGCGCGCCCGAGGTCGCTGCTATGCACGGCAATGAAGGGAATGGATGCCAGACCACGGCCAGCCGCCTGTGCGCCTGCCACGCCGGCAGCAGTCAACGGGGTATCAGACCAGCCCTGTACCTGATTGGTGGTATTGAACATGGTTTTGCCGTGGCGCAATAAATAGATGTCTACCACCGGCTCATTCGCAGCCATTGTGAGATGGCAAAGCAGCAGGCTCACACAGCAAACCAGCCATGACATGAATTTCATTTCATTCCCCTGGACACGGTTACAGGACGCTGATGATGTTAGGTAATCGCGTATACCGTGCCAGCAGGCAAGTGCCGAAATGTCATGCGGTTTACTCCGAAACACCATGCACCTACCCCTATGGAGGGCTTTGCCGTCGGAACATTCCGCCTGGTTCAGGCGCTGCGCGCTTGCAGATAACTACACCGGCTGTGCGCTGCTGGCCAGATAGTCCCAGAAAGCATCCAGCTCGGGACGGCTGCGCTTGGTGTCGCGGTACAGGCGCACTTCCATGTCCACGCTCCAGCCGCTGGGGGCGGCCAATACCAGCTGACGGGAACGGACTTCACGCTGTACCGAGCTGGTTGGCAAAAACGCCACGCCATGCCCTTCCAGCACCATGTTTTTCAGTCCCTCGGCCATGTCGGTTTCGTAGCGCAGCGACAGGAAGGTGGGTTCAGGTGCCGCCTCCAGGATCAGGTCGGTCATCAGGCGGAAGTAGGCATTGCTGGCATAGCCCAGAAACGGCAGCGGCTGTGCGGCTGTGCCTGGCAGGGCGTAACGTGGCGTGTGGTCGGGATTGCTGCGCACATAAGGCCGCAGGGTTTCCACACCCAGCCGCAGGCCGCTGTAGCGCGGATCGCTAAAATCCACCGGCTGTTTGGGGTGGTGATAACACATCAGCAGATCGCAGCCGCCCTCCACGAAGGCCAGCAAGGCATCGTGCACATTGCTGGCCTGCAGGCGGCAGGACAGCGGGCCAAAACCCTGCTCCATGCGGGTCAGCCATTTGGGAAAGAAGGAAAAAGACAGGGTATGCGGTACGGCCAGGCTCAGCGTGCCGGCCGGCAAGGGTTGCAGCCCGCGTAACTGGGCGCGGGTGCTGTTGATTTGCGCCAGCATCTGTACCGCCTGTTCGCGCAGCAACTCGCCAGCCGCCGTCAGTCGGGTGGGATAGGTGGTGCGGTCGATCAGGTCGGCTCCGAACCAGCTTTCCAGCGACTTGATACGCCGGGAAAAGGCCGGTTGCGTCAGATGACGGATTTCGGCAGAACGGGTAAAGCTGCCGGTATCGGCCAGCACCAGAAAATCTTCCAGCCAGCGGGTTTCCATTGACCGACTCTCCCCTATTGCATGACATGATTTGTTTTATTAAATCAGCCAACTAATCAGACAATTCCCGGTCAATTCAGGCTGAATTTGATATTTTACAAGGTTGTACTGCGCATTGCCCCTACAATGCTGCAAAACCGAAAATTGTCTGACAATGAGAATCACACACACTATCTGGCGTGGCGTGCTGGGCCTGTTGCCCGGTGAAATTTCCAGCAACGAAACCGGCTGGCTGCTCAGCCCCCATCAACACATGCCCTTACTGCAACAGCGCCGCGCGCTGATGCTGATCAATCGCGTGCGCTTGTTTGCCTTGTTGTTTGCCCTGCTCACGCCCTTGTGGATTGTGGTGGACGTGCTGACCTTGCCTGCCGCGCTGTGGGAACGGCTGGTCACCATGCGCCTGCTGGCCACCGTGGCCTTTGCCGCCCTGGTGATGTGGTGTCCGCATGATGGCCGCTTGTTGCGGGCCTACCAGGGGATGGCCACCTTGTTTGCCATTCCCACGCTGTTTTACATCGGTTCGCACTTGTTGCTGACCCAGCATCATCTGGAGGGTGTTTCAGCCGCCATCGGCACCGGCTATGCATTTTTACCCTTTGTGCTGCTGGCCGCTTTTGCCATTTTTCCGCTGACTTTGCTGGAAAACCTCGCTTTTGTCATGCCGGTATTGCTGGCCTATGCGCTGGCCTGGGTCATGGACTGGTCGGTTGCCAGCTGGCCCTCGTTTGGCGGGGAGTTCTGGCTGCTGTCCTTGCTGGCCGGGGTATCGGCGCTGGCCGGCATCAGCCAGCTGGCCTTCATCATTGCGCTGGTGGGGCAAACCATCCGCGACCCGCTGACCACGGCATTCTCGCGCCGCAGTGGCATCGAAATGCTGGAGCTGCAACTGGTGAATGCAGAAAGAAACCAGCTGCCGCTGGCCATTGCCTTCATCGACATGGATCACTTCAAAAGCATCAATGATGTGTTTGGCCATGCCGCAGGAGACAAGACCCTGAAGCTGCTGGTGCAGCAAATCCAGCAGAACATGCGCCGTGGCGATGTGCTGGTGCGCTGGGGCGGAGAGGAGTTTTTGCTGTTGATGCCCAATACCGACCGGGTGCAGGCGGAGATTGCACTGGAGCGGCTGCGCCAGCAGGGCCTCGGCCAGCGGCCGGATGGCAGCCCCCTGACGGCAAGTATCGGCCTGGCCGAGCGCCTGGCGGACAAGTGCAATGCGCGCCGCCAGCTGGTGGAGCTGGCCGATGCGCGCATGTACCGTGCCAAGCAGCTGGGGCGCAATCAGGTGGTCAGCCGCTAGGCGGCCCTTGTTTTACCCCTGTTGCAGTACCACCCAGTCCTGGGTTGCCGGAGCGGCGCGGAATTCGTGCACCACCTGCTGCATCAGCGCAAATGCCTGTGCTCCATCCAGCGCGCGGCAGGCTTCATCCAGCTGCTGCATGAAGTGTTGCAGCTCCTCTGCCGGCAGATGGTATTCCTGTGCCCGCAGGATGCGCGGGTGATCGGTGGGCAGTACGTTGTCGCCGATCAGCAGCTCTTCGTACAGCTTCTCACCCGGGCGCAGCCCGGAGAAGCGGATTTCGATATCGCCGCCCGGATGCTTGTCGTCACGCACTTCCAGCCCGGACAGATGCACCATGCGGCGCGCCAGTTCGGCAATTTTCACCGGCTCGCCCATGTCCAGTACAAACACGTCCCCACCCTCGCCCATCGCCCCGGCCTGAATCACCAGCTGGGCTGCTTCCGGAATGGTCATGAAGTAGCGGGTGATGTCCGGGTGAGTGACCGTGACCGGCCCGCCAGCCTTGATCTGCTTCTTGAACAGGGGCACCACCGAACCAGAGCTGCCCAGCACATTGCCAAAACGCACCATGACAAAACGGGTGTTGCTGCCGCTGGCGTGACGGCCCTGCAAGGTGAGTTCGGCCAGCCGCTTGGTGGCGCCCATCACATTGGTGGGGCGGACCGCCTTGTCGGTGGAAATCAGCACGAAGGTGTCCACGCCGCAGTCTTCTGCCGCGCGCGCAGTGGTATCGGTACCAAAGGCATTGTTGACGATGCCGGCCACCGGATTGTGCTCCACCATCGGCACATGCTTGTACGCCGCGGCGTGATACACCGTTTCCACGGCAAAGCTGCGCATGATCTGGCACAGGCGGGCATAGTCGGTGACCGAGCCCAGCAAGGGCGTGCGCGGAATGTCCGGTGCCAGCTGTGACAGTTCCTGGTCGATGGCGTAGAGGGCAAATTCCGTCAGTTCGAACAGCACGATGCGCGCCGGATTGTTGCGGGCAATCTGCCGTACCAGCTCGGAACCGATGGAACCACCGGCACCGGTCACCATCACCACCCGGCCCTGGATGTTGCGGGCCAGCAGTTCGGGACGCGGCGGTACCGGGTCGCGGCCCAGCAGATCTTCGATTTCCACTTCCTTGAGTTCTTCCACCCGCGCTTCGCCCGATACCAGGTCAGCCATGCCAGGCAGACGCTTGATGGGAATGCGCAGGTGTTCCAGTGACTCGAGGATTTCGCGCTGACGGCCACGGCTGACCGAGGGCATGGCCAGCAGGATGCAGCTGGCAGCAGTTTCCTCGATCAGCAGCGGCAAATCTTCCGGCGCATGTACGGTCAGGCCGCGATAGGTACGCCGCCAGCTTTCCGGATTGTCATCGACAAAGGCCATCGGCCGGTATTCCTTGCCTGCCTGCAAGGCCAGCATCAGCTGTACACCCGCCTGGCCGGCACCGTAGATGATGACGTGTTCACGCGGGGCATCCACTGAATCGATCCGCCGCACCAGGCCGCGCAGCACGAAGCGGCTGCCGCCGATATAGGCCATGGCGAACATCCAGAAGATGATGATGGACGAGCGCGGGAAGGGTGCAATGCGCGCCATCACGATCACCGCCGTCAACACCAGCACCGCCAGGCTGACCCCGGTAAACACGGTGTAGACGATCTTGTCATCCAGATACTTCAGCACCGCGCGATAGAGGCCCAGCTTGACGAAGATGGGAATCACCCACAGCGGCGGCACGATGAAGATCCACAGGTACGGGTCCAGCTTAGGGTCCCAGTAGCCGCCCAGGCGCAGCACCACGGCGCTCCACAGGGCCAGCGGCAGCAGCAGCGCATCCATCAGCGCCAGCAGGGCCATCTTGTTGTGACGGGAAAAGGTCAGCAGTTTGTCTAGCATGTCGAATCGACTTTCACGGCCATCAGCGCAGCACGATTTTCAGCAAGGTGGCGAAGATGATGCGGATATCTTCCAGCAGGCTGTGGGTTTGTGCATAACGCACGTAATAGCCCAGTTTTTCCGGCAGGATCTGTTCGATATAAGCGCGTTCCGGGTCCGCCGCGCGGCCCAGGATCTCGTTTTCATCAATCATGCGGATGGAGGCCCAGTCGGTGATGCCGGGGCGTACCGACAGCACGATGTCTTTGACTTCATCAGGGTAGTGCGCCACATACTTGGGCACTTCCGGGCGCGGGCCCACCAGGCTCATGTCGCCGAACAGCACGTCCAGCAATTGCGGCAGTTCATCCAGCTTGCTCTTGCGCAAAAAACGCCCGGCACCGGTGACGCGGCTGTCCGCGCCCACGGTCAGCTGGCCCTGCACTTCGGTATTCACCTGCATGGTGCGGAATTTGTGGATGCGAAACAGCATGCCGCCCCGCCCTACCCGTACCTGGCGGAAAAACACCGGGCCGGGGGAATCGAGCTTGATCCACAAGGCAACCAGCAGCAGCGGCGCGGCCAGCAGCAGCAGGCCGATGCTGGACGCAATCAGGTCGAACAGGCGCTTGAGCAGTGCCGACCCGGCACCCGGCGGACGGCAGCATGGCGGTAACAAGGCCGGGCCTTCACCCGGCTGCAAAGGCTGGTGCTGACTCATGCGCCCAGGATCTCACGCACGGCGGCAATCACGCGGGTCTGATCGTCCTCGGTCATGCGGGTATACAGCGGCAGGGTGACTTCGGCCTCGAAGGCGGCATCCGCCACCGGGAAGGCGGCACGGTCCAGTTGGTAACCATCGCGCCATACCGGCTGGCGATGCAGCGGAATGAAGTGTACCGAGCAGCCAATGCCCTTTTCCGCCATGCGGACGATAAAGTCATCTCGGCTGATGCCGGCTTCCGGCTTGATACGTACCGGATAGAGATGCCAGGCATGGCGATCCCCGGCATGGGCGGGGCGTGCTGGCAGGATCAAGGGCAGGTCGGCCAGCTCACGGTCAAAGCGCTGGGCCATGACTTCGCGCTTTTCGCGGAAGGCGACAATCTTCTTCAGCTGGTGGATGCCCATGGCAGCGGCAGTGTCCGGCATATTGTATTTGAAGCCGGGGGCAATCACTTCGTAGTACCAGGCCGGGGTCTTGGACACGTAGCGGTCGAAGGCGTCACGGCTGATGCCATGCAGACGCATGATCTTGCAGCGGGCAATGATGTCCTTGTTCTTCGATACCACCATGCCGCCTTCGCCGGTGGTCATGGTTTTGTTGGCGTAGAAGCTGAACACGGTGACGTCCGAATCCAGCGTGCCCACCAGCTTGCCCTTGTAGGTGGTCGGCAGCGCGTGCGCAGCGTCTTCCACCACTTTCAGGCCATGTTCGCGGGCGATGGCGATGATTTCGTCCATCTCGCACGCGAGGCCGGCAAAGTGCACCGGCATGATGGCGCGGGTTTTCGGCGTGATGGCGGCACGGATGGCAGCCGGGCTGATATTGAAAGTGGCCGGGTCCACATCCACCACGACCGGGTCTGCGCCCAGATAGCGCACCACTTCGGCCGTGGCAGTAAAGGTGTAGCTGGGGACAATCACTTCGTCACCCGGCTGGATGCCGATGGCTTCCAGCGCCAGATGCAGGCCGGCGGTGGCGGAGTTTACGGCAATCGCTTCCACACCTTCGCCGATGAAGGCAGCAAAGTCGGCTTCGAACTGCTTGGTCTTGGGGCCGGTGGTCACCCAGCCGGAACGCAGGGCGTCGACCACTTCATTGATTTCGTCTTCGCCGATATCCGGCAGGGCAAAGGGCAGGAATTTCTGTTCGCTCATTTTCGTCATCTTCAATAGGCGTCGTTGTTTATGGCTGGCAGCCGACGCATGGTTGCCAGTCGCGTTCCGGTCTTGTCAGCGGCGCTTGGAGCGGCTAACAAAATAGCGTAGCGGCCCTGGGACAAGGCACGCCGCAGCAGCAGGTTTTTTGTCAGCTGCTCTTTCTTACTGGCGGGCCAGATTGTCCGTCGCCGGCTTCTCTTTCAGCGCATCGGCGGCGCGCTTGCCCAGCTTCTGCGTGGGCAGCTCCACCCAGCGGTTGATGGCCAGCGCCAGATACCAGGTCATCACGGTGGCGGCGGCCACCAGCAGCCACCACGGCAGATTGTACATAGCCAGCACTTCCATCAGCACGTAGCCCGCATTGGAATGACAGACATACCAGGCATAGCTGACCGCAGCCACGCGTGCCAGCCACGGGCTGCTCCACAGCGCCGGGCGCAGCACGCCCAGCACGAACAGGCCGATGCCGATGGCGTAGCTGCCGTACAGCTCGGGCGATGGCCAGTTGGTCACCCACACAAACAGGGCCAAGAGGCCGACAAAATGCAGCACGGTTTCCACGGCACCGGCCTGGCCGGTGAGGTAGAAATAACACCAGCACCCGGCAAACATCAGCGGGAAATAACACACCACCGAGGACAGGAAATACTGGTCATAGGCCCAGAAATGCGCCAGCTGGCCGTGCAGGCCTTGCGCATCCGGGCCACGGCACAGCATGGCCACCAACGGCAGCAGCAGCCAGATGGCCCACTTGATGCGTTTGCCGGTCAGCGCAAACGCCGTACCCAGCAAGGCGTAAAACCACAGTTCCACCTTCAGCGTCCACATCACCGGGTCGATATTGCGCCCACCCAGCATGTCCTGAAAGGCAATGCTGACATGGCCGATGACATCGCGCCCGGTAATGTCGAAGTCGTTATCGGCCAGCCAGGCGGCAATCCACAAGGCAAGCAGTGTCACCGCCAGTCCGGCCCAGTAGGTGGGGTAGATGCGGAACACTCGCGACACGGCAAAACGCAAGCCACCCATGCGGGTGAGCGACAGCGGAATCAGCAGTCCGGAAATCAGCAGGAACAGCCCTACGCCTACCGCGCCCAGATTGAAGGGCAATACAAAAGATGCCCCGGCGTAACCTTCCAGCGGGTCCATATTCAGGATGTCGCTGATGCGCTCGCGATGCTGCCAGAAGGTCTGGGTAAAGTGAAACAGGATCACACACAGGATGGCCACGCCTCGCAGGCCATCGGCAAAATCAAAACGGATATGCTGCTTCTTGCTACTCATCCACTACTCACCTGTCTCCCGGTGTTGCATCACGCCGGCCATGGAGGTTAAAACCGCTATTATCCTCGCCGTTAGTACAGGTTTGCACGGTTTTTTGTCTATCTTCTACACTCGCAAACGACTGCTGCAAATCAAACTGCGCCAGATTGGCAGTGAAGATATCCGTCGGTGCGGCCTGACTGCGCTCACCGCGGCGACGCAGTTGCCTGACCAGCATTTCCACCAGCGTCAGTGGCAGAAACAGCAATACCAGCACGATCCAGCCCACAGCATGCCCATGCGCCAGCAGCTTCAGCCACTCCGGGGCTGGCTGCCCGCCACCGCCATACTTGTCCCAGAAAAACATCGCACCACAGAACAAGCCGAACCAGCCGACCAACAAGCCGGTCTGCAGACGTGGCCACTGCTGCCAGCTGGCCAGCGCATAGGCGGCCAGATACAGCAGCACCTGGGCCAGCCCCCAGCCCAGGCCGTTTTGCAAGGCCATGGCCAGCAGCACCATGCTGACAAAAAATACCGCAAGGCAAGTGGCCAGCTTCAGCCCCAGCCGCAGCAGTTTTCCCAGCAGATGCAACATGGCATCAACCCTGGCGCAATACGGCTTGCAGGAAGCGCTGCGCCAGCACGCGGTAGTCGTGATGGGCCAGCACATATTGCCGTCCGGCTGCGCCCATGCGGCCGCGCTCGTTGGGCGTGGTGGCCAGCATGCGGCGCACGGCCTCGGCAATGGCGGCCGGGTCTTCCGCGCCTACGCTGAAACCGGCCCCGGCGTCCTTGACCATGTCGTTGCCCGCTTCCACCGAGTGGATCACCGGCTTGCCGGCCATCAGGTAGTCGAACAGCTTGTTGGGATTGATGCCGAAACGGTAGATGGGCAGCTTGCGCCAGCCGATGAACAGGCTGTCCATTTCCGCCAGGAAAGCCGGCACTGCGCGCTTGGGAATGCTGGGCAAAAAGTGCACATTGGACAGGCCCATCGCAGCCGCCTTTTCCACCAGCGCGGCCTTGTCCGGGCCATCGCCCACCAGTACGAAGCTGACTGGCGTGTCTTGCAGCCGGGCAGCGGCTTCCAGCAGGAAGTCCAGCGCATTGGCCAGACCATGGCCACCAGCGTAGCCAATCAGAAAGCGCTTGTCCGCCTTGAGTTTTGCCAGCGCAGCCAGGTGCTCGGCCGGTAGCGGCGTGTCCGCCCCCTGCCACTCGGCCACGTCCACACCGTTAGGTACCACATGATATTTTTCCGCCGCCATGCCGTGCTCCATCATGTAGTCGCGTGCGCAGGGCAGCATGGAGATGACGGTATCGGCCTTGCGGTAGCCAAAATCCTCGGCCCACTGCATCAGGCGGATGAAAGGGTGGGAGCGCGACATGCCGCCCACTTCCACCGGCGTCAGCGGCCACAGGTCGTGCACCTCGTACACCAGCCGCGCCCCGGTCTTGCCGGCGATGAAGGCGGCAGGGATGGTATCCAGCGGGTAGGTGGAGGAGGCAATCACCACGTCCGGCTTCCACTCCTTCAGATAGCGCCCGGACAGGCCCATTACCTTGCCCAGGAAGCTGAAGATATTGATCACCCGCTTGAGCCCGTTGCCCGGATAGGCCGGGGTCTTGCACCAGGTGTAGCGGATGCCGTCGATGTCTTCGTCCTGATACTTGGAGGACAGCTGCGGATTGGTCTGGCGCAGATGCGAAGTATCTGCCGCCAGCATATTGACTTCGTGGCCGGCCTTGACCCATTCACGCGCCAGGTAATAGGGGCGGAATTCCATGCCGTGGCGCGGGCTGCCGGCATAGTGATTGATATAGAGAATGCGCACGCTGCTGCTTTTCCGGATTTAAGTGTCCGCTGTTCAGAACAGCCCGGCGGCGATATTGATCATCATCGCCAGCACGGTGGTGTTGAACAGGAAGGACAGGATGCAATGCACGGAGCCGATGCGACGCATGGCCCGTGAGCTGAAACTGATGTCGGCCGTCTGGCCCGAGGTGCCGATGACGGCAGCAAAGTAAAAGAAATCGCTGTAATTGGGTTCTTCGTCACCGGGGAATTCCAGCCCCGGCTTGCCGCTGCGAAACAGCGCCACGTAGTACTGGTGGGCGTAATGCAGGGCGAACATGGTTTGGGTAAACAGCCAGCTGGTAAAGATGGTGAGCACCGACAGGCCGATATGCAGGCCGCGGCTGCCGCCGTGCAGGTCTTTCGCTACCGACAGCTCGGCCACGATGGACAGCAGGCAGACAATGGCTGCCAGCACCACCAGCATCAGGATGGCCAGCTCGCCTTCGTCCTGCCGTGCGGCACGGTGGCGGATCTGCTCGGCATCAGCACCATGCATCATGTTGAGGGCCAGCAGCAGATACAGGCCGGCACCGGCGTTCCAGCCAATCACATAGGCGGTGAGCGTACGCATGGGGCTGAGCATGGTCAGCATTTGCGCCATTGCCAGCCCGAAGACAATGGCGGACATCAGGCGCGGACGTGTGCGCAGGATATGGATCAGCCGGGCCAGCTGGCCGTGATGGTGACGGATGGGCTTGTCCATGTCGGTCTTCCTCCAGCGTATTCAGGAAAGTTGCGCGTACAGGTCCACCAGCTTGCGGCCTTCTGCCGCCCAGCTGTATTTCTGCAGCACCGCCTGCTTGCCCGCCTCGCCCAGTTGGCGCATGCGGTCTTCATCCGCCATCAGGCTGTTGATGGCGGCGGCAATGGCTTGCGGGTCTTGCGGGTCCACCAGCACGCCGCAGCCGGCGTCATCGACGATTTCGCGCCATACCGGGAAGTCACTGGCAATCACCGGCATGCCGGCCGCCATGTATTCGAACAGCTTGATCGGCAGCGCATCCACATAATTGGGGGTGGGGAACAGCGTCACCAGGCCGATCTTGCTTTGCGCCAGCACCTGGGCCACGCCCTTGCGATCCAGCACGCCAAGATCATTCACCCGCGCCCAGCCGGCTTGTGCTTCCAGCCTGGCGCGCAGGTCGCTCTCGCTCCAGATGCCGGCCAGATTCAGCCGGGTGGAGGTATCCGGCAGTGCGGCCACGATGGGTTCGATACCGCGAATGCGCTGATGCCGCCGATATAGCACACCTCGTTCTTGCGGCTGTCCCACGGCGTATCGCGCACCAGCTCTTCCAGAATGGGGAAGTTGCACACATCCAGCACCCGTCCGCCCAGTTTGGCAAAACGGTTGCGAATGTGCGGGGTGGATGTCACCACTGCGTCAAAACGTTTGGCTGCCCAGTCTTCCACTGTTTCAAAGCTGCCGGACACCAGTGGCCGTATCGCACCGGGAATCCAGTGCTTGGCCAGAATCTGGCGCGGCATGTCTTCGTGCACGTCGTAAATCACCTTGATACCGGCCTGCTTCAGCCGCAGTGCGGCGGGAATCAGCTCCGGGTCGTGAAAATGCACGATGTCCGGGCGCAGTGCCAGTGCCGCCTGGTATACCCGGCTGGTGGTGCCGGTCATGCGGGCAAAGCGGCCGCCGGTTTTGGGGCCGACATCGTGAAAGCGCACGCCCTTGTTGATTTCCTCACCCAGGCCATCGGCCACGATCAGGCTCACCTCGTGACCGGCAGCAGCCAGCGTGGCGCATTCCTTGACGAAAATGCGGATGTCGTGACGCGGGTGGGCAGAAGTGAGATGGGCTACTTTCATACGGCAGAATCCTTGTGTGCCGCCCCGGACAGCAGGCTGGCATAGAGATCGGCAAAGTGCTGCATATTGCTGTGATGCAGGGCTTTCTGGGCCACCAGCTGGCGGTTGAGCTGCACCGCCTGCGCCAGACGGGCATTGTCCGCCGCCCAGTCCATGCCGGACAGCAGGCTGTCGCTCAGCCGGGCGATGTCTTCGGCAATCAGGCCGTTGAGGCCATCGATCACCCACTCGCCATTGGCGGGCAGATTGGACAGCACCGGCAGGCAACCGTGCCCCATGGCTTCCAGCAGGCTGATGCTGGTGGCGTCCGAACGCGGCACGCTGACAAACAGGCGCGATTCCTGATACAGGCCAGCCAATACTGCGGACGAAACAAAACCGGTGAATTCCACCCTTTGCAGTTGCAGGCGGCTGGCCAGCGCTTTCAGGCTGTCGGTGGACTCGCCACTGGCGGCTACGGTGAGGCTCCAGTCCGGGTAACGGCTACTGGCCTCCACCTGCTGCCAGGCATGCAGGATGGCATCGATGCGGTACAAGGGCTTGTGCAGGCGGCAGGACAACACCTTGTTGGCCTTGGCCGCGATATCCGGCTGCGCCGGCAGCGCGTCCATGCCGAAATTCAGCACGTCGATACGGCAGTGTTCCCCAGCCAGCTGGCGGATTTTCGCTGCCATATACAGCGAATCCGAAGTAATCGCCGTCGCGGCGCGCAGATTGGCGCTCACCATCTGCCGCATCAGCCGGTTGCTGTCCGGCAGCAGCAGCACGTCCGAGCCCCAGGCGGTCAGCACCATGGGCACACGGCTGCCCCTCAGCGCCCGGCGTGCATGCCAGGACACGCTATTGGCCTGATGCACATGCACCAGGTCCGGCTTTATCTGGCTAATCCAGCGGCCCAGTTTTCCGGCGCTGCCCAGTGCTTTCAGGCCGAAGTCCAGCCGCAGCTCGCCCTTGAGATTAGCCGGACGCTTGTCGGCCGGGACTCCGCCATTGCAGGCCAGCCAGATTTCGTCCACATGCGGGGCGATACCGGCCAGGTAACGCCAGGTGTGTACCGAGGCAGAACCGATCAACAACAGCTTCATTGGATATTTTCTTTCTCGATGCGGCGCAGTTCCGCCAGCAGCCGGTCCAGTTTGTGCGCCAGCGCGGCATTGTCGGCCAGAGCAATATTCATCGGCAGGTTCAGCACCGTAGCCGCCAGCCGCTCGCCCTGCGGCGCACTACCGGCCACATAAGCATGGCGGAAAGAACCGGCCGGATGGATCACATCATCAAACCACACGCCGATATTCAGCCCGCTGGCCTGACTCAGGCGTCGCGCCACGGCGGCCTTGTTGGCCTGAGGACAAGACAGCGCAAACGGGTAACGCACCCAGTGGCACGCAGCACCGGCAGGCACGGCCCACTGGGTGATGGACGGCAGTGCCGCCAGTGCCTGTTGGTAACGCTGCGCCAGCGCCTGCTTGTGTGCCAGCGTGGCGGGCAGATGGGCCAATTGGCGGCGCACCAGCACGGTGGACAACAGCGGCATGGCGCGTACCGGATGCGGCATGCCTTGTGACACCTCGGCATCCGCCGAGCGGTAAATCAGGCCCAGACGGCGATTGATGGCCATGGTGATGCGGCCCAGCAGCGGCCAGCGTGCACTCAGCAGATGGGCTTTGAGCGTGGCCAGCAAGCGCCATTCATCCGCACAGGACAGTTCCGGCCAGTCCTGCTGCGGGGTGGTCATGCCGGTCATGCCGGGCGGAAAGATGGCCAGGCCGCCGATGCCGCCAGTCAGGTTCTTGGAATATTCAAAACTGAAGAAAGCCCCGTCGTGATAGCTGCCCAGCCATTGGCCATCCAGCTGACTGGCAAAGCCGTGGGCGGCATCATCGATGAACTTCACTTGCGGATGGGCGGCGCGCAGCGCATCCGGTACCCGGCACGGCAGGCCGTAATTGTGCGGCACGATGACGCGCGGGTGGCCGGTCCGATGGCAGCGGCCAGCACGTCCCAGTCAAAATTCAGGCTGTGTGCCGACACATCGACAAAACGCAGCGTGGCGGACAGTGCCGGAATCTGGTTGGGCACCACCACGCAGGTATAGGCCGGGACAATCACCTCGTCCCCCGCGCCGATACCATGCTGCTGCAACAGTACGCGCAGCGCGGCACGGCCGGTGTCGTACAGGCCGATGCGCGCCTCGTCCACGCCAAAACAGGCTGCCAGCTCGCGCCGCAGCGCGGCACGCTGGAATGCGCGGCCACGCAGCATGCCGGGCAAGGCGGACAGGTAATCGCACAGGCTTAGTGAATTAGCCGTGAGCATGGTCTTGCTCCAGTTGGCGACACAGCCGGAAGACCCAGACCATGTAGATGATGTAATAGATGGAAACCGTCACCGACAGCAGGCGGAATACCTGATGGGCATTCTCCCCCGCCCAGTACACCACGCCCAGCGAGCCCAGGTTCACCACCACGCCCAGCAGGGCAAACAGCAGCGACTGGCGCTGGCGCGACAGCACCATGGGCACCATGAAGCAAGGTGCAGCCAGGAACATGCAGAAGAAGGACGGCGTCAGCGTGGCGGCAATCTGGCCGGCATCGCGCCATTGTTCGCCAAAGGCAAAGGCAAACAGCGGGCCGCCCCAGGCCATGATGATGAGAAAAGGCACAATCGCCAGTGCCGACAACACCAGCAGCGCCTTTTTCAGCAAGGGCCGCAGGCTGTGGCCCTTGGCATGGGCTTCAGCCAGATCGCGGTACAGCACTTGCGACACGGCTTGCCCCAGCAAGGCGGCGGGCAGCTTCAGCACCCGCACCACCAGGCCGTAATGGCCCATCAGTTCGGCGGTAGCCAGCATGCCCAGCAGTTGCACCATCAAGGAATCCTGCAAGGCCACCACAAAGGCATGCGGGGTGTTGACCAGCGGGAATTCACGATAGCGGCGCAGGATGCGGCCCATGCCACCGGAACGGGCGGTGCGCAGCCACTGCGGCAGTGCGCGCCAGTCTTGCCGCGCCTGCAGCAGCCAGGAGGCGGTCTGGCCAGAGATCTGCGCCAGCAGCAGGCCCAGCGCGCCCAGCTTGCCAAAGCCTGCAGCCAGTTGCACCGTCACCATGGCGGCGGATTGGCCCATACGGCCCTGCGCATTGGCGCTGTAACGGCGCTGACGGTTGTTCCAGTTGGTCCAGATCTGGTTATTGGCCGCCACCCAGATGCCCAGCGGCAGCAAGGGCAGCCAGGGTGCCATGGCCGGGGCATGTAACTGAGCGGCAATCCACGGCCCGGCAGCCAGCAGCGGAATGCTCAGCACCGCCAGCAGCAGGGTGTTGAACAACAGCGCCAGTACCATCAGGCGCATGGCGTCGGCCTCTTCTTCCGGCAGCACCACCGCCATGTCGTAGCGCCAGGTGGCAATCACCACCAGGTTGGACAACCACGCGACAAACTGCGTCAGCACGCCAAAATCAGCCGGGCTGTACAGCCGGGTGAGCAGCGGGGTGAACAATACCGGCAGGAACTGCGCCACGGCAGCGCCGCCAGCCAGGGTGGCGACATTGCGGGCAAAGCCGCCCTGCCCCAGCCTGGCCTTGAGTTTGGCCAGCACGCTCAGCCCAGTGCCTTTTTCACCGCAGCGACAATGGCATCCTGCGTGGCTTCATCCAGGAAGGGGTGCATTGGCAGGCTCATCACGCGCTTGCCGGCGGCTTCGGCCAGCGGGAAGCTGCCTTCGCCCTGGCCCAGATGGGCAAAGGCCGGTTGCAGGTGCAGCGGAATCGGGTAATGCACGGCGGTGGGCACGCCCAGTTCCTGCAGGGCTTTCTGTACCGCTTCGCGATTGTCCACCTCGATGGTGTACTGGGCGTAAACGTGGGTATTGCCCGCGCCGATCACCGGCACGCGGGTCACATCCTGCAGCAGCGCGCTGTAGCGGGCACCAATGCGCTCACGCGCGGCCACTTCGTCGGCAAAGCTGGGCAGCTTGGCCAGCAGCACCGCAGCCTGGATGGTATCCAGACGGCCGTTCAGGCCGATCACCGGGTGGTGGTAGCGACGGTCCTGGCCGTGCACGCGGATTTCGCGCATTTTCTTCGCCAGTTCGTCGTCATTGGTAAAGCAGGCACCGCCGTCGCCATAGCAGCCCAGGGGCTTGCTGGGGAAGAAGCTGGTGCAGCCGATGGTGGACAGGTTGCCGGATTTCTTGCCGTGCTGGCTGGCGCCAAAGCTTTGTGCGCCGTCCTCGATCACCGCAATGCCGTGCTTCTCGGCAATGGCGTTGATGGCGGTAAAGTCCGCGCACTGGCCGTAAAGGCTGACCGGCATGATGGCCTTGGTACGCGGGGTGATGGCGGCTTCCAGCAGCGCCGGGTCCAGGTTGTAGCTGATGGGGTCGATGTCGACAAACACCGGGGTGGCACCCAGCAGGGCAATCATTTCGCCGGTGGCGATGAAGGTAAACGGCGTGGTGATGACTTCGTCGCCACGGCCCACGCCCAGCGCCATCAGTGCAATCAGCAGCGCCTTGGTGCCGTCACACACGCCGATGGCGTGCTTGACGCCGGTGTAGGCGGCCAGTTGCTGTTCTACCTCTTTGACTTCCGGCCCCATGATGTACTGGCCGTGATCCAGCACCGCGTGGATGCGGGCGTCGATGTCGGCTTTCAGATGCTGGTACTGCGCTTTGAGGTCGATGAACTGGATGCTCATGGCTCGATTCCTTGCTGGGGCCGGGCTGCCGTGCGGGCAGCCGTCGGGATTGTATGGTTTCAGGCGGTGCAGGCTGGTCCGGTTCAGGCCGGTGTGCAGTGATTGCCGCCAATCTGGTAAAAGCTGTCGCAGGCCGGGCAGGCATGGGTGCCGATGTCATTGGGCAGACGCTCGCCGCAGGCGCACATCCAGCCGATGCGTTTGGCCGGGGTGCCCACCATCAGCGCATAGGCCGGAACGTCGCGGGTTACCACCGCACCAGCACCGATAAAGGCATATTCGCCCACCTGATGGCCGCAAACGATGGTGGCGTTGGCACCGATGGAGGCACCGCGCTTCACCACGGTACGGCGGTATTCATCCTTGCGGCTGACATGGCTGCGCGGATTGTTGACATTGGTGAACACCATGGACGGCCCGCAGAACACGTCGTCTTCCAGCGTGACGGCATCGTAGATGGACACGTTGTTCTGGATCTTGACGTTGTTGCCGATCTCTACGTCATTGCCGACAAACACGTTCTGGCCGAAGGAGCAGCGCTCGCCAATGCTGGCGCCGCCGCAGATATGCACCCAGTGCCAGATGCGGGTGTCGGCACCGATTTGTGCGCCTTCATCAACAATGGCGGTGGGATGTACGGTGTATTGGGTCATGGGCGGGCCTCCGGACGGGGGTCAGAAAAACAGGAAAAAGCCATCGGCAAAATACACCAGGCCAAGCAGGCCGACCGGCAATGCCGCCAGCCACACCGCCTTGCGTTTGAACAGGCCGGCGATGGAGGAAATCAGGATGGCCACTTGCAGGAAAATCACCGCCACGCCAAACGGCTTGCCCTGACGCTGGGCGGCATCACGCTCGGCTTCCAGGCGGCGGGCTTCCTTTTCGATTTCCTTGCGTTCGGCCGCATAGCGGGCAGCCTTGTCGCCCACTTTTTTCAGCTGGGCCTGATAGTGCTCGCGCTGGGCCGGGCTGGCGGAAACCGGCAGGTTGTCCAGCTCGAACTGCAGTCGTTCACGCTCCACATCATACAGATTGCCCTTGATGCCCTTGGCCTGATAGTAGGCCCACTGGTCCGAGGCCTGGGCCTGGGCGATCACGCTGCGGGTGGAGAAACCACCGCCCTTGAAGGTGGACAAGGTGGCGCACACGGCCAGGATGACGGTGGTGAGCGCCAAATAATTCAGCCAGGGGTCTTTCTTTTCTTCAGCCATGAGTGTGTTTCAGTATTGCGCAATACGAATGATGGGTTGGTGGAGCAAGCGGCCCGCACGGTGCGGGCCGGAATGGGTTTTAGTAATCCAGCGGCAGGCTGATGCGACGGCCATCACGTGCCGACAGGTACATGGCAATCAGCAGTTCCAGCGACTTCAGCCCTTCGCGGCCGTCGGTTTCCGGCTCGGCCTTGCCCTGCATCACGTTGATCACATTGTCGTAGTACAGCGGGTGACCAAAGCCGTAAACGCTGGTGGTGGCATAGCTGGCGTTCTTGATTTCGTCGTCCATGGCATGCGGTTCGGCGAATTCCCAGTGCTGGATTTCATTCACCGCCACACCACCCACACGTACCGAACCCTTTTCGCCCAGGATGGTGATGGAGCCTTCCAGGTTCTTCGGGTAGGTGAGCATGGTCACGTTCATGCTGCCCAGCGCGCCGGAACGCCACTTGATGCTGACGGTGCCGGTGTCTTCCACTTCGATGTTGCGTGCCAGCGTGGCGGTGTAGGCCTGCACGCTTTCAACCGGGCCGATCAGCCAGTCCAGCAGGTCCACATAGTGGCTGGCCTGGTTCATGAAGGCACCACCGTCGAATTCCCAGGTGCCGCGCCAGCCGCCCTGGTCGTAATAGCTTTGCGGACGGGTCCAGAACACGTTGACGTTGACCATGTAGATGCGGCCAAAGCGTTTTTCCTGCATCGCGCGCTTGAGCAGTTGCAGGGTGTCGTTACGACGGTTCTGCTTCACCACGAACATGCGCTTACCGGCCTTGTCTGCGGCTTTCACCATGGCAAGGCGTCTTCCCAGCGGGTGGCCATCGGCTTTTCCGTCATCACGTGGAAACCGGCCTCGGAACATTCGATGCTTTGCGCCGGGTGCAGGCCGGACGGGGTGGTCAGCACGATGATGTCGGCATTGGTGGAAGCCAGCATGTCGGTGAGATTGCTGTGACCACGGGCGCCGGTGCGCTCTACCGCAGCTTGCAGAGCAGCCGGGTCGATGTCACAGACGTCTACCAGTTCGGCACGGTCTTCGTGTTTTTCCAGCGAACCGAAATGGTTGTTGGCAATGCGGCCGCAGCCAACCAGCGCGAAGCGGATCTTGCGGTCGGTGATGGGGGCGTGATGTACGGTTTTCATGGTGTGTTCCGTTCTGTGCTTAAACGGCAAAAGGCGACCACGGGGTCGCCTGCTTGCGTCATGCCGTCAGGGTCAGGCCTTGACGATGTGGTCGGCGGGTTCCAGATACTTGCCACGGCTGTCGACGATCAGCTGGGCATGTTGCTTCAGCAGCGTGTAATCGAACTTGTCATGG
>NZ_LNQV01000054.1 GCF_001515305.1 Aquitalea pelogenes
ATCGAACACGTCTACCGCTGGCAGCGCCAGGCTGGCGACTGGCCGGGCTGGACGCCAGCGTGCAAGCCCCCTTGCTCTATCCGGGACAGGCCCGCCTCGCCCTGCATCGCCCCACCAGCCCGCGCGCCCAGGAGAAATGATCATGGAAAAACTCAATCAGGTACTACTCAACCCGGCAGTGCAGGTAGGCCCAAACCTTGACGCCTGGCTGCAGACAGGGGGCGGCCTTGGCCTGCAAGCGGCACTCTGTGCCCGCAGCACCATCATCCGCCAGATTGCCGACGCCGACCTGCGCGGCATGGGCGGTGCCGGTTTCCCGGCCTGGCGCAAATGGGAAGCCACCGCCAATGCCGTGGGCGACAGCAAATACGTGGTGTGCAATGGCAACGAGGACGAACCGGGTACCTTCAAGGACCGCACCTTGCTCAGCGCATCGCCCCATCAGGTAGTGGAAGGCGCGCTGATTGCCGCGCTGGCCGTGCGCGCCGCCTGCGTCATCTTCTATATCAACCCGCATCAGGGCCAAAGCATGCAGCACATGCAACTGGCAGTCAGCCAATGGCAACACAACACCCTGTTGCAACAGCTGGAGCAGGCCCTGGGCCACCCGCTGGAAATCAAGGTGGTGGCCAGTTCCGGCCGCTATATCGGCGGCGAGGAAACCGCCGTGGTGGCGTCGCTGGAAGCCGGCTTCCCCTTCCCGCGCAAGAAGCCGCCCTTCCCGGCAGAACAAGGCATCAACGGCCAGCCCACGCTGATCAACAATGTGGAAACCCTGGCCAATGTCAGCCACATCCTGCGCCATGGTGCCGACTGGTACCGCGCACTGGGCGTAGGCAAGGCCAGCGGCACCAAGCTGTACTCGCTGTCCGGCGACGTACTGCGCCCCGGCCTGTACGAGCTACCCATGGGCAGCAGCCTGCAGGAACTGGTGTTCCATTACGGCGGTGGCATGCTGCAGGGTAAGGCCTTCAAGGCCGTGTTTACCGGCGGGCCGTCCAACACCCTGCTCACCGCACGCGACCTGGACGTGGCACTGGATTTCGACTCGGTATGGCTGCGCCATTCGCGGCTGGGCACCGGGGCGATGATTGTCATCTCCGAAGGCAGCAGCATCATCCGCAAGGTGGCGGAATACATCGACTTCTTTGCCAAGGGCTCCTGCGGCCAGTGCCCGTCCTGCAAGTGCGGCACCTTCCAGCTGGCCCGCCTGCTGGACCGGGTGGACGGCGGCCGTCACAGCCCTGCCGACCTGGATGCACTGCAACACCTATGCCAGATCCTGCCCGGCAGCGGCCGCTGCGGGCTGATAGACGGTGCTGTCACCGTAGTGAAAAGCTCGATGCACACCTTCCCGCAGGAATACGGCCTGACTGCACCGGCAGAGGCCTGAGCCGACCAAGCCTGAAACCAGACACGCCGGCAGCCAGCCGCTGCCGGACCAACAACAACAGTAATGGAACAAGACCATGCGCCAAGCAAGCATCGCCGGCAGCACCCCGGCACTACGTTTTCTGCTGGATAACAAGGTGGATTTCAGCTGCCATGCCTACAGCTATGAAGAACACGGCGGCACCGCCACCCCGGCACGCGAACTGAAGGTGGACGAACACGCCGTCATCAAGACCCTGCTGTTTGAAGACCAGGACGGCCTGCCGCTGGTGGTGCTGATGCACGGCGACCGCAAGGTATCGGCCAAGGAACTGGCCCGCCAGCTGCCCTGCAAGAAAGTGCAACCCTGCAAGCCGGACATTGCCAACCGCCACTCCGGCTATCTGGTGGGCGGCACCAGCCCCTTCGCCACCCGCACGCCCATGCCGGTTTACATGGAAGCCAGCATTCTCAATTTACCCAGGGTGTACATCAACGGCGGCCGCCGCGGCCTGCAAGTGGCCATGTCCCCGCTGGACATCGGCCGCCTGCTGCAAGCGCGCTGCGTGGAGGTGGCGCTGGAGAAATAACACCAGCCATAACAGCAGCAATTGGTACGCTTGCGTTTATCTCGATGCTGGCGTACCACTTGCCAAGCAGCCGGATGGCATCAGAAGACAAACCACTTTAGCCCCAGCGTGAAAGAACTGCGCAGCAACCAGCCAAACTCCTGAGTCGAACCGCCCAGACTACGGCTGGCATGGACAAATCCGCTCAGGTAGCGATTGAGGCTTTTTTCATAGTATGCGGCGATATTGACACTGTGATCATCCAGATTGCGGGTCAGCTCCAGTCGCCAGAATTGATTGCTGTCCTGCACATTACTATTCAAACCAAGCCAAAGATAATTTCTCCCCCACAAACCGGCATCATCTGTAGCAGTCATTGCCAGCCCGGCCTTTGCACGCCGATCCAGTATTTGCCGGCCATTCATCCGTCCCCAGTCGCTATGTCCATGCAGATACTCGGCGGTCAGTACCTGACCGCCCATAAAGGTATAAGACAGGCCCAGCAACTGGCTGGACATCTCTCCCTGCGGCCTGCTCATGCGCCCTGCTTCGGCATATACCAGCCATGCGTCGCCGACTGAACGCTGCATGAAGCCGCCAACAAAGCTGATATTCGACGCAGTCGCAAACTGTTTTGCCAGATTAATGCTCAGCAGGCTGTCTGTGGTCTGATAATCCAGTTTCAGCTGAGACATATTCTGGTAATTCAGTGTATCTTCCACCGCCGACGATGCATAAACATAAGCCAGCGTTGCTGTCAGTGCATCCATCGCATAGCTGTAGCGCAGCATATCCAACCCGGAGAGCAGGCTTAAAGGGTCAGTCTTGCCGGCATCAAAATATACCGGGCTGCTGGGAGAGCGAAAGGTAGCAGGCCCCCAGGTAAATACCTCGCGGCCCAGCAAGAAAGTACTTTCCCCACCACTCCAGCGCCAGAATGCCTGATCCAGCTTGATATCCATCGCATCGTAGTTTGCAGCACTTCCAGGATAAGCAGCTGTATCATGTTCGAATACTCTCTCCTGCCAGCGCAGCCTGGGCTGTAACAGCAACGCTTGCTGGCCATCATCCACACGCCACTTGCCACGCATATCCGCCACCGACCACTGCCGGGGATAATTGATCAGCCTGTTATCCGGGTTATAAAACCCATCATGCCGAACCGTCGACCCGCTGGTATAAAACAGGTTTTCCAGAGAATACGATAACGATGGCGCTGCTGCAGGCTCTGCTACCGGCACATGCAGTTCTGTTGCACGGGACAGCGTGGATAGCAAACCAAGCGTCAGCAGGACAAACAAAATACGCAGTAATGTCATTGCAAATTCATGACATTGAACAAGGCTGGAGGAATGGATTGAATCTTGACATTCTTGTAAACCAAGGTGGTATTGGCATCGGTCAATGCATCTTTAATGATCATTTCATCGACAAATGGAATTACCTTTCCATCAACCTTGATTTTGTTCTGATAAGAGAAGGTTGCCGACTTCAATGGTTTGCCGCCCAAAGATAAAAATACGGCACGCACTGCCAGACCGGTGTCCTTGGCAATCCAGTAATCAATGCGGGCATAAGTCGATTGCGCATTGACGGATTTCAAATCAAGCCGATAACAGGGTTTACCTGTACACTCTTCAATTCCGACGAGGTTTGCCGCGTAATCCTTGGCATAGTTTGTCGCCGCGACATCGCCAATAGCGGCCTGACCGGTAAAACGCTGCCTTGGTGAAATGGCGACCGGTTTTTTCAAGCCAGGCTTGCTTAACCACATATTGCGTTCTACTTGCAACATTTTGGAGGCTTTGACATTTTCGGGATAAGTCACCTCCACCAGGCTGGCATTCTGATTGGCCTTGACAATCATTTTCTGGTCGGTTTGCTTGTCCATGCCGCTGCCAGTGCTATGCGTGCTTACTTCCCAGCTCAGGCCTGCGATATCCCCGCCGCCGCGGGCCAGGTCCGACCCTTTTAGCAGGGCTGCCACATCAATCGGCTCGGAGATGGCAGCCATGCCTGACTGTGCATATGCAGCCAATATAAAACAGAATGCCATTTGATATTTTTTCATTACACATGCCCTAGTGATTCGACAATTGAACGATAAGCAGCTTTATAGGCGGGCAGCAACGCGGCGAATAATGCAAGCAAGGTAATGGCACCAGCAGCAACTGCACTTCTAAGCCAATCCACCCCGATATACAAAGGCACCGCCACGGTATTGGCTGGTGGAACATAAGTAATGCCGGATCCATTTACCCCGACACGCACCAGTACCATCAGCACGGCGCCCAGTAACAGACCAAGAAACACCAGAATAAAAGCCTCGTACATGAAAAGGGTAATCACGCCGTGCCGCCGCACACCAATGGCACGTAATGTCCCGATTTCCCTTGTTCTTTCCACGACAGACATGGTGACCGAATTGGCGATGGATAGCACCACGATCGCCACCACCACACACAGGATCAAGGTAAAAATCATGTCGTACATTGTCTTTACCTGCCGGTAAAATACCGACATTTCCTGCCATGTCCTTACTTGTAGCTGCAACCCGTCAGCCTTGAACCTGCTTTCAAGCCGCGCTTTCAGGGCATTCATATAGGCAGCGTCAGGCGGAATACTTTCAAATGCCCAGCGAAATACATCCCTTTTTGCTTCGTCATTTAGCTCGGGCAGCAACACGGTCAGATAATCAGCCCGACCGGCAGCGTCCAGCAATGTCTGCGCCATGGCCAAGGGCAGGGTAACTGCCTTGTCATTCGTGGCAATATTGCCGGTATTGACGATTCCGATTACATCCAGGTCCAGCGCATTGGCCTGTCCATTAACGGTACTGACCAAGATGGATGCAAAATTGTTGACGTTCAGCCCCAGCATGCCTGCCAAGCCCTCGGCCACCACCCCGCCCATCGGCTTGTCATTATCCAGCATGCCATGTCGGGTTTTGAAAGGCCCAAGCAAGCGGTGCTGATCTTCCGGTGTAATACCATTGGCTATAAAAATACTGCTATTCACCCCATTGGAGAGCAAACCGGCCAACTGCAGACGTGGTATTACATCCGCTTTGGGGAGTGCATCTTGTACAATCTGCCGTACCTTGTTTACCTCCTCCGGGGTAAACAAGTATTTGCCAGGATCCAGCTTGCCTTTGACTTCCCAATCCAGCCGATTCAAAACCAGATGGCCCACGCCCTCGGCATAAATGGCGGTATTACCCAAACCGGCATAAATGGCATGGGTATAGCCTGCAAAAATGGCAATGGCGGCAAAGCCGAAGGTCAAACTACTGATTGTCACCATGCTGCGACGTCGATTGCGCCATAAATTGCGCCATGCCAGGCCCACAAGTTTCATTGCACTCCCCCTCGCACCTTCTGCCCATCACGAGCATGAAACCACGCCATCCACCAACCTTAATTTTCGTGGCACACGATCAAGCAAACGTGGATCATGGGTGGTGAAAATACAGCTGGTTTTCATTTCAAGATTGATGGATTCAATCAGATTGATCACTTCGTGACTGGTATTGGAATCCAGATTGGCAGTGGGTTCGTCCGCAATCAACAGCAATGGGTCGGTCACCAATGCCCTGGCAATGGCAACACGTTGTTTCTGCCCACCGGAAAGATGATCCGGCCTGAGTGTGCAGAATTCCATCAGGCCCAGTTTATCGAGAATACCTAGCGCTTTTTCTTTGGCTGGCCGTACTGGCATACCTTGCACCTGCAAGGGCAGCATGACATTCTCAAGTGCAGTCAGTACCGGCAGTAAATTAAAATTCTGGAATACAAATCCAATCTTGCGACTACGCCAATCGGACAAATCATTATCAGACAAGGCCTCTATCTGCCGGCCATCAAAGGTCAATGCTCCTGCCGTGGGCGTATCTATCAATCCAAGAATATTAAGCAAGGTGGATTTGCCACTGCCTGACGGCCCCCAGATCACCATGTAGTCGCCACGCTCTATTTGTAAATCAACACCCCGCAGAGCATGGATATGCTGACTGCCAACCCGGTATTCTTTTTCAACACCTTCAAGCTTGAATAATGGAATATCACTAGCCATATCTGCCTTTCGCCAAACAGCCCCTTCCCTTCACCAAGGAAACGCGCTTGAGCGGTGAGCGGAATCAGGCATTGCCTGCCCACGCAAGCAATGCCAACCCGGTTCTATCCAACCCTGCTGTCTCTCTATTTGACGTGGGCAGGACCGTCTGTCGTGGTTTCTTCGGCCTGGGCCTGTGCATTGCGCAAACCTTGCCTGGCCTTTTCCGCCTCCACCATGCGTGGTAGCAAACGGGCTGCCAATGCAGCCAGGCCGCCACCGCGATTGAATTCCAGCACAGACAATTCCACCCCGAGCACGGTGGTCAAACTAAGGTTCAATTCGACCGCCATCAGGGAGTCCATGCCCAATTCCGACAAGGGCGTGTGAATGTCTATGCTGTCGGCAGCAATCCCCATGACCGACGAAATATGCTTGATAAGGACTGCAATCAAGGCGTCGACTCTTTCTCCATCAGGTAGCGCCATGATTTCCTTGAGCACGGCATTGCCACTTCCCATTCCGGCAGCCGCCTTGTTGACGATGTCTGCAAACCGGGTCGTGCCAGCTGAAGCACCATAAGCCTGTCCCCACACGCCCCAGTCCACCTTGCAGATCATGGCATGCCCGACACCGCTGGCGATGACGTAGTCCATGTAGTCTGTCGCATGGTCCATATCAATCAGATGCAGTCCCATCATGGCCAGATAGCGTGCAACTTCGTCCGAGGCTTCGGCCATGCCTCCACCACCCAGTGCTCCCCAGTTAATGGCTGTCACAGCTTGCCCCTGGGCTTTCAGATAATCTGCAAGACTATCCAGCATGGTATTGGCCGCGGCATAAGATGTTTGTGGCACGGTTCCATTGATGGCAGTGATCGAGGAATACAATACGAAGTAATCCAGACTGATTTTTTCTGCCTGTATTGCACGGTGCAAATTGATGGCGCCCAAGGCTTTTGGTGCCAGCACATGACGCATGACCTGCTCGGTCAAACCACTGAAGGGACCATCCTGTACCACGCCCGCCGCATGAAACACGCCACGTATCGGTGGCAATTGCCGTCCGCTCGTTGCCATCCAGCTGGATAGCTGGTCCAGATTGGCAATATCCAGCCTGGCAGTCACTACATTCACACCAGCGGCTTCCAGTGCGGCCAATGCCGTCTTTTGCTGGCGGGTGACAGCACCGCTGCGCCCCATCAGCACCAGGTGCCGGGCTCCTTTTCTCATCAGCCAACGTGCGGTGGCCAGTCCAAAGGCACCAAAGCCGCCGGTAATCAGGTAACTGGCATCCGGGTGTATTTCTGTTGCAGGAATTTGCGGTTTGATCAACACATCGGCATCGCGAAAATCAAGCATGACCCGACCAATATGACTTGAGCGTTGCACCATGTGGAAGGCTTCATCCATGCGTGACAATGGCAGCAAATGCGTGGGTAAGGGCTGGTATTTTTCCGAACGGATCATGGCCACGATCTCGTCCTGCAACTGCCTGACCAGTTCGGGTGCGCTTGCACTCATCCTGTCGATATCAACCGAAATGAAGGACAGATTCTTCTCGAATGGCGACAGCGATAACTGGCGGGAAGTGAAAATATCCAGCTTGCCTATTTCCACTACACGGCCAAACTCTGCAGCCACTTTCAGATTGGCAGCAATCACTTCGCCTGGTGCGCTACTGATGATGACATCGGCCCCATGCCCGTCCGTCAGGGCTATGATTTCATCAACAAAATTCAGGGTGCGGGAATCAAAGACCTGCTCCGCGCCCATGGCCTTCACCATTTCCCGGCGCTCCGCCGTGCTGGCTGTGGCAAACACTCTTGCACCCGCAGCCTTGGCGGCCATGATGCTGGCCATGCCAACACCGCCAGCCGCACCATGGACCAGGACAATTTCACCGGCCTGCACCCTGGCAGCGTGGAAAATGCTGTACTGGGCGGTCAGCAAGGGCACCATGGCACTGAAAGTGGCAATGGGAATGGCAGGGTCCCTGCTGACAAAAAATCCATTATCTAGCCGGGCGGTGACATAGCGCTGCGCCATGCCCTTGCAGCCAAAAATCAAGGCATCCCCAACCCGGACATCTTGCACATCCGGCCCGACCCGGCTGACCACACCGACACCACTCATACCCACCGATGTACCAAAATAGGTTGAGCCAAGTTCTTTTTCGCCCAGCAGCCCAATCGCCTTCATGGCGTCCTTGTAATTCAACTCCAGCGCATCCAGCCTTAATTCAATCTCGCCGGATTGCGGTGCCTGGCGTGGAATGGCTCTGAGTGCAAGGTCGCTCAGCAACCTGGAAGCCGGAAATTCAATGGCAAAGTTTGCCTCCGGATCACGCAACGGCTGTGCTTCTTCCAGCTGCGCCTTATGGTCGGCAAAATTCTGTTTCAGTCGCTGCACATACGCCACGCCATCACGCATCATCACTTCATCTGCTTCTGGCGCACGCATTTCCAAGCGCACCAGCAGGTCATGCAAGGCAGTGAAACCTGGTGGGCGGTCATAATCCAGCAAGCGCCAGCGCAAGGCTGAATACTCATTGCGCAATACCCGGCGCACCCCCAGCAATGGCGATTGATTCAGGCATGGCGCCTGATCATTGCTGATTGCCAGCGCATTGCTGGTAACAAGCACTCCGCGAACCTGTGGCACGGTGCCGTGGGTATCCTCATGGGCAGCCAGAACTTCCTGGGTGGCAATGGCCGCGCCCACCAGTGCCGCCATTGCCGCAAGCGCCCGATCCATGTCAAACGGGTTCGGGTCAATGCGGCCATCTACATGCCTTGTGTGGCTGGCTTCTCCGTCCCCGGTGGAGCAGATCAGCACGGTAATGGGCATGCCCTGAACCTCCCTCAACAGTGCATGCAGTTGCGGGGCCAGCAAATCAGCGGCTTTTGCCGGTTCCTGCTCGGCCAAGCGCACATAGCGCATGGGCATGGTACTGGTTTCTTGCTGTGCCCAGTGGCTACGGTCCTGCCCCGTATCCACAATCAGATAAGCCATACGGGCCGTGGCGGCTGCCTCCTCGTCCGGCTCGCCGGGCGGATCCAGCGTCAGGGGTTCGGACAGCAGTTGATACCAAAGTGGCTCCAGCTCGTTGGCAATGGACTGACGGGGAGAAATCGGACGGAACTGCACCCGTGACAACTCCAGCACGCTGTCTCCATCCGCTGTCGCCAGCAGGATGTCGGCCACCATGTCGGATTCGTCATGCCGCGGGGTCAGCCGGGTGACCAATACCTGCACACTGGACGGCAAGGGCCCGAACTGACGGACCGATTGCACGGCTGCAGGCACCACCGGGCCACTGGCCTTTTCGCTCGCCAGCAAGGCCCATGCGGCCATGCATTGCAAAGCACAGTCCACCACGGCGGGATGGGCCTGGTGACGATCAGACGCAATGCCATCCAGACGGGCCAGAATGGTGTTCTCGCCAACCTCGGCTTGCACGATGCGGCGGAAAGCAGTGCCGTAATGCAGGCCGATTTGCTCCAGGCGTGCATATAGCTCTTCGCCGCTGACCGTAAGGCGCTCCTCCTGTGCCAGCATGTCTGCCTGTGTGTGCAATACCCGGTTTGGCGTGTAAGCGGACTGGACAATTCTGCCCCTTGCACGTAGCGCCCAGCCGGCTTCGTCGTCATTGCGGCTGCGAATGAAGAAAGCACCACTGCCCTCGTCCACCGACAGGCGCAGCATGGGTGCTTCGTGCGTGGCAATGACCAGCGGAGAAATGAATGCAACATCCTCCAGCACCACCTGTTCAGCACCCTGCAGCTGGGCTGCTGCAGCCAGTGCCGCATCAAGATAAGCAGCACCAGGCAGCAAGGTAGCGCCCGCCACCACATGGTCGTGCAGCCATGGCAAGGCACCGACACTCAGATCGCACTCCCACTCCGGCGAACTGGACTCGGTACGGAAGCCCGGCAATACCTTCTTGTCGACATCTCCCAGGCGGTCGCGACGCATCAGTGCTTCCTCGCTCCACAAATGCACGCGCTGGAACTGGTGACACGGCAAATCCTGCTGGCTGACGGCCCCGGTGATACCACCCGGCGGCTGTGCTCCGTCCAGCACGCCCATGGTGTAGAGTTCAGCCAGCGCCTGACGGATGCTGGCGACATCTGGCTGCTCACGGCGCAGGGTAGAAACGCAGCGACCGGTTTCCCCTTTGCTGGCAATGACTTGCAATACATTGCTGCTCAGGGTTGGGTGCGGCCCCAGCTCCAGAAACGCCTGATAACCATCGGCCAATAAAGAGGAAACCGCGTCAGCAAAATAAACCGGCTGCCGGACATTGCTGAGCCAGTAGCTTGCGTCCCACAGGCTTTCCGGCCCGACTTGCCGGCCCGTGACCGTGGAATAAAGCGCAATGGAAGGCTGGCGTGGCTGAATGTCGGCCAGTACCGTGGCCAGCTCCTCCAGAATGGGCTCCATCAGGAAACTGTGATATGGCACCTCGACACGGAGCATGCGGTTGAACACTTGTTCCTGATTCAGCGCTTCGGCCAGATCAAGCAATTGGACGGTGTTACCCGCCAGTGTCACCCCGGCCGGGCTGTTGATGGCAGCTATTTCAACGCCAGCCATACCCTGCAAGCGTTCGCGGGCAGCCGTCTCGGACATGCCCACGGCCAGCATGCTGCCAGTTCCTGCCATGCGGCCTTGTAGTCTGGAACGGTGATAGGAAACCCTGACCGCATCTTGCAGGCTCAGCATGCCGGACAAATACGCGGCACTCACCTCACCCACGCTATGCCCCACAATCGCCGCCGGCCGCACGCCCAGGGTTTCCAGCTCTGCTGCCAACGCTATTTGCAGCAGGAAGTTTGCCGGCTGGGCCACTTCGGTGCGCGCCATTTTCGAATGTGACTCATCTGTCATCAAGGCATCGATGATGGACCAGCCAGCCAACGGCCTGAAAATGGCATCAATTTCCCTGGCCACCTCGGCAAAGCGCCCTTCGGCCCGGCATAAATCCCGTGCCATGCCCCACCACTGCGGCCCCATGCCACTGAAAACAAATACCAGCTGCTTGCCGTTTGGCAATACACGGGCAGCTGCCTTGCCACTGCCAGCCTGCACTTCCTCCAGCCGGTTCAGCAGATCTTGCTTGTCTTGATATGGCAGTGCGTAGCGCAAAGGCTGATGAACACGGCGCAGCCAGACTGCATCGGCCAGCGCATCAAGCGCTGCCGTGCCGTCCAAGGTGCTGACTTGTTCTGCCAGTTCCTTGGCAAAGGTACGCACCCCTTCTTCATTGCGGCCGGATACCGGGAAAATACGTGCGGAATCCGCCCTCGGCCTCTGGCTGTCATCTGCGGCAGTGACTGGCGGAGCCGCCACCAGCACGGCATAGGCATTGCTGCCGCCATAACCAAAACCATTCACACTGGCAGCAGGCAAGGCGTAGTCATCCGGAAACGGCTCTAGCTGCTGCGGCACGCTAATCCGGTAATCGTCGAAGGGAATGGCCGGGTTCAGCTCATTCAGCCATGCTTGCGGAACAATGGTGCGGTGATGGAGGATCAGCGCCGTCTTGATGACACTGGCCACTCCGGCTGCGGCTTCGGTATGGCCGATGGAGGCCTTGATGGAACCCACGCGCAATGTATTTTTGCGTCCCGGTAAAGCACCCAGCACTTTACCAATGGATGCCAGTTCCAGCGGGTCGCCGATTGCCGTGCCAGTTCCATGGGCTTCCACATAGCCGATATCCTCCGGGGCCACCCCGGAGCGGGCTGTCACTTCCTGCATCAACGCGGCCTGAGCCTGCGGGTTGGGAACGGTAATGCCGGGCGTGCGGCCATCCTGATTGGAACCTGTCGCCCGGATGACGGCATAAACACGATCACCCTGCGCCTGCGCCTGATCCAGCCTGCGCAATATGATGACGCCGGCTCCTTCTCCCCGGGCATAGCCATCAGCGTCTTTATCAAAGGTTTTGCAGCGCCCGTCAGCCGCCAGAAAATGGCCCTTGCACATGGAAATGAAGGTTTCGGGGCGAATCATGGCATTCACCCCACCGACAATGGCCATTTCAATTTCGCCTCTTTGCAAGGCAGATACCGCTTCATGCAGTGCCACCAGCGAGGAAGAACAGGCCGTATCTATTGTCATGCTGGGGCCACGCAAATCAAACACATAGGAAATACGGTTGGAAAGCATGGTGTAGGTGCTGCTGGTGGGCGTGTGCATGGAAATGGCATGCCGGGCATATTTGGAATGCCGGGCCGCCATATTGTCGGCAGTGAACCCGCCGATATAAACACCAACCGTGCGCCCCGCCACACGACCGGCGTAGCCGGCATCATCCAGCGCCTCTTGCGCCACCTCCAGCAGCAATCTTTGCTGCGGGTCCATGATGGCGGCCTCGCGCGGGGAAATACCGAAGAACTCCGGATCAAACTCCTCCAGCGAATCGTGCAGGAAGCCTGCTTTTTTTACATACATACGGCCGGGAATTTCCGGGTCAGGGTCGTAAAATCGCTCATTACTCCAGCGATCTGGTGGTGTTTCCACCATGCCATCCTGCTTGTTCAGCAACATATTCCATAGATCCGCCGGACTGCGCACACCGCCAGAGAATCGACATCCGATACCAACGATTGCAACCTCCATGACCCGTCCTTTCCTCATCGAAATATCAGCAAAATTTCAAAAATCATTCACTTTCAAAATATCAGGCAATCCAGAATTTCAACATTATCGAACCTGTGCAAATCAAAGCGCGTAACGCATCAAACATAGCACCCGACCACGAAACATGACTTCCTCGCATTTGAGAAAGCCCACACCGACGTATGCGCGATAATGTTTTTTCTCACAAGTAGCCCACAATACTTTCACGCCCTTTTCTTTTAAAATTGCGCCACACTCCCTGGCCACACGAGCCATCAATATTTCACGTCCTACAATGATTTTATTGGCAAACATGGACAAAGCCTCCACCGCAAGCCCAGGTTCGCGGACAATATGAAACCCCAGGTCTTCCAATTGCAGTTCGTTTTGCATATCCATATTGACGGACACGGCAGCCACCAGCTCGCCACGCAAATCAGCTGCAATTACAATCTGATTTTTATAAGGAATTTTAGTGGCAATCCGCCTTGCAGCGTGATCAACCGTCCAGACTCCGTCTGTTTCGATCGGAGTGGATGCAAATGCACGATACATTGCCTGCTCATACTGCAACAAACGTGACTGATCATTTAAATCCAGCAAACCCATTTCGAGAAGCGACATATCAATAACCCACAATAGTGTTGCAACAGTTGAATTGACTTTTATCTCAGCAAAGCAAAACAGCACCCATTCAATACCATAAAAAATTTTCAGTCCACCATCCTAAAAGACAGATTAATCAATAAGCCCCAAGCTATTTGATTAAAATCAAGCAAGCCGACACTAAAATGATCGCACAAAACATACAAACCACCCACAAATGCCAATAAATCTCCATCAGAAAAAAGCCAAAACAAATTCAGAAAAATATATTTCAAATTCAATCTTGATATTTTTCAAACAGTGAATACAAAAACCAATGCGCACTCGACAAACTCACGCACCACAAAACAGCACCAGCCTTATTCAAGGCACGATGAAATAAACAAACGAATGGACACAACCCACCGAATGCTTATTCAAAAGCACAACAGAAAATAAACAATGAAGAACTCAAGGATCAGTAGCCCAAACAGGCTGGAGGGAGACAGAAGAGAGATTACGGCAACAAGATGAGGGTGCCCCATGCCGCAAGCAGCGACGGGCATGGCAGGCAGGACAGCCGGGAAAGGAATCAACATGAAACAGCAAACCAGGCCTTGAGAATACCGGGTTGCTGATTCGGTGAGGCAGGCCACCTGGCTACATCAGCCAAGGCACCGAAGATCGTGCATGAATTGGCCAGGTTTCAGCCCCGAAGAGACTCGGTGTAAAACAGCAGCAAAACCAATCTGTTTCGCGGTGAGCCCCCCGGATCATAACTGGAAACTGCGACCACACACGGGGGCAGGACAGGCTGCATTAGCGGTAATGCAGCCTGCACGTGGCACTGCCAAACAAGGCCATGCCCAGGTATCACTCAGCGCACAGGCTGAAACGGGAAGCACCCGTGCGCCACGCAGAAGAAAAGCGGCAAAGCAACATCACAAGCTGCCGCTGTAAGCCTCCTCGCCATGCAAGGTCTGATCCAGCCCGGTTTCCTGCGTCTGCTCGTCAATCAGCACCGGCGTCATCTTGTTGATCAGCCACAGCATGCCGTAGGTAAAGCCAAAGGCCCACAAACCGGAAACCACCGCAGCTACCACCTGCTTCCACAGGAAATCCGGATTACCCATCAGCAAGCCGTCAACGCCCGCCGGGTTCCAGGCCTTGCTGGCAAACACCCCCAGCAGCAATGTCCCCAGCAAGCCGCCCACCCCGTGCACGCCCCATACATCCAGCGCATCATCCCAGCCCAGGCGGTTTTTCAGCTGCACCGCGTAGTAACACACCACAGCGGCTATCACGCCGATGACGGCAGCCGTACCCAGCGACACATAGCCCGCCGCAGGCGTAATGGTGGCAAGGCCGGCTACCGCACCCGTCAGCAAACCGATGAACTTGGGTTGACGGGCATGCGACCACTCCAGGAAAAACCAGGCCGTACCGGCAAAAGAAGCCGCAACGTCGGTATTGAGAAAGGCCGATGCGGTGATGTAATCCACCCGCAGCTCGGACCCGGCATTGAAGCCATACCAACCAAACCACAGCAAGCCGGTGCCAAGGGCAATCAAGGGCACGTTATGCGGCTTGTTCTCCACCACCGAACGCCGGCCCACATACAGTACCGAAGCCAGTGCGGCAAAACCGGCAGTGTTGTGCACCACGATGCCACCGGCAAAATCCAGCACGCCCCACTTGGCCAGCAGGCCGTCCGGACTCCAGATCATGTGGACAAAGGGGAAGTAAACCAGCACCAGCCAGCCGGTAAGAAACAGGAAGTACGCCTTCACCGTCACCCGGTTGGCAAAGGCTCCGGTAATCAGCGCCGGGGTGATGATGGCAAACATCATCTGGTAAGCCACATGCACAATCAGCGGAATACCTGCGTCATTGCCGGTGTACATGGTGTTGAGGGTAACGCCATGCATGAAGGCGTAGTAAGTGGGGTCGCCGACAATGCCACGCCAGCTTGGCCCGAAGCACATGGAATACCCGAAGGCAAACCACAGCACCGTGGTCCAGCCCAGCGACATGAAGCTCTGGGCCATGATGGTCAGCACATTCTTGCGGCCCACCAGGCCACCGTAGAAGAAAGCCAGCCCAGGCGTCATCAGCATGACCAGGCTGGCACACAGCAGCATGAAACCGGTATTACCCACATTTAGAGGCGGGATTGGAGCAGTCATCGTTCACATCCTTATCCATAAATAATTAATTACTAATATTTTGTGGATCGAATGCTGCGCTCAGGCGCGATAGCCCTGTTTGCTCCAGATCAAAAGAATGTGCAGGGACAGCAAGGATGGCAGCTGGCCATCACTTGCGTGGTCTTTGGTCTTTGGTCTTTGGTCTTTGGTCTTTGGTCTTTGGTCTTTGGTCTTTGGTCTTTGGTCTTTGGTCTTTGGTCTTTGGTCTTTGGCATTACAGCACCCGTACGGGGAGCTTGCCCTGCCCTCTGTCGTCAACAAAGCAGCCGATGGATGGCAGCACAGGCCACCCTCCGTCCAAAGTTGACCGCTTAAGCTTGGGCGGCGCCTTGTTTTTTAGGCAGTTCCGGGTTCATGAAATCCCACTCTGCGGCGCTTGCCACATGGAAATCCAGCATTGGCCGGTATCGGGATGTTTCATTCAAGGTCCCGGCCTTGATACCCAGCACATCGGGAAGATGGCTGAACCTGGCAAACAGCTGGGAGCCACAATTGGGACAGAAACCACGGCTATGCGCATTTCCGCTGTCCGATGTGGAAACAAAAAAACGGGGCTCGCCGTGAATCACCACCTTGCTTGCCGGGAAAATCATCGCCGGAACATAGGCACTGCCAGATGTGCGCTGGCAATCCTTGCAGTGGCAATTACCGGCAAACAGCGGATCAACATCCACCGCGTAGCGGATTTGGCCACACAGACACTGCCCTGTGTATTTGGAACTCATATGCGACTCCATGCAGATGGGGGGTGGTGCACCAGCTGGATGCTGACATCAGCTTTTGGCTGCGGGCTGACATTCTAACACAATGTCATTTTTATAATCATACCGTGCAGCCTGTCAGGCTTCAAGCATGCCACTGTGCACGGCCGGAGGATATTTAGGGAAAATCAGGAGAAAGCAGGTCGCGCAAAAGAAAATGCCCGGTGCTCTCCGGGCATTTTTAGTTAAAAGTAGATTAATTTTTTGAGGTAATTTACAGAAAATCGCCTAGTCATTGAAATGTATATATTCTTCGCATATTGGTAATGCTTTATTGGGCTTGTAAGTCTTTTTTAAATTGTCAAAACTAAATACTCTACGGAAAGTACATTCAGGATCTTCTTGTTTAGGAGGGAAACTGGTGGCATGCGTTTGAAAAATTAGCTTTGGAAAACCGGAAGCTATTTTTTTATCTAACTGAATTTTGCTAGTAAGCTCGTACTCATCGTGGTAGGCACCGCGACGTTGCTTGCAATCCTGCTCTGAAAAACAGGCCCGTATCATGGCGCTGCCACGCATAGGCAACACCAAAGTTTCTCTAATACCCAATCCATTGCTTGTTGGGTATAGGTGAAACAAGTGTAATTTGGTGGAAGTTGCGCCACCACCCGAGTACATTGTTTTATAGTTTTCCTCAATACCAATCATCAGGCCTTGCATGGCATCGGCCATTTGCAGTGAATTTGGCCAAACAGAAAGATCTAAATGATCTCGATCATATTTAAGTTTACTTAATTCAAAGCTGGTATTAGATTCTTGATCATACACTCGGGTAATTTTAAGCGTTGGCGTATCCCGATCCTCACTGCTGTTCAATTCAAAGCAAAAATCTCTATCATTCGTACATCCTTGAACTGATGTTTTATTTGAACCAGGCAAATCCAGGCTCATTGTTTTTACTTGAATCAAGCTCATTTTTCTTATTTCATTTCCAGCTTTATCAATATTCGATGTTGGATTTTCTGCCAACGCCTGCTGCGAGAAAAATAATTTCACAAGCACGATTGGCATTGCAATATGAATATTTTCCATTTCCATTCCCTCCCGCTAATGAATATTCATTGTGGCATCTAGAATTAGATATCAACAGCTATTGGTATTTTTTGTAAATCTGATTTTATTTGAATTTGTATTTCATTGGTATTGAGCAATCACAACCAAGCCCAAAGCATGTCCTGATTAAATCGAATGACACGGATGAATATTCTTCTATCGTGCGCACTTTTTTACATTTTGATATTTAACCTCAATTATATCCGTCAAATTTCCACCCTCATCGCCGTCCTGGGGAGTGTATGATGTTTCTCTAAGCTTTTTGGCGGACAGACATCAAAAGCGAACAAGATCCTGTACGCAATAGCAGGGCAAAGCTGGAGAGGCTCCATTTTTGTGTGGTGCCGGTGGTTTCAAACATCCTCAAGCCCCCGCAGCTTATCGAATGCAGGATTGAGCTGCTTCCACGCGGCGGACGGGAAAGGGATCTTTGCCTGGACAAAGATCCCTTTCATCCCTCTTAGATCCTGAGGCAAGCTCGGTACATACACACTCAGAACATGACCTTTGCATGCCAAATGGCGTAATCTGCTGCACATTGTCCTTTTCTGTGAAGCGAGGCGTCGTCATGGATGACATTTCACCCTCCGACCTTAAAACCATTCTGCACTCCAAGCGAGCACATCTCTATTACCTGGAACACTGCCGCGTACTGGTCAACGGTGGCCGGGTGGAGTATGTAACGGATCAGGGCAAGCAGTCGCTGTACTGGAACATCCCCATCGCCAACACCACCACCCTGCTGCTGGGCACCGGCACTTCCATCACCCAGGCCGCCATGCGCGAACTGGCCAAGGCAGGCGTGATGGTTGGCTTTTGTGGTGGTGGCGGCACACCGCTGTTTACTGCGGGCGAGCGCGAACTGGATATCGCCTGGCAATCTCCCCAATCCGAATACCGGCCAACCGAATACTTGCAGTACTGGGTTGGCTTCTGGTTTGACGAGTCCAAACGGCTGGCCGCGGCCAAACAGTTGCAACTGGCCAGGCTGGAACGCATCCGCGGGCAATGGTCGGATAACCGCCAGTTACGTGAAGCCGGTTTCGTCATTGATGAAACCCGCCTTAGCGAAGCGCTGCAGGCCTCGGCGCATGCCATCACCCAGGCCGTGGACCACACCGGCCTGCTCACCGAGGAAGCCCGCCTTTCCAAACTGCTGTTTCGCATGGCAGCCCAAGCCAGCCACTACGGCGAATTCACCCGCGCCAAACGTGGCAGCGGCAGCGACCCGGCCAATCGTTTTCTGGATCATGGCAATTACCTCGCCTATGGCCTGGGCGCCACCGCCACCTGGGTGCTGGGCTTGCCACATAGCCTGGCCATCCTGCATGGCAAAACGCGTCGGGGTGGCTTGGTGTTTGATGCGGCCGACCTGGTCAAGGATGCCATCATCCTGCCGCAAGCCTTTGTCAGCGCCATGCGTGGCGACGACGAACAAAGCTTTCGCCAATGCTGTATCGAACAGCTACTACGCAGCGAAGCACTGGATTTCATGATTGATCAACTGAAAACCATTGCCGAAACACAAGGCCGGGCCAGCGCATGAATATCCTGCTGATTTCCCAATGCGACAAACGCGCGCTGACAGAAACACGCCGCATCCTGGACCAATTTGCCGAACGCAAGGGCGACCGTAGCTGGCAAACGCCCATTACCCAGGCCGGGCTGGACACCTTGCACCGCCTGCTGCGCAAAACAGCGCGCAAGAATACTGCCGTGGCCTGCCATTGGCTGCGCGGGCGGGACCACGCAGAACTGCTGTGGATCGTCGGCGACGCCCGTCGCTTCAATGCCCAAGGTGCCACCCCCACCAACACCACACAGCGTAATGTGCTGAGGACAGAAGACGAAAACGATTGGCTGAGCGGCGAGGATATCCGGCTGATGGCCGGGCTGGCCGCGCTATTTCACGACCTGGGCAAAGCCTGTCGGGCATTTCAACAGCGGCTACGCAGTGACAAACCGCAGCCCGCCAACCTCTACCGGCATGAATGGGTATCCTTGCGCCTGCTGCAGGGTTTTGTCGGCAGCGACGACGACGCAGCTTGGCTGGCACGCCTGCAAGACCCTGCCCAGATGACCACCGCCGTCTGGGAAAGCCGCTTGCAACAAGCCGGTTTGCGCGATGGCATGGACCCAGGCGCAGCAGACAAAAAGCCGTTTCAGCCGGGAGCATTGCCACCGCTGGCTGCCGCCATTGCCTGGCTGGTGCTCAGCCACCACCGCCTGCCGCTGACCGACACCGAGCCCATTAAGGGCAGTCATCTGAGCACCGGTCTACAAGACCTCAACCACAACTGGAATCAGCCTTGCGACCCGGTCAGCAAAACCGACGCCACCCCGTATTGGCAGTTTCCCTACGGCCTGCCCTGCAACGACAGGACATGGTGTGCACGAGTGGCCAAACTGGCCGGGCAACTTGCCGCCAGACCAACTGGCACCATCTGGCTGGACGAGGTGTACCCGCTGCATCTGGCACGCCTTAGCCTGATGCTGGCCGACCACCATTTTTCCAGCCAAACCGTCAAGCAAAGCTGGCAGAGCGCAGAGGAAAAAAAGATTGCCTTTGCCAACACCCTGCGCCGCGACCCTGCCTTGCCAGCCGGGACAGGCCGCCACTTCAATCAGACCCTGCCAGAACACCTGAGCGGCGTTGCCCGCCATGCCTTGCATGCCGCTGCGGCCTTGCCTGATGTCGCCCGCGCCCTGCCAGCACTGGGACGCTGCCGGGCCTTGCAAAAGCGCAGCACCGACCCACGCTTTAGCTGGCAGAACAAGGCCCATGACATGGCCAGCAGCCTGCGCCATCGTGCCGCCAGCCAAGGGGCTTTCATCGTCAACCTGGCCTCCACCGGCTGCGGCAAAACCCTGGGCAATGCGCGCATCATGCATGCACTGGCCAATCCGGACACCGGCATGCGCTGCGCCTTTGCCCTTGGCCTGCGCACCCTCACCCTGCAAACCGGCCAGGCCTTTCGCGAGCGGCTGCAACTGAGCACAGAGCAACTGGCCATCCGCGTTGGCGGCAGCGCCAGCCGGGAATTGTTTGAGCTGCAAGTGCAGGAAGCGGAAGCCAATGGCTCAGCCTCGGCCCAAGCCCTGATGGACGAAGAAAACCCGGTGTTGTTTGATGGCCAGCCCAATCACCCCTTGTTGCAACAACTCAGTCACGATCCGCAATTCAACGCCCTGCTGGCCGCCCCGGTACTGGTGTGCACCATCGACCACCTCACCCCGGCCACCGAAGCCACGCGCGGCGGGCGACAAATCGCCCCCATGCTGAGGCTGATGAGTTCCGACCTGGTGCTGGACGAACCGGACGACTTCTCGGTAGAAGACCTGCCCGCCCTCACCCGACTGGTTTACTGGGCGGGCTTGCTGGGCAGCCGGGTGCTGCTGTCTTCCGCCACCCTGCCCCCGGCACTGGTGCAGTGCCTGTTTGATGCCTATCTGGCCGGACGCCATCAATTTCAACGTCACCGTGGCATGCCGGGCCAGCCGCTCAATATTTGCTGCCTGTGGGTGGATGAGCAAAGCTGCCACACGGCAGACTGCCAGGACAGCACCAGTTTTGCCGCCAGCCATCAGCAGTTTGCCGCCAACCGTGCCCACTGGCTGGCAGGACAGGCGGTACGCCGCAATGCGGAATTGCTTGCCCTCAGTGGCATTCCGCGTCAGCGCAGTGAGATGTTTGAGCCACTGGCCCACCTGCTACGCCAGCAATCCATACAGCTACACACGCACAACCACGACACCGACCCCATCAGCGGCAAACGGGTCAGCATCGGGCTGATTCGCCTGGCTAATATCAGCACTATTTACCCGCTGGCCCAGGCACTGTACGGGCAAGACGCACCGGACGGCGTGCAGATTCATCTGTGTGTGTACCACGCGCAATACCCCTTGCTGCTGCGCTCTGCCATAGAACGGCAGCTGGACGCCGCCCTTACCCGGCATAACCCGCAAGCACTGTTCACCCTGCCGGACATCCGACGCCGACTGGATGGCAGCAGCGCTGCCGACCACGTATTCATCGTGCTGTCCTCCCCGGTCAGCGAAGTGGGCCGCGACCACTGCTACAACTGGGCGATTGCCGAACCTTCCTCCATGCGCTCGCTCATCCAGCTGGCTGGCCGGGTGCGCCGCCATTGGCCACAGCCATGGAGCGTACGCAATCTGCTGATCTTGCAATACAACCTGGCCGCCTGGCTGGGCAAGAAACCGGCCTATTGCCGCCCCGGCTTCGAAAACAAGGACTTCCCCCTACAGGAACAGGACCTGAACATCTTGCTGCGCACCGAAGAATACCAGCACCCGGACTCCCGCCCGCGCCTGCTGGCCCGCCCCGAGGCAGAACAGCGCCCCACCCACAGCCTGACAGACCTGGAACACCACCGCCTGCAAGTCGACCTCAACCAGACCCACACACCGGGGCTGCGCCGCAACAGCACTGGCGAAGCAAAACTCTGCGCCGCCACCTGCTGGCAATGGCCGCATGCCATGCTGCACGGCGCCCTGCAACACAAGCAGCCCTTCCGCCTGAGCCATGGCGACGAATGGGAACTGGCATTGCTACCGGATGAAGACAGCGCCAGCGGCCTCAGCCTGCTGCGCCTGGAACAAGGCAAGCAGCGCAGCCAGATTGACTGGCTACAAAGCAATCACCTGCTACACCTCATTGCCGATCACACCCTGCTGTGCGGCAAGGGCATCCGTCCCTGGGGCAGCAGCGACTATCTGACCGAGCTGGAACGACTGGCCAGCACACTGGACATGCCAGTGGAAGATTGCGCCCACCGCTACGGCAGGCTGCGTTTACGTGCTGACAAGGACAGCGATGAAGGCTGGCTGTTTCATCCGGCACTGGGGTTTGGGCGCAAACGCTAGGCACATTCGGATAAAAAGCCGGCTGATAGAAGCCTTAATCCACATCAATTCCAGCTGTCATACAGATGCATCTCGCTTGAGAACATGTCATTCGGATGTTAATTTCACCTGCCAATGCCAAAGACATTGACAACAATACAGGCTTATCCGTCATAACCAACAGGTGGAGGCTATGGAGCAAGCAATCCCACGCAGTCAGGCCTTGCAGCAATTGATTGCTGCATTTATCGGCAGCCGCCTTAACGACAAGCTGGACAAACTCTCCCCCGACGACCCCAAACGTAGCGAACTGAACGCACAGTATCAGCCGCACAGCTGGCTGGCCGATGCCGCCCGGCGCGTGACCCAACTGCAATTGGTGACACACCCGCAAAAATCCACTCACCCGGATGCCCGAGGCAGCAGCCTGTTTGCTCCCCCCGACAGCCTGCCCTCCAGGCTGGAAATCGGCACCCACTGCCTGAGTGACTTTGCCAGTGACGTGGTGGGCAATGCCGCCGCGCTGGATGTCTACAAATTCCTCAAACTGGAATACCAGGGCCAAACCCTGTTGCAGATGCTGCAAGCAGACGATGCTGACCTGTTGCAGGCCCTGCACCACGACCACGAAACCGCCAGTCAGTGGCGTGCCGCCTTTTGCAGCATTACCGAGCCAGCAGGCGGCCCTGCCTCCCATGTGCTGGCCAAACAAATCTACTGGCCGGTGTCGCCGGACAACTACCCCGCTGATGCCAATGACGACAGCCATTACCACCTGCTGTCCATCCTCAACTCCAGCGCGCTCAGCCATTGGTTGTATGGCCGCATTCAGGAACACCGCTTTGGCGACGCCGCCAAGGCCGCACGTCAGGCGAAACGCGACGGCAGCCACCACCCGCACGGCTACCACGACTACCCGCAACTAGCGGAAGAGAAAAAAGGCGGCACCAAACCGCAGAATATCTCGCAACTCAACAGCGAACGCCGTGGCAGCAATTACCTGCTGGCCAGCCTGCCGCCGCACTGGGACAGCTCGGAAATCCGCCCGCTTTACCAGCTGGACAACGCCTTCCGCCGCTTTGGCAAACGCCAGGCAGTGCGCACCTTGCTGCGCGAATTTGGCGACTTCCTCAGCCACCTCAAACCGGTGAATAACAACATCCATATCCGGCAGCGGCGCGAGCGCTATCTGGGCCAGCTGTTTGACGAACTGCTGCAATTTGGCTCTGCCTACAGCAACAGCCAGCCACCCGGCTGGACTGACCACCCCGACTGCCTGCTGCCCTTTGCCCAGCAATGCTGGCTGGACCCCTACCGCGCCGAGCAGGACGCCGACTTCAATCTGCAATTCGAATGCCAGGACTGGCCACAACAACTGGCAACAGACTTTGCCTATTGGCTGAACCGCCACCTGGAAGGCAAAGGCCTGCAGCTGGCCGAAGCGGAATTCGACTTCTGGCGGCGCGAACTGGCCCAGGACGCTGGCTGGCAAGGCCAGCTGGACCGCCTGCAACAAGGAGCACCGGCATGACGCCACACCGCCTGCCCAACATTAACGCCCTACTGCACATTCCCCACCTGCGCATACAAAACGCCAATGCCATCAGCGGCCCGCACAGCTGGGGCCACCCCGGCCCCACCGCCTTTACCGGCCTGATGACTGCACTACGACGCAAACTGGGGCCAGAGCTGGACCTGGACATGGTTGGTGTGGGCATCATCAACCACCACTATCAGGCGCAAACCAATGGCGACTACGTGCAGCGCTTCAACCTCAGCCGCAACCCGCTGAACAAGGACGGCAGCACCGCCGCCATTGTGGAAGAAGGCCGCATTCATCTGGAGCTATCCCTGGTATTCGGCCTGACACTGGGAAATACACTGTCCGGTGCCAGCCAGGCAGAGCTGGATCAACTTGCCACCCGTATCCAGCAAACACTGCACACCCTGCGCGTGGCGGGCGGCAGCATACTGCCCGGCCGCAGCCGCTTGCAGCCCAGGCTGAAGCACCTGCCAGAATCGACAGACGAGCAACAACGCCAATTCCGCCAACTGCGCCGCTGGCTGATGCCCGGCTATGCACTGCTGGCCCGTGACGATCTGCTACCGCCAGCCCAGCCGGGCGAGGCCGCCGACGGTAGCCGACTGGACGCCTGGCTGGACCAGTGCCGCCTGAATCACTACCCGGTAGCCGATGAACAAGGCCAGGTAAGCTGGCAGCACTCGCGCCAGCAAGGCCAAGGCTGGATTGTGCCGCTACCGGTGGGCTATGGCGCACTGTCGCCGCTGTACCCGCCCGGCAGCGTCGCCCATTGCCGCGACGAAACCACACCGGTGCGCTTTGTCGAAAGCCTGTATTCACTGGGCGAATGGCTCAGCCCGCACTGCCTTACCGACTACCGACAACTGCTGTGGTACCCCAGCCACGACGCCAGCAGCGGCGTATACCGCTGCCACAACGACTACCACCTTACCCGCGCCACCGAACCAGCCATTTTGGGAGAACTCGCATGAGCAAACTGGAAAACGCCTCCGTCCTCGCATTCGAACGCAAACTGGACCCATCCGATGCGCTGTTTTACGCCGGCCAATGGGAAGAACGCACAGCAAGCCAGCGCTGGCCACACGTGGAAGTACGCGAAAAATTGGTGCGCGGCACCATTTCCAACCGCCTGAAAACCAAGGATCAGGACCCGCTCAAACTGGATGCCATGATTGAAAACCCCAATCTGCAAACCGTGGACGTGGCCACCCTGCCCCATGACGCCGACACCCTGAAAGTCAGCTTCACCCTGCGTGTACTGGGCGGCGTAGGCGAACCTTCCGCCTGCAACAAGGCCGACTACCGCAGCAAACTGCTACAAACCATAGACGGCTACCGTCAGGAACACGGCTTTGGCGAACTGGCACGCCGCTATGCCACCAACCTGGCCAATGGCCGCTTCCTGTGGCGCAACCGCGTGGGCGCCGAGCAAGTAGAGATTCACATTGCCCAATGGCAAGACGGTGCCGCCGTGCAAAGCTGGCGCTTCGACGCGCTGGCCCTCAGCCTGCGCAGTCTGGAAAGCAATGAACAGGTAGACCGCCTGGGTGCCTTGATTGCCGAAGGGCTGGCCGGCAGCCAGCACGTGCTGCTACACATCGATGCCTACGTGCGCAGTGGCAACGGCCAGGAAGTATTCCCCAGCCAGGAACTGATTCTGGACCGGGGCCGTGGCGACAAAAGCAAAACCCTCTACCTGGTGCAACAAGGTAATGCCCGCATTGCCGCCATCCACTCGCAGAAAATCGGCAACGCCCTGCGCACCATCGACACCTGGTATCCGGAAGCCGCCGACAACGGCCCCATCGCCATCGAACCCTACGGCTCCGTCACCACCCAGGGCAAAGCCTACCGCCAGCCCAAACAAAAGCAGGATTTCTACACCCTGCTGGACAACTGGGTGCTGAAAGACAGCAAACCGGACACCGAACAACAGCACTTTGTCATCGCCACCCTGATTCGTGGCGGCGTATTTGGCGAGGCCGGCTGATGGACCACTACCTGGATATCCGCCTGCTGCCGGATGCCGACTTCAACGCCACGGTTTTGCTGGCAGCCCTGTACGCCAAGCTGCACCGCGTGCTGAGCAAGCAGCAACGCCGCGACATTGGCGTCAGCTTTCCCGGCTACAGCACCGGCAAGCAGCAAGACAAAGACCCAGCCCCGCCCAGCCTGGGCGCAACCCTGCGCCTGCATGGCAGCGCCGCCTCACTGGACAGCCTGATGGCCAGCCACTGGGCCAGCGGCTTTGCCGATTACGCGCTGATTGGCAACATCCGCCCGGTACCCGCCACCACCCAGGTCATTCGCGTACAGCGGCGGCAAGCCAAAAGCAACCCGGCCCGCGAACGCGCCCGACTGATGCGCCGCAAAAACATGGATAGCACTGAAGCATACCGCCTTATCCCAGACAGCAAGGCACGACGCCTGTCCCTGCCCTACATCACCCTGGACAGCAGCAGTACCGGCCAACGCTTCTTGCTGTTTATCGACCAGCACGCAGTCACGCAAGCGGTGAGCGGTGAGTTCAACAGCTACGGCCTGAGCAACAGCGCCACCCTGCCCAGCTGGTGACACGAGGGGTTGCTGCCGGAGAACGGTGGCAACCCTTTTTTTGCGCGGACCCATGATCTTTAAAAATCAATCAGTTACAACACAGCAGCAAAGAAAGGTTTTCGAAGCCAAACTGGCCCACAGCCAGACTGGCCAAGCAAACCAGCGTAAAGTGGTCTAGTTCACTGCCGGACAGGCAGCTCAGAAAATTGCTGTCGCTGAGTTTGAACTGCTTTTCAGGTTCACTGCCGGACAGGCAGCTCAGAAATTCATGGCCGCGAAGGCCGGGGCAGTTCTGGTGTTCACTGCCGGACAGGCAGCTCAGAAAAGACGGGCAAGAAGTAGTTGAGCCGCCAAGTGGTTCACTGCCGGACA
>NZ_LNQV01000055.1 GCF_001515305.1 Aquitalea pelogenes
GGCGGGTGCTGCTGGTGGAAGCACGCGCCAAGGATGCGCCGCTGACCGATGCGCGCGCGCTGGCACTGTCCTGGTATAGCCGGGAAGCGCTGGCAGCTTCCGGCGCATGGCCGGAGGACTTGTCCGCCAGCCAGATCGACAGCGTGCATGTGTCGCAGCAGGGGGCGTTTGGCCGTACCCGGCTGGATGCGGCTGATCTCAAGCTGCCGCATCTGGGCGTGGTGGTGGATTATCCGGCGCTCACCCTCGCCATCAATGCCCGGCTGGAGCAAGCCGGGGTGCAGGTGTGGTGGGAAACCCGCGTCGAGGCGGTCAACAGCATGGCCTGCTACGCCACGGTGAAAACCAGCGGTGTGCATGGCGATATCAGCCTCACTGCCCGTCTGGTGGTGCTGGCTGAAGGCGGTGCGCTGGCGGACAGCCTGCCCGGTATCAAGCGCCTGGTACATGACTACCAGCAATGCGCGGTTCTGGCCGAAGTCAGCACCGAACAGCCGCCGGCCGGTGTGGCGTATGAACGCTTCTCGAAGCAGGGGCCGTTTGCCCTGCTGCCACACGGTGACAATTACATGCTGGTGTGGACGCGTAGCCACGACGACGCCAAGGCCTTGCAACAAGCGCCGGATGAACAGGTGATGGCCGAGTTGCAGCAAGCTTTTGGCGAGCGCCAGGGCAAGGTGCTATCCATCGGCCCGCGTGCCAGCTTTCCGCTGGCACTGCGTCAGGTCAACCGTGTCAGCAGTGGCCGGGTGGTGCTGATTGGCAACGCGGCCCAGACCATGCATCCGGTGGCAGCGCAGGGCTTGAACCTGGGCCTGCGTGATGCCATCGGCCTGACCGATGCCCTGAACGAGGTCAGCGATCCGGGCGATGCAGCTGCCTTGGCGGTATATGCCGCCAGCCGTAAACTGGACAGCCATGCCGTGGTGGGTTTCACCCATGGCCTGATCAAGCTGTTTGATGGTGACTCGGCCCTGGTCAGCGCCTTGCGCGGCGTGGGCATGAGCACGCTGGACAGTGTGCCGCCCCTGCGCCGTGCATTTGCCCGCCATCTGGTATTCGGGCTTTAGGAAAGCAATACATGACACAGTACGACGTCATCATCGTTGGTGGTGGCCTGGTAGGTGCCAGCCTGGCACTGGCGCTGGCAGATAGCGGACGCAAGATTGCCTTGCTGGAAGGCTCAGACGCACGCTTTGACGATCTGGAGCAAGGCTGGGATGCCCGCATTTACGCGGTCAGCCCGCTTAACCGCCGTTTTCTGGAACAACTGCAAGCCTGGCCCGACATGTCCCGCGTCGGCACCATCGCCAGCATGGATGTTTCTGGCGATGCTGGTGGCCGCATCCAGTTTGCCGCCAGCGATGCCGGTGCCAGCGCCCTGGCCTGGATTGTGGAAAACCGCTGGTTGCTGGCTAGCCTGTGGCAGCGGCTGGCTGCCAGCCCGGTCCGCTGTCTGACTGGTGTGCGACCTGCCTCACTCTCCACCACCGCCAGCACGGCCAGCCTGACGCTGGACGATGGCCGGGTGCTGCAAGCCAGCCTGGTGGTAGGGGCCGACGGGGCCAATTCCTGGGTGCGTAGCCAGACCGATCTGGCCGCCAGCATCAAGCCTTATGGCCAAAGCGGAGTGGTGGCCAATTTCAGCTGCGAAAAGCCGCATGGCAACATTGCCCGCCAGTGGTTCACTGGCGACAGCATTCTGGCCTGGCTGCCCATGGCAGGGAATCGCATTTCCATGGTGTGGTCTACTGCCAAGCCTGATGAACTGATGGCTTTGTCCCCCGAGCAACTGTGTGCCCGCGTGGCGGCAGCCGGCAATCACCAACTGGGACATCTGGGCCTGCTTGGTCCGGCGGCAGCGTTCCCGCTGCGGCTGATCCAGCCCGCGGCTGTGGTCAGCCAGCGGTTGGCGCTGGTAGGCGACGCCGCCCATACCGTGCACCCGCTGGCCGGGCAGGGCGTCAACCTGGGCTTTCAGGATGCGGCGCAACTGGCCGCCTTGCTGCAATCACCGGGTGATGCCGGCGACTGGATGCTGTTGCGTCGTTACGAGCGCGAGCGGCGCGAAGCGGTAAAAACCATGCAGTTCACCTGTGACGGCCTGTACCGGCTGTTCCATACCCAACATGTGCCCGGCCTGTCCTGGCTGCGCAATACCGGCCTGAGCCTGACTAACCGGCTGACCCCGCTCAAGCGTCAGTTCGCCCGTCATGCCATTGGCTTCTGAACCTGAGGATATTGAATGAACACCACTGTAAAAGCGCTGGCGCTGGCTGGCACCCTGTTGCTCACCATGACGGCCTGCAATGCCAATGCCACCTCCACCGGCACCGAGCAGGTACAGAAAGCCTTCACTACCCGCTTCCCCAATCGTCAGGTGCTCAGCGTCAGCGAAACGCCGGTAAAAGGCATTTTTGAAGTGGTGGTGAAGGGCAAGCAGATTGTCTACACCGATGCTTCGGCCAAATACCTGTTCGTTGGCGACCTGATTGATGCCGATGCCAAGGCCAGCCTGACTGAAAAGAAAATGGCCGAGCTCAATCACGTGGATTTCAACAAACTGCCACTGCAGTACGCCATCAAGGAAGTCCGTGGCAACGGCGCACGCAAGCTGGCGGTGTTTACCGACCCGGACTGCCCGTACTGCAAGCAGCTGGAACGTGAAAGTCTGCCGGGCATCAACAATGTCACCATTTACACCTTCCTGTACCCGCTGGCCCAGCTGCATCCGGATGCACCGCGCAAGGCCCGTCAGATCTGGTGTTCCAAGGACAGGCTGAAAACCTGGACTGCCTTCATGCGCGATGGCCAGGAGCTGACCGGCAGCGACAAGTGCGATACCAGGGCGCTGGACAAGGTGGAAGCGCTGGGTGACGAGCTTGGCATCACCGGCACGCCGGGCTTGCTGTTTGCCAATGGCCGTCTGGTGCCGGGAGCCATTGCCAAGGAAGACATCGAAAAGCTGCTGGATGCCAAGTAAACGTCCTGCCAGCATTCCTTTGCATCATGAAGCTGCCTTTCGGGCTGCGCTGGCTGCCGGGGTCCTGGCACTGGTCTGCGCTTGGTGATGCAGACAGGCTGATGCTGGCGCTCAGCCTGTCCTTGCTGTTGCACGGCCCCTTGCTGTTGCGGCTGCTGCCGGATGGCAGCCCGCAAGGCAAGCCACAGCCCTTGCATGTGCGTTTGCAAGGTCAGCCCACGCCGCTAGCCAGGCCAGCACAGCCCGCACCACCCTCACCACCCGTCTTGCCGTTGGTGAAAAAACCGCCAGTCAGCCCGGAAATCATGACAGGCCACAGCCAGCACCACCTGCCCAAACAAGCCAGTGCTCCCCAGGTCTTGATAGCTGAAACGCCGGCACGGCAAGCACCTGCCAGCGCACCGCAGGCCAGTCAGCCGGCTGTTGCGGCCGATCAGCCGCTGCCTGTGCAGACTGCCACAGCGGCAACGACTGATACGGATGCGGATGCCCAGCAATGGGGTGTGGATGTCTACTACGCCGCCCGGCAGGTGGATGTGGTGGCGCTGGAACAAGTGCCCATTGTGCTGCTGGCTCCTTACGGGCTGGGCATGGACGATGTGGATGTCACCTTGCGGGTGTATATCAACGAGCAGGGTACGGTGGATGCCGTGCAACTGGTGTCTGCGCAGCCTGCAGGGGTGGAACAACCATTGATTGAAGTGTTCCGTCAGGCCAGGTTCTATCCGGCAGTGCGCGACGGCCGTGCGGTGAAAAGTTTCAAGCTGGTGCGCATCGGCCCGCAGGGTGACAGCGATGCTTCGGCTGCCCAGTGAGGGCGCATCAGTTCGTGGCAAGCGGTGGCAAGCACGCTTGCCGGTTTCATGCTAAATTCAGCCATCCCGGCCTAGCCGGGCAGGTCCGGCCCCAGTGGCAAGGACCGCTTACAGTACAGCGGAACATACCGCTTTTTTATCCGACCACGAAGGAAGAAACATGTCTGATCTGAATACACTGTTCACCCAGGCCCAGGCTGACGTTACCTCGCTGTCCGAACGTCCGGACAACCAGACCCTGCTGCAACTGTATGCGCTGTACAAGCAAGCGAGCGAAGGGGATGTATCCGGTGAGCGTCCGGGCATGATGGATTTCATCAACCGCGCCAAATACGATGCCTGGGACAAGCTCAAGGGCATGGCCAGCGATGAAGCCAAGCAAGGCTATATCGATGTGGTGCAAAAGCTGCTGGCTGAGTAATCCGCCGGGAGTGACAGGGATACCCCCTGCTACCGGGCCATTACCCGGCAGATGGACGAAAAAAAACCGCTGACCCATTACATGGGCAGCGGTTTTTTACTGCTGTTTCCGCTCAGGAGGCTGCCTTGATGGCCTCTACCGGGTCCACATAGGAATAACCCAGATCATCCGCCACGGCCTTGTAGGTGATCTTGCCGTGACAGACGTTCAGGCCGTTACGCAGGTGGGCATTATCCAGCAGGGCCTGACGCCAGCCCTTGTCTGCCAGCTCCAGAGTGAAGGGCAGGGTGGCATTGTTCAGAGCCTGGGTGGAAGTGCGTGCCACGCCGCCGGGCATGTTGGCAACGCAGTAATGCACGATGCCGTCTACCACGTAGATGGGGTCCTGATGTGTCGTGGCTCGGCTGGTTTCAAAACAGCCACCCTGGTCGATGGCCACATCCACCAGTACCGCACCGGGTTTCATATTGCCCAGCATGGCGCGGGTTACCAGCTTGGGCGCGGCAGCACCCGGAATCAGCACGGCACCCACTACCATGTCCGCCTCGCGGATGGATTCGTCGATATTGGCGGTATTGGATACCAGAGTCTTGATGCGGCCGCCAAACACCATGTCGATTTCTTTCAGGCGCGGCAGAGACTTGTCCAGAATGGTTACATCGGCACCCAGCCCGGCGGCCATGCGGGCCGCATTCAGGCCGACCACGCCACCACCAATCACCACCACCCGTGCCGGGGCGACGCCGGGCACGCCGCCCAGCAATACACCACGGCCGCCCTGGGCTTTCTCCAGCGCATGGGCACCCGCCTGAATGGCCATGCGGCCAGCTACTTCCGACATCGGTGCCAGCAGTGGCAGGCCACCGCGCTCGTCGGTGACGGTTTCATAGGCAATGGCCACCGCGCCGGATTCGGTCAGCAGCTTGGTCTGCTCCGGGTCCGGTGCCAGGTGCAGGTAGGTGAACAGGATTTGTCCCGGACGCAGCAGACGGCATTCCACCGGCTGCGGCTCTTTCACCTTGACCACCATCTCGGCGCGGGCAAAGACATCTTCGGCAGAGGACGCAATGGAGGCACCGGACTGTATGTATTGTTCGTCCGTAAAACCGATGGCGAGGCCAGCCTGGGTCTGCACCAGTACCTTGTGGCCATGGGCAACCAGTTCGCGCACGCCAGCAGGGGTGAGACCCACGCGGTACTCGTGGTTTTTGATTTCCTTGGGTACACCGATCAACATTACCGTCTCCTTCTGTTATTGGATGGAAGCAACAGCAAACGTCACGGGCAGGGGGTGAGCAGCCGGGCAAGACTGCCTGCACGACAAGCCGGGTTGATGGCGTCCAGTCTCCCCGAAGGAGCCTGTTCCAAAGGCTGATTCCCGGCATTGATTGATTTGTAGTATATGGAGCGCGGCTTGGTCTTATTCACTGTTGTTGAAAATAGGGACAGTGGAATTTCGTGTCTGAGTCAAAAAAATCAGTGATGAAATGCTGTTTTTACATGCGGCTGAAGCGGGCTTGATCATGGTCAAACAAAGTGTCCCGGCCCGGTACTTTTGTAGGTATAAAAAGTGCAATGCAGCATGAATGGCAGCAGGCTGGCGCTAATTGAAACGGTAGCAATCACCGCCGGCATGCTTGGCCAGATACATGGCCTGATCAGCTTCCTGCATCAGTGAATCGGCCGTGCTGTCGGGCCCGGCCAGACTAAGGCCGATGGAAATACCCACCTTGTAGGCATGGGTGCCGATGTGCAATGGCTCCTGCATGGCCTGAATGCATTTCTCAGCCACGGTGCGTACTGCTTCGGCCGCGTGCTCATCCAGATTGCACATCAACAGGACAAACTCGTCGCCACCAATACGCGCCAGGGTATCGGTCTCGCGCACGATGGCTTGCAGGCGGGCGGTCACCATGCGCAGGGCCTCGTCACCTGCTTCGTGCCCCATGCTGTCGTTGATTTGCTTGAAACCGTCCAGGTCCATGAACAACAGGGCCAGGTGGGTGCCGTGGCGGCGCGACTGCGCTAAGGCCAGTTTCAGGCGGTCTGCCAGCAGGCGGCGGTTGGGCAGGCCGGTCAGCGGGTCGTGGTGGGCAATACGCTCCAGCTGGCCTTGCTGTTCGTGCAATTTGCCCAGCAAGCGATTGAAGGCGGCAATCAGGTGGCCGACTTCATCATTGCGCCGGATCGACAAGGGAACCAGCGGGGTTTCGCCGCGCGTCATCCGCTCGGCATCCTCCGCCGCCTGGAACAGCGGGCGCAGCACGAAATACATGCACAGGGTGGCCAGCATGGCAAACATCACGGTGGCAATGATGGCACCGCGCACGGCAAAGCCTTGCGCATGCCTGACCGTGGCAAAGGCTTCACTGGCCGGCGTATGCGCCACTACCAGCCAGCCGGTACTGGCGACTGTTACTGTAGTGGACACTTCCTCCTCACCCCGCATGTTGGTGGTGATTTCCGTGCTGTGGTAGCTGCTCAGGGCGGTATCCTGCAGCGGGTTGACGCCGACAGGGGACAAGGGGGTCATGGTCAGTTGCTTCTGGGTATCGGCAACAAACATTTTGTCGCGTGGCGATAGCAGCAGGAATCCGCCTTTGCCATTGCCGATACGGGATTTCTGCATCACATCCAGAAAGCCGGGGGCGGACAGCGGAGTGATGCCGACCAGGATGGCCGTCACCTGCATATTGTGGTCAAACAAGGGAGTGGCCATCGGCAGGATGGGAATGCGCAAGGCGTAACCGGTCACCGGCTTGCCAATATAGCGTTTGCCTTGCTGGGCCGCGTGGATATAGTCGCGGTCCGTGTAACTGTGGTTCTGGCGTCCCGGTGCGGTAGGGTAATCTGCAATCACCCGGCCTTGGGCGGTGGTGACAAACAGGCCGCCGGGAAACAGGCTCTGGTAGCGGTAGTGCTGACGCAGCCAATCCTGCAGGGCGGCAGGTTGTTGCAGCAGTTGCTGTGGCAGGTCTGCGGCCAGTTGATCCAGCAGCGCCTCGCGCTGGGTGATTTTTTCATCGATATCACGCGCGACATAGCTGGCCAGTGTCTGTTGCTGTTCCTGCACCACGGTACTGAGGTCCTGGCGCAAAAAACTGCCCAGCGCAAAATAGCGCACCACCGTACCCAGGCTCACCAGGCAAACCACCATGATCACCAGACGGGTGATGATGCTGTCAAAAATACGGCGCAGGCTCATCAGTGCACGGAAGGTAAAGGAAATGACCGGCCAGTTTAACCGACGTCATTCCTTCCGTATATCGCCAATCCCCTTTTCTTGTTATGGAATTGTCATGGCCGTCGCTGTAAGGCGTCAGACTTCCTTGCTGCCTTCCGTATCCGGCTCGGCCGGACTGCCGGCTGGCGGAATGAAAAACTGCAAGGGCTGGCGGATAAAGCGTTTGAACAGCAAGGGCAGCAGGGGCAATACCTGATGTCCGGAGAGCTTGCGCGACCGTAGCGCCACCCACAAGGCCAGAATGAAACTGACTGCCAGGTTGGTCAGACCGATCAGCGCCACACCGCCGGCATAGAGTGCCATCTGCGCCAGCGGCAACTGGAAATCCAGCGTCACCAGGCCAAAAGCCAGGTTGGCGGCCGAGAAGGTAATGTGCCGGATGTCCAGCGGCAAACCCAGCATGATGCCGATGGTGCCGGTCAGGCCCAGAAACAGGCCGAAATAGAAGTTGCCGGCCAGTGCGCCCAGATTGTGTTCCACATAATGCCCCAGCTTCCAGGCGCGGTGCTTGCCCAGCAATCTGTTCAAGAGCGGGTGGTTGGCCAGCCGTTCCGGAATGCGCCGGTAAATGGCCTTGTTGTCGTAATAACCGGCAATCAGCCCGGACAGGAACAGGTAAACCCCGGCAATGCCGGCATGCAGCAAGGCCAGGCTGTGCCACGGGTCCAGATCATGCAGCAGGTGTGCTGCCTTTTCTGTCGACACCACCGGTGTACCGAACAAGGCCTGCCAGCCATAGGCAATCAGTGCGGCAGTGGGGATGGCCAGCAGCACATTACCCAGAATGGCGACAAACTGGGTGCGCATGACCTTGGTGACCAGATCGGCCAGATCATCCAGTGCAACGCGGCTGCCGCTCTTTTCCTGCTGATGCAGCGCCGCAGCAATACGTGCTGCCGTCATGGCCGGTTGCTTGGTGGCAATGGTGAAGTGCAACAGCTGCACGATGATGAAGCCGATGGCGTAGTTCATGCCATAAGCCAGGCCTTCCCACAGCAAGGGCAGGTGAGCCTGGGCCAGCAGCAGCTTGATCAGCGCCATCACGCCGACAATCAGCCCGGCACCCATGGCCGCGCGCGCCATGCTGCTCCATTCCCGCCGTGTTTCGGCAATATAGTGCTCGCCATGGCGGCCGGCATGTTCGGTTACCTGCAGGGCCAGCAGTTCGGTATTGGATTTGAACACATCGCTGACGCTGTACTTGCGGTTTTCCGCCCGGGCAAAGTCCAGTAGCAGGTGGAACAGCGCAGGATTGCGCGCCGGGTCGTGATCCGGTTCCAGCAGGCACAGCAGGGCACGCAGGCGGTTCAGGCTTTGCAGCAAGCGCAGGGCCTGATAAGTGAGATTGACCGAGATGCCATTGCGCGAGGCATTCTTGCGGATCTTGCCCAGAATCAGCTCGCATTGCTCCAGCAATACCAGAATGTGCTTGTCGTCCTCCGCCAGAGCAGTGCCATCCGCCAGTGCCTGGCGATAGCTGTCGGCATAGCTCAACACGGCGGCGTTCAGGTGCAGGAAGGGCGATTCGAAGCGTTCGATGTCCGGATACACCCGCACCAGTTCTGGCTCAAGGCCAATGGCCGTGACCCGCGCGCTGAGGATTTGCACCGCCTCCACCATTTGCAGGCGGGTCTGGGTCCAGCCGGTGCGGTCTTGTTCTTCATGCCAGGCCATGGCTTGCCACAGCTGCTGCCAGGTGTCGTCCGGAATACCGGCCAGCCAGACATGATCCCGCTTCCAGCGAAACAGGCGGCCAAAACGGTCTTGTAGCGAATCTTCCCGTACCGGCATGGGCAGCAGCCGTTCACCCACCCGCTTGGACAGGGTGGAGAAAAAGCCGGTATTGGCGAGGATGCCGGACTCGGTATACAGCGGAATCTGGCGGGTTTGGGTCAGTAACTCCAGCAAGGCGCTGCGCAAGGCCTGGCGGTAGTCGGCGTTGTGCTCCAGCAGCCAGCTGAGCGCACGCATGTTCATTACCGCCTGTTCATGCTTGTCGGCATGGGAGGGGCGCAGCTGGCGCACCAGGTCGGCCAGTGCCGCACCCGGGGTGATGTTTCCCTGCTGCAGGTCGAAAAACAAGGTGTCTAGCGTGGTATGTGGCAAGGTGAACAGCGCTCCGTTGTTGGTACCAGCCCGCGGGGCCGGGCAGTGTGGCATCAGGCCGTGTCGCAGCAGTTTCCGCTGCACAGCGCCGTGCAAAACAGCGCTGCTCTGAGGACTTGCCGGAGACATGGCCTGGCTGGGCAAGGGCTGGCAAAGGCAATATCAGACTATTCTTATGTTAATTCAGTTCAATCCAGAATGGATTAATCCGGATCGCGAGTGTCATTTTTCCGTTCAGCGTTCTGCAGCAAGAGTTTGCTGAATAATGGCCTGAACCGCCATGTGCTGCAATTTACGGCGGTTGGTGATGGCGTAATAGTGTTCTTCCACTCCACTGACTTGCCCCAGCAGGCCCAGCTTGCCGTTTCCGGTAATGTCATCAGCAGAAAATGCCGGGGCAGGAAACAGGCCCGCGCCTTGTTCGCCAAAGGTTTGCAACAACGCGCCATCCTTGAATTCCCCCACGATTTCCGGCCGTATGCCCAGCTCGTCCAGCCAATGCTCCAGTTGCGCCCGCAGCACATTGTCACGGCTGGGGAGCAGCAAGGGCGCGCGGTGCAGGCTGTGCGGGAAGTCCGCCTGATAGCGCGCGGCCAGCTCTGGCGTGGCGTAGATCATCACCGGGCAGCGTGCCAGCAAATGCGATTGCATGGCTTGCTGTCCGGCTGCCGGGGCAGGGCGGTCGGCCAGTACCAGATCCAGGCTATGACTGGCCAGCTCATGCAGCAATTGATCGAACGCACCTTCGGTACATTGCAGCCGCAAGCGCTGCGGCAAGGCCAGCGCCGGTTGGAGCAGGCGATAGGCAATGCTTTTGGGGAGCACATCGCTGACTCCGCTGCTCAGGCGCAGGGTGTTGTCCAGTTGTTCGTCAGCCAGCAGCTCCTGCAACTCCTCGCCCAGCTGGAAGATGCGGTCAGCATAGGTCAGTGCCATGCGCCCTGCCTCGGTCAGCACCAGGCCACGTCCTTGCTGCTTGAACAGGGCGCGGCCGATTTGCTGCTCCAGCCGGGAGATCTGGCCGCTGACCGTCTGGGCGCTCATGCCCAGTTGCTGGGCGGCGGCAGTCACACTGCCGGCGCGTGCCACGGCCCAGAAATAATGCAAATGCTTGTAGTTGAGATGGCTGAGCATGATGATTCGAAAAAATCGTAAGAACATTACTATTTTATTTGATTTTTTCGTGGCGAAGAAACATCTATCATGCAGCATCTGAATGTCGTGGCCACGTAAGGGATACGGGCCATCAACCAACCACCACCGAGGGGATAGATCATGAAACGCGTGATTCTGCTGATCGCCACCAATATTGCGGTGATGCTGGTGCTGAGCATCGCCGCCCAGTTACTGGGTATCAACCGCTTCATCACCGCCGGCGGCCTGAACATGGGCAGCCTGCTGGCCTTTGCCGCCCTGATGGGCTTTGGCGGTGCCTTCATTTCGCTGTGGATGTCCAAGACCATGGCCAAGTGGAGCACCGGTGCCCGTGTGATTGAGCAGCCGGCTAACGAAACCGAGCGCTGGCTGCTGTTTACCGTGCGCAAGCTGGCCGACCGTGCCGGCCTGCCGATGCCGGAAGTTGCCGTGTATGAGGGCGAGCCGAATGCCTTTGCCACTGGTGCCAGCAAGTCCAATTCGCTGGTGGCGGTGTCCACCGGCTTGCTGGCCTCGATGACCGAGCAGGAAGTGGAAGCCGTATTGGCCCATGAAATTGCCCATATCCAGAATGGCGACATGGTGACGCTGACCCTGATTCAGGGCGTGGTGAATACCTTTGTCTTCTTCCTGGCCCGTGTGGTGGGTTATGTGGTGGACAACTTCCTGCGCCGCAATGACGAGGAGTCGTCCAGCGGTACCGGTATCGGCTACTTCATTACTGTCATCGTGTGTGAAATCGTGTTCGGCATCCTGGCCTCTTTCATCGTGATGTACTTCTCGCGTCAGCGTGAATACCGTGCCGATGCCGGTGCGGCCAAGCTGCTGGGCAGCCCGCAGCCGATGATTGCCGCGCTGCACCGTCTGGGTGGCGTGCATGCTGGTGAACTGCCGCAGAACATGGCTGCGTCCGGTATTTCCGGTGGCGCCGGCCTGATGGGGCTGATGTCCAGCCACCCGTCGCTGGAGTCGCGCATCGCTGCCTTGCAGGCTGCGCGCTGATTCATCCGGGCGGTTTCAGGAGTGAACGATGAGCAGGCCCGGCCTGCTCATCTACGTTTTATCCGGTCACCTGCCGTCATGGCAGTGAACCAAAAGGAAAGATGAAAACAATGGAATGGCTGAATCTGTTGTTTGCCGGCACGCCCTTGTGGATGTGGCTGATGTTCATGGGCATCGTTGCGGCCTTGCTGGCATTTGACCTGGGCGTGCTCAACAAGGACGACCACGAAATCGGGGTGCGTGAAAGCCTGAAGCTGTCGGCCTTTTACATTGCCATCGGGCTGGCGTTTGGCGGATGGGTGTGGTGGTATCGCGGTGGCGATGCCGGCATGCAGTACCTCACCGGTTATCTGGTGGAAAAATCGCTGTCGATGGACAACATCTTCGTGATGTCGCTGATTTTCAGCGGCATGGCGGTGCCGCGCCTGTATCAGCACCGGGTGTTGTTCTGGGGCATTCTGGGCGTCATTGTGTTGCGTGCGCTGATGATAGGCCTGGGGGCGGTGCTGGTGGCCGAATTCAAGTGGGTGCTGGTGCTGTTCGGCCTGTTCCTGTTGCTGACCGGGGTCAAGATGCTGTTCAGCCAGGAGGAAAGCCACCCGTCGCTGGATGACAACAAGCTGTATCAGTGGCTGCGCCGTCACCTGCGCCTGACACCCACCTTGCATGGCCATCATTTTCTGGTGCGTGGCGAGCAGCACGGGCTGAGCCGAGGCTGGTGGGCGACCCCCTTGCTGCTGACGCTGCTGCTGGTGGAAAGTGCCGATCTGGTCTTTGCGGTGGACAGCATTCCGGCCATCTTTGCCATCACCCAGGACCCCTTCCTGGTGTACACCTCCAACATCTTTGCCATCCTCGGCCTGCGCGCGCTGTACTTTGCCCTGTCCGCCATGGTGCACCGCTTTGAATACCTCAAGTATTCGCTGGCCGTGGTGCTGGTATTCATCGGGGTGAAAGTGGGGCTGGTGTATCTCAACGATATCCAGCTGGTGCAGTTCCATATCCCGACTGGCGTGTCGCTGGTGGTGACACTGGGCCTGCTGGCAGGTGGCGTGCTGTATTCGCTGTACAAGACACGTAATGAGTCGGGCGACAGTCTGTCCTGAGGCTGATCTGCCGGTTTAATACCTGTTCTGCTGCTGGTCTGGCCGGGCTGTCCCTTTGGGGCCGCCCGGCTTTTTGCTTGTCGCCGGCCGGCTTTGCCGCTAGCATGAGTTTTCTTCGGGAGATGGCATTCCTCCCGCCTGTTGGCTGCTTCCTGCCCGGAAGTCGCGGCAGCGAACCGCCCGTCCGGGCTGATGATGCCTGCAGGTATCCCGTGCCGGGAGCTGCAGGTGCGTCAGTATGTTCCGGCATTGGGGGTGATTTCGAGTCCTCATTCAGAAGAATTCCATGTCTGCCATTTCCCGTTCCGAAACCCTTGCCATGCTGCCGCGCATGAGCAAGCTGCTGTTACTGGCCTGCCTGGTTGCCCTGTTGGCCGGTTCTGCTTCTGCCTTCTTTCTGCACAGCCTGGTGTGGGCCACGTCCCTGCGCGTAAGCCAGCCCTGGTTGTTGTTTCTGCTGCCGCTGGCCGGTTTTGCCGTGGGCTGGGTCTACCTGCGCTACGGCCGACAGGTGGAGGCCGGCAATAATCTGCTGATCGATGAAATCCACGATCCCACCCGCATCGTGCCCCTGCGCATGGTGCCGCTGGTGTTGTGGGGCACGGTGATGTCCCACCTGTTTGGCGCATCGGTCGGGCGCGAAGGCACCGCCGTGCAAATGGGCGGCGCGCTGGCCGATCAGGTCACCCACTTGCTGCGACTGGGCAATGCCGACCGGCGCATCCTGCTGATGTGCGGGATTGCCGCCGGGTTTGCCTCGGTATTCGGTACTCCGCTGGCCGGGGCGGTGTTTGCGCTGGAGGTGCTGGCCATTGGCCGCATGCGCTATGACGCGCTGTTTCCCAGCCTGCTGGCGGCCATCGTGGCCGATCAGGTGGGTCTGGCCTGGGGCGTGCAGCACACCCATTACGCCATCAGCCAGTTTCCCGTGCTCAGTGCCTGGACCTTGCTGGCCACGCTGGTGGCCGGGGCGCTGTTTGGCCTGGTTGGCAAGCTGTTTGCCAACAGCACTCATGCCTTGTCGGCACTGATCAAGCGCCATGTGTCCTATGCGCCCTTGCGGCCCTTGCTGGGTGGTGTGTTGCTGGTGGCCATTGTCTGGCCCAGCGGTGCCGAGCGCTTTATCGGGCTGGGTATTCCCACCATTGTGGATGCCTTCACTCAGCCGCTGCCTGCCTATGACTTTGCCGCCAAGCTGGGGCTGACCGTACTGTCACTGGCCAGCGGCTTCAAGGGCGGGGAAGTAACGCCGCTGTTTTTCATCGGTGCCACGCTGGGCAATGCCCTGTCGCCGCTATTGCACCTGCCGTTCTCCCTGCTGGCCGGGCTGGGCTTTGTCGCGGTATTTGCCGGGGCGGCCAACACGCCATTGGCTTCCACCATCATGGCGATGGAGCTGTTTGGCAGTGAGGTGGGCATCTACGCCGCGCTGGCCTGCGTGGCCAGTTATTATTTTTCTGGCCATAGCGGCATTTACCGCTCACAGCGCATTGCCCATGGCAAGCACCGGCCTTTTCCACGTGGCTTGCGCCTGAGCGAGCTGGCAGCCTGGCGGCGTCGCCAGGAGTGAATGAGGCTGCTGTAAATGCAGGTTTTTTCTGACGGTCTGACTGTCCTGCAAGGCAGTAAATTTCATGGGTGAAATTAAATGTTCATCCATGGAATTATTTTGACCGCGGGATAGGTGACTGGTTTGATGGAGCCAATACTCTAGTCAAGGAGTTTGGCCCCATGCAGTGCTATCAGAATTTCATCAACAACCGCTTTGTCCAGCCCGAGAGCGATGTCAGTTTCATCGTGGCGGACCCTGCCACCGGCCAGCCTTGTGCGCAGGTGTCCGCTGCCACCACTGCCGAAGCGCTGTCGGCAGTCGAGGCGGCAACAGCTGCACAAAAAGGCTGGGCAGCCTTGCCTGCCTGTGAGCGTGCACAGTATTTGCACAAACTGGCAGAGGCACTACAGGCGCGTTCACCGCAGATTGGTGCCGCACTGGCTGACGAGTCTGGCAAAAGCCTGAGTGATGCCATGGCCGAAGCTGGCTATGCGGCTGAAATCACCCGCTTTCACGCCGAATGGGCCAGACGTATCGAAGGGGAGGTCATCCCCAGCGACAACCCGCAGGAAAACCTGCTGCTGATGCGCGAGGCCATCGGCGTGGTGGTCTGCCTCATTCCGTTCAACTTCCCTGTCTACACCTTGCTGCGCAAGATTGCGCCAGCACTGATCACCGGCAATACCGTGGTGGTGCGGCCCAGCAACAACACGCCGTGCTCGGCTTTTGAAATTGCCCAGGCGGTGCTGGATGCCGGCCTGCCTGAAGGGGTAGTGAATATCCTGACCATGAGCCATGTGGTGGCCGAAGCGGTGTGCACGCATCCGCGTGTGGGCATGATCACCCTCACCGGCAGCGTAGGGGCCGGCCGCAAGGTGCTGGAATATTCCCAAGTGAATATTGCCAGATCATCGCTGGAATTGGGTGGCAAGACCCCGGCCATCATCGAGCCGGATGCCAGGTTGGTGCAGGCAGCCAATGACATCGTGGCATCCGCCCTCAGCCACTGCGGTCAGCTGTGTACCTCGGTGGAGCGGGTATATGTGCAGGAAAGCGTGTACGACGATTTTGTGCGCTTGCTCAAGGAACGCTTTGCGGCACGCCAGTACGGCAATCGGGCCCGGCATCCCAACTACATGGGTCCGTTGGTGAATGCGACCACCCGGCTCAATATCCACCAGATGGTAGAGCGGGCTGTCGATGATGGCGCGGTGCTGGAAACCGGCGGTTTCATTCCGCAAGGCCCTGGCTTTTTTTACCCGCCTACCTTGCTCACCGGCTGCGTCAGGACATGGAAATCGTACAGGAAGAAATTTTCGGCCCTGTACTGTGCGTCCTCAAATACAGCACGGCAGAAGAGGCCTTGCAGCTGGCCAACGACCACCAGTTTGGCCTGGCCTCGGTGCTGTTCACCGAAAACTACCGCACCGCCATGCGTTTTGCCAACCATATCGAAGCGGGCGAGCTGTATGTCAACCGCACCCCGGCCGACCCCTATCAGGGCTATCACGCCGGCTGGAAACGCTCCGGACTGGGGGGCGACGATGGCAAGCACGGCATGCTGGAGTTCACCCAGACGCGGCTGGTCGTCCTGAAATACTGAGCTTCCTCCCGGTCATTCATCCGGAATCACAACAAGTCTGCACACGACAGGATGGCCAACGCATAAGGCCAGCCACAAGTCCTGCGGTGCAGCAGGAGACACCATCAAGATGAAACATGCTGACACCATGGTTGCAGCGTCGCCGCTGCATGCCCGCAATCATTTGCGCTTTTTCCAGTTCGGCCTGCTGCTGCTGGCCGCCGGCGCCATCTATCCGCTGCTGTACCTGCGGCAGAATTTTGAAACCACCATCCTGCAAAGCTTCCACATCAGCAGCAGCGATCTGGGCGTGTTTTATTCCATGCTGGGCGTGGTGTACGCCGTCAGCTACTTGCCCAGCGGCTGGCTGGCAGACCGCTTCCCGCCACGCTTGCTGATTTCCTTTTCCTTGTCTGTTGTGGGTGGTCTGGGGCTGTGGTTTGCCACCTTTCCGGCCTATCAGGCTTTGGAAATCATCTTTGTCGGCTGGGGGCTGGCTGCCGGGCTGACCTTCTGGGCGGCACTGCTCAAGGGGGTGAAGATGCTGGCCGCCGCCAATGAGCAAGGGCGTTTCTTTGGCATTCTGGATGGCGGCCGTGGCCTGGTCGAGGCGGTGCTGGCCTCCATTGCGCTGGCCATTTTTGCCTTTCATGTCCAGCAGGGCGACGAGCCAAAGCTGGCATTGCGGCAGGTGATTTATCTGTATTCCTTTACCTGTCTGGCCATTGCCGTGCTGATTCTGCTGTTTCTGGACAAGGGCGTGGCGGAGCGCGACAGCGGGGCTGCGCGCCAGAGCAATGTACTGGCTGATTTGCGGCTGTTGCTGGGCATCCCGCAAGTCTGGCTGCTGGCTGTCATCATTTTCTGTGGTTATCAGCTGTTCTGGGCCACCTATTCTTTTTCGGCCTATTTGCAGCAGGGCTATGGCATGAGCGCGGTGGCGGCCGGTTTCATTACCGTCACCAAATTGTGGATGCGTCCCATCGGCGGGATTGGCGGCGGTTTTCTGGGCGACCGTTTTTCCAAGGAGGGCGTACTGGGGCTGTGCATGCTGTTTGCCTCGCTCAGCCTGTGTGGCCTGATCTTTTTCCCTGGCAGCGGCGGAATGTATTTCCTGCTGGCGCTGGTGCTGCTGATCGGCGTGCTCACCTATGCCATCCGCGGCTTGTACTGGTCCTTGCTGGATGCCTGCCGGGTGCCGCTATCCGTAACCGGACTGGCCATTGGCCTGATTTCGGTCATCGGCTATTTGCCGGACATTTTCCTGCCCATGATCAATACCGCGTTTGCCGCGCATTACCCCGGTATCGATGGTACCCGCTTCTATTTCGCCTATATCGCCTGCTGCGGCCTGCTGGGCACGGTTGCGGTGTTTTATTTCAAACAACTGAATAAACAACGGGAGTCTGTGTGATGAAAATCATCTCCATGGAAACACATGTTGTGGCAGTTCCTCCGCCGCATGTTGGCGGTATGTACTGGATTTTTGTCACGCTGAAAACCGACTGTGGCATTGAAGGAGTGGGGGAGGTCTATGCCGCCACCTTCCATCCCACGGTGATGGTGCCTGCCATCAACGACGTCTTCGAGCGCTATCTGTTCAATCATGACCCGCATCAGGTGGAACGCTTCTTCCGTGAGTGTTATTCCAGCGGTTTTACCCAGCGCCCGGACCTGACCATGATGGGCATCACCAGCGGCCTGGAAATGGCCTGCTGGGACATCATCGGCAAGGCGGCCAATCAGCCGGTTTACCAGCTGATTGGCGGCAAGGTGAATGAGCGCCTGCGCTCCTACACCTATCTCTATCCCGAAAATGCCCACGGTCAGTATGACTACGACGACCCCGACCTGGCCGCAGAATGTGCTGCACAGTACATGCAGCAAGGCTTTACCGCACTGAAGTTTGACCCGGCCGGCCTTATACCGTGTATTCCGGCCACCACCTGTCACTGGAGGTGATGGACCAGTGCGAATTGTTCTGCCGCAGGATTCGCGAGGCCGTTGGCAGCAAGTGCGATCTCCTGTTCGGCACCCATGGCCAGATGACGCCGGCCTCTGCCATCCGTCTGGCGAAGAGACTGGAAAAATACGACCCGCTATGGTTCGAGGAGCCGGTGCCGCCCGGTCAGGCCGACGCCATGGCGCAAGTGGCCGGCAAGACCAGCATCCCGATTGCCACCGGTGAGCGCCTGACCACCAAGTATGAATTCCATGAGCTTTGCAAAAGGGCGCGGCTTCCATCTTGCAGATGAATCTGGGACGGGTGGGCGGCATTCTGGAAGCCAAGAAAATTGCCGGCATGGCCGAAGCCTATTACGCCCAGATTGCCCCGCATCTGTACAACGGGCCGGTGGGGGCTGCGGCCAGCATTCAACTGGCCACCGCCACGCCTAATTTCCTGATTCAGGAAAGCATCATGACCTGGGATGGTTTCCACTCCCAGGTGCTCAAGCAGCCTATCCGCTGGGAAGACGGTTTCATCATTCCGCCTACCGAGCCTGGCCTTGGCGTGGAGCTGAACATGGACGTGGTCAAGGCGCACTCGCCCTATGTGGGTGAGCGTTTGCACCTGCTGATGGACCCCAAGCCGTTTGATGTGCGGACGCAGTCATCCGACGCCTGGAAAAACCGCTGGAACACGGATAAAAGCCTATGAGCCAACAATTCGACTTCATCATCGTGGGGGCGGGCTCTGCCGGATGCATCCTGGCCAGCCGCCTGAGCGAGTCCGGCCAGCATCGCGTATTGTTGCTGGAAGCCGGCGGCAAGGATGATTCCTTCTGGTTCTGCCTGCCGGTGGGATACGTCAAGAACTACTACAACCCGCAAACCAACTGGATGTATTACACCGAGCCGGAGGCAAACCTTGCCGGGCGCAAGCTGTATGCACCGCGCGGCAAGGTGCTGGGTGGTTCCGGTGCCATCAATGCCATGATTTATGTGCGCGGGCAGCCGGCAGATTTCGACGACTGGGAAGCCGCTGGTAATCCGGGCTGGGGCTTTCGCGATGTGCTGCCTTACTTCAGGAAGCTGGAAAACCACCCGGCTGGCGAAACCGCATGGCGCAGCAACAAGGGGCTGATTGGCATCACGCCGATGCGGGAGCAGGCGCACCCCATCTGCCAGAACTATCTGGAAGCCTGCCAGCAGCTGGGTTTGCCGCTGAATGACGATTTCAACGCCGCCCGGTTTGAAGGGGCGGGCATTTACGAGGCAAATATCCGGCATGGCGAGCGTGCATCCAGTGCGGTGGCCTATCTGCACCCGGCCATGGGGCGGGCCAATCTCACGGTCGAAACCCACTGTCAGGCCGAAGCCATCCTGTTTGACACTGCCGGGCGTGCCAACGGCGTTACGGTCAGGCAAAACGGGGTGGCACGCCGCTTTTTTGCCAGCAAGGAAGTGATTGTCGCGTCCGGTGCGGTGGACTCACCCAAGCTGCTGCAATTGTCGGGCATTGGCGATGCCGCCTTGCTGCAAGAACTGGGCATTCCACTGCGCCAGCACCTGCCGGCGGTGGGGCAGAACCTGCAAGACCACCTGTGCGTGTCCTTTTACTACCGCGCCAATTGCAAGACGCTGAATGATGAATTGGGCAGCCTGTGGGGGCAGGGGATGGCGGCGCTGCGCTATGGCCTTACCCGCAAGGGGCCATTGGCGCTGAGTGTGAATCAGGCAGGGGGCTTTTTCCGTGGCAGTGAAGAGGAGGAGCGGCCGAATCTGCAACTGTATTTCAATCCGCTGTCCTACAGCATTCCCAAGGATGCCAGGGCGGCACTCAAGCCGGAACCTTACTCGGGCTTTCTGGTGTGCTTCAATCCCTGCCGACCCAGCAGCCGGGGTTCGGTTGCCATCAGCAGTGCCGACCCGGCGCGGCCTGCCAGCATCCGTCCCAATTACCTGTCTACCGACAAGGACCGGAGCGAAGCCGTGCAGGGCAGCCGTTTCATCCGTCGCCTGATGCAGGCCGAGGCTTTGCGCCGCATTACGGTGGAGGAGGTTTCTCCGGCAGGCAGGGTGGACGACGACGACAGCATGCTGCGCTTCTTCCGCGAGGAGTCCGGTTCCATCTATCATCTGTGCGGCAGCTGTGCGATGGGGCCGGATCCGGCCAGTGCTGTTGTCTCCCACCGGCTGCAAGTGCATGGAGTTGCCGGGCTGCGGGTGGTGGATGCCTCCATCTTCCCCAATATCACCTCCGGCAATACCAATGCACCGGTGATGATGGTGGCGGAAAAGGCGGCCGAGATGATTTTGCAGGACTGGCACTGAGCCGCTTGGCATCCGCATTGTTATCAACCAGGCCCTGCGCTGGCCGTCACCGCCGACAGCGCAGGGCTTTGTCACAGGAACGCATCTTGCCCGCGCGACCAACCGCCCCCGCTGTCGACGGCTCCATTGCCATTTTGCAGTTGCTGGTGAATGCCTCCTATCCGCTGACCCAGGCCGAGATCAGTGCGCAAACCGGTATTCCTGTCGCCAGCTGTTACCGTATTCTGGGCAGCCTGTTACAGGCCCAGCTGGTGGTGATGGACCCGGGGCGCAAGAAGTCCTACGCCATCGGCTCCAGGATTTTCCAGATGGCCTCCTCCATTTAGGCCGGCAAAGCATCATTCCCAATTTCCACCCGATTGCCGAAATCCTCAAGAACGAAGTACACAAAACGGTGCTGCTGAGCATTCCGGTGGGGAATACCGTGGTCGTGGTGGCCAAGCTGGAGTCCGCACTCGGCCATCGTTTTCATGCTTACATCGGCCAGACCTTGCTCTTGCACCGTGCCGCTGCTGGCAAGGCCATTCTCAGCCTGCGCAGCAAGGATTATCTGCAAGCGTATCTGGATGGCGAATACCTGCTTGCACCACCGGAGCTGCGCACCCAGCTGGAGCGTGCCCAGCGCCTGGGTTATGCCGTGACGCATGATGAAATCGAAAGTGGCGTCAGCTGTCTGGCCGCTCCAGTGGTGAACCTGAGCCATGAGCCGATTGCCGCCATCAGCATTTGCGTTGCCAGCAATGAACTGAGCGAACAGGCCAGCCGCAGTTATTCCAGCCCCCTGATCCAGGCGGCGCGCCAGCTGGCCGCGCGTATAGGCTGAGCCACCGGCTGGACTGATTTTGCATTTCGCCTTGCCTTGGGGTTCCCAGCGGATGCAGCCTGGCATCCCGGATGCTATGCTCACCCGACCTGCCGATGATGTGCAGTGTGCTGTCGGAAAAACGGCACGACAGCCAGGCGCCGCGTGATTGCTTGCCGCAGTGCGGCACATGGCAGACCGCCCACTTTAACTGTGGGCGGTTTTCTGTTTACAGCGGCATGCGTGCGGAATGCTGAACAAAGCGGCGTAGCTGTCGATTGATGGCAAGTCAGGGCTGGGTTTGTCATGGATAATGACATTGTTTTGAAATGGCGTGGCAAGGGGTGGCATGGCAATGGAAGGCGTGATGGTGGTGGAGCGTAGCTGGCGCAGCATGCTGCGGGCGGTGGCCAGCCTGTTGCTGGCCTATGCCTTGCTGGTGGTGGGCAATGCGCTGGGCAATACCGAAACCTCGCTCAGCCTGCTGGCCAATGGCGTGCCGGTGGCCGTGGCGGGCATGGTGCAGTCGGCCTACTATGCCGGTTTTTTCATTGGCGGTTTCTTTTGCAGCGGCATGATCCGCCAGTATGGCCATCACCGCGCCTTTGCCGCGCTTACCGCCATGATCTGCGTGCTGACCCTGTGTCAGGCCCTGTTTACTTCCCCCTGGCTATGGTTGCTGGCGCGACTGGGGAATGGCCTGGCCATGGTGGGCATCTACATGGTGGTGGAAAGCTGGCTCAACGGCTGTGTGAGCAACAGCCAGCGTGGCCAGCTGTTTTCCCTGTACCTGATCATCAGCTATCTGGGCGCCAGTGCCGGGCAGTGGCTGCTCAAGCTGCCGTTCAGCCAGCCTGGCTGGGCCTTCATCATTGTGGCCATGCTGTTTTCGCTGGCCATCATTCCGGTCACGCTTACCGGGCAACGGCCGCAGGCCTTGTCGGCACCGGCTGCCGGCAATGTGCTGGCACGGGCGCTGCGTACCTTGCGTCTGCTGGGGCGGCGTGCACCGCTCAGCCTCGTGGGTGCGCTGTTGGCTGGCTGTTTCAACAGTGCCTTTTACACCATGATGCCCGCCATGCTCAGCCAGCTGGGCAGGTCGGCGGCTGATATCGCCGGTTTCATGGGCATGGCCTTGCTGGCCGCACCACTGTTGCAATGGCCGATGGGCAAATGGGCGGACAGCAGCGACCGTGCCCAGTTGCTGGCCTACTCGGCACTGGTGGTGGCGGTGTTGTCGCTGGTGTTGATCCTGCTGACCGGCTCGGGCTGGATGCTGCCACTGGTGATGGTGTACGTGGCGATTGCCTTTACCTTCTACGGTACGCTCAGCGGCATTGCCAACGATGCCATGCCGCCACGCCACCGGGTGGAAATCAGCGCGTCCTTGCTGATGGTGTATGCGCTGGGTGGCACGCTGGGGCCCTTGCTGTGTTCGGCGGTGATGGCATCCGTCGGGCCTGCCGGTTATTTCGTGGTATCGCTGGGTCTGGCAGGCTTGCTGGGCTTGTATGCGCAGTGGACGGTCAAGCGCTGGCCCTTGCCCAGCCTGCTGCCGCCGCGCTGAGCGACGGTTTGTCACCTGCCTGATTGATCATGCGGTTTTTCCTCTGGCGAAAGCATCATTCCATGACGGTGAAAATCTTCCGCGGCAGTGTCGTGCTGGCGCTGCTTGGCTTGCTGGTGTCGTGGGCGGTGCATGCCGCCAATGCCGATGCCTTGTGGAATATCGTGCATCAGCAATGCGTGCCGCATTGGCAGCAGACGCAGGACCCGGCCCCGTGTGCTGCGCTGGACATGTCACAGGGTGAGCCGCAAGGGCATGCCATCCTCAAGGACATCCACGGCGTTTTGCAATATCTGCTGATTCCCACCGCGCGGGTCAGCGGTATTGAAAGCCCGCTGCTATTGCAGGCGGATGCACCCGACTACTGGGCTGCAGCCTGGCAGGCAAGGCAGTGGATGGCGCGGCTGCATGGCAGTGTGCTGCCGCGCGAGGCGGTGGCGCTGACAGTGAACTCGCAATGGGGCCGCAGCCAGAACCAGCTGCACATTCATGTTTCCTGCGTCCGGCCAGAGCTACCCGCCCGTTTGCAGCAGGCAGGCATCGGGCTGCAGTGGCAGCCGCTGGCGGACGGCATCAACGGTCATGCCTATCTGGCGCGTGCCGTGCCGGGTGAAACACTGGATGGCGTGCAGCCATTCCGTTTGCTGGCCGATGAGGTGGCCGGTGCCAGCGGGCAGATGGGCAGCTACACGCTGGCGGTGATTGCTACCCGTCTGGCCGACGGGCCGGGCTTCTGGTTACTGGCCAGCAAGGCGGACGTGCTGGCCGGCAACTTTGCTTCTTCCGAAGGTGATGTGCAGGACCATGACTGCCAGGTGCTGTCGCCTCAGCCAGTCAGGCCATGATGGCGGGGGCCGGACAGCGCCCAGGCGCAGATGCCGGTGAGGCTGCACGCGGCCCCGGCCAGCACCACGCCCATCCAGCCCCAGTGACCATAGGCCCAGGCTGAGGCCAGCGAACCGACAGCCCCGCCAATGAAATAGCTGGTCATGTAGGCTGAGGTCAGCCGGTTACGGGCTTCCGGCCGGATGCGGTAAATCGCCCCCTGATTGCTGACATGGCAGCCCGCCACCCCCAGGTCCAGCAGCAGGATGCCCAGCAGCAGGGCGGTAATCGAATGCGGTGCCAGCGCCAGCGGCAGCCAGGCCAGCAACATCAGGCCCAGGCTGAGCCGGGAAGCCAGTGCGCCACGGCCCTGGTCACTCAGCCGTCCCACGATATTGGCCGACAAGGCCCCGGCGGCCCCGGCCAGGCCAAACAGGCCGATGGTGCTGTTGGAAAAGCCGAATGGCGGCGCAGACAGCAAGAAGGCGACCGAAGTCCACATCACGCTGAAGGTGGCAAAGGACATGGCACCCAGCAGGCCGCGCAGGCGCAGGCTGGGTTCTTCCGCAAACAGGCGCAGTACCGACTGCAGTAGCTGTCCATAGCGCAAGCCCGGTGTGGCAGGCGTGTGCGGCAGCTGACGGGACAGCACCAGCGTCATCAGCAGCATGCCGCCGGTGCCGCACCAGTACACGGTGTGCCAGCCGCCCAGGTCGGCCAGGCTGCCTGCCACGGTGCGGGCCAGCAAAATGCCGGTCAGCAGGCCACTCATGATGGTACCCACCACCCGGCCACGCTCGGCTTCACTGGCCAGGCTGGCACCCAGCGGCAGCAGGATTTGCGCCACCACGGAACACACGCCGGCAATGGCCGTGCCCAGCAACAGCTGGCTGATGCTGCCTGCCGTGGCGCTGATCAACAGGCCGCAACTGGCCAGCAACATCATCACGAGAATCAGCCGTCGCCGTTCCAGCATGTCGCCCAGCGGCACAATCAGCAGCAAGCCCAGCGCATAGCCCAGCTGCGCCGTGGTGATGATGCTGCCGGCACTGGCAGCGCGGATGCCCAGTTCCCGGCTGATTTCCGGCAGCAAGGGCTGGGCGTAATAATTACCGGCCACGGCAAGACCTGTGGCTACGGTCATCAGCACATCAGCAGCGGGCTGAGCCCGCCATGTTCATGGCCGGGGTGGGGGAGGGTGTGGGTGGTTTGCATGTGTTGGCTTTCGGTGTGACTGCGCAGGGTGTTGTCAGAGCCGCTAACAAAACCCCTGCTGCTGCGTTGCGCCGCCTTGCCGTACCCTTGTACTGTCGGCGTCGGCAGGCCTTGCCCCAGGGACGCTACGCTGTTTTGCCAGCGGCATTTAATGCATGCCGGGGCAGTATCTACTGGCCTAAAGAATGACTCCAATGTATTGTTTTCATGTTTTTAATCGTGAAACGAGATGGATTGAATGAACTTGCGCCAGATTGATTACGTGCTGGCGGTGGCCGAAGAGGAAAACTTCACCCGTGCTGCCGAGCGCTGTCATACCGTGCAATCGGCGCTGAGCCACCAGATTGCCCGGCTGGAACAGGAGTTCGGTGCCCGGCTGTTCGAACGGACCTCGCGCCAGGTCACGCTCACCCCTGCCGGGCAGACTTTCGTCAGGCATGCGCGTCAGGTGCGGGAAGCGGCGCAAAGGCTGGAAGACGAAATGGCGGCCGCTACCGGAGAAATCCGCGGCAGCCTGCGCATTGGCAGTATCTCCACGCTTGGCCGGCTGGATTTGCCCGCCTTGCTGGCGGAGTACCACCGCCGTCATCCGCAGGTGGATGTGCAGCTGGCCATGCGCATGAGCGATGTGATGATGGAAGAACTGCGCGTGCAGCAGATCGACGTCGCCTTTCTTGGCGTGTGGCCGGGGGAGCCGGTGCTGGGGCTGGATGCCCGCTTGCTGTGGGAGGAGCCCTTGCTGGCCTTGCTGCGTCCGGACCACCCGCTGGCCACCTTGCCACAGCTGGATTTGCAGCAGCTGGCTGGCTGCACGCTGGTGGACTGGCCGGCAGGCAGCGGGCCGCGCCTGCAAACCGACATGGCTTTTGCTGCGCAGGGTATTCGCAGGCGGGTGGCGTTCGAGGTGAACCATGCCGACATGCTAATCAGCCTGGTGCAATCACTGGGTGCCGTGGCCATGGTGCCCGCGCTGGGGGCTGGCGAACATGCC
>NZ_LNQV01000056.1 GCF_001515305.1 Aquitalea pelogenes
CATTCGCCATGTGAAAGTAGGACACTGCCAGACTCCCCCTTCGAAGCCCAGCTCAACCGAGCTGGGCTTTGTGCTTTGGGGCGGCGGTAACGGCCATGCCTCGTGGCTGTGTGGCAGCTTTGAGTTTCGTATTGTGTCCCTGATCGCGTAGTGTGCATAAATTGCAACATGGATTGTTCCGGCCCTCCTTCCTCCCCGGCCATGCGAATTACTGGGTCAGTATGGCTCCAGCGCGTGGAATGCTGCTGCAGAGCCATTTTGAGTGCTGGCGAAATGGCAGATCACGGTTGATTACCTGGCTGGCCCAGACAGTTAGCACTGTAAAACCTGGTGCAACAGTGTGTACCACTGGCGGCGATTCCCTGCCATGCCGCGTCGGCGGTATAATCGCACTCTTTTTTCAAAGCATTTGATAAGTCATGGCCTCGGCGATCGAAATTAAAGCGGTGAGTAAGCGCTATGGTGCTTTGCAGGCCCTGGATGATGTCAGTATCACGGTTGAACCTGGCGAGTTTTTTGCCTTGCTTGGTCCTAACGGGGCGGGCAAAACAACGCTGATTTCTGCCATGGCAGGATTGTCGCGTCCGGATAGTGGCAGCATCCGGATCATGGGACATGATGTGATCCGTGATTTTCGTGCTGCACGCATGAGTCTTGGCGTGGTTCCGCAGGAGTTGGTGTTTGACCCCTTTCTCTCGGTGAGAGAGACCTTGCGTTTTCAATCGGGCTACTTTGGCCTGACACGTAACGATGACTGGATTGACGAGCTGCTCAGCAAGCTGGGGCTGGCCGATAAGGCCAATGTCAATTTGCGGGCTCTGTCCGGCGGGATGAAGCGACGTGTCATGGTTGCGCAGGCCTTGGTACATCGTCCTCCGGTGATGGTGCTGGACGAGCCTACTGCCGGTGTCGACGTCGAGCTGCGCCAGAGCCTGTGGTCATTTGTCAAAGAGCTGAACGAAGCCGGCCATACCATTGTGTTGACCACACATTACCTTGAAGAGGCGGAAGCCTTGTGCAATCGCATTGCCATGCTCAAGCGTGGCAAGCTGGTGGCATTGGAGAGCAAGGACAAGCTGCTGCAGCATGGCAAGGAGCGCGAGGTTGCTCTCAAGCTGGGTGGCCCTTTGCCTGGCAGCCTGTTACCGCGCAAGGTGCGTGAGGAGGATGGCCGGATTGTACTGAAGCTGGCTGATATTGCGCAGCTGGAGCATGTGCTGGCTGCCTTACGGGAAGCCGGTGTGGCTGTGCGCGAGCTGAATGTGATCGAGGTGGATCTGGAGTCGGTTTTTGTCAACATGATGCACGGAGGACAGGTCTGATGCAGGGATTTTTGACCTTGTTCCGCAAGGAGCTGGTGCGGTTCTGGAAGGTTGCATTCCAGACCGTGGCCGCTCCGGTGCTGACCGCCTTGATGTACCAGCTGATTTTTTCCCATGTTTTGTCACGTCACGTTGAGGCCTACCCTGGCGTCAGCTACACCGCCTTCCTGATTCCTGGCCTTGCCATGATGTCGATGGCGCAAAATGCCTTTGCCAACAGTTCGTCCAGCCTGATCCAGTCCAAGATCACCGGGAATATTGTTTTCCTGCTGTTGCCGCCGCTGACTGCCTTGGAGTTCTTTGGCGCTTACCTGCTGGCCTCCATTGTGCGTGGCGTGGTGGTCGGGGCTGGCGTGCTGCTGGTGACGGCCTGGTTCGGCCTGCCCTTGCCCAGCCATCCGCTGTGGGTGCTGTCGTTTGCCATTCTGGGCTGCGGGGTGCTGGGCACCTTGGGCGTAATTGCCGGTATCTGGGCAGAAAAATTCGACCAACTGGCGGCATTTCAGAACTTTTTGATCATGCCGCTGACTTTCTTGTCTGGCGTGTTCTATTCCATCAACAGTTTGCCGCCATTCTGGTATGTCGTATCGCATGTCAATCCGGTGTTCTTCATGATCGACGGGTTTCGCTACGGCTTCTTTGGCCAGGCCGACGTCAGTCCGTGGCTGTCGTTGAGCGTGGTGGGTGGCAGTTTTATTTTGCTTTCCGGGCTGGCTTTGTGGCTGATCAAGTCAGGCTACAAGCTGCGCCATTAGGATCCTCTTTCAGGATGTACACATGATTTCTGCCGAACAGGTCAAACAATATATTGCTGCTGGTCTTCAATGCTCCCACCTGGAGGTGGAGGGCGATGGTCATCACTTTTACGCCACCGTGGTGTCGCCGGCTTTCGCCGGCAAGCGTCTGATTGACCGCCACCGTCTGGTCAAGGAGGTGATTGCCACCCGTCTGGCCAGCAACGAAATCCACGCCCTTTCCATCGTCAAGGCTGCTACGCCGGACGAATGGGAAAAACTCCAAGGCTGATTCCTACATGGATAAATTGAAAATTCGCGGCAATGGTCCGCTGAATGGTGAGATCCGCGTATCCGGTGCCAAGAACGCGGCATTGCCGATTCTGTGCACCAGCTTGCTGACCGCCGACACCATGCGCTTTACCAACGTGCCCATGCTGCGCGACATTTCCACCACCCAGAAATTGCTGCAAGGCATGGGTGTGCGGGTGATGACCGACAATGTGCATGAAATGGAAATCACGGCCGACCATCTGGACAGCCTGGTGGCACCATATGATCTGGTCAAGACCATGCGAGCCTCCATTCTGGTGCTCGGCCCGACCCTGGCGCGCTTTGGCGAGGCCACTGTTTCGCTGCCCGGTGGCTGTGCCATTGGCAGCCGCCCGGTGGATCAGCACATCAAGGGCCTGGTCGCCATGGGTGCCGAGGTGGTGATCGAGCACGGTTATGTGAAGGCCAAGGCCAAGCGCCTGCGCGGTGCCCACATCGTGATGGATGTGGTGACCGTCGGTGGTACGGAAAACCTGTTGATGGCCGCTGCGCTGGCTGATGGCACGACCATTCTGGAAAACGCTGCGCGTGAGCCGGAAGTAACCGACCTGGCCAATTGCCTGGTGGCCATGGGTGCACGCATCAGCGGTATCGGCACCAACCGTCTGGTGATCGAAGGTGTGGAAAAGCTGCATGGCTGTGAATACGCCATCATGCCGGACCGTATCGAGGCGGGGACTTTCCTGGTGGCGGCAGCCATGACGCAAGGTCATCTGGTATTGCGCAATGCTGCACCGCGCAGCATGGAAGCCGTGCTGGACAAGCTGGTGGAAGCCGGGGCTGTGGTGGAAGCGGGGGATGACTGGATCTCGCTGGACATGAAGCGTCGTCCCAAAGCCATCAATTTCCGTACCCTGCCTTACCCGGCGTTCCCGACTGACATGCAGGCCCAGCTGATGACGCTGAACTGTATTGCCGAGGGTGCCGGCATGGTGACGGAGACCATCTTCGAAAACCGTTTCATGCATGTTCCCGAGTTGAACCGCATGGGTGCGCGTATCGAGGTGGAAGGCAATACCGCTGTAGTGCATGGCGTGGAGAAGCTGTCTGGTGCTACGGTGATGGCAACCGACCTGCGTGCGTCTGCCAGTCTGGTTCTTGCCGGTCTGGTGGCCCAGGGCGAGACCATTGTCGACCGCATCTACCATCTGGACCGCGGTTATGAGTACATCGAGAAAAAACTGGGTGCTGTCGGTGCCCAGATCGAGCGCATCAGTTAAGCGCTGCGCTTTCCGTCCGGGGCATTGAAAGACAACACCCGGTCACTTTGCTAGCTGGCAAGTGACCGGGTGTTTTTTTGTGGTGAGTGCTGCTGCTGACCGGGCATGGTTCACAAAATGGAATTGACGACTCAGTGCAAAAGCGGTGCCGGTGTGTCCGAATGCTCGGCGTTGTACTCTGCAATGGCTTGTTCCAGGATTTCTGCTGTCAGGTACTGTCCATTGGAAACTGCGTGGCGCAGGTAGCGGGTGAGGTATTCCAGCGCTTGCTGGGAGAGTTGGCTTTGTTCCATGATGTACTCCGCAAGAATGATCGGTAAAAATGATGATCAGCAAAGTCTAATATTTGTGGTGACAGGCTTGTTGTCATGGATCAAACATAAGAGAGACAAAGAAAAAGCAGCCAGATGGCTGCTTTTTCTTTTACAGACGGCAGAGCCTTATTGTGCCGCAGAAGCTGCGGCATGGGCCGCTGCAGAGGCTTCCGGGTGGCTGCCGTCAACAGCTGGCGGTGCGGCTTCGCCGGCAGGGGCGGACGCTGTTGATGGTGCATTGACCAGCTCATCAATATTGACGTCGTCAGACTGGGTGGGATTGGGCAGCCCCAGTTGCCTGGCCCGCAGTTGCAGGAAGCCATCACGCAGATAGGTGTAGGGGTCGATGGCAGCCGTGGCCAGGCTGTCGTCGAAGTCCAGGTAACGGGCACGGGTGTTGACGCCGTACATGCCATAGAAGGCAATGGCTTCATTGCTGTTGTGATAGACCAGATGTTCCGGTCCGTTGATGCCCAGCGATACACCCAGACCAAGACCATCACGTACCGTGCTGGGGCCAAAGAATGGCAGCACCAGATAATTGCTGTTCTTCCAGCCCCAGTGCGCAAAGGTGTCGCCCAGCGAAGTCTTGTTGTTTTTCAGGCCGGCCGGAGTGGCAATATCAATCAGGCCAAACAAGCCGAAGGTGCTGTTGAGGGCAACCCGCATGATGTCATTGACGGCCTTTTCCGGCTCGGCTTGCAGCAGGTTGTTGGCGGCACTGTACACATCCTTGAAGTTGTCAAAGAAGTTGCTCACTGCCGTGCGGAAAGGGCCCGGGGTAATGGCACGGTAGCCTTGTGCAGCCGGTTTGATCACCCAGCGATCGGCCTTGTCATTAAAGGCGTACATGGAGCGGTTGAACGACTCGTACGGGTCTTGCGGTGTGCTGGGGTGGGGGCTGGCGCAGCCGGCCAGTAACAGGCTGGCTACCAGCAGGCCGCTGCGCAGTGCATGGCGCGTGCAGGTCATGGTTCAGTCTCCTTGTGGCCCGGTCAGCAGGCCACGCAGTGCGTACAGGTCGACAAGTTCGGAAAGGCGGGCAGGCCAGTTGAGCAACTGCAATGGCTGCTCCGCTTGCTGGGCCGCACGCCTGCAGGCCAGCAGCAAGGCCAGCGCAGAGGAGTCGGCCTCGCTGATGCCGGACAGGTCCAGCTGCAGCGGGCCACGCGCCACCCTGGCGGTCAGCGTGCTCAAAAGCTGGCCGCTGCTGCGCATGTCCAGCTTGCCTGTCAGGCGGCCGTTACCTGCCGTGGTTTCCTCAAACATGGCTATGTTTCCTGCTTATTTGCTGGCCGGGATGGCGGCGTTCTTGTCCTGCAGCATCTTGATCAGCCCATCAACACCGTTTTTGTTGATTTCCTGATTGAACTGGTTGCGGTACACGGTGACCAGGCTGGCACCTTCCACGCTGACATTGAATACCTTCCAGCCTTGCGGGGTCTTGTACAGGGTGTAGTCAACGGCAACCGGGCCCTTGTCGTTGCCAGGCAGGCTGACGGACGATTTCACGGTCGCTTCGCGGCCGCTGTTACCCATGGTGGCATTGGGCTGGATGTCGATCTGTGCGTTCTTGAAACGGGTCATGGTGCTGGAGTAGGTGCGGACCAGCAGGTTCTGGAATTGCTGAGCCAGTGCGCTTTGTTGCGCAGGACTGGCCTGACGCCAGCCCAGACCGACTGCCAGAGCGGTCATGCGCTGGAAGTCGAACTGCGGAACGGCCAGCGCTTCCACTTGCTGGCGAACCTGCTTGGTGTTCTTGCCGTTTTCCTGTTTCAGGACATCCATGATCTGGCGCGAGGTTTCACGAACCTGTTCAACCGGATTATCGGTGGCGGCCAGGGAGTGGGCGCTCAGGCCCAGCATGACAAGGAAGGTAGCGATCAGTTTTTTCATGGTATCGGTCATTCTTGATGAGTTGTGCACAAGGTCTGTGTTTATTGCGCTGCGGAAGCGCTGTTCTTGTTGTTGCCGCCGGTGAAGCTGGTCATGAACTTGCCGATCAGCTGTTCCAGCACCAGGGCGGAAGAAGTCAGGGTGATATGTTCACCCGGTTTCAGTTCATCCGGGTCGCCGCCTTGCAGCAAACCGATGTACTGCTCACCCAGCAGGCCGGCGGTCAGGATTTCGGCACTGGCATCACGGCTGAAGGTGTACTGTTTTTCCAGATTCAGGGTGACACGGGCGCGGTAGGTCTTGGTATCCAGCTGGATGGCTGCCACGCGGCCCACCACAACCCCGGCTTCCTTGATGGGGGCTTTCACTTTCAGGCCGCCGATATTGTCGAAATCCGCGTACAGGGTGTAGGTCTGATCGGCGCTTTGCGGCGTGAGATTGGCCACTTTCAGCGACAGGAACACCACGGCGGCAATGCCGATTGCCACAAACAGGCCGACCCACAAATCAATAGTAGAGCGTTTCATTCCCTATTTCCTAGAACATGAAGGCGGTGAGGACGAAGTCCACCGCCAGGATAACCAGTGCGGAGGTCACTACCGTGCGGGTAGTGGCTGCGGAGACGCCAGCCGCCGTGGGCGTGGCATCGTAACCTTCGAAAACGGCAATCAGGGTGACGACAATGCCAAAACACAGGCTCTTGATCAGGCCGTTGATCACGTCATAGTGCAGGTCGACATTGTTCTGCATTTGCGACCAGAAGGTGCCTGAATCCAGGCCTATCATCACCACGCCAATCAGATAGCCACCGAAAATGCCCATCACATTGAACATGGCGGCCAGGATGGGCATGGAAATGACACCGGCCCAGAAGCGGGGGGCCACCACGCGGGCGATGGGGTTCACCGCCATTACGCTCATGGCATCCAGTTGCTCGGTGGCTTTCATCAGGCCGATTTCCGCCGTCATGGCACTGCCGGCGCGGCTGGAGAACAGCAAGGCAGCCAGTACCGGGCCCAGTTCGCGCAATAGCGACAGGGCCACCAGTGCACCCAGTGCATCCGCAGAACCGAAGCGCGACAGCGTGTTGTATCCCTGCAGGCCCAGCACCATGCCGACGAACAGGCCTGACACCACCACGATGATGACGGACATCACGCCGGCGAAATAGATTTCGCGGATGGTGAGGTTGAAGCGCAGCAGGCTTTGGCCCGAATAACGCAAGATGGCCAGCAGGAAGCGGGTGATGAAACCCAGCCGCCAGATGGCATTGATGGTGCTGTGACCCAGTCGACGCAGCGGTGACAGCAGCAGTTCAGTCATGCTGGCTTCCTTTCAGGCCCAGATCCTGCTGCAGGGAGGTACTGGCAGGGTAGGCAAAATGGACTGGGCCGTCGGCTTCGCCCCACATGAACTGGTGTACCCAGGGCGAGGGCGAGCTGCGGATGTCTTCCGGTGTGCCATCGGCCACGATTTCACCATTGGAAACAAAGTAGACGTAATCGACGATATCCAGCGATTTGTGCACATCGTGGGTCACCATGATGGAAGTGGTGCCCAGGGCGTCGTTCAGTTTCTTGATCAGATGGGCAATCACGCCCAGCGAGATCGGGTCCAGTCCGGTAAACGGTTCGTCATACAGCATCAGTTGCGGGTCCAGCGCAATGGCACGCGCCAGTGCCACGCGACGGGCCATGCCGCCGGACAACTCGGCAGGCATCAAAGCCTGGGTGCCACGCAGGCCCACGGCGGCCAGCTTCATGATCACCAGATCATGAATCATGCTTTCTGGCAGGCGGGTGTGTTCGCGGATGGGGAAGGCGACGTTGTCCCCGACCGAGAGGTCGGTGAACAGCGCGCCAAACTGGAACAGCATGCCCATGCGGCGGCGGTGCTCGAACAGTTCGGCATGGTTCATGGCGGCGACATCACGGCCATCTACCAGTACCTGGCCGGCGCTGGGGGGGATCTGGCCGGCAATCAGCCGCAGCATGGTGGTCTTGCCACTGCCGCTGCCACCCATGATGGCAACCAGCTTGCCACGCGGGATGGTCAGGCTGATGTTTTTCAGGATGGGGCGTTCACCATAGGCAAAGCTGACATTCCTGAATTCGATGAAATGGTCTGAAGACACGGATTTTCCGGATGAAAAACGTGATTGGCGTCACGGTTTTACAGGGTTCAAGACAACAGGATTTTATCGACTTGTCTGCTGCTCGCCAAATGAACATGGTTTCAACATGTAACGATGCTGCCTGTTGGCCCAGGGCAGGAAGTGAAGCAAGACTGGGATTGCTTGTGCCCGGTCGTGGCGCACTGCAGGGGCAGATACGCCGTGTTCACCCTTGAACATGGCAGGAACAAAAGACAAAGACCCGGCCAGGCCGGGTCAGTTCCTGCACCATGTTGCCGTCAGCAAGACGGCAATGGTGTGTTATACGCCGCGCAGCAGGTCGTTGATGCTGGTTTTGCTGCGGGTTTGCGCATCCACTTTCTTGACGATGACGGCGCAGTACAGGCTGTGGCTGCCATCCTTGGACGGCAGGTTGCCTGATACCACTACCGAACCCGGCGGAATGCGGCCGTAGCTCACTTCGCCGGTTTCGCGGTCGTAGATCTTGGTGGACTGGCCGATGTAAACACCCATGGAGATGACCGAGCCTTCGCCCACGATCACGCCTTCCACCACTTCCGAGCGTGCGCCGATGAAGCAGTTGTCTTCAATGATGGTGGGGCCGGCCTGCAGCGGTTCCAGCACACCGCCAATGCCGACGCCGCCGGACAGGTGCACGTTCTTGCCGATCTGGGCGCAGGAGCCGACGGTGGCCCAGGTGTCCACCATGGTGCCTTCATCCACATAGGCGCCGATGTTGACGTAGGACGGCATCAGCACGGTGTTCTTGGCAATGAAGCTGCCCTTGCGTGCCACGGCGCCCGGCACCACGCGGAAACCGGCTTCCTTGAAGTGGGCTTCGCTCCAGTCGTGGAACTTGGTGTCCACCTTGTCGAAGTAGCGGCTCACGCCATCGTCCTGCACCACGTTGTCGCGGATGCGGAAGGACAGCAGCACGGCTTTTTTCACCCACTGGTTGACCACCCAGTCGCCGTCCACTTTTTCGGCCACGCGCAGGCGGCCGTTGTCCAGCTCGGTGATGACCTGGCCAATGGCGGCCTTCAGTTCGGCGGAAACAGTTGCCGGGGTGATGTCGGCACGTTTTTCGAAGGCTTCTTCGATCAGGGCTTGAATCGGATGCATGTGATGGAGTCCTTGGGCAATGTGAATGGAAACAGTCATAGCTGGTGGATGTCGTTTATATGGTTGTTGTCTTGACGAAACGCACGATGCGTTCGGCGGCAGCCTGACATTCTGCCAGTGTCGCGACCAGAGCGATACGGATATAGCCGCTGCCCGGGTTCACGCCATGGGCGGTACGTGCCAGGAAGGAGCCAGGCAGCACGGTAATGTGTTCCTGCTCGAACAGGGCACGGGCAAAGGCGGTGTCATCGCCACCGGGTACCCTGGCCCACAGGTAGAAGCTGGCATCCGGCAGGCTGACCTCCAGCACCTCGGCCAGCATGGGGGTGACGGCCTGGAACTTGGCAATATACGCGGCGCGGTTTTCCTCCACATGCGCTTCGTCGTTCCAGGCTGCCACGCTGGCCGCCTGGATGGTGGGGCTCATCGCGCCGCCCTGATAGGTACGGTACAGCATGAAGCTGGCCAGCAGGGCGGCGTCGCGGCAACAAAGCCGGAGCGCATGCCCGGTGCATTGGAGCGCTTGGACAGGCTGGTGAACATCACCAGTCGTTCAAAGCCACGGCCCAGCTTGCGGGCGGCTTCCAGTCCGCCCAGCGGCGGCTGTCCGAAGTGGATTTCCGAATAGCACTCGTCGCTGGCAATGACAAAGCCGTAGCGGTCGGACAGCGCGAACAGGTTTTTCCAGTCATCCAGCGACATTACCGCGCCGGTGGGATTGCCCGGGCTGCACACGAAAACCAGCTGGGTACGCGCCCATACGCTTTCCGGTACGCTGGCCCAGTCGGGCTGAAAACCCGTGCTGGCGGTGCAGTTGACATAGAAGGGTTCCGCGCCTGCCAGTAGTGCCGCGCCTTCGTAAATCTGGTAAAACGGATTGGGTGAAATCACCACCGGTTTTTCAGCCTGCTGGTTGTTGACCACCGTCTGCACAAAAGCGAACAGGGCTTCGCGGCTGCCATTGACCGGCAGCACTTCCTTCTCTGCATCCAGTTGCAGGCCGTAGCGGCGTTGCATCCAGTCGGCACACGACTGGCGCAGCTCCACACTGCCCAGCGTGGCCGGATAAACCGACAGGCCGCCCAGCGATGCGACCAGCGCTTGCTTGATGACCTCTGGTGTCGGGTGCTTGGGCTCGCCGATGGACAGGTTGATGTGCGGCTTGTCAGCCGGGACCGCACCAGCCATCAGCTGACGCAAACGCTGGAAGGGATAGGGTTGCAGGCTTTCCAGGTGGGGATTCACGCTTGGTTCTCTCTGTTGCAGTGGGGGCTGGCCGGGGTGTCGGCCGCCGCTGATCCGGTTTGGCGGACTGCATGGCAGTGCCGCAGAATCGCCCATCTTAAGAAATCGTGATGCCTCTTGTAAAACAAAAGCTTCTTGCCATTGTTGCCGTTGTCACTACCGCGCTGGTCTGGGGCCTGATGTGGTACCCGTTTCGCGTGCTGAGCCAGCAGGGCATCAGCACGGCGCATACCTCGCTGCTGGTTTACCTGCTGGCTGCCTTGCTCGGTGGTGTGCTGTTCTTTGACGTCTACCGCAAGCAGCTGCGCTGGCATCCGGTATTGCCACTGCTGGCGCTGTTGTTTGGCTGGTGTAATTTCAGCTACACCTGGGCGGTGTCCGAGGGCATGGTGATGCGGGTGCTGCTGCTGTTTTACCTGTCGCCCTTGTGGTCTGCCTTTTTTTCGCGCCTGCTGCTGCATGAACGCCTGACACGCAGCGGCTGGCTGGTGGTGGCGCTGTCACTGGCCGGTTGCATGATCATCCTGTATCGTCCCGGCCTGCTGGATGGTGCAGCATTGCTCAGCCAGCGTTATGAGTGGCTGGCGCTGTCCGGCGGCATCACCTTTGCCCTGGGAAATGTGCTGAGCAAGCGGGCACGCGACCTGCCGGTGCCGGTCAAGTCCGCCACCATCTGGGTGGGAGTGGCGCTGATGGGCTTGCTGGCGCTGGGTGCCCGGCAGCAACTGGGCAGCTTGCTGGATGTATCGTGGACGGCCGCGCTGATTCTGGCCCTGTTAGGCGCAACCTTGCTGGCCACCAGCATCATCTCCCAGCATGGCGTCAGCCTGCTGCCAGCCAACCAGACCATGACCCTGATGCTGCTGGAACTGGTATTTGCTGCCATCTCGGCCTATCTGTTGGCCGGTGAGGCCATGCGGCTGCAGGAATGGCTGGGTGCGGCGCTGATCGGCGGGGCCAGTCTGTTGTCCGGCCAAATGACGCAGCCTGTGGCTGCCAAGGAGCAAACATGAATATCCGGCCCATGCAGGCAGGGGACTTTAGCGCTTTCTGGCCTGTTTTCCAGGCCATCATCCAGGCGCAGGAAAGCTATGCCTACGACCCGCAACTGACTGAGGATCAGGCACGTGCCTTGTGGTGTGAGCTGCCACAGGAAACCTGGCTGGCCGAAGAGGACGGCGTGGTGCTGGGCAGCTATTTCATCAAGCCCAATGCCGCCGGGCCGGGTGGCCATGTGTGCAATTGCGGCTATATGGTGGCCCCGGCGGCGCGCGGCAAGGGCGTGGCTTCCGTGCTGTGTGCGCATTCGCAGCAGCGCGGTCGCGCGCTGGGGTTTCTCGCCATGCAGTTCAATGCAGTGGTGGCCAGCAATGCCGTGGCGGTAGCCTTGTGGAAGAAACTGGGGTTTGCCGAGGTAGGCCGGGTGCCGGGCGCTTACCGGCACCATAGCCTGGGGCTGGTGGACTGCCTGATCATGCACAAATGGCTGCAAGCACCCGAAGCGGACAAGCCGTTGACGGCATCCGCCCCGCTGATTGCCCGCAAGAACATTGAAGCGGTGGTGTCACGCAAGCGCAAAAAGAACTGATGGATCAGTAATGTGGCGGTATTTCGTCGCGCAGCGAGCCGCCGCTGTTGCCACTATCGGGCTGGGCGGCCTTGAATTGCTGATACACCAGGCGTAGTTGCTGTTGCAGCAAGTCGATTTGCTGTTGCTGGCGGGCAATGGTGTTGTTGAGGCTGTCGAGCAGGTCGTCCTGGAAGGCGATTTTCACTTCCAGTTCAGTCAGGCGGTCTTCGGTATTCATGCGTGCATTTTACCTTGGCCGGCACATGGCCGGTTATCGGATGATGTCGTTGTTATGGAATAAGAATTCCAGTTTTTATTGTTTTCCGGAATTAAAAGCTACGGTTACAGTGCTTCCATTACCCAATGCCGCAGTACAGCGGCACAACAGGAGAATGGACATGGATGCCTTGCTGGTTGGCGGCGACAGCCTGGGACAGATTCCCGAAGTGCTGGCACTGTACGATATCCGGATTGCGCGCCACATTACCGGCCGCAACACACTGCATCAGCGCAAATTGCCGCTGCCCAAGAATACCCAGATGCTGATTCTGCTGACTGACTATCTGGGGCACAACGCCATGCGGCATTACCGCGACACTGCCGCCGCCCGTGGCATTCCGGTACTGGCCTGCCGTCGTTCGGCCACCGCGGTGGCCGAGCGCTTGCAGCATGATGGCTGGCAGCCGGCCTGAGTAACTTCAGTTACGTGCCGGCTGTACACTGAAGCTTTCAATCTCCTCCAGCTGCATGATGGCGCGTGACAGGTCCACCACATTGATCATGTGGTGTTTGTTGATGGCGGAAACCATGAAGCCCCAGTCGCTGATCCGGGCGTCAACCTTCAGTGCAATGCTGTCTTCGTGTACCACGACGCCCAGTGTGAGCAGGTCGCGGCATAATTTATCCACCGTCCATTGATGCTCGCGCAGCACGGTCAGGTTCACATACAGGCTGAAGCGGCGCGGCAGGCGGTTTTCCATCCAGTTGAGCAGCCGCATGCAGATGACGCACAGCACGGTCACCGCAATGGCGGACAGATAAAACCCCACGCCCACCAGAATGCCGATGACCGAGGACATCCATACCGAGGCCGCCGAGGTCAGGCCACTGATGGACATGCCTTCCTTCATGATCATCCCGGCACCCAGAAAACCCACGCCGGTCAGCACACCCTGCGCAACCCGTGTCATGTCGCCGTGCATGATGTCGGCGTGAATGCCGCCGTACCAGAAACCGGAATAACCCACCATGCTGATGACCCCGGCAGAGGCCATGGAAACCAGCCCGTAGGTGCGCATGCCGGCGGCACGCCCGTTGGACCAGCGCTCATAGCCCACCAGACAGCCCAGCAACAGGCCACCGAGCAGGTTGCAGGTAATCAGTAAGTTCACTTCCCATTTTTGTGCCGACCAGTATTGGTCCAGCAGATCGACAAAGCTGGCGCTCATGACAGGCTTTCTTGTTGATTTTTCATCTCACCGTCATTGCAGGCTAGGCCTCTGCGGGCCATGCAGCAAGACAATTCGCGTCGGGATGTTGCCGGTCATCAATCCGGCGTGGCGGCTGGGCGCAAGGCCTTGATGATGTACAGGTCGAAGCGGGTGGATTTGCCATCCAGCACGGCAGAAGGTTTTACCCCGGCGATCGCGGCACCCAGTCGCGGGCGCTTCACCACCACCCGCACCCGTGCTGCGCTGATGGCGGCTTCCAGCAGGCGGGCGCTGTCCATGTCATCGCCAATCACATGCTGGAAGGCCTGCATGTCTTTTTTGGCGGCAGCGCTTTTCTTGTCGGTGTCGGGGAACATCGGGTCGACAAACACCACGTCCGGTTGCTGGTCGGCAGGCAACTGTGCCAGCCAGTCAGCCGAGTTGGCATGCACCAGCCGCATGCGACTGGCGATATCGCTGGTGTCGGCGGCGCGTGCGGCCCTCTCCAGAGCATCAAACAACAAGGCGGCGGCTACCGGAGAGCGCTCCACCATGGTGACCTGGCAACCCAGGCTGGCCAGCACAAAACTGTCGCGTCCCAGGCCTGCGGTGGCATCAACAATGCTGGGCAGGTCTTTGGCACCTTTCAGTCCTACTGCCTTGGCTACCGGCTGACCACGTCCGCCGCCTTGCTCGCGCCGGTGGCGGGCCGCACCTTCGACAAACTCGGCATACACCGCACCGTGTTTTCCGGTGGTGACCAGCTCCAGCCGTTCCGGCCCCAGCTCCAGCCAGTACCCTTCAGACGGGCGGTGGTGGATGAGGGGCAGGGCAAAGCGCCGCGCCAGTTCGGCGGCATGCTCGCGGCGGGCGCTCTCGCTACAGAACAGCGGGGTGGGTTGAATAGGGCTAGTTGGCATCATGCCGGCACGATACGGGATGTGCGGCAGTGCGGCAAGCTGCCTGTCCCAGTCGCCATTGCCGCATGACATCAGGCAAGGCATAAGGGGCGGATGCTGAAACTTGCCCTGTTTGTTGCCGGCATCGTGTGCTGTGCCTTTTTGCCCACCCTGCCTTCCCTGTGGAGTCTGGGTGGATTGTGGCTGCTGATGTATTTGCTGGAACGCGTGGCAGCACCACGGCTGGCCGGTGTTGCTGCGCTGCTGGCTGCCTTGTTGCTGGGGCTGTTCTATGCCGATGCCCGCGCACAATTGCGTATGGCGCAGGCCCTGCCGGCTGTCTGGTGGCAAAAACCGGTGTCCTTGATTGGTGTGGTGCGAGGCTTGCCTGTGCAGGGGCAATACGGTGTGCGCATGCAGTTCCAGGTGGAGCAGGTGCTGACGCCGCAGGCGAGCCTGCCGGAGCGGGTGCAGCTGTCGGTCTTTGTACGCAAGGGCGAGCTGGCCCCGACTGGCGTATGGCGGGCGGGCGATCGCTGGCAGCTGACCGCCCGTTTCCGGCCACGCCAGTCCACCGCCAATCCCTTTGGTTTCGATGCCGAGCAATGGCTGTGGTCCGAGGGCGTGCTGGCCAGTGGCACGATGTTGCCCGGTGCGGTGCGCCTGGGGGAGGACCATGGACTGCTGGCGCGGGTGGACCGTTTGCGCGAGCAACAGGTGCTGCGTATCGAGTCCGTGCTGGGCACTTCGCGTGCTGCCAGTCTGGTGGCCGGGCTGACGGTTGGGGCGCAGCAAAGCATTGCCCGTGCCGAATGGCAAAGCCTGGCGCGCACCGGCCTGACCCACGTGGTGTCGATTTCCGGCCTGCACATCACCATGGTGGCCGGCATGGTGGCAGGTTTGGTCGCCCTGGTTTTGCGCCGCTGGCCATTGCCCGGCCTTGCGCCACGGTTGTGCATTGTCTTGTCCGGTGTCATGGCCGCCGCTGCCTATGCGGTGCTGGCTGGTTTTTCCGTCCCTACCCAGCGCACCTTGTACATGTTGTGCTGCATGGCCCTGATGTTGTTGGCACGGCGGGTCTGGTCGGGCTTGCACATCTGGTGGCTGGCGCTGGCTCTGGTGTTGTTGATTGATCCATTTGCCGTGCTGGCTCCGGGTTTGTGGTTGTCATTCGGACTGGTGGCGGCCTTGATGCTGGTTTCTGTCGGTCGCAGACGTCCCGCAGGCAAGTACTGGCAGGCACTGTCTGGCCAGTGGGCGGCGACGGTAGCCTCCTTGCTGCCCTTGCTGACGCTGTTTGGCAGTTTTCCATTGGTGTCTCCGCTGGCTAACGCCGTGGGAATACCGCTGGTTTCCGTGCTGCTGACACCGCTGAGTCTGCTGGCCGTGGCATTGCCGTGGGCGCAGCCCTTGCAATGGGCGGGCTGGTTGGCGGAATGGTTTTATCGTGGTGTCGACTGGCTGGCGGCCTGGCCACCATGGCAGGTAGCGGCTGCGCCGTGGCCGCTGTTGTTGCCGGGTGCCATCGGCAGTTTGTGGTTGCTGGCACCGCGTGGCATGCCCGGTCGTCTGCTGGGTGCCAGCCTGCTGCTGCCTGTTTTGTTCTATCAGCCGCCAGCAGCAGAGCCCGGTACGCTGCGCGTCAAGGTTCTTGATGTCGGACAGGGTTTGTCGGTACTGCTGCAAACACGCAGCCACGCCTTGCTGTTTGATACCGGGGCGGGTGAGGGCGAGCGCTGGGTGCTGCCGCAACTGCGCGGTCTGGGCGTGCGTCAGCTGGATGTGTTGATGCTGTCGCATAACGACAAGGACCACGATGCCGCGGCAGCAGACATCGTGGCGGCCATGCCGGTGCGACAGGTACTGGCCGGACAGCTGGCCACGCTGACGCAATACGGCTTGCATGGCAGCTTGTGTCGGCGCGGGCAAAGCTGGGCGTGGGATGGTATCCGCTTTGACGTGCTGTGGCCGGTGGCTGATACCGTGCTGAGTGATGACAACAGCCACAGTTGTGTCTTGCGGGTGGCAAGCCGGACGCAGGCCATCCTGATCAGTGGCGATGCGCCGCGGGCAGTGGAGGAAAGGCTGGTGGCGGATTACGGAGCGCAATTGCGCAGCGACATTCTGGTGGTGGGGCACCATGGCAGTCGCACATCTTCAGCCGCATCATGGCTGGAGGTAGTGAATCCGGACTGGCTGGTGTTGAGTGTGGGCTTTCTTAATCGCTACCGCCATCCGCAGCCACAGGTGCTGGCAGCGCTGCAGGCGCAGGGGCGGGTATTGCGTACCGATCAGGACGGTTTGTTAAGCATGACGCTGGGCGATGCCATCTTGCCGCAGTGCTATCGCCAGCTGGCAGGGCGCTACTGGCGCAGTCGTGGTCAGTGCGCTGCTGCTCCGGGCCGCTAACAAAAAACTGCTGCTGCGTTGCGCCTCCTTCTTGCCGTATCCTTGTGCTGTCGGCGTCGGTGCGCCTTGCGCTATTTTGTTAGCCGCTCTCAGGATGGTTTGCGGTTTACCCGGGCAATCACGCGGTTGCCGTTACCCTGGTATTCAACGGCATCGAACGACAATTTCCGGGCAATCAGGATGCCGCGCCCGTGGCTGGACAGCAGTGAGGTTGCCGGGGTGTCCTGATAGTCCTGCCAGGCAAAGCCATCACCCATGTCCTGGATGGTGAAGCTGAAGAAATCCTCATCGCGATTAAAGCTGATGCTGACCTCGCGTTGACCGAGTATCGGGTCCTGCTGGCGGCGCTCCAGCTCGGCTTCCCAGTCGCCTTCTGCCTGCAATTCGGTTTTTTGCTGATAACTGATGGCGAGGTTGCCATGTTCGATGGCGTTCACCATCAGCTCGAACAGGCCGGTGGCCACTTTTTCCGGCTGGGTGCAGGTACGGGCCAGCAGGGCGGTGACCGTCTGGGCTTCTTTCAGCGTGCGCAGGCGGAATTCTGCCTGCTGCAGATGGGCCAGTGCATCCAGATGCTGCTTGGCCAGTTCGCGAAATGCCTGGTGGCGGTCCCAGTGGCTTTGCGCCGCTTTCACCACCGCCAGCAGCATGTCGCGCGAGAAAGGCTTGGTCAGATAATAAAATGCACCGGCTTCCATGCCTTGCTGCACGCTGGCCGGTGAGCCGATGGCCGTTTGCAGGATGACGGGCAGGAAGTTGAGTTCGGGCGTGCTTTTTATCCGCTTGAGTACATCAAAGCCATTCATGCCCGGCATCATCTTGTCCAGCAACACCATGGACAGGCTGCTGCCTTGCTGTTGCAGGATTTCCCAGGCCTGTTCGCCACTTTCCGCACACACGGTTTCGTAACCGTCGGCTTCCAGCAGCTCGGTCATCAGTTCCAGATTGAAGGGCTCGTCATCAACGAGCAAAAGTCGATGGGACATGGTCTTCCCCGGTAGGGCCGCTGGTGTTGTGGAATCTCGGCAGCAGGGCAGTGAAAGCGGCACCGCGCGGCACCAGGTTCTCGGCAAAAATCACCCCGTGATGGGCCTGGATGATCTCGCGGCAGATGGCAAGGCCCAGGCCGGTGCCACCGGCCCCGGTCTTGGTGGCGCTGCTCTGGATGAATTTGTCGAAAATGGTTTCGATTTCATCGCACGGAATACCCGGGCCGTAGTTTTCCACGCACAGCATCACCTGCTCGCGTTGCTGCTCGTCCTTTTGCAGGCGTGCCGTCACGCGGATAACTTCGCCATCCGGGCTGAACTTGATGGCATTGGACAGCAAGTTGCGCACGACCTGGCCAAGCCGGAAGGGGTCGATATCGGCGGTCAGTTTCTCCGGCGTGCAGTACAGGTAAATCTTGATGTTGCGGCTGCCTGCCAGCGGAGTCATTTCATCGCAGGCCTCACGCAGGCAGTGCGACAGGTCGTAATGGGCAATGTGGTAATCCATTTTGCCCACTTCCATCTTGGCCAGGTCCAGCAGGTCGTTCAGCAGCTGCAGCAAGCGGTTGCCACTGCTGTGGATGCGCTGGAAATACTGGGCCAGCTTGTCATCCTGCAGCTGGCGCGAACGCGCTTCACCGATTTCGGTAAAGCCCAGGATGGCATGCATCGGGGTGCGCAACTCATGCGACATATTGGCCAGGAATTCGGTTTTGGCGCGGCTGTTTTCTTCGGCCAGCGTCTTGGCCTGGCGCAGCGCATCTTCCATTTCGCGCTGGGCGGAAAAGTCCTGGTACAGCCAGATGGTGCCGAGCTTGGGCACGGACGGATTCACCGCCCGACCAAACATGCGGCACCAGATCAGCTTGCCACTGCCGGTGCGCAGCTTCACTTCGGACTGCACCACCTTGCCGTCGTTGAGCAGGTTGTACAGTGCGCGGCCGGTGCGCTCCCATTGCTCCTGGCTTTCGAAGTAGGGCAGGGTGGTCTGGCCGATGACTTCGTCTTCCTTGCGCTCGAACAGGTCGAGGAAGGCGCCGTTCACCCGGCGCAGGTGCCGGTCCACAATATAGGCCATGGCCATGGGGCTGGCTTCCAGCAGCGCAGCCAACTGACGGCTTTGCACTTCAACCTGCTCGGCCAGGCTGTTTTTCAGGCGGATCAGCGCGGCTTCCTGTTCCTTGCGCAGGCTGATGTCACGGCAGACGGCGACATAGAAGGAGTCGTCAGGTACTTCCACCCGGCTGAGCGACAGTTCCACCGGCATCTGCCGGTTGTCACTGCATAGCAGGTGCGCCTCGAATGGCCGCCCTTCACGCGCAGCGGCAATGGATTCGAAATCGACATTCAGACTGTAAAGCTCGGTCAGCAAGGAACCCACCGGCAAATGCTCGATGGATTCGGCACTCTGGCCGATCAGCTTGGCAGCCGCCGGGTTGACATGGGTAATCAGGCCCTTGCGGTTGATCAGGATGATGGCGTCGGAACTGGCCTGCAGAATGGCGCGCTGGCGGGCTTCGCTTTCGGCCAGCGCCTGTTCCGAGTGGGTGCGGTCGTTGATCTGCTCGCGCAGGGTGCGATTGTTCAGTTCCAGTTGCTGGTGTTGTCGGCGCAGCAGGGTGCGCAAGGCGCGGTTATGGCTGATCTGGCGTTGTTGCAGGATCAGCAGCAGGCACAGGATGAAGGCCGAGCTGGCCAGGATGGCATAGCCTTGCTGGCTGAGGGCCGGGGCGTCTTCCTCCAGCGGATAGGCACCAAACAGCAAATCGTAGCCGCCAATCTGGCGCCGCGTGGTCAGCAAGGGGTTGCCCGATGGCAGGGGCTGCATGGGCAGCGAATCCAGGCTGGGGTGGTCGGGTGCTTCCTGGTTCCATACCACCAGCCGCACATGCTGCAGCGGATTGGGCTGGTCCGGATTGCTCTGGCTGCTTTGCAGCAGCAGGTCGCTACGCAGGTTGACCAGCAGCATGTGGCCGTCATCACCCAGGTTGGCCATGATGTCCAGCCGCGGGATGGCACCCGGCGTCAGGGTGTTGAACATCAGCATGGGCTGGTTACGGTTGCGGGCCTGATCCATCTTGCGCCTGGCATTGTCCAGGCTGCCCAGGTCCATGCCTTGGGGCAGGGCATTGCCATCATCCGGCAAATAGCTTTCCACCGGGTAATACATCGGCTGCTGCGGGCTGGGTGTCAGGTGCCGGTCCTTGAGCATGCGGATGCTGTTGGCAATGTTTGATTCAAACTCGGCGCGCTGTGCCGGGCCGATGCGCCGTACGATGCCAATACCGCCAAAGCGGCTTTCTTCCTTCAGTACGGTGGGGGCCAGTTCGCTCAGGTTGATGGCGCTGCCGGTGGTGTGGCGCTGGCGAATCAGGCTTTGCGCCAGCAGGTCGGTGCGGTCCAGCATTTCCTGCAGGCGGGTCGCCAGCAGCTCGGTACCCAGTTCGCCCCAGTGTTGCAGCTTTTCCTGCTCGCGGATGCGGTCGTTGTCCAGCAACAGCAGGTATTCTGCTGTCAGCAGGGCAATGGTAAGAACCGCACCCAGGAGAAAGGACGTCAGGCGACTCTGGCTTGGCATGTTGGCAGGCAGGCCTCAGGCAAGCGCCTGGTAAAGGGCGGTGAACTCAAGCGACAGCTTGTGTCTGGGGTCCAGGTAAACCATGGGCTTGGCGGCATCGTGCGATTCGCGGATCTTCACCGAGGCCGACAAGGGCGGGTCCAGCACCGGCAGGCCTTCTGCACGCAGTTCGGCCACTAGGCGTACCGGCAGGCTGGCGCGGGGCTGGAACTGGTTGACCACAATGCCCTCCACTTGCAGGGCCGGGTTGTGGTCGGCGCGGATTTCATCCACGTTGGCCAGCAGGTTGTACAGGGCCTGGCGGGAGAACGCATCGCAATCAAACGGAATCAGGCAGCGATCCGCGGCAATCAGGGCCGAGCGGGTGAAGAAATTGAGCGCAGGCGGGGTGTCGATCCAGATTTCGTCAAACTCGCTCGCGGCCTGGTCCAGCGCCTCTTTGAGCTTGAACATCTTGTAGCGGCTTTCCAGCTTGACCATCAGCTCACTCAGCTCCGGGTGGGAGCCCAGCAGTTGCAGTGCGTCAAACGGGGTGTCACTCACAAATTCATGCAGCTCCTTGCTATACATGCTGATGTTCAGCATCTGGCCAAAGAAGCCTGCCGCCGACTGTTCCTGCTGCCTGTTTGCCTGGCCGGTCAGGTAATGACTGGCATTGCCCTGGGCATCCAGATCGATCAGCAGTACCTTCTTGCCCTGCCGGGCGGCAACAGCGGCCAGGTTGGCGGTAATGGTGGATTTGCCCACGCCACCTTTCTGGTTGAACACGACCCGACGGATAGCCTGCATGAATTTTCCCCTGTGACAAAGTCTGCTGCGTGACGGACGACCTGCCATGTTGCGCGCGGGCAACATGGCGCAAAACTTGCTGTTTGAATATATCAGAAGCCGGGCTGGCCTTTGCAGACGTATTGCATCTGCTGGAAGCTGGCCGAGTTCTGGGTCACCGGCATCGGTTTTATCTGGTTGTCATTGTACGTGTAGCTGGCGATCTGGCGTCCGTTCTCGTCCAGCAACACCATGCTGGTCAGGCGGAAAGTGCGGGCAGAGCAGTCAATCAGCCAACTGTTGATGGAAGTCTTGTGCCTTGGTGTGGACAGGAAGTTTTCCTTTTTCACATTGAAAATGGTTTTCCGGTCGCGGAAGGTCACGGTATTGCCCTGCTGCTTGATCGACAGCTTGTCCAGTTCGTTCAGGATATTGCCATTGGGCGACACACCCAGGTTTTCCCAGTCGGCATTGGCCGGGGCCGGTACAGTTGCAGGAGTCGGGCGGGGTTTGATGGGACTGGTCTGGTTTGGTGTGGTGCTGCAGGCGCTCAGCAGGCTGCCCATCGCGGCCAGTACAAGCAGGCGATAAAACATGTTGAATCTCCGGTTGGATGCCGACAGTTTCGCATAGGCTGCGTCAGGGGGGAAATCATGCCGGCTCTTGGCCTGCCCTGGCGCGCTTGCGCTGGGTTCCAAGTCCGCGCATTGAGTCGGACATGCTGATTGGCCGTATTTTCATGTAAAAGTTTAAGTATTGTCATTATATAAAAAAGGAACTTTCTCTATTTACGGATGGTCTGTCAGTAACGAGAGCATCTTTCTCTTCGTTTCACATTGTCTCCATCCAAACTTGAAAGCCGCCCGTTTTGGGCGGCTTCTTTTTTTGTGCGGCAGCGCTTTGCCGTACAATGGCTCCCTTCCCATGACTTCAAACAGGCTATCGGCCTTGTCCTGACCGGAAGCTCCGGCCGGGCCTGGTGCTTACCCCGCATGCAGGACGCACTCACCTTACTTGGCAATATCTTCGGCTATCCGGCCTTTCGTGGTCAGCAGGCGCAAATCGTGCAGCACATTGTGGATGGCGGTCATGCGCTGGTGTTGATGCCCACCGGCGGCGGCAAGAGCCTGTGTTACCAGATTCCCGCGCTGATGCGTCCGGGTCTGGCCATCGTGGTATCGCCCTTGATCGCCCTGATGCAGGACCAGGTTGCCGCGCTTACCGAGCTTGGCGTGGCCGCTGCCTGCCTGAATTCGGCTACCGCGCCGGACGATGCCCGTGATATTGCAAGGCGTGCCCGCGATGGTTCCTTGCAGTTGTTATATGTTGCGCCGGAGCGCTTGCTGACGCCGCGCTTTCTCGATTTTCTCGCGCAGCTGGACATTTCCCTGTTTGCCATCGATGAAGCGCATTGTGTCAGCCAGTGGGGGCACGACTTCCGCCCGGAATACCAGCAACTGGGCATGCTGGCCGACCAATACCCGCAAGTGCCGCGTATTGCGCTCACCGCGACCGCCGACCCGCAAACCCGCGAAGACATCCTGCATTACCTCAAGCTGGGCGATGCACGGGTGTTCCTGTCCAGCTTTGACCGGCCCAACCTGTTTTATCAGGTGGTGGAAAAGCACAACGCCAAAAAGCAGCTGCTGGATTTCATCAATAATGAATATCCGGGCGCTTCCGGCATAGTGTACTGCCTGTCGCGCAAGCGGGTGGAGGAGACCGCCGAGTGGCTCAGCCAGAACGGCATTCCGGCCTTGCCCTACCACGCCGGCCTCAGCCACGAGGTACGTGAGCGGCATCAGCGCGAATTCCTGCGCGAAGAAGGCATTGTCATGGCGGCCACCGTGGCCTTCGGCATGGGCATCGACAAGCCGGATGTGCGCTTTGTCGCCCATATCGACCTGCCCAAGAGCCCGGAAAACTTCTATCAGGAGTCGGGGCGTGCCGGGCGCGACGGCCTGCCTGCCTCCAGCTGGCTGTGTTATGGGCTGAACGACATGGTGCAGCTCAACCAGATGATCCAGGGCTCGGAGATGGCCGAGCTGCAAAAACAGGTAGAGCTGTCCAAACTGGACGCCATGCTGGCCTTCTGCGAAACCGCCAGCTGCCGCCGCCAGCAAATCCTCAGCCACTTTGGCGAGGCCAGCCAGCCCTGCGGTCATTGCGACAATTGCCTGAACCCGCCCATCACTTTTGATGCCACCGTGCCGGTGCAGAAGCTGCTGTCCTGTATCTATAGAGTGGAGCAGCGCTTTGCTGCCAATCATGTGGTGGATGTGCTGCTGGGGCGCAGCAACCAGTCGGTCCTCAGTTTCGGGCATGACAAGCTGTCCACCTTCGGCATCGGGCGCGACTACAACCAGCGCGCGTGGCGTTCGCTCATCCGCCAGCTGGTGGCACGCAAGATTCTGCAAGTGGACATCGCCCGCGGCAGTCGCTGGTGTTGACCGATGCCTGCCGCCCACTGCTCAGGGGGCAGGAAAAGATCTATCTGCGTCCGCTGGCGGAAGACAGCAAGGCGCGCAGCGTCAATACCGACCGCTGGTTGCGCACCGAGCGGGAGGAACGACTGTGGCAGGCCCTGCGTCGCTGGCGACGTCAGACTGCGGATGAACACAACGTCCCGGCTTATGCGGTGTTTTCAGACCGTACCTTGCGCGACATTGTCGAGCGTCGGCCACAAAGCTTGCGCGAGCTGGGCAAGGTATACGGCCTGGGCGAACTGAAGCTGGCGCGCTATGGCGATGCATTGCAACAAATCCTCGATAGCCAGCAGGACTGATTCCGTTACAATCTAGGCACACAACATACAAGCAACAGGCACGTGTCAGCGTGCCGGCATGGAGAATTCATCATGGCAGTCAACCTGACTCCGGTTAGCGCCGATCAACTGGCCATCATTGATGGCATCGAACTGAGCGTGGCAGAAGCCGGCATCAAAAAAGCCAACCGCAAGGATGTGCTGGTGGTGCGCATCGACAAGGGCAATACCGTTGCCGGCGTGTTCACGCAAAACCGTTTCTGCGCCGCGCCGGTGCAAATCAGCAAGAATCATCTGGATGCCGGTGTGCAAATCCGCGCGCTGGTGGTGAATACCGGTAATGCCAATGCCGGTACCGGAGAAGACGGCCGTCAGCGTGCGCTGTCGGTCTGTCAGGCGCTGGCTGGCGAGCTGGACTGCGCAGTTGAACAAATCCTGCCGTTTTCCACTGGCGTCATCCTGGAGCCGCTGCCTGCCGACAAGATCATCCAGGCTTTGCCGACTCGCCGCCCGGCCAACTGGGCCGAAGCTGCCGAAGCCATCATGACCACCGATACCGCGCCCAAAGCCACCAGCCGCACGCTGGAAATCGACGGCCAGAAAGTCAGCATCACCGGCATCGCCAAGGGCGCCGGCATGATTCACCCGAACATGGCCACCATGCTGGGCTTTGTCGCCACCGATGCGCCGGTAACCCGTCCGGTACTGGAGCAACTGGTCAAGGAAGTGGCCGACCTCTCCTTTAACTGCATCTCGGTCGATGGAGATACCTCCACCAACGACAGCTTCATCCTGGTATCCACCGGCAAGAGCGCTGCGCCGCGTATCGATTCGGTCAACCACCCGGCTTATGCCATCCTCAAGGCCGCACTGGTCGATGTGGCCACCGAGCTGGCGCAGGCCATCATCCGCGACGGTGAGGGGGCTACCAAGTTCATCAGCGTCAAGGTAGAAGGCGGCCGCTCCGTTGCCGAGTGCAAGGACGTGGCTTACGCCATCGCCCGCTCGCCGCTGGTCAAGACTGCCTTTTTCGCTTCCGACCCGAATCTGGGACGTTTGCTGTGCGCCATCGGCTACGCCGGTGTCAGCGATCTGGACGTCGATCGCCTCTCCTTGTATCTGGATGATGTACTGGTGGCCTGCAATGGCGGCCGCAACCCGGAATACAAGGAAGAAGATGGTCAGCGCGTGATGAGCCAAAGCGAAATCACCGTTCGCGTGGTACTGGGGCGTGGTGCGGCCCAGGCCACTGTCTGGACCTGCGACTTCTCTTATGACTATGTGAAAATCAATGCCGACTACCGTAGCTGATACAGTTATCTAGTAGTCCCTGATACAAAAAGCCCGGCCCAGCCGGGCTTTTTGCTGCCTGTGCCGGTGCTGAGACCAGCTTTTTGCGTCAGTTTCCTGCATGGGTCAGCGCCGGAAGGGATGTGAGTCGAGCATTGGCTGTGCACCCGCAGCAAAACAGTCATGAAACCCGCATTTCATAAAGCATTACCGTTCAGTGACTTAGCGGTCTGTGCGACGGAATTTTGGCAAAACCTGCAGATTTCTTCGCACAAAGTGTTGACGAGGGTGGGTCAGGGCGGTATAGTTCGCCTCCTCAGCAGACAACGCAGCGACGGAAACGAAACGCAGCGACCTGCACCGCTCTTTAAAAAACAGAATAACCGATAGGTGTGAGTACTTGGCGAAAGCCAAATACTTGCACTGCAAGACAAGAAATACTTGTTATTTTCTTTGATCTTGCGTGCCAGAAATTTGCTATGAGATTGAACTGAAGAGTTTGATCCTGGCTCAGATTGAACGCTGGCG
>NZ_LNQV01000057.1 GCF_001515305.1 Aquitalea pelogenes
CCTGGGCTTTCTGAGCGGAAGCGTCTACTTTCTTGGCAGCGTGCTTTTTGGCGTGATGCTTTTTGGCAGCCTTTTTAGCCGGTGCGGAAGCATCAGCAGCCTGGGCTTTCTGAGCGGAAGCTTCTACCTTCTTCACGCCTTTCTTGGCGTGGTGAATCTTGGCAGCTTTGGCTTTCGGTGCGGAAGCAGCAGCCGGAGCGGAAGCGTTGGTGGCGGCGAAACCAGCAGCGGAGCTCAGACCGAAGGCGGCAGACAAAACGAGCAGGGTCAGTTTTTTCATGTTGCGTTCTCCAATATCAAGTGGGGAGTGTTCTTTCCGAGACACCGCAGTGGTGTTTCCATGAGTCGTATCCTAGCCCTGCCCAATCTGGCCGTCTGTGAGTGCTATGTAAGGTCATGTAACGCTACGTACAGGATTAGCGCCGCGTGACGGTCAGTACCTGATACACGCCACCAAACAGCGTCTCCTTGTGCCAGTCAAAATCTTCGGCCTGACTGGCATAACTGGAAATTTCATTGCGCCACAGCGCCTCGGCAAAGGGTTCCAGCACGCGGTTAACCCACTTGAGCAACCAGCCGATGGGCTGCCAGGGTGCGGGCTTGTGATAGTCGACAAACACGGCCTTGCCGCCAGCTGGCAGCTGGGAAAGCATGTTGTCGACAATGCGGTGCTTGAGATCGTCCGGCACTTCATGCAGTAAAAAGAAGCTGCAGATCAGGTCTGCCGGTTGTTCCAGCCGGTAGCTGGCGGCATCGGCCCGCTCTACGCGTGCCTGCGGGTAGCAGGCGAGCTTGCGCACACCATGTTCAACCTGCACCGGAGTGATATCGGTCAGAATGAATTCGCCATGCTTGCGCACCTTGGCCGCGGCTTTCTGTACCAGATCGCCATAGACATGCGCCACCTGCCACACCCGCATGCCGGGGCGGATTTGCTGCAAGTAGCGCTGCATCAGGCGCTGGTCATTGAGAAACAGCAGCGTGCTGACGACCAGGTTACGGTCGAGCAGCGCAGCGCGGCGCGGATTGACATAGGCCCAGTCGTAGACTTCGGTCATGTAGTCCGGCACCCCTTCGTAGTAGGGGTTGCACGGAAGCGGTGGGTGGTTGCGGCTCATGATGGCACCTCGGATTAGCTATTTGGCAAGAAATTTTAGCAAATGCTAATATGCTTTCATTTGAGCTAAACCAAGCTTTGCCTTCATCCGCCAAGTACTGAAATGCAAAACGGCCCTTTCGGGCCGTTCAAGCAAGTGACTGATTCCGCAGCGATCCCATCTGCTCATCAACCCCTTTCACTTTCCATCCGGTAAGCAAGAGGGGTCTGTCAGTCATCGGCTCGGGATACGGTTAATCTGCCAGCGTGAGCACCACGGGCGTATGGTCGGACGGGCGTTCCCATTTGCGCGGCGCCTTGTCGATGACGCACTCCACCGCCCGCGCCTGCAGGGCCGGAGTAATCAGGATGTGGTCGATACGCACGCCCTTGTTGCGGCGGAACATCATGGCACGGTAATCCCACCAGCTGTACTGCTTGTCCTCCTGGTTGAACAGGCGGAAGCTGTCGGCCAGGCCCAGGCTGATCAGGCCACGGAACGCCGCGCGCTCCGGCGTGCTGCACAGTACTTGCTCGTGCCAGCTTTCCGGGTCGTACACATCGCGGTCTTCCGGGGCGATATTGTAGTCGCCCAGCAGCGCCAGTTGTGGATGACGCGTCAGCTCATCGGCCACGTAGTCATGCAGTTTGCCCAGCCATTCCAGCTTGTACGGGTACTTCGGCGAATCAACCGCCTCGCCATTGACGAAGTAGCCACAAATCACGCGCACGCCGTTTACCGTGGCAGCAATCACCCGGCGTTGCGGGTCGTCATAGCCGGGAATACCTTGCACCACATCGTCCAGCTGCAAGGGCGCGCGTACCAGAATGGCCACACCGTTATAGGTTTTCTGGCCGAACCAGGCGGCACGATAGCCGGCGGCCTCGATCTCGGCCAGCGGGAATACATCCTGATCCATTTTCAATTCCTGCAGGCACAGCACGTCTACCGGGCTTTGCGCAAGCCATTCCAGCACCTGAGGCAGACGGACCTTGAGTGAGTTGACGTTCCAGGTGGCTAATTGCATATCTTCAGTTCTCGTTTACTTAGGGCAGCCGCTCGTAGCGGCGGCTGCATCTGAATCAGAAATCACGACGACTGCCGGCAAGGCGCAAACATGTCCAGTTGCTTGTTATAAACACTGGTGTGCACGCCCAGCACACCCAGCAGCGAGTGGAACAGGTTGTCGTGGGAATACGGCTCAGCCTTGCGACCTTCCAGACAGCGCTGGTTCAGCCCGACTTCCTGCTGGAAGCTGTCGGAGAACCACATCATCGCACCAATATGCTTTTGCGCCTCCGGTGCCAGCAGATACGGCGTACCGTGCAGATACATGCCGTTTTCGCCCAGCGATTCGCCATGGTCGGACATGTAAAGCATGCCGGTGTTATAGCGCTGCTGGTTGGCACGCAGGAAATCTATCAGGCCGGACAGCACCGTGTCGGTATACAGGATGGTGTTGTCAAAGCCGTTGACGATCTGCTCGCGCGGGCAGCGTGACAGCTCGCTGGTCTGGCATACCGGCTTGAACTGCTCCATGGCCGGCGGGTAACGCTTGTAATAGGCCGGACCATGGCTGCCCATCTGGTGCAGCACCAGCACGATGTCGCGGTCGGACTGGTCAATCTTCTGCTGCAGGTTCTGTAGCAAGATTTCATCCCAGCACTCGCCAGTACTGCACAGCTTGTCGTCCTTGCTGGTGGTGACATCTTCCAGCGTCACCCGGTTGCACACATCCTTGCAGCCGGACTGGTTATCCCGCCAGATCACGTTATAACCGGCGCGCTTGAGCACATCCAGCACGTTTTCCTGACGCGCTGCCTTGTCCCCGCTGTAATTGTCACGCCCGATATCGGAGAACATGCAGGGTACCGAGACAGCCGTTTCGGTACCGCAGGAATGCACATTGGGCAGGTTGATCAAACCCGGCTGCGCCGACAGTTTCGGATTGGTGTTGCGCGGGTAGCCATTGAGTGAAAAATGATCGGCACGGGCGGTTTCCCCCACCACCAGTACAAACACGGTCTTGCGCTTGTGCTGCTGCCAGCTGGCATCGCGTTTGGCATCTTCACCCAGCGGGCTGACCACAATGGGACCGCTATTGTAGTGGTCCTGGATATAACCGTTGGTGGCCTGGATATAGTTGAAGGGCGTCAGGTAATGGCGCAGCTGACGGTTATTGCGGAACAAGGACGCAAAATCCTGATACGCCGCAAAGGCAATGCCCACCAGCACCGCCGCCGATACCAGCAGGGTCAGCAGCCTCACCCCGCCCTCACGCAACGGGGAGCGCCACTGGATATGGCGCGTAAACAGCCACCAGCTGGGCAGCAGGCCCAGCAGCACGACAAACAGCGCCATTTTCATGGTCAGCAGATCGCGCACTTCCTTGTGATCGGTCTGTACCGCGTTCTGCACCATATGCACATCAATCATCACCCCATACTGGTTCATGAAATAGGTAATGAACGAAGTCGTCAGCAATAACAGGGCAATCAGCGGCTTGCCGATATAAGGCCAGTTGAATAGCGACAGCACGAGGTTGTAAAACGCCGTCACCAGCAGGAAGGATTCCAGCAGCAGTTTGATGCCATGGCCATCCAGCGGGCCGACAATGCGCAACATCTCGCGCCAGAATGGCAGGTTGTAAAACAGCACCAGCCCCAGCGACACCAGCAAGGTGAGGCGCTCTGGCCGGATGGAACGGTTGAAGATCATCATGTCCCCATCAACTAGGAAGGCATGCACGCAGAGCGTGCTCCACGGCACATAAACAGCATGGCACGCACAATGTCACTCATGCGGCGACGACAAGCAGGCCATGCAAGCAGTGCGGCCGGACTGCGCCGCTGCATGCGTGTTTGAAAAATCGACGCCATCTTACCCGATTAACTTCGCAACAGGATGGCGATACGCGGTTCACTGCTTGTCAGCCGCTTGCCGGGGACGCTCAGCCCCCTTGCTGCCGCCGGTTTAACCTTGTTTATCAAATGGTTGATCTGGCAAATAAACAACAGATATTTGATCAAATTTGTCATTGCACGGCAGCGCAGCTAGAATGGTCCTGTGTTCATCACCGGAGAAACAAATTGTCCAGACAATCCAAACCCCTGCATTCCCAGCAACATCCCCTCTGCCCGACCAAGAATCCTCACCGCTCTACCCTGCGCCCTTTCAGCGATGCCTTTACCCTGCGCACTCCGGGCTTTGCCCAGCGCCATCGCCTCGGCCAGACGGAGAAGACGGAAAACGGCCCCGGCAACTGATTTTAGTGAAATGGCGATTCCCGTTTGATGGCAGCACGCCGTGCCAGCCACCATCGGCAAGAATCCCGGAGACGTCATCTCACTGAAAGCACCAGACAACACCGCCATCAGGCGGTGTTTTCATTTGCGCTTGCGACAGCCAAAAAAATACCCCCAAGGGGGATTGGGGGCAGGAAAAGACACAATATCGATGTCCTTGGGGGCAGGGATAAGCGTCTGGCTCGCTTGCTGCTCTTGGAGATAACCCGTTGAGCAAAGATTAGAGCCAGCGCAAATCAGGGGAGTTCCCTCCCCCGTGCAAATATTTGTCAGCGCGTCAGGCGGCTTCTTCCACCATGCCGGAATGGCGCAACAGCGCGTCAATCTGCGGGTCACGGCCACGGAAGGCACGGAAGGATTCCAGCGCCGAACGGCTGCCACCAACGGCGAGAATCTCATCCCAGAAGCGCTTCCCGGTGGCAGCATTGGCACCACCTGCCTCTTCGAAAGCCGCATAGGCATCTGCCGACAGCACTTCCGCCCACTTGTAGCTGTAATAGCCTGCCGAATACCCACCGGCAAAGATATGGCTGAAGCTGTTGGGGAAGCGGTTGTAAGACGGCGGGAAGTTCACCGCCACTTCCTGACGGACGGTATCGAGCAGCGCCAGCCAGTCGCCGGTGCTGGCATCAAAATCGGTGTACAGCAGCATGTCGAACAAGGAAAACTCCAGCTGACGCACCGTCATCATGCCGCTCTGGAAGTTCTTGGCGGCCAGCATCTTGTCGAACAGCGCACGCGGCAGGGTTTCGCCGGTTTCGGCATGGGCGGTCATGCCTTGCAACACCTCCCATTCCCAGCAGAAGTTTTCCATGAACTGGCTGGGCAGCTCCACCGCATCCCATTCCACGCCATTGATGCCGGAAACACCCAGCTCCTCTACCTGCGTCAGCATGTGGTGCAGGCCGTGACCAAACTCGTGGAACAGGGTGATTACTTCGTCGTGGGTGAACAGCGCCGGCTTGTCACCAACCGGGCGGGTGAAATTGCAGGTGAGGTAAGCCACCGGGGTTTGCATGGTGTCGCCCTTCTTGCGACGGCCACGGGCGTCATCCATCCAGGCACCGGGGCGCTTGCCTTCGCGCGAGTACAGATCGAAGTAGAAGCTGCCTACCAGCTGGCCATCCTTGATGATGTCGTAGAAGCGCACATCGTCATGCCATACCGGAGCGCTGCTCTCGCGCACCTGCACCCCATACAGGGTGTTGACCACCCCGAACAGGCCAGGCAACACCTTGCTTTCCGGGAAGTACTGTTTCACTTCCTGTTCGGAGAAGGCATAGCGTGCCACGCGCAGTTTTTCGGCAGCGTAAGCAATATCCCAGGCTTGCAGGTCGGAGAGGCCCAGCTCCTTGCTGGCAAAGGCTTCCAGCTCGGCACGGTCTTTCAGTGCAAAAGGCTTGGCACGGGCCGCCAGGTCGCGCAGGAAAGCAATGACTTGCGCCGGGCTTTCCGCCATCTTGGTGAACAAGGACAGCTCGGCATAATTGGCAAAACCCAGCAGTTGGGCTTCTTCACGGGTGAGCTGCAATTTTTCGCGGATGATTTCGGTATTGTCGTGCTCGGGCAGGCCGAACTCCGACGCGCGCTTCACATAGGCGTCGTACAGCTTCTGGCGCAGCGCGCGGTTGTGCGCGTACTGCATTACCGGGAAGTAAAACGGGAACTGCAGGGTGATCTTGTAACCGGTTTTTTCATCAGCCTGAGCGGCAGCGGCAAACAGGGCCAGCGCGTCTTCCGGCACGCCATCCAGCTCGCTGGCGTCTTCCAGATACAGGCTGAAGGCGTCGGTAGCGTCCATCACGTTCTGTTCGAAACGGGCGGACAACTCGGCCAGACGGCTCTGGATGGCGGCATAGCGCTGGCGCTGTGCTTCCGGCAGCTCGGCACCGGACAGGCGGAAATCGCGCAGATCATTCTGGATGATCTTCTGCCGTGCGGCATTGTAGCCAGCATAGTCCGGGCTGGCCTCAATGGCCTTGAACTGGCCGAGCAAGGCCAGGTTCTGTCCCAGTTCGGTCCAGAATTCGGAAATCGGCGCGATATTGGCATTGTAGGCATCACGCAGTTCCGGGGTATTCACCACCGCATTCAGATGCCCCACCACGCCCCAGGCACGCGACAGGCGTTCGGTGGCGTCGGTAAGCGGGTCGACAAAATTCTCCCAGTTCGGGCTATCCACATGGGCGGTCAGCTGCGCCACGGTGTGACGGGCCTCGCTCAGCAATTGCGCGATGGCCGGGCTGATGTGTTCCGGACGAATCTCGGCAAAACGTGGCAGTCCGGTAAAGTCGAGGAGCGGATTCAGGCTCATTGTTCACTTTCTGTGGCAAATGGCAGCCGCTGGCGGGGAACGGTGCCGGTATCGGAATAGACGGTAGCAGGCCAACAGGCTACCGCCATTGCTATATGATAGGGAATCTCGAACCTGTTAGATGAGGACGTTCTGATGAATCGCAATATCCGCCCCTACGATGGCAGCACGCCGCAGATTGCCGACTCCTGCTATATCGACCCTGCAGCCGTGGTGATTGGCGATGTCACGCTGGCGGAGAATGCCTCGGTGTGGCCCTTTGCCGTGATCCGCGGTGATGTCAACGCCATTCATATCGGTGAAGGCAGCAATATCCAGGACTTTGCCATGCTGCACGTCACCCACAAGCGCGATAGCGACCCTGTCGGCGCACCGCTAAACATCGGCAAGCATGTCACCATCGGCCATCACGTCACCCTGCACGGCTGTACCATTGGCGATGAAGTGCTGGTAGGCATTGGCAGTATCATTCTGGACCGCGCCATCATCGAAGACCGGGTGCTGATTGGCGCCGGTAGCCTGGTGCCACCGGGCAAGCGGCTGGCGTCGGGTTATCTGTACCTGGGCAATCCGGTAAAACAGGCCCGCAAGCTGACCGAACAGGAGTTGGCCTACTTCAAGTATTCCGCCGAGCACTACATTCGCGTAGCCAACAAGCACAAACCGAATCTGGAATGAATTCCCGCAGGAGATAAAGCCATGCCGCCACGGTTGCGTAATGCCAAAGAGAGTGACGCAGCAGCCATTGCCGCGCTGATGTTGCCCGAAAGCAGCAGCCAGGGCGGTAGTCTGCATGGCGATTTCCCGCTGGAAAAAATCAGCCACTGGCTGACACAGGCCTTGGCCGATGGCATGCCGATAGTGCTGGCGGAAGACGCTGCCGGCCTGCTGGGCGTAGTGTTTACCAGTAGCAGCCGGCATCAGGACAGCCCGGTGGCAGTGCAGATGGCCAGGCTGCATCGTGGTGCCGGGCCGTTCTATTTCTATGGCCCGGTTTGCCTTGCCCCACGGGCACGCGGCCAGGGCTTGCTGAGCGCCATGTGGCAGCAGCTACAGCAGCAGCTGCCCGGCCAGCAGGCCGTGCTGTTCATACATGCCGACAACCAGGCATCGCTCAAAGCCCACACACGGCTGGGCATGGTGGTGGATGCGCAATTCGAACTTGATGGCCAGCCCTGCGTATTACTGAGCAGCCGCTGATCGCCATGGCCTGCCAGCCGGGTGGGCATTTCCCCTCTTTAATCTCCACCTGCTCCGCTTGTCTGATCAAGCATCATCCCGGCGACGGGGGAATAGATTCTTGCCAGCTGGCGGTAACAACTTGAACTTGTCCACCGACACCCCCTTCCCGCCTTGCAAGGGCGCACGGCCATTGCGCTACTCCCGACGCAGTCCAACCATTCTTTAGACAAGGCTGACCGTCAAAACTGGCTGAGTGGACATTGCTGATGCAAATGTCACACAGTTTAATGCCCGATCCATAGTCCCAAGCGACGGGTCACCACGGCATGCAGGCATCCGAAAATCAACTACGGCAAGAGGCCAAACCGGGCAAACCCCGCTGGCCGCGCTATGTCATGTTGATTGTTGCCTGCACCATCCTCTCGACGCTGATCAGCTTCTATACCACCGCAGTCAACAGCACCAAGGACGCTCCGCTGACCGGCTTCTGGCTCAAGGCTGCCGCGCCCGGCTTCATGCTTTCCTGCTTCTGGACACTGTTGCGCTACAGCGGCTGGCTGCTGGCAGGCTGGGTTGTGGATCACCGCAATGCCTTGCATCTTGCCGCGTATCACCAGGAAGAACAGCGCCGCAAAGCACGGCTTTATATCCCGCATATCGCCTTGCTGGGCCCGGCCTGCATCCACGCGGGGGATCGCCAGGTTCTGCTCCGGCAACAAAGAGAAAAACCGGTGCCTTTCTGCAATCTGTTAGCAGTACCGCAGTTTGAATCCGCGGCACCGCCCTATCTGGCAGAGCCGGAATCCACCACCGAAGCAGAAGATGGCCAGCAGGATAAAGACGCCACCAGATGGCAGGCTTATGCGGCTGACGACGAGGTAGTTGCCGATGATGAAACCGGCGAAGAAATCGACATCCTGCTAGCGGACGATGCAACAGCATCCGGCATGCCATTCGGGGAAGAAGAACAGGAACAACCCCTTCCCGCTGACCAATACCTCCCCGCCAAACTGGCTGCCATGATGGCCGATTGGCCGCCAGCGGTGTGGCACACATCAGTCGCGGTTTCCTGGCATGGCAGCGAAGACGCGTGGTTACGCTTTCGGCGGCATGCCAGCGAACAGGGCATCTTGCTGACGTCCCAGCCTCAGCGCTTGCACAGCCCGGATGACATCGATCAGGTGATTGATGCACTCCATGCCCGGCAACACAGCGGCTATCACCTGCTGGCAGGCATCGTCACGCCTGCGGCCAGCTTCGGGGCAAGCCATGGCCCACCCGCTGCCGAAGCCGCCTTTGCCATGCTGGCAAGCCATACCGGTGCAGGTGCCAGCCTGTCCCGACCGGTGCTGTTCCGCGCACCCGAACATCTTGCTTTGGCACAGCGCAATGCTGCACTGACCAGTCCACCCACCTCCTTTTTCAGCCTGAACCGTAACAGCCCGGAAGAACTGTCCGCAGCAGGCTGGCAAATCGACGCCGTGGAGCATGAGCCTTACTGGGGGAATCCCGGTGCGTTGGGCTGCTGGATCATGGCGGCAATGGCACTGGAAGCCGCGATGCTAAGGCAGCAAGCGGTTGGCTGGCACGCCCGGCAGGAAAACCAGCACTGGGCAGGGATTGCTCTGCCGCCCGAAGCAGGCACAACAGGAGCCAGCACATGAGATTTGTCATCCGCCAGGGCTGCCGTATTACCGGCCGCGGCGAAGTCGTGGAAGGCATGGTTGATGGACCGACATTGCGTGGCATTCCGGTGTCCTTCATCGGAGCCAGGGTGCGTTGTGACGTTTGCAACAGCATCGGTGTCATCGCCATGGCCGGCACGCGCGGCTCGCTGGGGCAAAACAATATCAAGGGCAAAACCCTGGCACTCAACAATGATCTGGTGCTGTGCCGCTGCCCTGTTCATCCACGCCTCATTCACGACTGCCAGGAATGGCAGGTCACCATCTGACCCACCCCAGGCCCCAGCCCATGCGTAACCCCTACCAGCTCACCTTCCCCTCCCGTTTCCAGCTCGCACCGTCCGTGCATTCCTTTCAGCTTGAAGAAGCACTGGACAGCCCTTACCACCTCAGCGTGGCCGTCACCCTGCCAGACACCGACCTCCCCCTGGCCCGCCTGATCGGCCAGCCGGTTACCTTCACCCTCACCCCGCAATCCACCGCACCGCCGCTGCGCATTCCCGGCATCCCGCCACTACTGGACGCGCAGGCAGGACAGCGCAGCTGGCACGGGGTGGTGCGTCAGGCGCAGCGTGGCCGCAGCAGCCGGGAAGAAACGCTGTACACCTTCGACATCGGCCCGCGCCTGGCCTTGCTGCAGGACAGTCGCACCACCCGCCTGTTCCAGAACATGACAGTGGCGCAGGTGATGGAAGCCTTGCTGCGCCAGCATGGGCTGGAGGGCAGCGATTTCCGTTTCACCCTGACCGGCGCACAAGCGGTGTACGCGCATCTCACCCAGTTCCGCGAAACCGATCTGGCTTTTCTCTCCCGCCTGGCCGCGCAGGCCGGCATCTTCTTCCAGTTCAGCCAGTCCAGCGACGGCAAGGATGTCATCCTGTTTGGCAACGATCTGGAGCACTACAGCCGCAATCATCTGCACCCGGTCGCCCTGCGCGAGCAGGCCGGGCTGGAAAGTGTCGGCACCGAGGCGGTCACCGCCTTCAACATCCGGCACCGTCCTATGCTGCACACTACGCGGCGGCGCAACTTCAACGACATGGCCGCCAGTCCACTGCCCGATGGCCGTGCCGGGTTTGCCGGGGAGGTGCCCGCCGCGCATGGCGAGGACTACGACTGGGGCGATGACAATCGCGATGACGAGGAATCCACCCGGCTGGCGCAGATCCGTCACCAGCTGTCGGTCAGCCGGCAATGCATGGCCAGTGGCGACAGCAATGTCAGCTGGCTGCAACCCGGTGCCGTGCTGAAACTGACGCAGGCTTTTGCCGACGCCCCGCACGGCTGGCTGATCAGCCGCGTCAGCCACCACGGCAGCCGCGACAGCGCCTACCAGAACAGCTTTCACGCCATTCCGGCGGATCGCGTCTGGCGGCCCGCCCTGCTTGCCAAACCGCGCATTCACGGCACCCTGCCCGCCATGGTGGTGAGCCCGGGCAATAACAGCTATCACTACCCCTTCATCGACGAGCATGGCCGCTACCGCGTGCGCTTCCTGTTCGACCTGGACAACTGGAGCCCAGGCGGCGACTCGCGCGCGGTGCGGCTGGCCAAACCGTTTGCCGGACGGCAATTCGGTTTTCACATGCCCATCCACGCCGGCACCATCGTCCACCTCGCCTTCAGCGATGGCGACCCGGATGCACCCTACATCGCCGCCATCACCCATGACAACGAGCGGCCAGACCACATCACCAGCCAATGGCACAGCCGCAATGTCATCCGCACCAAGGCCAACAACAAGCTGCGCATGGAGGATTTGCAGGGCAAGGAACACATCAAGCTGGCCAGCGAATACGGCAAAAGCCAGCTGAATATCGGCCACCTGGTGGATGCCGCCCGCGCGCCACGCGGCGAAGGGTTTGAACTGCGTACCGACCACTGGGGTGCCATCCGCGCCGGCAAAGGCCTGCTCATCAGTGCCGAAGGCAAATCCGTCGCCGCTACCCCGCAACTGGACATGGCCGCAGCGCTGCACCAGCTGGAACAGGCCAACCGGCTGGCCAAGGCCCTGGCCGATGCCGCCACCACCGCCAGAGCTCTGCCGCCGGATGTCCAGGCCCAGGTCGACCTGCTGCAACAATCGCTCAAACAGCTGGCACAGGCCGGCATCCTGATCAGCGCCCCGGCCGGCATCGGCCTCACCACCCCGCACACCATCCAGCAATCAGCAGGCAGCACCTACGCCGTCACCGCCGGGCAGCACATCAGCCAAGCCGCCCTGGGCGACATCCGCAGTAATGCCAACGGCGCCATCAGCCTGTTTGCCCGCAGCGGCGGCGCACGTCTGTATGCCAACCAGGGCAGCGTAGACATCCAGGCACAAGGCGGCCCGCTGGCGGTGTCGTCAGCCAAAGCACTGAGGCTGAACAGCAACCAGCACATCAGCGTGGCCGGGCACGACAGCATCGAACTGGCAGCCGGCGGCCATGGCATCCGCATCAGCGCCAAGGGGGTTGAAGTGTTTGGGGATATCAAGCTGCACGGCACGCTGAGTAATGAGGGAAAGGCGGGGCTGGCTAATCCAGTCAGCGCATTCCCCAAAACCGAATTAAGCCTTGATCAGAACTACTCGGAATGAAGGGTATTGATTATTCGCCAGCTCATCATTCAATCCGAACAAGGAATAAACATGTTAATCGGACCACCGGTACTACTAAAACCAGCACAAGCACAAACCACCACCCAAAAAGAAGATAGGGCATGGCTGGAAAGCATGATGCCCAATCGCGACAGGGGGGGATTTCCAGTAGGGAAATCCGGCCAATGGCACCCCGGCCTGCACATTACCGGCTTTGTCGGATCGGGGGACAACAACGCCGTATGGGCGATCGCCGACGGTGCCGTCATGTATTACGCCGAGGACAAAGGGACAGACCTCAGCGAGCACGCCAACTCCAGCGGAGTGGTGATCATCAGGCATGAAACCCAGATTGGCAGCGAGGCAGAAGGCTGCATTGTGTATTACTCCTGCTATCAACACCTGCAAGTCATCAATGAAGCAATCAAGACAGCCTACGCCAAGGGCAGCCCCGTCTATAGAAAAGACCTGATTGGCCATGTCGGTAACGTGGCAGACAATAGCGGCATCCATTTTGAAATTTTTTGCAGCGGCGCAAATGTAAAGAAAATCACCGGTCGCAGCAGCGGCAAGCTGAACCTCGCCAAATCCGGCCGGAAAAACATTGTTTACGGCGATACCCACTACTACATCCCGGCAGGCACTCCCTTATATTTCCAGGCGACAGCGCCAGATTACAGCGCATCCACCCTCAAAAATCCGACACTGAGTACGACAGATTTATACGTCACCATCAAATTTGAAAAGGGAGAAGTCACGATAAGCAGCAAGTTATTAAAAGACAATCAATACATCAGCATCCCACAGCGCGCTAAAGACAACAAATTCTACCAGGCATACGAATACAAGCTCTATAACCGAGCAGTCAAGATAGGCGAACAGTATAAAAAAATCGCCCCCAGCGCAATTTATGAAATGCTGAAATTTGGCCGCATCATTGATGAGGTCAACACCCAGAAAATTGGCCATGACATTCCACACTGGCATCAGATTGACACACCACAGGGCCTGGCCTGGGTCAATCTCAATGCCGCACCCGCCCAGGGCGCAAAGCCCATTACCGTATTTAGTGATGGCGATTTCCCGGACTGGGCAGACTGGACCCTCATCGATGATGATCCGGTTGATAACGGCCTGTGTGATAGCAAAATCATTCATTCACTACTGTATCCAGCGGGCAGCGAGAAAAACGTAGCCGCATTACAACGGGCATTAACTGACCCGGCTGTCAGTAGCAAACTATCAAAGATGATTTGCAAAATTCCCAGCGAATGGGACAAAGCAAAGAAGGCAGTGCGCCAACAATGGCGCAAAGTGGCATCCCCGCTCAACCCCATACCACTAGACAATAGCAAATTCCAGAAATTAATGGACGACCTGGACAAAGCCTGCTTCTGGCAGCGATTCGTCGACAACAACAATAAATTCCCCAGTGCTTGTCTACCTACAGTAGACAATGTCAGCAAGGCATTTTACCAGGGCGCGATAACGGAGGATGTCTGGTTCTTCAACCCCAGGGAGTTCATCCTGCATTTCAGGAAATGTAATTGGCTGTCGGAGTTTGAATTTGCGCAATTACTGCCAAGAACGCTCAAATACCTTCACGGCACACAATTCAAAACCGAATCCAAGAGTTGGGAAGCAGCATTCTCCACGTCCAAAACCTGGACAAAGGCACTATGCCAAGGCTTTAACAAATATGGAATATTACATAGCAAAGGCAGATTAGCCCATTTTATTTCCCAGACCATTCCAGAAACAAGTTATCTGGCATTTTTAGCCGAGCCACATGATCCAAGCGCAGAATACGAGCCTTATTGGGGACGCGGCATTATTCAACTCACTCACTTCAAGGCCTATGAGGAATATGGCAAATTCCGAGGAATACCATCCGCCAAAAATGTACAGCTTGGCGTGTATGCGAAATTAGGCTGGAACCCGGACAATCTGATTGCAAAGCCAGGAGCGCCCAGCCCAAAAAATAAAAAACCTCCATCCATCAATAATATATTTGGCTGCATCGATAGCAGTGGCTTTTATTGGATTAGTAAAATATTTAAAAAATTTACCAGCATGCACGCCCTGTGCGATCCGGGCTGCACAATTAATGACAGCATTGGGGTCAGCAAAGGGATTAATGGCGACTATAACAATCATCAGATCAACGGGCTTGAGCGACGATTACAAACTTTGGAGTATTGCAAATGGATTTTGCATGATGCCATCCCACCCAAAGACAGTGTAAACATCACCTTTATCTGGCGCAGAAATAGCAAGAGAGAAAAAATTAATGATAATGAAAAAGAAAAATTTATCCCCACCACACATACACTAACTTTACCTTATATTTTGCAAAGACCTTAGACATTACATAAACATCATAACCAATTTAAAGGATATGCATATGAAAATAATTACACACCTAACATGCTTTTTTGTTGCGCTAGCGAGCTTCTCAGCTAATAGCCGGGAAAATCCAACCGCAGAAATAGATAAAATTCGCCCAGACTGCTATTCATCACGAGAAAAGAATGAGTTCATATTTATTACCCTAGGCCTCTTTAATGACAGGCGCCTAGGCGGCTTTGTACAACACAATAACGGCCCTATCATTCACCTTAGATATCTATACCCTGAATATATAGACATGACAGGATCAAACAATGATAGTCAGTCACACACTTATGCCGAAATGATGAACAATAAAATGACTGGATACTACACTTACACTTGGTATAGAGGAGACTCGCCAATGCTCGAATATCGTCCCAAGAAAAAAAATCAATCGTATTTTCTCAGATTCGACTCAGGCGCGGACGACTCAAAAATACCTTACGTTGCATGCGACTGGTCCAAATCAGATCGACTATCAGAAGAAGAAAATAACTAAATATGTTATATAAAAATATAAACACAAAAAAGACATCCATATCAAAGAAAATCAACCAACACAGCTGTCTTTCATTTTGCTACTGCACCGCATGCAAACGGGGAAAACCTAGCTTATTGAATAAATCATTAAACGTGACCGCGTGAAGTATTTGTTTTGATTTGTGCAATTTATTTACTAAGGACTGTCATGTTAAGAAAAATCACCGGCCTAGCAAGCGCCCTTATTGCGACCACGGCGCATGCATCCGTACCAGCAGCCACTTCAGAAAACAGAATTAATAGAACTAACACCTACTGCTTTTCTGCCATGGGAGATAAAAAGCCTATTTTTATCAGCCTAATCCTGCCGCAGGGCCCACGCCGCGATGTTTATGTGCAATACAACAATGGGGCTAAAATTCGCTTGAAATATTCCAACCATAAAGACATTACAGTAAAGGGAGGGAAATTTAAAAACTATCGCTATGTATACACAGAAATAATTAACAAAAAAAAGACCGGTTTTTATTCATTTTACTTGCATGGTGATGGCCTATCTGTTTTTAACTATGTCCATAGAAAGGGGCCCAAGGAATATTTCTTCTTCCCTGATTATGGTGCAGCCAAGGCTAGCCCACCTGCCAGTCTGTGCGACTGGTCCAAATCAGATTTACTGGATGGTGATGAAAGCAAATAACACCCAGCGTTTTCCACCAGTAACGACAAAGGCAGGGCGCATAGGCCGGCCAGTAGTCACTCAAACCACATATTGATTTGCAATAACTCCGCCAGCGCTGACCGTGTGTAAGCGTGAATGTCCTTTGAATTGCATTGCCAAACGTGAGAGGCCATCGCCATGACCAGCCTGCCAAGCTCTTCCCCTACCCCGCGCCGCGTTTACTGGATACCCCTCATCCTGTTTGCAATTGGAGCACTGGCGCTGTTGCTGGTCTGGTTGTATGGCAAAACGCTGTTTCAGGGGCCGACGGATGGCTTCTTGTTGCAAACCAGTCTTTTCTTCTGGGCCGTGTTACTGCCAACCCTGGCGGTATTTGTCTGGTTACTGCTGCTGATCCGGGGGCCTGCTGCGTTGTCGGTGCCTCGCTTTCACCGTGCCAACACCACTATGGATGGCAGGTCGGAGGGCCTGGATTCCGTTCTGCAATACATGCGCCATCAGTACCCCGGCAAATGGCGCAGCATCAAGCCATGGGTGGCAACGCTATTGCCGGAGAAGGTAGTGTCCAGCCTGGCGGATGTCGACCAGACCCCGGCACCGCTCTGGCTGGATAGCCCGGATGCCTTGCTGCTGCACATCACCCCGGAACAGCCAGCAAAGCGCCTCGCCCGTTTGCGTGGCCGTTGGCGTGTGCCGTTGGATGCCGTCACCCTGGTGGCGGACACATTGCCAAAAACCGGGAGTATGCAGCTGCAACAGCTGCTGGATTTGAATGCACGCTGTCAGTGGCGGCTGCCGGTCTGCCTTGCCCTCACTGGCTGGACGGTACCGGAGCAGGGCATTTCCTGCGTGCTGACCCAACCCGGCGATGCGGCACAAACGCGGGCCGACTTGCGCCAGCTGGTCTGGCAGAGCGCCATTGACGGACAGGCAGCCTTGCTGGCGCATAAGGGCTCTGCCACGCTGGCCTTTTCCGCTGCGCTGGATCAGCCCGGCGTGATTGATGATCTGGCCGAATCCCTGACGCAGATCAGCCGCCACCTGCCAGACGGGCAGCACATCATTCGCCTGGCGTGGATTGCCAGTGCTGACTTATCGCATATTGCGGGCCATGTGGTGGAAGATTGTGTGCAATGTGCACCGCGCAGGCATCAACTTACGCTGACCGACCTCATCGGCTGGCTTGTGTGTGCCCTGTCCCTGCTGCTGGCGGTGGCGGTGGGGGTGTCCGCCGTGCGCAATCACACCTTGGTGGTGGATGCCAAGGCCCGCATCGCCCAGCTGAATGCCGCCCGCACCATCAGGCAGGCCTTGCCAGCCTTGCTGAGCACCCAACAGTTATTGCAGCAGCTGTCACAGCAAGCCAACGCCGGTATTCCCCTGCTGTCGCGCTTTGGCCTGAACCTGAATGACAGGGTGCAGGCACCGCTGTTTTCCGCTTACGGCAAGGCTGCCCGGCAGTGGGTGATTACGCCTGCGCAACAGGATATCCAGCGCGTTTTGCTTGAGCTGAACAAGCTGCCGCTGTCCGGCGGTGGCGAGGCGATTGCGCTGGCCAGCAAGGTGGGGTTTGACAGTCTGAAAGCCTATTTGATGCTGGACACACCGTCCCGCACGCAGGCGGTATTCCTGTCGGATCAACTACGCCTGCGCAGTGGATCCGACGGCCAGCCGCAAGCAGACATCATGCGGTTTTATGCGCAGCATCTGGCGGCACACCCGGAATGGAAGCTGGCGGCCAGCCCTGCCGTGGTATCCGCTGCCCGGCAGACCTTGCTTGGCCTCAATGGCGTGGAGCATGGCGACGAAACGATTTACCAGTCCATCCTGCAACAGGCGGCTGACAAATATCCGGCCCGCACCGCCAGTAGCCTGCTGCCGGGGGTGGATAACCGTGGCCTGTTCCTTCTGCCCGGCACCCTGCCCGGTGCCTATACCCGCGAAGCATGGGATGGCCATGTCCGCACGGCCATCGAAAATGCCGACCCGAAACAGGGCGGCGAAGCGCTATGGGTGATGGGGGCAGAAGCTGCACGCAGTGAAGGCAGCCTGCTGAAAACCCGCTTGCAGCAACGTTATTTCAATGACTACGCCGCCGCCTGGCAACACTGGCTGAACGGGCTGCGCTGGCAATCTGCCAACAGTCTGTCCAGCACGGTGGAGCAATTGAGCACTTATGCCGACCCGCAACGCTCGCCGCTGCTGGCCTTGATGAGCATGATCCAGTATCAGGGGCAGGCTGGCATGGCGGAAAAGTCCCTGGCCAGTGACTTGCTGGACAAAACCCGCGCACTGGTGGGCAAGTCCGGTGACAAGGCGGCCATGCAGCAGACACAGCCTTCCGCCCCGCTGGCTCGTGCCTTTGGGCCCTTGTTGCGGCTGACTGCGCCGGATGATGCACAAGCCAGCCAGACAATCAGCCTGGCGCGCTATCTGGAATCCGTCACCTCGGTGCGGCTGAAGCTGCAACAGCTGGCCTCCTCGCCCAACCCCGATGCCGCTTCCCGCCAGCTGGCTCAAGCGCTATTCAAGGGCGAACAGAATGCGCTGGCCCATGGCCAGGAGTACGCGGCCATGCTGGCGGCCAGCCTGGGGGCAGAATGGGCCGGTTTTGCGCAGCAGCTGTTTGTCAGCCCGCTGGATAGTGCCAATCAGGTAGTGATACTGCCTGCAGCCTTTGACATCAATGATTTGTGGCGCCGTAGCATCTACCTGCCCTGGGGTAGTCAGCTGGCCGGACGCTTTCCCTTCAATGCAAGCGATAACGACAGCTCCATTCCGGTGCTGACCGGCTTTCTGGCCCCGGAACAAGGCGCGATTGCCCGCTTTCTGGGCAGTACACTGGCCGGAGCGCTGGTGCAGGAAGGCGATCAATGGCTGCCCAGCCCCACCTTACAGAATGCCGCACCTTTCGATGCCGACTTCCTCAATGCGGTGAATGCACTGAGCCGCCTGTCCAGCCTGCTGTATGCCGAAGGCGATGCCGCTTACCAGTTTGAGCTGCGCCCGGTTGCCATGCCGGGCCTGGCCGAAACCACGCTGATGATTGATGGCCAGGCATTGAAGTACTTCAACCAGCACGAGGCCTGGGTAGCCATGCATTGGCCGCAGACAGGGCAGCCCGGTGGCACTTATTTACAGTGGCTGTCGCTGGCTACCGGCACACGGCAAACGCTGGAATTCAGCGGCCGCTGGGCCTTCGTCCGCTTGCTGGAAAAAGCCAGGGTCGTACAACTGGACAAAGCCCGTTTTCAACTGGACTTTGCCCTGCCTGATGGCTTGACCGCACGTTATATCCTGCGCACCACTGCTGGCGAGGGGCCGCTGGCCTTGCTCAAGCTGTTGCAGTTCAAGCTGCCGTCACGGGTGTTTGCCTTGCCCGCGACCTCCACTGCCGCCAAGGAAAACATCAGCGCCACACGCTGATGCAATGAAGATGCAATGAACTGGCCACAGCAATACGACAGGGCTGAGCGCGCAGCGGCTTGCTGTATGCCCTGCCCGGTTGCCGGTTCCTGCCTCTGGCGCATGGTGGTGACAAAGGCCCTGTTGCATGATGTCCGGCCCGGATTGCCAAGACCTGCTTGTAAATGATGTAGCCATTTCACAGGCAATTCTAAGCATTTGGCATTAAGTCATGTCATGGAACTGTCATTCTCAGGGTCTACACTGCGCAGCATCCATTGTGCAGAAGCTGCAATCATGTCTCTTATCAAGCGTTTATGGCTGACCATCCTGTTTACCGTGGCCAGCCTGCTGATTGTGCTGGCCGTTACCAGTCAGCAATTGTTCTCCCTCACCCGGCATGTGGATGACTACAGCCAGCATCAGCAACTGTCGGCCAATCTTTACCAGTTCAAGGCCAGCGTGCTCAGCCTGTCCCGTGCCGACCCCTTGCAGCCGGAAACGGCCAAGCATCTGCAACAGGTCAAGCAGCAGGTCAAGCAACTGGGCAGCCGCATTGCCGCGGCCTTGCCTGCGGACAGTGCGGAAAAGTTTGCACAGCAAAGCAATATGCTGTGGCAGCAATACGCCAAGAATCTGGAAAGCGCGCTGACCATTGCCGAAACCGCGCCACAAGATGCGCTGTCGATTCCGGAACAGGCCTATCAGCAAAGCCTGGTGCCGCTGGTGGCACTGCTAGACCAACAACTGGTGCTGGCCGGCAAGGATCAGGCCGCAGAAGAAGCAGCCATGCATGCCATGCTGCAACAGCTGGCCATCATCATTCTGGGGCCTTTGCTGCTGGCCAGTGTGGCAGTGGTGCTGATTCAGCTGGCACTGGCACGGCGCTTGAAAATGCAGATGGCCGCCATGGGACGTGCCGTGGATGCACTGAGTGAAGGCAATCTGGCTGCCCGCTTGCCGGAACAGGGGCAGGATGAACTGGCGCAAATGGCCGCACGCATCAACCGCTTTCTGGAACGACTGGGCGAGCTGTTGAGCAATGTGCATCAGCACGCCAGCCGTAATCAACGCGACAGCCAGCAATTGCAGCTAATCACCAGCCAGGCCGCCGATGCCAGCCGCTTGCAAAGCGGCAAGGCCAATCTGAGCAACGAGGCAGCAGCACAAATTGCCAGCCAGGCCGAGAGCGTGGCGCAATTCATTGCCCAGGCCGAAGGCGGATCGCAACAGGCGCTGCAACGCACCGAGCATGCCCGCCAGTTGTGCAGTGCCAATGCCTCTGCCATGCAGGACCTGGCCGCTCGCATTGATTCCGCCATGCAGGAAATGCAACAGCTGAACCAGTCGATTGGCGATATCGCCCAGATCAGCACCCTGATTCGCGATGTAGCCGACCAGACCAATCTGCTGGCGCTCAATGCAGCAATTGAAGCTGCCCGTGCCGGCGAGCAGGGCCGGGGTTTTGCCGTGGTGGCGGATGAGGTACGCAAGCTGTCCGAGCGCACCGCCAGCGCCACCTCGCGCATTTTTGACTGCCTGTCGCAGGTGGAAACGGTAAAGCAGTCGCTGGGCGACGCCATTGATACCGCCGGCAAGGCCAGCCATGACAACCAGCATGCCCAGCAGGCACTGGACACTGCCCTGTCCGGCGTGGACCAGTCACTGGCCGAGCTGGACCAGCTGATGGGGCAGATCAGCCAGGTGCGCCAGCAACAGAGCGAGGCCGGCAACAGCATTCGCCAACACGGTTTTGAACTGGCCCACCTGGCCAGCAGCATCGACGAACAAATGCGCAATGCCCACCCGGTCATGCACCAACTGGCGGAGTCTGCCGGGGTACTGCACCAGGCGCTCAGCTGGTTCCGGCTGCAACCCCAGCCATGATATTGCTCCATGCAAAAACGGCAGCCACTGCGGGCTGCGTTTTGCTTTTACTACTGCGGAACAAGCTGCTTACAGCACAGCCAGCGCGGCGTCGTAGTTGGGTTCGTTGCCGATTTCGGCCACCAGCTCGCTGTACAGCACGGTGTTGTCGGCATCCAGCACCACCACGGCGCGGGCAGTCAGGCCAGCCAGCGGACCGGAAGCCAGCTTCACGCCCCAGGCTTGCAGGAAGTCGGCATTGCGGAAGGTGGACAGGTTCACCACGTTTTCGATGCCTTCGGCGCCGCAGAAACGCTTTTGTGCAAACGGCAGGTCGGCAGAAACGCACAGCACCACGGTGTCGGCCTTGCCAGCGGCTTTTTCGTTGAACTTGCGTACCGAAGTGGCGCAAGTCGGGGTATCCACGCTGGGGAAGATGTTGACGATTTTCTTCTTGCCGGCAAAGTCGGCCAGGGTCACGTCAGCCAGATCACCATTGGTCAGAGTCAGGGCCGGAGCCTTGTCGCCCTTGACCGGCAGGGTGCCTGCCACTTCAACCGGGTTACCGCGCAGGGTTACAGATGCCATCTTCATTTCCTTCAGGCAAAGGCGGCCAATGCTGCGACCGGCCGCCGGGGTGGAGATGCACTCAGTGTGGGGCCTGGCGGCAGAAAATCAACCCTGCCGCCAGTCAGCCTATTCTTCCAGCTTGAGTCCCAGCTCGTTCAGCACTTCACGCGCACTGCGAAATGCTTCCACGGCCGCCGGGGCGCCGCCGTACACCGCGCTGTGCAACAGTACCTCGCGGATTTCCACCAGGCTGGCACCGTTGTTGATGGCACCGCGCACATGGCCTTTCAGCTCGGTGCTGCGGCCCAGCACCGCCAGCATGGCGCAAGTGATCAGGCTGCGGGTTTTCAGGTCCAGCCCCTCGCGCTGCCAGGTGCTGCCCCAGGCGTGTTCGTTCAGCCAGTCCTGCAAGGGGGCGGAAAAGCCATCCAGATTGCTCATCGCCCGTTCGACAAAGGCCTCACCCATCACCTGGGTGCGGCGGGCCTTGCCGGCGGCGCGGTCTTGCTCGCTCATGTCGCTTCCTTTCCGAGGTTGAAATCGGCCTGCCGTCTCAGGACAGCAAACTGCCCAGCACTTGCACCAGCCGTGCGCATTCGGCATCGGTACCGATGCTGATGCGCAGGTACTGGTTGATACGCGGCGCAGTGAAATGGCGCACGATCACCGCCTGCTGGCGCAAGCCGGTGGCCAGCATGGCGGCATCGTGCTGCGGGTGGCGGGCAAACACGAAATTGGCCGCCGAGGGCAATACTTCAAAGCCCAGTGCCTGCAATTGCGCTGTCAGTTGTTCCCGCGTGCACATCACCGCCTGGCAGGTGTGGCGGAAGTAGTCGTCGTCTTCGAACGACGCCACCGCCCCGGCCAGCGCCAGCCGGTCCAGCGGATAGGCGTTGAAGCTGTTTTTCACCCGCTCCAGCGCCTCGATCAGCGTGGCATCACCCACCGCATAGCCCACACGCAGCCCGGCCAGCGAGCGCGATTTGGACAGGGTGTGCACCACCAGCAGATTGGGATAGTCATTCACCAGCGCGATGGCAGTTTCACCACCAAAATCGACATAGGCTTCGTCGATCACCACCACCTGGTCGGGATGGTCATCCAGCAGCTGGCGGATGGCAGACAGCGGCAGCAGCCGGCCCGTGGGCGCATTCGGATTGGCCAGAATCACTCCGCCGCAGGGCTGGCGGTAGTCCTCCACCCGGATGGACAGGCTGTCATCCAGCGGAACCTGTTGCGCCTGAATGCCGAACAGGCCGCAATACACCGGATAAAAACCATAGCTGATGTCCGGCATCAGCAAAGGCTGTTCGTGCTTGAGCAGGGCCTGAAACACAATGCCCAGCACCTCGTCCGAGCTGTTACCCACGAACACCTGCGGGCGGCTGACACCGTGGTAGCCGGCAATCGCATCCTTCAGCTTGTCGCCGCTCGGGTCCGGGTACAGGCGCAGGCTGTCATCGGTGGCGGCACGGATGGCCTCCAACACCCTGGGCGATGGCCCGTAGGGATTTTCATTGGTATTGAGCTTGATCAGCGTATCCAGCTTGGGCTGCTCGCCCGGCACATAGGGGGTGAGCTGATGCACCACCGGACTCCAGAAACGACTCATGATTCAACCTTTCCCGGCCGCGCCCAGCGCAGCCTGTAGTTCATTGAGAGCGGCTAACAAAATAGCATCGCGCCCCTGATGCAAGGCGCGCCGACGCAGCAGCATTTTGTCAGCGGCTGTTAACGTCCTGCGCTGCGCGCCGACAGCAACACGCCGCCCAGAATGGCAGCAATCCCCAGCAGGTGATAGCCATGGATAGCCTCACCCAGCAACAGCATGGACAACAAGGCACCAAAAGCCGGCATCAGATGAATGAAACTGCCGGCCCGCGCCGCACCAACCCGCGCCACGCCCTGATTGTAAAAATGATAAGCCAGTACCGAAGGCAGGGTGCCGACATAGGCAAAACTGGCCAGCGTGGTGACATTCAGCACCGCCCGCCGTCCCTGGGCATATTCCAGCAAAAACAGCGGCAGGATGGCCAGCAGGCCGATGGCCACCAGCAGGGTGAGCAAGCCCAGCCGGTCCAGCCCGGCGGGCAGGCCACGCAACAACAGGGTATACACGGCCCAGGCCAGCATGGCGGTAAACACCAGCGCATCGCCATGGTTGATATCCAGCGTCAGCAAGCGTGCCGGTTCGCCATGCGCCACCAGCAGCAACACCCCGGCAAAAGACAGCAACACCGCAGCCAACTGGCGACGATTGAGCGGCAGGTGGAAAAACAGCGCCCCCAGCAGCACGATCAGGATGGGAATGAAGGAATTGAGCAGCACGCCATTGGTGGCGCTGGTGGATTGCAAACCCAGGTAAACCAGCGAATTGAAACTGGCAATGCCCAGCAAGGCCAGCAGGATGATGCGTCGCCAGTGCGGCTGCCACAGCGGGCGCTGCGCCAGCATGGGCTTGAGGCCGACAGGCAGCAGCACGGCCAGCGCAATCAGCCAGCGGCCAAAAGCCAGGGTCAGCGGTGGAATGCTGGCATGGACGGCACGGCCCAAGACGAAGTTGCCAGCCCAGAACAGGGCAGCCAGGGTAAGCAGACAGTAAGCGGCAGTATGGGAAGAACGCGGTGAGCTCATGGTTTCAACCATGCCATGCCGGGCGGAAGGCTGGCAACTGTTTTGCGGCGCAACATGCATGCACTCACGCTGGCGAGCAGACCGGGATGAGGATTGCGTCTTCTCACTTCCTCTGCCCGCTACGCGGAACTGTTTTCATGGCGGGGCTACCCGCCGTGCAGGCAGGGGAGCTGCGTCGCCAGCTCCCCTGCACCCCTAGGCGACCCCGGGTTGCGCGTATTTCCGCCGTATCCGCGCCGGGCAAGGCGCCACCGAACTCGCCATTCGCTAACGTCGAA
>NZ_LNQV01000058.1 GCF_001515305.1 Aquitalea pelogenes
TGCCATCGATGGCGGGTGGCGTGGCGCAGGCGCTCAGCGCAGCCGCCAGCAACAGGCCCAGGGTGATTCTGTTGATCATCTTTCCGCTTCCTTATTCGACATGGTGTTGCTGGGCAGCCGGGTGCAGTGCATGGCCGTGCTCATGCCCCATGGGCGGCTGGGCGATCGGGTCCAGATGCGGCACTTCGCCGTGCAGCTTCAGTGGCCGGTTGCCGGACAGACGGCGCATCAGCACATAAAACACCGGGGTGAGGAACAGCCCGAATACGGTGACACCTATCATCCCGCTGAACACCGCCACGCCCATGGCATTGCGCATTTCCGCGCCGGCACCTTGCGCCAGCACCAGCGGCAGCACGCCCATGATGAAGGCCATCGAGGTCATCAGGATGGGGCGCAAGCGCAGGCGGCTGGCTTCAATGGCGGCCTGCAAGGGGCTGCGTCCGGCAAACTCCAGCTCGCGGGCGAACTCGACAATCAGGATGGCGTTCTTGGCACTGAGGCCCACCAGCACCACCAGGCCGATCTGGGTGAACACATTGTTGTCGCCGTGGCTCAGCCACACGCCGGCCATGGCCGCCAGCAGCGCCATCGGCACAATCAGGATGATGGCCAGCGGCAGCGCCAGGCTTTCGTACTGCGCCGCCAGCACCAGGAACACCAGCAGGATGGCGATGGGGAATACCCAGCTGCCGGAATTGCCCGCCAGGATTTCCTGATAGGTCAGCTCGGTCCACTCATAGCCAATGCCAGGCGGCAGGGTTTGCGCGGCGACGCGTGCCACGGCCTCTTGTGCCTGTCCGCTGGAATAGCCGGGCGCGGCACCGCCGTTGATGTCAGCCGCCAGAAAGCCGTTGTAACGCATGGCCCGTTCCGGCCCGAAGCTGGGCTTGACCTTGAGCAGGGCCGACAGCGGCACCATGCTGCCGTTGGCCGAGCGCACCTGCAGCTGGCCCACGTCTTCCGGCCGCGCACGGAAGTTGGCATCCGCCTGCACCCGCACGGTGTAGGTACGGCCAAACTTGTTGAAGTCGTTGACGTACAGGCTGCCCAGATAAATCTGCATGGTGTTGAACACGTCGGTCACCTTCACCCCCAGCTGCTGGGCCTTGCTGCGGTCCAGGTCAGCCAGCAGCTGCGGCACGTTCAGCTGGTAGCTGGTATACAGCCCGGCCAGCTCCGGCGCCTTGGCGGCACCGGCCATGAAAGCCTTCACTGCCTTGTCCATGGCCTCGTAACCCAGGCCGCCACGGTCTTCCAGTTGCAGCTTGAAACCACCGGTGGTGCCCAGCCCCTGTACCGGCGGTGGCGGGAACATCACCACAAAGGCGTCCTGCAACTTGCCAAACTCGGCATTCATCGCCCCGGCAATGGCATTAGCGCTCATGGCGTTGCCACGCCGCTCCTCGAAGGGCTTGAGGGTGACAAACACGATGCCGGAGTTGGCACTGTTGGTGAAACCGTTGATCGACAGGCCGGGGAAGGCAATGGCGTGCTCCACGCCCGGTATCTTCAGCGCGATGTCGCTCATGCGGTGAATCACCGCATCGGTGCGGTCCAGCGTGGCACCGTCCGGCAACTGGGCAAAGCCGATCAGGTACTGCTTGTCCTGCGCCGGCACAAAGCCACCCGGAATGCTGTGGAACAGCCCGGCGGTCAGCGCAGCCAGCCCAGCATAGATGGCCAGCATGACAAACTTGCGGCCAATGGCCTGCTTCACGCCCTGGCTGTAACGGGTGGCACCGCGGTTGAACAGGCTGTTGAAGCGGTCGAAGAAACCACCCAGCCAGCGGTCCATCTGGCGGGTCAGCCAGTCTTGCGGCGCATCGTGGCGTTGCAGCAGCAAGGCGGCCAGTGCCGGCGACAGCGTCAGCGAGTTGATGGCGGAAATCACCGTGGAAATGGCAATGGTCAGCGCAAACTGCTTGTAGAACATGCCGCTCAGGCCGCCGATAAAGGCCAGCGGCACGAATACCGCCACCAGCACCAGCGCAATGGCGATGATAGGGCCGGATACTTCACGCATGGCGCGGTAGGAGGCCGCACGCGGGTCCAGCCCGGCCTCGATGTTGCGCTCCACGTTTTCCACCACCACGATGGCGTCATCCACCACGATGCCGATGGCCAGCACCAGTCCAAACAGCGACAGGGTGTTGATGGTGAAGCCAAAGCCGTGCATCACCGCGAAAGTACCGACGATGGACACCGGCACCGCCAGCAGCGGAATCAGCGAGGCACGCCAGGTTTGCAGGAACAAAATCACCACCAACACCACCAGCGCAATGGCTTCCAGCAGGGTATGCACTACCGATTCGATTGACGCACGCACAAACTGGGTGGGGTCGTAGTCGATGGCGTAGTCCACCCCTTCCGGCATGGATTTCTTCAGCTCGGCCATGGTGGCGCGCACCTGGTCGGAAATCTGCAAGGCATTGGAGCCAGGGGCTTGCGATACCGGAATGGCCACCGCCGCCTTGTTGTCCAGCGTGGAGTGCAGTGCGTATTCCGACGCGCCCAGCTCGATGCGGCCCAGCTCACGCAGGCGCGTTACCGCACCGTCGGCACCGGTCTTGACGATGATGTCGCCGAATTCCTGCTCGGTTTGCAGGCTGCCCTGCGCGTTGATGGGGAATTGCAGCTGGATGCCCTTGGCACTGGGCGAGGCACCGATGCTGCCGGCCGCGGCCTGCACGTTCTGCTCACGGATGGCGCTCACCACCTCGCTGGCCGACAAGCCATGCATGGCCACTTTTTGCGGGTCCAGCCAGATGCGCATGGAGTAATCGCCCGCGCCATACAGCCCCACCTGCCCCACCCCGCTGATGCGTGCCAGCCGGTCACGCACATTGAGAATGGCGTAGTTGCGCAGATAGGTCATGTCGTAGCGGCCATTGGGCGACAGCAGGTGCACCACCAGCGTGAGGTCCGGACTGCTCTTGATTGTGGTCAGGCCCAGGCGGCGCACGTCTTCCGGCAGGCGCGGTTCGGCCTGCGCCACGCGGTTTTGCACCAGTTGCTGCGCCTTGTCCGGATCAGTGCCGATCTGGAAAGTCACCGTCAGCGTCATCAGGCCGTCGGTGGTGGCCTGGCTGCTCATGTACAGCATGCCTTCGGTGCCGTTGATGGCTTCTTCCAGCGGTGTGGCCACCGATTCGGCAATCACCTTGGGGTTGGCACCGGGAAACTGCGCTCGCACGATGATTTGCGGCGGCACCACTTCCGGGTATTCCGAAATCGGCAACACCCGCAAGGACAGCAGGCCCGCGAGGAAAATCAGCAGCGACAGCACCCCGGCAAAAATCGGGCGGTCGATGAAGAATTTGGATAGGTTCATGAATGTCTTTCGCGTGGAAATCAGCTATTGGCCGCCGCAGTGGCCGGGGGCTGCATCGGCACCATGTGCGGCGCTACCGCTGCGCCCGGCTGCACTTTCTGCAGGCCGTCCACAATCACCCGTTCACCGGCACGCAAGCCGGCGGTGACAATGCGCAGGCCATCGACACTGGCCCCCAGCTGCACCTGGCGGTAACGTGCCTTGCTGTCCTTGTCGACCACCATGACAAAGCGCTTGTCCTGATCGGTGCCGATGGCCTGCTCGTTCAGCAGCAGCGCCGGATGACGCTTGGCCTGCCCCAGCCGGATGCGCACGAACTGGCCGGGAATCAGCACGCCGTCGCGGTTATCCACCGTGGCGCGCAGCTTGACCGTGCCGCTCTTGCCATCCACCTGGTTGTCCACCAGTTGCAGCTTGGCGGGGAAGGTTTGCGCGGTGCTGGTGGCGACCTGCAGCGGAATGTCACCCAGCCGCGCACGGGCAGCGCCGGCATCCGGCAGCTCGGCCAGCGCCTTGTTCACGGTTTCCTCGTCGGCATCAAAGCTGGCATACACCGGGTTTACCGACACCAGCGTGGTAAGCACCGGCGAATCCGGCCCGGCCGATACCAGGTTGCCGGTAGTCACCAACAGCTTGCCCACCCGGCCGGATACCGGCGCGCGGATGGCGGTGTAGCCCAGGTTCAGCCGTGCCGTCTGCAAGGCGGCCTGCGCGGCCTTCAGGCTGGCATCGGCGGCGCGGCAGCGTTGTTGCGCTCGTCCGCATCGCGCTGGGCAATGGCGTGGTCGCCAGCATGCGGCTGGCGCGTTCCTGCTCGCTGCGGGCGAATACCAGCTGGGACTGGGCGGCGGCCACCTGGGCGGCGGCGCGGTCCACCTCGGCCTGATACGGCGCAGGGTCGATAGTCACCAACAGGTCGCCGGCCTTCACCAGCGCACCCTCACGAAAGTGCACGGACTGGATGGCACCGGCCACGCGCGAGCGCAGCTCCACTCGTTCCACCGCCTCCAGTCGGCCGGAAAAATCCTGCCAGGTGCTGACTTCCTGCTGCACCAGCAAGGCAGCAGATACAGGAACAGCCTGGCTGGCGGCAGCCGGGGCATCCGCCTGCACTGCCTGGCTGTGCAGGCCAAGCCAGGCCGCCGCGCCAATGGCAGCCAGCACGGCAAAGGAAATGGCAGTCATGGCCAGCGGTCGCCGGCCCTTGTTGGGTGGGTTCATGTGTTTGGTTCCGTAAGGTCAGCACAGATGGCCAGCGCAATACGCGTGACCGGTCAGGTAAGGCGACGCAGTGCCTGTGCGGGCTGGCCGCATTGGCGCTGTCTTGTTGTCGGGTGAACACGGCACAAGGGCCGGCACATGCCAGCCGGGTATTCACCGCTTGATCAGGGACGCAAATGTATCAGCTGGGATTTTGCTGAACTAGATGCAATTTCATGCATGCCATTGTGAGATTAATTCATCAATGACAGCGCAAGCTGCAAGGAAGACAGCGCGATGGGGAGAGTTATGCCTGGCCGGCGTGGTAACGCAAGGCATCCACCAGCAGCATCAGCGCACGCGAAGACTGGCGGCGGCTGGGGTAGTAGAGATGAAAACCGGGAAACACCGCGCACCACGGTTGCAGCACTTCCTGCAGGCGGCCATCGGCGAGATAAGGCTGTACATAGTCACGGGCGGTATAGGCAATGCCCATGCCGGCCAGCGCGGCATTCAGCATCTGCGGCAGGGTGTTGATGATGAGCTGGCCACCCACCCGGATGGAAAACTTGTGCGCGCCCTGCTCGAACTCCCAGGCGTACAGCCCGCCATAGGTGGGCAGGCGCATGCTGATGCAGTTGTGTTCGGTCAGCTCGCGCGGGTGTTCTGGCACACCATGGCGGGCAAAGTAGGCTGGCGTGGCCACCACGGTGGTCTGGATATCCGGGCTGATGCGCACGGCAATCATGTCACGCGCCACCTGGTCGCCAAAACGGATACCGGCATCAAAGCGCTGCGCCACAATGTCGGTCAGCCCGTAGTCGATGGACAGCTCCACCTGCACATCCGGGTAGTCCGGCAGGAGCTGCGCCAACTTGGGCAGCAGGTAGTGCTCGGCGGCAAAATCGGTCGCGGTGATGCGGATGCTGCCCGCCGGTTTGTCACGCTGCTCGCGCAGTACCGACAGCTCGGCTTCGATTTCGTCCAGCCGGGGGGCAAAAATGGCCAGCACCTGCTCGCCTGCCGTGGTCAGCGCCACACTGCGGGTGGTGCGGGTAACCAGACGCATGCCCATGCTTTCCTCCAGCGCGCGCATGGTGTGGCTCACCGCCGAGGGCGATACACCCAGCTTGGCCGCCGCACGGGTAAAGCTGCCTTCGCGGGCTACCAGGACAAAAGTGCGCAGGTCATTCAGGTTTTCACGGGCCATTATTGAAATAATCTCATTTGGACTGGCGCATTATTTTGCAAGATGGCGCAATGCGCCAGCACAATCTGCCATCTTCGCCGGTGGCCCGCTTGCTGAGCCCGGCAAGTAGCAACATCAACCAGCCAGACCATTGCCGCAACACATCTCCCGCTGGTCATGCGGCGCACTTGCACCTGAGCAGCCCGCGCAGCTAGAATGAGTAATTACTCACTTACTTTCCTACCCATGGCCCTCCCTCGCAGTGAAGAAAAACGCATCGCCTTGCTGGCATCTGCCGCCGACATCATGGCTGCGCAGGGGCTGGGTGCGTCCACTGCGTCGATCGCCCGTGGTGCTGGCGTGGCCGAAGGCACGCTGTTCCGCTATTTCGCCACCAAGGATGTGCTGTACAACGCGCTCTACACCCACCTGAAGCTGGATCTGGCTGCCGCACTGCGCCAGCACATGGCCGTGCACGACAGCCTGGACGGCCAGGTGCGTGCGCTGTGGGATGCCTACATCGACTGGGGCGTGAGTAATCTGTCCTTTTTCAAGACGCTGAACCAGCTGGTGGTATCGGACAAGGTAACCGATGAAACCCGCTGCACGGTGGCAAGCCAGCTGTCAGACATCAAATGTGTCGCCCAGGCCTGCTCCGACAACAACGGCCTCTCCGCCCTGCCCGGCGGCTTTGCCGATGCCGTGTTCATGGCGCTGGCGGAAACCACCATCCAGTTTGTGGTGCGCGATCCGGCCAATGGCCAGGCCTACAAGAGCGCCGGATTCCGGGTGTTCTGGTCCGGCTCGGTGCGCTGATAATTGCACCGGTTTTTTTGCCCAATTAATGAGTGAGTACTCACAACAGGATTGTGCCATGCACTATGCGCGACTGGGCCTTGGCGGCCCCACCCTCTCCCGGCTGGCCTGTGCAGTACCGCGGCCAGACCCGGCCTGCCCGGATGCCGCACAACAGGCAGCCCGCGGCATAGCCCAGGCACTGGATGCCGGCATCAATCTGTTTGATGCCACCAGCTGCATGGACGGCATGGCGGAATCGCTGCTGACCAAGACGCTGGGCAAGCGCCGTGCCGAAGTGCTGGTCAGCAGCCGGCTTGGCGCGCGGCGCAACGGCACCCACAGCCACCCCGGCCTGTCGCGCAGCGATATTGCATGGTCCATCGAGCAAAGCCTGAAACGGCTGGGCAGCGACTGGCTGGACCTGTGCGTGGTACCGCATGAAGACCCGTACACGCCGCTGGAAGAAACCCTGCAAGCGCTGGACGACATGGTACGGGCCGGGAAAGTCCGTTATCTGGGTTTTGCCAACTGGCCCGCCTGGAAGGCGGCCAAAGCGCTGGAATTGCAACAGCGTCACGGCTGGGCACCCTTCTGTTTTGGCGAGCTGCACTACGCCCTGAATACTCGCAGCCCGGAGCGGGAAGCCATTCCCATGCTGCAAAGCTATGGCCTGGGGCTGATTGCCAAGACCAAGCCAAGCGGCCTTAAGCCCAGTCAAGGTCACGCCAGCTGCCCCACACTGACAGACAGCCCGCGCAGCAATCACCGGCTGGCCGAACTGTTACGTGACATTGCAGATGGTCATCAGGCCAGCGCCACGCAGATTGCGCTGGCCTGGCTGCTGGCCCGCGATACGGTTTCCAGCATCGTGCCGGCATTCAACAGCACCATGCAGCACACAGATGTCCTGCACGCCACCACCTTGCAGCTGTCCGCCACCGAATTGCTGCTACTGGATGCCGCCAGCGCCCCCACCCCGCTCTTGCCGGACTGGTTTGCGCCGCAGGAGCAGATGCCGGCAGCGCAGGGCGAGCTGGCAAGAAGCTGCGCCTGAGCCCGCTGCAAGCCATTTCATTTCCCTCACCAGGAAGAACCTCATGCCCACCTTGAACACAGACCAACCGGTAGTCGAAGCCGGCCAGCCATCCCCGGCGGCAGCCTGCTGCGCGACGGCCGCTATCGCAACGCCCAGCCACGCCGCGCAGGCGGGCTGCGCGACACCCTGCGCATCATGCTGCGCTTTTTTACCGACAAATCACCGCAGGCTGTACCCGCCCAGCCGATACAGCCACTGCCCCTGAGCCCGGCCGACCTGGCCGCTGCACCAGACCACAGCCTGTGGCGGCTGGGGCATTCCACCGTGCTGTTCAAGCTGGATGGTGCTTTCCTGCTGACCGACCCGGTGTTCGGCCAGCGCGCTTCGCCTTTTTCTTTCATCGGCCCCAAGCGCTTCCATGCGCCGCCCATCGCGCTGGATGACTTGCCACCGCTGGATGTGGTCATCATCTCCCACGACCACTACGACCATCTGGACCGCAGCACCGTCATTGCCTTGCAGCAGCGAACCAAGCTGTTCATCACCCCGCTGGGCGTAGGCCAGCGCCTGCAGGACTGGGGCATTCCGGCGGATAAAATCCACCAGCTGGACTGGTGGCAAGGGGTGACGGCCGGGCCGCTGCACATCACCGCCACCCCGGCCCAGCACTTTTCCGGGCGTGGCCTGCGGGATGGCAACCGCACCCTGTGGGCGTCATGGGTGATTGGCAGCAGCCAGAGCCGGGTATTTTTCAGTGGCGACAGCGGTTATTTCGACGGCTTCCGCCAGATTGGCCTGCGCCACGGCCCCTTCGACCTCACCCTGCTGGAAAACGGTGCCTACAACGAAGACTGGGCCGATGTGCACATGCACCCCGAGCAAACCCTGCAAGCCCATCTCGACCTGCGTGGCGAAGTGCTGATACCCATCCACAACGGCACCTTCGATCTGGCACTGCATGGCTGGACCGAACCGCTGGAGCGCATCAGCACACTGGCCGCCCGGCACGCAGTCAGCCTGCGCACGCCGCGCTTTGGCGAGCGGCTGGATATCCTGCACCCCGCCCAGACCCAGCCGTGGTGGCGTCAGAGCGAAGCTGGCAGACCACGCCTTGGCGCAATAGCCCACCCCGACCCACTGCCGGAAACAGACTGAACAGCGCCAATATCAACCCTGCGGCCGGACAAGACAAAACGTCCCGCTCGCGCCTGCACGCGAGGGGACGTTTGCGTTTACGGTTACAGGATCAGAATTCCTGAACGGTCGGGCGCAATACCACTTCGTTGATGGCCACATCTGCCGGCTGTTCGATGACGTAGGCAATGGCGCGGGCAACCGAATCGGCCGGGATGGCTTCTTGCTGATAAAACGCCACGATTTCCTCACGGCTGGCCGGGTCGCCGGAGCCGAACTTCAGCTCGCTCTCCACGGCACCCGGCTCGATGGAGGTCACCCTCACCTTGCCGGCCAGCTCCTGGCGCAAACCATCGGAAATGGCGCGCACGGCAAACTTGGTGCCGGAATACACCGTGCCGCCCGGCGCAAACACCTTGATGCCGGCCACCGACGAAATATTGATCACATGGCCACCGCCCTGCTGCTCGAACAAGGGCAGAACGGCGGCGATGCCATACAGCACGCCCTTGATATTGATGTCTATCATGCGGTCCCACTCGTCGCTGCGCAGTTGCGACATGGGAGCAATGGCCATCAGACCGGCATTGTTGACCATCACGTCAACCCGGCCAAAGGCAGCACGACCGGCCTCCACCAGCGCCTGCACATCCTCCTTGCTGGTGACATCGGTCACCGCATGTACTGCCTCGCCGCCAGCCTGGCGGATATCCTCCACCAGAGCCTGCAGGCGATCGCCACGGCGTGCGCCCAGTACCACCCGCGCACCCAGCGCCGCCAGGTGACGGGCCGTAGCTTCGCCCAGCCCGCTGCTGGCACCCGTAATCACCACGACTTTTCCTGCGATTCCATTCGACATTGCTTGCTCCATGTGATGGCGGGTCCGCCCCGCCTTGCATCGCAGTATCCATCAGCAGAAAACACCAATAAATGAAATTGTTTGCACTTTATAATGACAAAAAATGGAATAAATCAGCGACGGGAGCCAAACCATGTTGAACCGGCTGGAAATGCTGCGCATCTTTTGCGTGGCCGCGGAATGCAGCAGCTTCAAGGAAGCGGCACAGCAACTGGGCAGCTCGCCACAGGCAGTAACCCGTGCCATCAAGGAACTGGAACAGCTATTGGGCGAAGTACTGTTCTACCGCAATACCCGCCATATCCGCATTACCGGCTTTGGCGCCAGCCTGGCAGTGCGTGCCAGGCAAACGGTGCGGGATATGGACCAACTGTTCCAGCATCAAGGCCCGCAGGCGGCGGATGAAATCAGCGGGCTGGTGCGGATAACCGCGCCGGCCGCCATCGGGGATGCCTATCTGACACCGGCGCTGGCCAGCCTGCTGCCCTTGCATCCCGGTTTACGGGTGGATTTGCGCCTGTCCGACGTGCTGAGCAATACGGTGGACGAGCAGATCGACATCGGCATCCGGGTGGGCTTCATGCGTGACAGCCGGGTGATTGCCCGCGCCGTGTGTCCGGTGCCGTTTCACATCGTGGCCAGCCCGGCCCTGCTGGCCCGTTGCGGCACCCCCAGCACGCTGGCCGAGCTGGAAGCGCTGCCGGTAACAGTGAGCCTGGACCCGAATACCGGCAAACCCTGGCCGTGGTTTCTGGCCGGTGAACAACAGTGGCAGCCGCCTGCCCCGGTATTCATGGCCAGCGATACCCGCGCCGAATGCCAGGCCGTGCTTGGCGGCATCGGCTTTGGCCAGCTGGCCGGTTTCATGGCCGCGCCGCTAATCGCCAGCGGTCAGCTGCAAGCGGTATTGCCGCAGCTGGCCCCAGCGCCATGGCAGCTTTATCTGTACCGACCGCAGCGCGGGCCGGTACCCGCCCGTATCCGCGCCGTATTCGACCACTTGCTGCAACACTTCAGTCAGGCCGCGGTTTTCCGCTGAATCCACTGCGGCACACACACCGCCCCGGTCACAACATGAAAACGGCGCAACATGACAAGGGCTCAACATGACAAGGGCGCAGCCAGGCCCCGCCCGGACTGCGCCGCTTTGCTTCACATCACCTTTATTGCTGCTGTTTGCGATCCTGCTCGCACTCTCCCCACATGGCATTCAGGATGCCCAGCGATACGGCAAAACCGATACCCAATACCCAAGCGAAGTACCACATGCTGCTCTCCTCTCAATACGCGCTGTGATTGTTTTCCCGCACATAGGCGGCGGTCACCTTGCCGCCCATCACCTTGTAGGCCCAGCGGGTGTACAGGATGATCAGGGGCATGAAGATCAGCGTGGCCACCAGCATCAATTCCAGCGTGAGCTGGCTGGACACACTGTCCCACACCGTCAGGCTGGACGCCGGATGGCTGGACGATGGCATCACAAAGGGGAACATGCTGACCCCCGCCGTACCGATCACCCCAGCCAGCCCCACGGCGGAGGCCCAGAAGGCAGCAAAACTGCGGCCATTGCGCAAGAGCAGCATGGCCACAATACAGCCCAGATAGCCGGTGGCCGGCAACAACATGGCCAGCGGCCAGCGCTGGTAATTGCCCAGCCATGCCCCGGCGGCACGGCTGACGGTTTTGGCCAGCGGGTCCGGCAGCGCATCCGGCTGTATGGCCGAGCTGATCACGTAACCATCAATCCCCCGCGCCAGCCAGATGCCCGCCAGGGTGAAACCAAGCAGCCAGATCAGCCCCGTCACCCGCACCCAGGCTTGCGCACGCTGCTGGATAGCGCCCTCGGTGCGGTGCGCCAGATACACCCCGCCGTGGAAGCTGATCATGGCGCTGGACACCACGCCGCACAGCAGGGCAAACGGGTTGAGCAGACCCCAGAAGCTGCCGTCGTAGGTGGAGAGCAGATTGTTGTCGAAATGAAAGGGCACGCCTTGCAGCAAATTGCCAAAGGCCACGCCAAAAATCAGCGGCGGCACCGTTCCGCCGACAAACAGGCCCCAGTCCCATACCGAACGCCAAGTGGGGTTGTCTATCTTGCTGCGGTAGTCAAAGCCCACCGGGCGGAAAAACAGCGCCCACAACACCAGCAGCATGGCCCAGTAAAAACCGGAAAACGCCGTGGCATACACCAGCGGCCAGGCGGCAAAAATGGCGCCGCCACCGGTGATGAACCATACCTGGTTGCCATCCCAGTGCGGGCCGACGGTGTTGATCACCACCCGCCGTTCGGTATCGTCCTTGCCGACAAAGGGCAGCAGCGTGCCCACACCCATATCGTGACCATCCATGATGGCAAAACCGACCAGCAAGACGCCAACCAGCAGCCACCAGATCACCTTCAGACTTGCATAATCCAGCATGATTATTCCTTTGTGCTGTGCACGAAGCAGCACAACAGCCCTGCCGCAATACAGCAGCAGATGTGTTGTAAGCCGATATCAGTGAGCGGTTTCATTGTCGTAGCGGCCGGTGCCCAGGCTACCCGGCCCCTGACGGGCAAAGCGCACCATCAGCATCATTTCCACCACCAAGAGCACGGTGTAGAAACCGACAAAACCCGCCAGCGAACCGTACAGCGACTCCACCGACAGGGTGGACACCGACAGCCGGGTGGGCAGCACGCCGTAGATGGTCCACGGCTGGCGGCCGTACTCCGCCACCACCCAGCCCAGTTCGCAGGACAGCCACGGCAGCGGCAGGCAGCACAAGGCCAGCTTCAGCAGGCGCGGACGGTGCTGGAAATCCCCCTTGAGCGAAGCCCAGAACGACCAGCCGAACAGCAGCAACATGGCCATGCCCATGCCCACCATCAGGCGGAAAGACCAGAACATCGGTGCCACGCGAGGAATGGTGTCGCGCGCGGCGGCATCAATCATCTGCGGAGTGGCGGTGGCCACATCGGCGGTGTACTTCTTCAGCAGCAGGCCAAAGCCCAGATCCTGCTTGTGCGCTTCCAGCACCTTTAGCGCAGCACTGTCCTTACCATTGCGCCGCACGGCTTCCAGCGCCTGCACCGCCAGCATGCCGGACTGAATGCGCAAGCGGTTTTGCGCCATGATTTCGTGGATGCCGGGAATCTGCTTGCTGACAGAGCGGGTGCCAATAAGGCCCATCACCCAGGGAATGCTCACCTGCCAATCGTTTTCCATGCGTGTTTCATTAGGCCAGGCCAGCAGGTTGAACGACGCGGGGGCCGGCTCGGTATGCCACATGGCCTCGATGGCGGCCAGCTTGATCTGCTGCGCCTCGCCCACGGTGTAACCGGACTCATCACCCAGCACAATCACCGAACAGACGCTGGCAAAGCCAAACGCCGCGGCAATGCGGAAGCTCTTGCGGGCAAACTCCACATTGCGCCCGCGCAGCAGATACCAGCTGGAAATGGACAGTACAAACATGGCCCCGGTGACATAACCGGCGCTGACGGTATGCACGAACTTGGCCTGGGCATCCGGATTGAACAGCAGCGCAGCAAAGTCGGTCATTTCCATGCGCATGGTCTGGTAGCTGAATTCCGCGCCCACCGGGTTCTGCATCCAGCCATTGGCAATCAGTATCCACAAGGCCGACAGATTGGTGCCAATGGCCATCAGGATGGTCACCAGCAAATGCTGCTTGCGCGACAGGCGGTTCCAGCCAAAAAAGAACAGGCCGATCATGGTGGATTCCAGAAAGAAAGCCATCAGCCCTTCAATCGCCAGCGGCGCGCCGAAAATATCGCCCACATAATGCGAGTAATACGCCCAGTTGGTACCAAACTGGAATTCCATGGTGATGCCGGTGGTCACCCCCAGCGCAAAGTTGATGCCGAACAGCTTGCCCCAGAAACGGGTCATGTCCTGATACACCTGCTTGCCGGTCATCACCCATACCGCCTCCATGATGACCAGCATCCACACCATGCCGATGGTGAGCGGCACAAACAGAAAGTGGTAAAGCGCCGTCACGGCGAACTGCAGTCGCGATAAATCGACGACATTATCTAGCATTGTTTTTCTCCAGTTGTTGGCTGCTTTGTGCCGGATTCAGCACCTTGCCGGCGACGGAATCGGCATCTACCGCCACGCGGTAAGGCGCGATGAATGCCTTCCAGATGATCAGCAGCAGTACCAGCTTGATACCGATGATCCAGGCCAGCTCACGGCTCAGCTTGCTTGATGTCTTTTTCATGGGCTGATTCCCGTTGTCAGGGTAAACAGAGCCACACCGGCCATTCCGGTTGGGCCCACCCTGCCTGACAGCGCTGATTGCAAGTGCCATGCCAGCAGCCAGAGGGCGAAAATTCGCTGTATTGGCGGCATTTTCCGGGCTAACATGACATTTTCGTCATGTCATTTACGTCACCATGTCACCACTGACCACCGCAGCCAGCCTGGACACCATCAGCCGCATGCTGGATGAACTGGACGAGCCACGCATCGTCATTACCGAACAGTTTGAAATCCTGCATGCCAACCCGGCGTATCAAGCCCTGTATGGCCAGGTGGTGGGTCAGCGCTGTCATGCGGCATCCCATGGCTATCAGCGGCCTTGCAATGAAGAGGGCGAATCCTGCCCGCTGCAAATGACGCTCAGCAGTGGCCAGCCGGAACGGGTGCTACATATTCACCGCACCGCGCATGGCGAAGAGCATGTGGATGTGGAATTGATGCCGTTGGCCGACATCAGCGGGCACCGCCATTTGTTCATCGAGAAAATGCAGCACCTGCCGCAAGCCAGCAGCCAGCCGGTGCCGGACAAGATGGTGGGACGCAGCCCGGCATTTCGCAGCATGCTGCTACTGGCGCAACGCGCGGCCCCGTCCCGCGCCGCGGTGTTGTTGATTGGCGAATCCGGCACCGGCAAGGAAGGCCTGGCCCGTGCCATCCACAATAGTGGCGGCGATGCCAGGCGGCCATTCATTGCCGTGGACTGCGCCAGCCTGACCGAAACCCTGCTGGAAAGTGAATTATTCGGTTATGAGAAAGGCGCGTTTACCGGCGCACAGCAGCGCAAGCAGGGCCTGGTGGAAGCGGCCGATGGCGGCACACTGTTTCTGGATGAAATCGGTGACTTGCCCTTGTCGCAGCAGGTGAAACTACTGCGCTTGCTGGAAAGCGGCAGCTTCCGCCGGGTGGGCGGCATCCACAGCATACCGGCCAATTTCCGCCTGATAGCCGCCACCCATCGCGATCTGGCGCAGATGGTGGCCGAAGGAAGCTTCCGCGCCGACCTTTACTATCGGCTGGCCGTGTTTCCCATCCGTCTGCCGCCGCTGCGCGAACGGCGCGAGGACATTCCGCTGCTGGCCGCCGCCCTGCTGGAACGGGTGGCGCCGGGCCGTCAGTTGCAACTGGACGCCGACACCCGGCAATGGCTGGTAGAGCAAGCCTTCCCCGGCAATATCCGTGAACTGCGCAACCTGCTGGAGCGCGCCAGCCTGCTGAGCGACGGCGAGCAGATCAGCCGCGAGCACCTGAATGCGCCATCCGGCCTGCAAAGCAACTGCATGCCCCGGCCCGCAGCACTGGTACCGATGCAGCCCTTCCAGTGCGGCCTGCTGCCATTGGCCGAAGTACAGGCCCGCTATCTGCAATGGGCGGTTCGCCACAGTCAGCTGGGCCGCAAGGAACTGGCGGCCCGCCTGCAAATCACCGAACGCACGCTATATCGCCAGCTGGCGGCGCTGGAAAAGAAAACCCCCACCTGATGGGCGGGGGCAAAGAGAATGCAACCTTGGTGAAGCAGTCTCAAGCAATCTTTGTTCCAGCGGGCCGGGCCGCCAGGTGGCGCAGCCGGGCCAGACACAGCAGTCCGGCTCAACAAGCAGCCTGGCAATCAGCCGCGGCCAACAGCCAGGCCGGCCTGCTGCGAAAGGCAATCAAAAAGGCAACATCCTTTTGAATACATTGCGTTTTTCCATCATCACATGCGCCACACCACCGGCAATGTGCAGGCCGATCAACATGGCCAGCAGATAAGCACTTACCGAGTGCAACTCGCCGAACAAGGACGACAGCTCGCGGTTCTTCTCCATCAGTACCGGCAGCTCCACCGTATCAAACAGCACCAGCACATGGCCCGCCGCATTGGTTTTCAGCCAGCCGAGCAAAGGCACCAGCACCATGCCGGCATACAGCAGCGTGTGCGCCAGCTTCTCCACCCGGTATTGCAAAGACCCGGTCTCGTTCACCGAATCCGGCATCTGCTTGCGGTAGGCAAAACGGCAGAACAGGCGCAAGGCTGAAAATACAAGCACCAGCACACCAATGGAACGATGCAGGTCCAGCAGCTCGGTTGCGTCATCCAGCAGCCAGCCGGTGACCAGATTGGCTGCAATCCCGCCCGCAACCAGCCAGTGCGCCAGGATGATCAGCAAGGGGTAGCGCCTGGCCGATTGCCCTGCATGGCCTGAGGAAGCGGATAGTTCTCCGGACATTTCCATCAACGCTCTCCTTTCAATTCAGATAGTTATGGTATTTTTTCTTGATCGGATTGACGTCACTCAAAGCGGATTTGGCTCCCGCCAGATTATTCGCCTTAATTTGCGTATCAACCGCAGCAAGCTGAAATTGCAGTTTCTGCATACCTTCCTTGTACAAGGCCGGGTCAGCCCGCCAGGCCTGTTCGCCGGCCAGCTTGGCATCGTTCTGCAAGCGGGAGAAATTCTGGGAAAACTCAGGCATGGATTTGCTGGCCATCGCCTGCTGCATAGCCACTTTCATGTCTTTCATCAGTTTCTTCACTTCACCGGCCTGTGCAGCAGAGGCCAGAGAGACAGACAGCAAGGCAATGGAAAGCACGGCACAGGTTTTTTGCATGAAACGAGACATTGTGTACCCCTTCTGGATGGATGGGGCCATGTTAAAAGGCAGTGCTTAACGCAAACTTAAAGCCGCGCAATGACAAAAAAAGGGTAAATCCGGCATGGCCGCCAGCACCTGCCATCGCACTGCGCACCCCGGCCTGCCTGACACAGCGCTGTTCTACCGTCCGCAATACAGCAGAGGCCCCACCCATCCTAGGTGGATATGCGTATCGTTCATTCATGACAGATTCATTAGAATCATGCAGCTTCATGAACAGATGGCCCGCACTGCACATGCCTGCTAACCCGCCAGGCCTGGCAGCATCCCAATCGCACAGTACCAATATTCAGTCGCGGCACCCCGCGCACAGTACGGTCAGCCATCACGCCGGTGCAAACGCCGCCTTCATACAGAACAATGGATTGAACCCACATGCGTCTGAACTCTGCCTTCGGTCACAATAAAAACCAGAAAACAGTCAACAGCTGGCTGGAGCGGCTACCAAGGGGCGATTTGCGTGGCAGCGGTGAACAACTCATCGAGATACACGGCTTCATTTGCCAGAATGCCGTACAGCCCGCACAGCGGCTGGCGCTGCAACAGCAATTGTTCGATCACGTTTGCCGCTGGCTGCACCAGCTGGAAATCCAGTTCAGTGAAAATGCCTGCAACCACCCTGCCCTGCGCCTGGCCCGCATGGGCAGCAAGGTTTTGCAGCACCTGCTGGAACCGCTGCTGCAAGACCTGCGCAGCACACTCAGCAGCCGTCCGCTGCTGACCTGGCGCAGACGCGCCTTGCAACAACTGACACTGGCACTGTGTGTGGCCAGGCGCTATGCCAGCTTTGCCCTGCGCTGTCATGTGGAATTGAATGGCAGCTTCTGGCTGGCCACCCACTACCTGTACTACAACGCCAGCCAGCACAACTGGTTGCAGCATCAGCTGCCCGACGGTCAAAGCATCCTGCACGGTTACCACCAGCTCCAGCTGATGGGCATCACCGATGGCAAGAACCTGAGCCCCAGGGAAGTCGAAGCCACCCTGCTGTGGACTGCGCGCCTGGCGGACAAGGTGGCGCTTCAGCCACTGCCCACCGCCGACACAGCCAGGGCCGGACATCTTTACTTGCTGGACCTCACCCGTGGCGCCCCTCCGCAATTCCTGCTGGAAACCGACGCCCTGCCCCAGCGCGAACACTGCCTGTCCTGCGACCTTGGCGCAGCCATTGGTGTGCTGAAGACCCATACCAGCCAGGCCGGCATGCCCGGCCGCGATGCCTTGTCGGTCATCGTCGCGCAAAGACTGATGGATGGCTGGCAATCGCCGCGCCGGCGCCGTCATCAGCGCCAGGCCGTAATGCAGTCCATGGCACTGATCGCACAAATGCGCTCCATCCGCCAGATACTCGGCGGTGGTGCCGTCCGGCCGGACATGCAGGCCAGGCTGCGCGACCGCATGCCGCCATCGCAGATATCCATCTTCCAGGCCATCAACAAGAGTGAAAGCGGCTTGCTGCTACGTGGCGACCCGGGTTACCAGTCACTGAAAATCGGCGAACTGCTGCTGATTGCCGACAAGCAGGCACATCGCACCCCATCGCTGTATGCCGTGCGCTGGACCGCGGTATCCGAACATGCCAATGAAGTCTCCTGCGGCGCAGAACTGATAGGCAGCGACCCGGAAGCAGTCGATGTCAGCCCGCTGGCAGCCGGCCAGCATGCCTGCTATCAGCCAGCGCTGCGCCTGCCCGCCGCCAATGGCGATCATAATGCCGACCTGCTCATCATCCCGGGACACTCCTTGCTGCGCGGCAAGGAATTCCGCCTGCGCGACCAGCGTGGCGAACACCGGGTGAAGGTAACGCGCATGCACATGAATACCGGCCTGTATCAGGCCATGGAATTCCAGCTGGCAAGCTAGGCGTCGCTAACAAAAACCTGCCGCTGTGTTGCGCCCTCTTACCATACTTTTATCTTGGGCCTGCGTCAGCCTGCATTGCCGCAGGCGCGCTACGCAGCCTCCCTGGCCGCTTCAAGAGCAAAAAACCTGCTCGCCGTAATGGCTGCAAGGCATCAGGCAGCGCAGCCTGCACCCGGCAACAGCGCACCTGCGTCAACCGCTCTAACCGGGCAAACGGGCAGCAACAAGCCGTCACCAGCCAGCAAACGACCTGCCAAGCGGACAATCGCCGCCATCCCGTCCCAATCGCTGCCCGGCACGTGACGAAACAAACCATCCTCACCAGACAGCATTGCAGCAGCTCAGAACTTTCCCAGCCGGCCCGCCTCCAATCACGCCATCCGCCAACAGGCCCTGCCGTATAATGAGCCGCCCGCCAGCACAGTAGGCCGGGCAGCCAAATCAAGGAGCACCCACCCGCATGTGGAACAGATTCACCAACCTGGGCGACCTCGCCGTCATGCTGCCGCTGGCCGCCACCATTGCCGTCTGGCTGGCCGCGCAGAAGCAATTTTCCAGCAGCCTGCGCTGGCTACTGGCCTTCGGCAGTGCCGGACTGCTGGTCGCCATCAGCAAGATCGCCTTTATCGGCTGGGGCATAGGCAGTAGCGATTTCGACTTTACCGGCATCAGCGGCCACACCATGCTGGCCTCCGCCACCCTGCCGGTACTGCTATACCTGCTCAGCCGCGCCTGGCTGCCACGCCACAGCACCCTGGCCCTGGCCATCGGCTGGCTGGGCGGTGCTGCCATTGGCTACTCACGCCTGGAAGTCCACGCCCATTCGTTGTCAGAAGTGGTACTGGGGTTTACCTGTGGTTTACTGGCCAGCAGCTGGTTTGCCAGTAAAACTGCAGAACGCTACAGCAGCAAAGCGGCAGTCTGCCTGCTGATACCGGCGCTGGTGGTATTCAACCTGCAATTTGGCAACAAGGTACCAGGGCAGGACATCATCACCCGTATTGCACTATTTGTTGCCGGTCACAACCACCCATTTGAAAGAAAAGACCTGAAAATACAAGCCAGAATATTTACAGAAAAACAGCAATCCACAATAAATGCTGGTAATTAGTACTCCGAGTTGGTTCACAAAACGTAATCAGACCAGTTGCCACCTATTTGTCAAACAGCCTTGAATTACTGAAACAAAGTCGCAACAGAAATTACCCACGTCAAGTAATCTGGAATTTTTAGTGCAGAAAATGACTGCCGCTTGAAATACAAATCACAACACACTGAATTTTGGATAAAATAAGAACAGCAATAACATCCCCCAACACGGACCAGACACCCCAATTGTCATGACCAACTCCATTCTCGTCACAGGTGGCGCCGGCTATATTGGCTCACATACCGTCGTTCAGTTGCTAGAGCAGGACCATCACGTAACCATACTGGACAATTTCAGTAATAGTTCGCCTCAGGTGCTCGAGCGCATCCAGCGCATTACCGGCAAGCAAGTGGCACTGATCAAGGCGGATATCAGGGACCGGGAGTCAGTTCGTGATGCATTCAAATCCCGCCAGTTTGATGCAGTCATCCATTTTGCTGGCCTGAAAGCAGTTGGAGAGGGCGAAGCCTTTCCGCTTAAGTATTACGACAACAATGTGACGGGCAGTCAGGTATTGCTGGAAGAAATGCTGCAAGCCGGAGTAAACCGTATTGTATTTTCCTCATCGGCTACGGTTTACGGCGCCCCTGGGCAAACGCAATACCATGAAAATCTGGAACTGGCACCCATTAATGTATATGGCCGTACCAAGCGCATTGTCGAGGACATGCTGCGGGATACCAACAAAGCCCAACCCCAGCTGCGGATCGCCCTGCTGCGCTATTTCAATCCGGTTGGAGCACATCCATCAGGATTGATTGGTGAAGACCCCAACGGCATTCCAAACAACCTGATGCCGTTTATTGCCCAGGTTGCTGTTGGCAAAAGAGAAAAACTTTCCATCTTCGGTAACGACTACCCCACACCGGATGGCACAGGCATGCGGGACTTCATTCATGTCCAGGACCTCGCATCCGGCCATCTGGCAGCACTGAATTATCTGGCGGAAAACGACAGCCCCCTGATCGTCAACCTGGGAACAGGCCGCCCCTACAGCGTACTGGAAATGGTCAATGCCTTTGGCAAGGCATGCGGCAAGGACATTTCCTATCAGTTCTCCCCCCGCCGCGCTGGTGATCTGGCTGAATACTATGCCGACCCTGCCCTTGCCACTTCCCTGCTGGGCTGGACAGCCAAACACGGCATAGAGGAAATGTGCATGGATACCTGGCGGTGGCAGTCAGACAACCCTGATGGATATTAATAACAAAAAGCCGGCTCAACAGCCGGCTTTTTCAATTCAAGGGCAATCTACAATATCCCTTCCAACCACAATCACTCAAAAATATAGCGAGAACAATGCAAAATCTAATTCAAGCTTCGTTTCAAATATTGATCATATAGCACTCTACTTCCATTCAAATTCAAATGACCGTAGTCACCATTACGATACAAGGGCACACCATTCAACGACAAAGCACACTGACCAGATTTACACAATGCATGATATGTATCCAGCACCTGAACATGCGGGAATTTACCTACCAGATCATTTAAAACCGGCATAAATTCATCGTATCCAGCAATCGACTCTTTCAAGGAAAACGAACATTCCTTACGATGCGGGAAATATAAATTATTATACAGATCACAGTTTACAAGCCGCTTTGGCATATAGGGGATATCATTAAAAAGAACAACCTGCTTACCGGTTTTTACCAAACTGCCAACGGTATCCGCCAACCTCGCAGCAAATTCGTCTCGCACGAACCCATGCGGGCCGGGTAAATTACTATCAACATTATTATAAGCAGACCAGGCAGCCGACAGATAAACAATATTTATTTCCGGGTGAGACAGCAAATAGTGCATTATTTTTTTATTGCGCCGTGCACAAACCTTGTCTGTTTCGCGCAGCGCAATATCACCAGGCAATACAGCCATTTCACGCAATGGTGGGCAGGTGCTATATGTTGCATCCTGTACAGCAATGCCATGATCCTTACCAATACGATCAACAAACTCAATCATTTGATATGCATGGGAGTCACCCCACAAAAAACCTTTTTGCTTTGCTTGCTGAAGTGGTGCACCCACATTGCACAACTGCGGGTCTGTCACCTCTGTCTTACCCCAGCATTTTTCGGCCCGGGGCAAGTCCCACACAGTCGATTTTGCACTGTCATATAGCTTTTTCATTTGATTTGGGTACAGAAACGACATTTCATTTGTCGATTTAGCCACCAAAAGCAAGACCATGCTTAATAGCAAAGGGGAGCCAAGAAACACCAGAATGGCCCGAATATTTGGCATCACCATATACCGTAGTGGTGTCTCGACAAACCGGTAAGTAATATAGGCCAGCAAATAACTAACAACAAAACCCGATATAACAAACACAGGAATTGCAATATCAAAGCGACGCAGTAAAAAGTAAACCGGCCAATGCCACAAATAAAGGCAGTATGATAAACGCCCCAAATGCGTCATGATCCTACTGGTAAAAATATTTTTAACCACCAGCGATCCGGGCGCGACACAAATACACAATGCTGCAGAGAAAACTGGTAGCAGAGCATACAATCCCGGGAAAGGCGTATTCTTATCAAAACTCAACACACAAAATGCAAGACATGCTAAACCAAAAAACATTGCCATATCATTGACAACAGATTTCCTGGCAAGCAATCGCCCATGCACATTCAACAATGCCAACATCACGCCGGGGACAAACTCATACACTCTTCCAAAGAATGAGAAATAAGCACCACCGACATCACGCGACAATGAAAATACGGCCCAAGCCAAAGAAGCAGTAAAGACGGCTGCCATAAAAGAAACAACATGGCGACCAAAAAAACGAATGGCCAAATAAAGCGCCAACGGAAGAAATAAATAGAACTGCTCCTCGACCGAAAGAGACCAGATATGCAGCAAAGGAACTTCATCCGCCTCGGCCGCGAAATATCCGACATTATTGGCTTGATAATAATTGGACAGAAATACAAAAATTGATGCAATGTTCTTTATATTGGCATACAGCCGATCCGGCGTAGCAAACAACACCGAAACCAACACGACAAAAAAACACACCACCAATAGTGATGGCATTAATCGCTTGGCACGCTTTGCATAAAATGCAAGGATTGAAAATTGCCCGGATTCAATCTGCTTGGCAATAATGGATGTAACAACAAAACCGGAAATGGTGAAAAATATATCAACACCGACATATCCACCTGATGCAAACGACAGACCTGCATGACACAGCATCACCAGCAATACTGCCAATGCACGCATCCCATCAACATCATACCGATAAGTAAAATTGTACATCACACCACCTGAATTATTATTCATCTTAAATAATCTATTACAATCAGCTCAACACCAACCTACCGAGACGGGTTCGCATCATCATGCCTGCAATTCTGTCCGAAAGAAAAAACATAACCAGCGATGCTGCCGGAATGGCAAACACAGCGAACACCGGAGACCATGTCAGATTCATCTTCCGTGAAAAAATCAAAAATACCGGATGAATCAAATACACACCAAAGGTATTACGTGCATACTTGCTGATGCCTGAATAATTGAACAGGCCATTTTTTGCCATTAGAAAAACAGAAATTGACATGACAATAACTGGCGGATTCAAATAATCATAAAGCACAAGCCATGCAGCGCGACCATTTATTACAGAACCACTTCCAGCCGACACAAACAACACCACCCAAGCAATCAGAAACAGAAGTAGCAACACCCTGTTAGAACACACCCATCTGGCACGATTCAAATACAAGCCTGCCACATAATACCCAAGAAATGGCAGAAATTTCAGCAGAAAAAACTCTGGCTCCAACCCGAAAAACAAATTCAAAACTGCTGCTACAAACAAACACAAAGCCAGCACCAGCAACCCCAGCTCACTCACCGCATTGACGATCAATTTCAGGAATGGAGTCACTGCATACATGCCAACCAGCATGTAGACATACCACAGGTGGGCGAAGGGTGTGCCAGTGAATATGGCATCAGGAATGCTTCCCAAAAAGAAATTCCTGTTTGTAGCAAGCCTGACCAGAATGAAAAAAATACTCCAGAAAACCAAGGGGTAAGCCAGCCTTGCATATCGCTTCTGGTAAAACTGCAGGCTGTCATCCTGCTTGCCATCCAACAACAATGCACCGGAAATCATGACAAATACCGGCACCGACCATCGCGCAAAAGAATCAAATGCATTACCTACCCACCAACTCGGGTCTTGATGATCGGCAATGTTAAGATCATAAATACCAGATACATGAACCATAATGACAGCCAAGGCTGCCAATACCCGCAAACACTCGATGCTGATATTTTTCTGCGCCATGTTTGTGACAAGAACCCGTAAAAGACAAAAACAAGACGATGCCTGACTGGAATTCAGGCATCCGTCGTCATCCATCAGCTTAAGCCTTGACGATGTGGTCGGCGGGTTCCAGATACTTGCCACGGCTGTCGACGATCAGCTGGGCATGTTGCTTCAGCAGCGTGTAATCGAACTTGTCATGG
>NZ_LNQV01000059.1 GCF_001515305.1 Aquitalea pelogenes
TTGCTGCTGGCTGGCTGCAGCAGCTGGCTGCAAAGCGGCAAGGACTTGCTGCAATCCTGGTCGGCTCCGGCCAAACCCCATGCGCCATCCGAGGCGTCCTGGGCGACCGTGGCAGCTGATCATCACCGCACTGTTGCTGGTACTGATGCTGATTGGCTTGCTGCTGGCGCTGGCGCGCTGGATAGGTGCTTGAGGAGAGGGCAATGGAGCATCCCGAACAACCGCTGGCCGGGCCGTATTTCGTACCGGCACCATCCCGCTGGCCGGCGCTGGGCGCGCTGGCATTGTTCTGTCTCGGGCTGGGTGCGGCGCTGGCCGTCAATGCCGTGGCGTGGGGTGGCGGGCTGTTGCTGCTCGGCGCGCTATGCCTGTTGTGGATGCTGGTCGGCTGGTTTGGTGACGTGATAGGCGAAAACCAGCAAGGCTGTTACCGGCAGCAGGAGGACCTGTCGTTTCGCTGGGGCATGGGCTGGTTCATTTTTTCCGAAGTCATGCTGTTTGCCGCGTGTTTTGGCGTGCTGTTCTGGCTGCGGCTGGTGGCGCTGCCCACGCTGGGCGGCCTGGATTACAAATGGCTGTACCCGGATTTTTCCCCCAGCTGGCCCTTGCAGACCGCACCGCAGGCCACGCAAGCTTACCTGGCGATGGAGGCCTGGGGCCTGCCCGCGTTCAATACCCTGATTCTGCTGACATCGGGTGCCACGCTGACCTGGGCGCACTGGGGCCTGCTGCAAGGGAGGCGGCAGCAGTTACAAGCCGGTTTGCTTTGTACTTTCAGCCTGGGTGGCTTGTTCCTGTTGTTGCAGGCCTTCGAATACCACCACGCCTGGACGGCCTGGCGGCTTACCTTGTCGGCCGGGGCCTACGGCATGACCTTCTATCTGCTCACCGGCCTGCATGGCCTGCATGTGCTGCTGGGCAGCCTGATCTTGCTGGTGGTATGGCGGCGGGTACGGCGTGGACATTTTGACCGCCAGCACCATTTCGCCTTCGAAGCGGCGGCCTGGTACTGGCATTTTGTCGATGTGGTGTGGCTGTTGCTGTTTGTGCTGGTGTATTGCCTATGAGCCGGACTCAACCCGCCTGCTGCGGCCGCCACCAGCCAAACAGTGCGCCCAGCAGCAGCAACATGAACAGGCCGATGGACAGGCCTACCCGCAAGGTCAGCGAGCGGATCAGCCGTTGCGACCCCGATTCCGCCTTCAGCAGGCCGGACAGCCCCCAGAACAGCGCCAGCACGATACAAGCCAGCAAGAACAGGATGATGATTTTCATGGCGGAATCCCCCGGTACTGCCCGGACAGCGAATACATGTATTCAGTCTAGTGGCAAAAATCGCGGTCGTGGGTTTCTGTTGTTATGCGTGTTGTTACCTTTTGTACTGGCGCTGTGGCAATGGCAGCGCGGCATGGACAAATTGGGGCTGGAACAGGCACTGGCCACGCGACAGGCAGCGCCGCCGGCCCGCATGCTGCCGTCGACCGGGATGGCAGATCTGGCGCGCTACCGGTTGCAGGGCGTCCGTGCCGCCGGGCTGCCCATCCGGCTGGCCAACAGTCTCTTGGAGGGCATGCCGGGCCAGCGTGTGCTGCAGCCACTGCGGTTGGCCGATGGCAGCCTGATTCTGGCCGATCTTGGCTGGCGTGCAGCTAACAGCCCCTTGCCGGATCTGTCCTTGCCGGCGCAGTTGCCCGGCCAGTGGTGGCCCTGGCATGGGCGCTGGACCTTGCCGGCAGCCCGGCTGGGTACGGCAGGTGAAGTCGATGCGGTGGACATGGCGGCCCTGATACGGCGCTATCCGGGCCACTGGCATGCCGGTGTCTTCATCGCCCAGCCGCCCTTGTCCGGCCTGCAGCCATGGCCGTTGTTGCCACCCTTGTCTGCCCAGCGCCATTTCGCCTATGCCGTGCAGTGGCTGTTGCTGGGGCTTTGCCTGCTGTGGCGCTGGCGGCGGAGTGGGGCATGACAGCGCGTCGCGTCCTGTTGCTGATGCTGCTGTTATGCCTGCTGCCCCCGCTGGCCGCATGGGTCAGTTATCACTGGTGGCAGCCTGAGGCAGGCAAAAGCTATGGCCGCTTGCTGCCCTTGCAAGCCTTGGCAATTGCCGGGCATGCCACCTGGCCGCAGGGAAGGTGGGTATTGGTGACGCAGCAGGGTGCCGGTGCTTGTGAACAGGCTTGCCAGCAGCGTTTGCATGCCATGCGGCAGATTCATCTGGCGCTGGGCGAGGCGGCACCGCGCTTGCGCCGGGTGGTGTTGTATCAGCCACCGGCCAGTCCGGCACAGGGTGATGGCCTGCTGGCACTGCCTGGCGAAGTTGCCGGCGCGCAGGAGCCCGGCTTTTACCTGATCGACCCGCAAGGACGGCAACTGCTGTTTTATGCCGACACGCTCAGCCCGCCCGCCATCATCCGCGAGCTGGCCATGCTGTTCGCGGGTGAATACGGACTGGGGTGAGCCTGGCCCGGCAGCATCTTGCCGACGGCAGGACAATAAGGAGACTGCAATGCGAAAGCTGCTCTGGCTGGCGGTGGTGCTGGCCTGCATCCTGTTGCCGCTGGGTGCTTATGTCCGCTTGTCGCAGGCGGGGCTGGGCTGCCCGGACTGGCCCGGCTGCTTTGGCCAGCTCTCCCCGGCACAGGCGGCGCAGGACATTGCCCATGCCATGCGCTTGCAGGCGGACGGCCCGGTGAGCACGGACAAGGCGTGGAAGGAAATGGCGCATCGCTATCTGGCCGGTGGGCTGGGCCTGTTGCTGCTGGCGTATTGCTGGCAGGCCTGGCGCACCCGTCAGCAGCTGTTTGCGGCCAGCGGACTGTTGGTCTTGCTGCTGTTGCAGGCCATGCTGGGCATGTTGACCGTGACCCTGCAATTGCGCCCGCTGATTGTCGCCAGCCATCTGTTGCTGGGCATGTGTCTGTTTGCCTTGCTGTGCAGCACGGCCAGCGCACGTTACTGGCCGTCACAGGCGGTGGCACCGTCTCACTGGCGGCTGGCGGCCTTGCTGCTGCTGGTGCTGGCCGGGCAAATAGCCCTCGGCGGCTGGATGGCGGCCAATCAGGCCGCGCTGGCCTGCCAGGGGTTTCCACGCTGCAACGGTGACTGGTGGCCCGCCATGCAGTTGTCGGCAGCCTGGCCGGGCTGGCAGGGTGCCGATCAGCAGCATGCGACGCTCCCCCTGACTGCCCTGGTGGCGGTGCACTGGTTGCATCGTGTGGGCGCTGCGTTGTTGTCTGGCCTGCTGCTGCTGACGCTATGGCGTTTGTGGTCTTACCCGTCCTTGCGTCGTCAGCTGTGCCTGCTCGGTTTGCTGGCTGGTTTGCAGCTATTGCTGGGCATGGCCAATGTCCTGTTGCAACGCCCGCTGCCCATTGCGCTGGCCCATCATGTGCTGGCGATGTTGCTGCTGGCTACGGTGTGGACCCTGCTGTGCCGCCTGCACGCCCGCGCCGCGCGGCACGTGTCTGCCATGGTGCAACAGGCAGGCCGTCGGCCATCCACCTGGCTGGGGAAGGGCATTGGTCCGCATCCGCACTGAATGGCGCTGGCATGAGGCAGTCGCCAGCCGTGGCATTGCTGTGGCGAGTTTCTTGCTGTACCGGTGCTTCGCCAGTATCCTGACAGGCTGTTACATGGCCGGGCCTGCCGCCCTGCCGACTCAATTCCATCTGTCTGCTAGTGGTTACCTGATGCGTTTTCTGTTGCGATTTTTCATGCTTGCCAGCCTGCTGCTGGCCATGGCGGCCTGCGCTCCCAAGGCGGAAGTGAAACTGGACCTCAAGGGTACCGACATGAGTGGCACCCAGCTGGGTGGCGACTTCAGTCTGACCGATCATCAAGGCAAGCCGCGCAAGCTGTCCGACTATGCCGGCAAGGTGGTTGCCTTGTTCTTTGGCTATACCCATTGCCCCGATGTCTGCCCCACCACCATGCTGGAATACGCAACGGTGATGAAAAAGCTGGGCGCGGATGCCGACAAGGTGCAGGTGCTGTTTGTTACGGTTGACCCGGAGCGTGATACCGGTGCGGTGCTGGCGGGCTATGTGCCGCACTTTGATCCGCGCTTTGTCGGCCTGAGCGGCACGCCGGCGCAGATCGACGCCGTCAAGTCGGCTTACAAGGTGGTGGCGCAAAAGGTGGCCGGAGCCGATGGCGCGTATACCGTGGATCACAGTGCCGGCTCCTATCTGTTCGACAAGAGCGGCAAATTGCGTGTTTATGAGGCCTACGGAACACCGGCAGACAGCCTGACCCATGATATTCGTCAGCTGTTACGCTAGAATTCAGCCAATGATTCAACTTTAAATCGCGGAAAGAAGCATCCATCGTGAGCCAAGACAATACCGCCGGCATGCCGCATGGCGACCACGCCCAACCCGATCTGTCCAGGTACACACTGGCCACGCCGGTTGAGGTGGTCCACCATCTGGCCTCCATTGCCAAGTCGGGTCATATGGTCACGGTGTTTTCCAACAAGGGCAAAACCTTCATCCTCACCCGCTTTCTGGAGGTGGATGCCAAGCGTGGCGTGCTGCTGCTGGACTGGGGTGCGGACCCGGTCACCAACGATCAGCTGCTGGCCAGCGAGCGCAATGTCTTTGTCTGCTCGCCCGAAGGGGTGAAAACCCAGTTTGTCACCACGGCTGCCCGCAAGGTGATGCTCGATAGCGGCCCGGCCTTCGAGGTGGACCTGCCGGAGCAGGTCATCAAATTGCAGCGCCGCGAATTTTTCCGCATCCAGACGCCGGTGAGCAATCCGGTCAGCTGCCATATTGCCGATTATCCCAACCGCCCACTCGACCTGGTGCTGTTCGACATCAGCCTGGGGGGGTGCAGCCTGTGGTTGCCGGCGGCGCAAACGCCGGGTTTCGAGCTGGGGCAGCAATATCTGGATTGCAGTTTTGAACTGAGGCCGATTGGCAGCCTGCGGGCTGGCATCGAAGTGCGACACCACCTGACCACCCGTTTGCGTAACGGCAACGACGCAGTGCGTGTCGGCTGTGCTTTCCTGAAAATGACTCCGTCGTCGGAAACGCTGGTGCAGCGTTATGTCGGCCATCTGGAACGCGAACGCCGCGCGCTGGTTGGCTGATGGTCATCCCATTTTTCATTTCCATTGTCTGTTTATCATCATGACCCTGACCATTGCCCTGTCCAAGGGGCGCATCTTTGAAGAAACCCTGCCCCTGCTGGCCGCTGCCGGCATTGTTCCGGCGGAAGATCCGGAATCCTCGCGCAAGCTCATCATCGGCACCAATCATGCCGATGTACGGCTGGTGATTGTAAGAGCGTCGGACGTCCCCACCTATGTCCAGTACGGCGCAGCCGATCTGGGCATTGCCGGTCGCGACGTGCTGATCGAACACGGCGGCGACGGCTTGTATCAGCCGCTGGACCTGAACATTGCCAAGTGCAAGATGATGGTGGCGGTGGAAAACGGCTTTGACTACCAGAATGCCGTGCGCCAGGGCGCACGCCTGAAAGTGGCCACCAAATACCCGAAAATCGCCCGAGAACACTTTGCTGCCAAGGGCGTGCATGTGGACATCATCAAGCTGTACGGCTCGATGGAACTGGCTCCGCTGGTAGGGCTGGCCGACGCCATCGTCGATCTGGTATCCACCGGCGGTACGCTGCGCGCCAACAATCTGGTGGCGGTGGAACACATCATCGACATCAGCTCGCGCATGGTGGTGAACCAGGCTGCGCTCAAGCTCAAATACGACCGCATCCAGCCGGTGCTGGATGCCTTTGCCTCTGCCGTGCCGGCATAAGGCGGAAACGGGATCCCATGCTGAAACTGTCTTCGACCCAAGCTGATTTCCAGCAGCAACTGCAAGCACTGCTGGCCTTTGAAACCGCGCAGGACCCGGCAGTGGACAGCGCCGTGGCCGCCATCTGTGATGACGTCAAGGCGCGCGGTGACGCAGCGGTACTTGAATACACCAACCGCTTCGACCGCATGCAGGCCGCTTCCATGGCCGAGCTCACCCTGTCGCGTGAGCAGCTGGAAGCTGCCTGGCAGCGTCTGCCCGCCGAAGTGCAACAGGCCCTGAGCGGCGCTGCCGAACGCGTACGCCGCTACCACGAGAAACAGCTGGCCCATTCCTGGAGCTACGAGGACGAAGACGGCACCCTGCTGGGCCAGCAAGTCACCGCACTGGACCGCGTGGGCATCTACGTGCCCGGTGGCAAGGCGGCGTATCCCAGCTCGGTACTGATGAACGCCATGCCGGCCAAGGTGGCCGGTGTGGGCGAAATCATCATGGTGGTGCCTACCCCGCAAGGCGAGCGCAACGACCTGGTGCTGGCTGCTGCCTTCATCGCCGGTGTGGACAAGGTATTCACCTGTGGCGGTGCCCAGGCCGTGGCCGCGCTGGCCTATGGCACGGAAACCATCCCGCAGGTGGACAAGATTACCGGGCCGGGCAATGCCTATGTGGCCGCTGCCAAACGCCGCGTGTTCGGCGTGGTGGGCATCGACATGGTGGCCGGTCCGTCCGAAATCCTAGTGATCTGCGATGGCAACACCCCGGCCGACTGGATTGCCATGGACCTGTTCAGCCAGGCCGAGCACGACGAAATCGCCCAGGCCATCCTGCTGTGCCCGTCGGCGGAATACATTGCCGAAGTGGAAGCCAGCATTGCAAAGCTGCTGCCCACCATGCCGCGCCGCGCCATCATCGAAGCCAGCCTGGGCAACCGTGGCGCGCTGATCCAGGTGCGCGACCTGGCCGAAGCCTGCGAGATTGCCAATTACATTGCGCCGGAACATCTGGAGCTGTCGGTGGCTGACCCGGACGCAGCCTGCCGCTGCTGCGTCATGCCGGTGCCATCTTCATGGGCCGTTTCACCTCGGAAAGCCTGGGCGACTACTGTGCAGGCCCCAACCACGTGCTGCCCACCAGCCGCACCGCACGCTTTGCCAGCCCGCTGGGCGTGTACGACTTCCAGAAACGCTCCAGCCTGATTCGCGTGTCTGCCGCCGGCGCGCAGAAACTGGGCAAGATCGCCAGCGTGCTGGCGCATGGCGAAGGCCTCACCGCTCACGCCCGTGCTGCCGAGCTGCGGCTGGAATCCTGAGAAAATCCTTCAGCTGAAGACAGGGCCGGCGCGATGCCGGCCCTGTTTTTTTGTGTGCGGTGAAAATGTCGTCAAATGTCGGTTTCCCGTGCCATCATGCGGGCTGGCCACGGCGCGCAACTAGCCCAAAACAGCCGAACACGGTAGGATAGCCAGCCTGTGCGTTGTTCCGGCAGCGCCCCTTGCATACCTGAAACAGCTACACCTGAAACAGCCGGTCGCTTGTGATGACAACTGATCCGGCTCCATCATCATGACATTGACTGCCAAGCAACTGGTCCGTCCGGAAATTGCCGGAATCAAGGCCTACCACGTGGCTGATGCCAGCGGCCTCATCAAGCTGGACGCCATGGAAAACCCCTACGCGCTGCCATCTGCACTGCGCGCCGAACTGGGGCAATGCCTGGCCGACGTCGCCATCAACCGTTATCCCGATCCGCATGGCGGCGGGCTGAAGGACGAACTGAAGGCAGCGTTTGACATACCGGCATCTGCCAGTGTGCTGCTGGGCAATGGTTCGGACGAAATCATCACCCTGATTGCCCAGGCACTGGCGCGCCCCGGCGCGGTGATGCTGGCGCTGGAGCCGTCCTTCGTCATGTACCGCATGAATGCGCTGTTCTCCGGCCTGCAGTATGTCGGGGTGCCGCTCAATGTCGATTTCAGCCTGGATCTGCCGGCCCTGCTGGCGGCCATTGCCACCCATCAGCCGGCGATGGTGTTCCTGTCCTATCCCAATAATCCCACCGGCCCGCAATTTTCCCGCGAGCAGGTACTGGCTGTGCTGGATGCCGCACCGGGACTGGTGGTGGTGGATGAGGCCTACCAGGCCTTTGCCAGCGACAGCCTGATGGATCTGGCCGGTAGCCGCCCCAATCTGCTGGTGATGCGCACCCTGTCCAAGCTGGGCCTGGCCGGTTTGCGCCTGGGCTATGCCGCAGGCTGTGCCGAATGGATAGACGAGCTGGACAAGGTACGCCCGCCCTACAACATCAATGTGCTGACCCAGGCGGCAGCCCGCTTTGCGCTGCGCCATCTGGCGGTGTTCATGCAGCAGGCACAGACCCTGCGCGACGAACGCCAGCGCCTGTTGCAGGCCTTGCGTCAGTACAGCGCGTTGACTGCATTTGATTCACAGGCCAATTTTGTCACCATCCGCGTGCCGGATGCCGCAGAACTGTTTGCCTTCCTGAAGAAAAATGGCATCCTGATCAAGAACTTGCATGGCAGCCACCCGCTGCTCGACAACTGTCTGCGCCTCACCGTGGGCAGTCCGGATGAAAACACGGCCGTGCTTGCTGCACTGGCCGGCTACTTTGCCTGAAATCATGAGAACAGCCTCCGTTACCCGCAATACCCTGGAAACCCAGATCACCGTCACCCTGAACCTGGATGGTACTGGCCGCAGTCATTTCGATACCGGCGTGCCCTTTCTCGACCACATGATGGACCAGATTGCCCGCCACGGCCTGATCGACCTGGACATCGTGGCCAAGGGCGATTTGCACATTGATGCCCACCACACGGTGGAAGACATCGGCATCACGCTGGGCCAGGCCTTTGCCAAGGCCATTGGCGACAAGAAGGGCATCCGCCGTTACGGCCATGCCTACGTGCCGCTGGACGAAGCGCTCAGCCGCGTGGTGATCGACCTCTCCGGCCGTCCCGGTCTGGTGTACAACGTGGAATACACCCGCGCCAGCATCGGCCAGTTCGATGTCGACCTGTTCTCCGAGTTTTTCCATGGCTTCGTCAACCACAGCATGGTGACCCTGCATATCGACAATCTGCGCGGGGTAAACAGCCACCATCAGGCCGAAACCATCTTCAAGGCCTTTGGCCGCGCGCTGCGCATGGCCTGTGAAGTGGACGAACGCATGGGCGGTGCCACGCCGTCCACCAAGGGTACGCTGACGGCCTGAGCCGCAGCCCACCTTCATCCGAACAGTTAGGGGCATGATGAAAGTCGCAGTAATCGACTATGGCATGGGCAATCTGCACTCGGTGCTCAAGTCCATCCAGGCAGTCAACGAGCAGGGCGCGGACATTTTCCTCAGCCGCGACCCGGAAGCCATCGTCAAGGCAGACAAGGTAGTGTTTCCCGGCCAGGGTGCCATGCCGGACTGCATGCGCGAGCTCAACAGCTACGGCCTGGCCGAGGCAGTACGTGAAACCACGCAAACCAAGCCGTTTTTTGGCATTTGCGTGGGTGCACAGTTGCTTTTCCAGCACAGTGAAGAAGGCGATACGCCCGGACTTGGCCTGTTTCCGGGCAATGTGGTCCGTTTTTCGGCTAACCTGACGGACGCCGCTGGCGAGCGCCTCAAGGTGCCGCACATGGGCTGGAACCGCGTTTACCAGACAACATCCCATCCGCTGTTTGCCGGGATAGAAGATGGCGAGCGTTTCTATTTTGTCCACAGCTACCATTTCGCCCCGGCCGATGCAGCGCTGACGCTGGCGGAAAGTGAGTACCCGGACAGATTTTCCTGTATCGTCGGGCGTGGCAATATCTTTGCGACGCAGTTTCATACCGAAAAGAGCCACCGTGCCGGTCTTCAGATGATGAAGAACTTCCTGGCATGGGACGGCAGTGTTTAACTTACGTTGATCTAGCACCATGCTGCTTATACCCGCTATCGACCTCAAAGATGGTCAATGCGTACGCCTGAAACAGGGCGTCATGGACGATGCCACCGTCTTTTCCGATGACCCGGTCCAGGTGGCCGCTCACTGGCGAGACCAGGGCGCACGACGTCTGCATCTGGTGGACCTGAACGGTGCCTTTGCCGGCAAACCCAAGAACCTGAATGTCATCCGCTCCATCCTGCAGGAAGTGGGCGACGACATGCCGGTGCAACTGGGTGGCGGCATCCGCGACCTGGACACCATCGAAAAATACCTCGACATGGGCCTGTCCTACGTCATCATCGGTACCGCCGCGGTGAAAACTCCCGGCTTCCTGCATGATGCCTGCGATGCCTTCCCCGGTCAGGTGATTGTCGGTCTGGATGCCAAGGATGGCATGGTGGCCATTGATGGCTGGGCCAAGATCACCAATCACAATGTGATCGACCTGGCCAAGCGCTTCCAGGATTACGGCGTCAATTCGGTGATCTATACCGACATCGGCCGTGACGGCATGATGAACGGCGTCAATATCGAAGCCACCGTCAAGCTGGCCCAGGCACTGACCATTCCGGTGATTGCCTCCGGCGGCCTGACCAACCTCGACGACGTACGCAATCTGTGCGCCGTGGAAGACGAGGGCATCGAAGGTGCCATCACCGGCCGTGCCATCTACGAAGGCAGCATCGACTTTGCTGCTGCGCAGACGCTGGCTGACGAATTGTCCGAGGCCTGATCCGGCTTTAATCCCCGGTTTGGCAAGGCTGTTGCCAAACCGGATCTCGCCTTCTGCCAAGAAGGCGAGGCACCCTTCCCGATCAGGGAAGGGCGGGGGGATGGGAATCGACAGGAAGGCTGTGGAATCAGCTACTGCGGTGGAGCGGCCCGGCTTGGCCGGGGCCGGTAACATCGGATCCAATTACTTTGTCAACAGCCTGTGGCCGAAGACGCTTCGGCCAAATTTTTTTGTGTTGCGAACATGACTCTGGCCAAACGCATTATCCCCTGCCTGGACGTGACTGCCGGTCGCGTCGTCAAGGGCGTCAACTTTGTCGGCCTGCGCGATGCCGGCGACCCGGTGGAAATCGCCCGTCGCTACAACGAACAGGGTGCCGACGAGCTTACCTTTCTGGACATTACCGCCAGCTCTGACGACCGTGACCTGATCCTGCATGTGATCGAATCGGTGGCCGAACAGGTATTCATCCCGCTGACCGTGGGTGGTGGCGTGCGCAAGGTGGAAGACATCCGTCGTCTGCTCAACGCCGGTGCCGACAAGGTCAGCATCAATACCGCTGCGGTGACCAACCCCGAACTGGTGCGCGAAGCCGCCGCCAAGTTCGGCAGCCAGTGCATCGTGGTGGCAGTGGACGCCAAGGCCGTCACCCCGGAAAACGACCGCTGGGAAGTGTTTACCCATGGCGGGCGCAACCGTACCGGCATCGACGCCGTGGAATGGGCGCAAAAGATGCAGGAATACGGTGCCGGTGAAATCCTGCTCACCAGCATGGACCGCGACGGCACCAAGATCGGCTTCAACCTGCCGCTGACCCGTGCCGTGTCCGAAGGCGTCGGCATTCCGGTGATTGCCTCCGGTGGCGTAGGCAATCTGCAGCATCTGGTGGATGGCGTGAAGCTGGGCAAGGCCGATGCCGTGCTGGCTGCCAGCATCTTCCACTTCAGCGAATACACGGTGCGCGAGGCCAAGGAAGCCATGCGTGACGCAGGCATCGAGGTGCGGCTATGAGCAACTGGCTGGACGAAGTGAAGTGGGACGCCCAGGGCCTGGTGACCGCCATTGCCCAGGACAGTGCTACCGGCCGCGTGCTGATGGTGGCCTGGATGAACCGCGAAAGCCTGCAACTGACGGCCGATACCGGCATTGCCCACTACTGGAGCCGCTCGCGCCAGAAGCTGTGGAAAAAGGGTGAGGAATCCGGCCATCTGCAAACCGTGGACGAACTGCGGCTTGATTGCGATGGTGATGTCATCGTGATGCAGATCCGCCAGGCCGGTGGCATTGCCTGCCATACCGGTCGCGAAAGCTGCTTCTACCGCCGTTTTGAAAACGGTGGCTGGACCATCGTGGACGCCGTACTCAAAGACCCGGACGCCATTTACCAGCACAAGCATTGAGTTGCGCCGTGTCAAACAGCTGCCATCCGCAGCCGTTACAATGACAAGCCGCCTCCGGGCGCTAACGGCCGATGCGTGAATCGGCCTATACTTGCCGAATTCCCAGTATGCAAAGGTGAAGCATCATGACCTTCGATGTGCTCAAGACTGTAGCCGACACCCTGGAAGCCCGCCGCGAGGCGAGCCCCCAGTCCTCCTATGTGGCCTCCCTGTTTCACAAGGGTGAAGACGCCATTCTGAAAAAAGTGGCAGAAGAGGCGGCAGAAACCATCATGGCCTCCAAGGACAAGGACAAGCTGCATCTGGTGCGTGAAGTAGCCGACCTGTGGTTCCACTCCATGGTGCTGCTGGCTTATCATGGCCTGCGTCCGGAAGACGTGCTGATGGAGCTGCATCGTCGTGAAGGCATTTCCGGCATCGACGAAAAAGCCTCCCGCCCCTCCTGAACCGCTGACAGGACCATGCTATGAGTGACTGCATTTTCTGCAAGATTGCCGCAGGGGAGATTCCCTGCAACAAGGTATACGAAGACGACGAAGTGCTGGCTTTCCATGACATCCGTCCGCTGGCTCCGGTTCATTTCCTGATCATTCCCAAGCTGCACGTGGCCTCGCTGGCCGAGTGCGGCCCGGAGCACGAAGCCCTGCTGGGCCGCATCATGGGCCTGGTGCCGCGTCTGGCTGCCGAGCAGGGCCTGGCGGCCGGCTTCAAGACCGGCATCAATACCGGTCATGGTGGCGGCCAGGAAGTGTTCCACCTGCATGTGCATGTATTCGGCCACAAGGGCTGATGGTGTAAACGGCGTATCCGGCCAAGGGTGCGCCTGATCATTTTGAAAGGAAGTTGCAATGGGTTCTTTCAGTATCTGGCACTGGCTGATTGTGCTGTTGATCGTGGTGCTGGTGTTTGGCACCAAAAAACTGAAAAACGTGGGTGAAGACCTGGGCGGCGCCGTGCGTGGCTTCAAGGAAGGCATGAAGGGCGAGAACGAAAAGGCCGACAAGCCTGCCGAAACCGGCCGGATCATCGACAACGAATCCGACAAGAAATAAACCACAGGCCGCATCGTGTTCGATATCAGCTTTGGTGAAATCCTCCTGATCGGCATCGTGGCACTGGTGGTGCTGGGGCCGGAGCGCCTGCCCACCGTTGCCCGCACCCTGGGTGCGCTGGTGGCGCGTGCCCAGCGCTTTGTTGCCAGCGTCAAGGCCGACATCCATCAGCAGGCCAATCTGAGCGGCCTGGATGGCCTGCGCAACGATATCCAGGATGCGGCCAGCAGTTTCAAGGCGCAGATGGAGGCGGAAGTGCAGGGCGTACGGCAGGAAATGGCTGCCCAGTCCGCCCAGCTGCAGCAACTGTCCAGCGAGGCCAAGGCACCGCTGGAAGAGGCCGCCCGCACCATTCATGGCGGGCTGGATTTGCAGGCAGCGGCACCTGCCGCTGTGGTATCCACCGTGGTGGAGGAAAAGTCCGCGCCGGAAGCCCCGCCACGCGACGAAAACCAGCTGGACCTGTTTGATGACATGCCGCCAGCGTCCGGCCAGACTTCCACCCCATCCCATCCTCACGCATGAACGAACAACCTTTGCTTGTCCATCTGCTGGAATTGCGCACGCGGCTGGTACGCGCCATTCTGGGCCTGATGCTGGTGTTTCTCGGCCTGTTCCACTGGTCTGGCGATATCTATCATTTGCTGGCCAAACCCTTGCTGGACGCGCTGCCCAATGGCGGCAGCATGATTGCCACCGAGGTGACCGCCACCTTCTTCGTGCCGATGAAGCTCACCATGCTGGTGGCCTTCCTCATTTCGCTGCCCAACACCCTGTACCAGGTGTGGGCCTTTGTCGCACCGGGGCTGTACAGCCACGAGAAAAAACTGATCCTGCCGCTGGTGGTGGCCAGCGTGCTGCTGTTCTTGCTGGGGATGGCGTTTGCCTATTTCCTGGTGTTCCCGGTGGCCTTTCACTTTTTCTCCATGATGACGCCCAGCGGGGTGAGCATGATGACCGACATCGACAAATACCTGTCGTTTGTCATGGGCATGTTCATCGCCTTTGGCGTGACCTTTGAAGTGCCCATCATCGTGATCGTGCTGGTGCGCATGGGGGTGATTTCCATTGCGCAGCTACGCGAAGCACGGCCTTATGTGATTGTCGGTGCCTTCGTGGTGGCAGCGGTGGTCACGCCGCCGGATGTGTTGTCGCAAACCATGCTGGCCGTACCGCTGTGGTTGCTGTACGAAGTAGGCATCATCATGGCGGTATTCATGGCGCGCCCCGGTCGTGCCGTGAGGGTTGGAAGTCAGGAAAAATGAACCGAAAACTGTTTCACTATGGCGCGGCTGCCAGTCTGGTCGCCCTGATTCTGCTGACCCTGGCCTGGGAGCTGTGGCTGGCCCCGGTACGACCGGGCGGCTCGTTTCTGGCGCTCAAGGCTGTCATCCTGCTGGCACCGCTGATGGGCATTCTCAAGGAGCGCCTGTATACCTACCAGTGGTCCAGCATGTTCATTCTGGCCTTCTTTACCGAGGGCATCATGCGCAGCTGGGGGGATAGCGGCCTGTCGCAAACCCTGGCCTTGTGGGAAGTGGCAATCAGCGTGGTGTTCTTTGGCTGCGTGCTGGGTTTTGCCCGCACTTTCAAGCGCAAACCGGCCTGAATTGTTTTGCCGGAAGTTGTTATACAAAACCTGCCATTGGCAGGTTTTGTTTTTTCTTTGGTAATCCCAAGCAAACGCGCAAAATCCTGCACAAATTCTGCTTGTATTTTAAAGTAAAAATTTTAACTGATCTTAACATCTTGTCGGCTTTGAAGCTTCGATTAGAATATCGTCATTAATGAAGAGTCGCGTATTTCAGACTCATCACATTCAAGCTTCTGAAGGGTCGCGCATGCACTCTCCGTCCTCTGCCGGACAACATGGTTTCATTCCTCCGCAGGCTACACATCTGGACCCCTTGCTGGATTGTCTTTTTGCCCTGGCGCGTTCGTATGGCATCAATGCCACCCGCGAATCGCTGGTGGCAGGCATTCCACTCACCAATAACCGTTTGAATCCGTCCATGTTTTCACGGTCGGCGCGGCGCATCGGCCTGACCTCCCGCGTGGTACGCCAACCGCTGGACAAGCTGCGCGACGCGCTGCTGCCCGCCGTGTTGCTGCTGGATGGCGAAGAAGCCTGCATTCTGCGCGCCATCGACCCGGAAAGCGGCATGGCACGGGTGAGCTTCTCCGAGCTGACCGAATCCGAAGTGAGCATTTCGCTGGAAGAACTGGCCGGCAAATACCTGGGGCTGGCCATCTTTGTCCGCCCGCGCTTCAATTTTGAACGCCGTGCGCCGGAGCTGGGTGAAATCCGCTCGCGCCACTGGTTCTGGCAAACCGTTTACGGTGGCCTGCCGCTGTATCGCGACGCCATGATTGCCGCCTTGCTGATTAACCTGTTTGCGCTGGTGATTCCGCTGGTGTCGATGAATGTGTACGACCGGGTGGTGCCCAATATGGCAACCGAGACACTGTGGGTGCTGGCCATTGGCGGCTTGCTGGCCCTGGTGTTCGACTTTTTGCTGAAGATGACGCGCGCCTATCTGATCGACCTGGCCAGCAAACGGGTGGATGTGACGCTGTCCAGCCTGATCATGGAGCGGGTGCTGGGCATCCGCATGGAAGCCCGGCCAGCCTCGGTGGGGGCGTTTTCCTCCAATCTGCGGGCTTTTGAAACCGTACGCGACTTCATTGCCTCGGCCTCCATCACCGCCCTGATCGACCTGCCGTTCGTGCTGATCTTCCTGCTGGTGATCCTGTGGATTTCCCCGCTCCTGACCGTACCGGTGCTGGTGGGCGGCTTGCTGATGATCGTGTTTGCCCTGCTCATCCAGGAAAAGATGAAAGAGCTGACCGAGGCCACCTTGCGTGCCTCGGCCCAGCGCAATGCCCAGCTGGTGGAAAACCTGGCCGCGCTGGAAACCATCAAGATCCTGGCGGCCGAAGGCCAGCAGCAGGGGCGCTGGGAGCAGGGCACGCTGTTTCTGGCCCAGGTAGGGGCGCGGCTGAAGCTGCTGGCCACCTCGGCCAACACCTTTGCCGGTTTCATCACCCAGCTGGTATCCATCGTGATGCTGGTGCTGGGGGTGTACCAGATCATGGATGGCAATACCTCGCAGGGTGGGGTGATTGCCGCGGTGATGCTGTCCGGCCGTGCCATGGCACCGCTAGGCCAGCTGGTGGGCTTGCTCACCCAGTATCACAACGCCAAGACGTCGCTGTCCTCGCTGGACGGCTTCATGAACATGCCGGTGGAGCGGCCGCAGGATGCCAACTTCTTCCACCGCACCAGCTTCCAGGGCGAGATCGAGTTCCGCAATGTCTCGTTCAGCTATCCGGATAATCCGCAGCAGGCGCTGCGCAATGTCTCGTTCAAGATCAAGGCTGGCGAACGGGTGGCCATCATCGGCCGGGTGGGTTCCGGCAAGTCCACGCTGCAAAAGCTGATTCTGGGCCTGTTCCAGCCAACCGAGGGTTCGGTGCGGGTGGATGGCATCGACATCAACCAGGTGGACCCGGCCGAGCTGCGCCGCCATATCGGCTATGTGCCGCAGGATGCGGTGCTGTTCTACGGCACGCTACGCCAGAACATTGCCATGGGTGCGCCGCATGCCTACGACGCCAGCGTGGCTGCCGCGGCCGAACTGGCTGGCCTGTCCGACTTCATCAACGGTCATCCGCAAGGCTTTGACATGGTGATCGGCGAGCGTGGTGATTCGCTCTCCGGCGGCCAGCGCAAGGCGGTGACCATTGCCCGTGCGCTGCTCAATGCACCGCCCATCCTGCTGATGGACGAACCCACCAGCAATATGGACCACACCACCGAAGGCCAGATCAAGCAAACCCTTGCCAAGGTGATGGCGGGCAAGACCATGATCATGGTGACCCATCACAATGCCCTGCTGGATCTGGCTGACCGCCTGATCGTGATCGACAACGGTGCCATTGTGGCTGACGGACCCAAGGCCGCCGTGATTCAGGCCTTGCAACAAGGCCAGGTGGGGAGGGCAGGCTGATGAAAAAAACATGGAAACAACGCCTGCAAGGCTGGATTCGAGGCGGACAGGGACGAACCTCGCCGTACTGGGACAAGCTGATGGACTGGGCGGCGGCGCGCGATTTGCAGGACCGCCAGGATTTTGCCACCGACGGAGACTGGGCCATTCTGGAACAGAATCCGGGCCGGCCACGCGTGTTTGTCTGGAGCATGCTGGCCTTGCTGCTGGTGGCACTGCTGTGGGCTGCCCTGTCGCAGATTGACGAAGTGGCACGTGGTGAAGGCAAGGTGGTGCCGGTATCGCAAAACCAGCATATCCAGAGCCTGGATGGCGGCGTGGTATCCAAGATTCTGGTCAAGGAAGGCCAGATCGTGCAAAAAGGCCAGCTGCTGCTGAATATCGACAACACCCGCTTTGTTTCTTCGCTGAACGAAAACCAGGCCCAGTATCTGTCCTTGCTGGCCAAGGCGGCGCGGCTGCGTGCCATTGCCAACAATGTACCGTTCGAATTGCCCAAGGAAGTGGTGCAGCAGGCGGCCGATATTGCCCGGCAGGAAACCGACCTTTACCAGACCAAGCGTCGCGAACTGGATGCCAATGTGTCCATCGCCCGGCAGGAGCTGACCCAGCGCTCGCAAGAGCTGAACGAAGTGCGTGCCAAGCTGGCCCAGGCGCAGCAAGGCTACCAGCTGACGCAGCGCGAGCTGGCGGTTACCAAGCCTTTGAAAGAGTCAGGTGCGGTATCGGATGTCGACCTGCTGCGCTTGCAGCGTGATGTATCGCGTTATCAGGGTGAACGCGACATGGCCAGTGCGCAGATTCCCAAACTGCAAGCCGCCATCAGCGAAGCCAACCACAAGATCCAGGAAGTGGAGCTGAACTTCCGCAATCAGGCCAGCGCCGAATTGTCCGAAACCATGGGCAAGATCAACAGCCTGTCCGCCGGTAGCTCCGGCCTGGCCGACAAGGTCAAGCTGTCCGAGGTGCGCTCGCCGGTGAAGGGTGAAGTCAAGCGCCTGTTCGTCAACACCATTGGCGGCGTGGTGCAGCCGGGCAAGGACATCCTGGAAATTGTCCCGCTGGAAGATTCGCTGATGATCGAAACCCGCGTGTCGCCGCGTGACATCGCCTTCCTGCGCCCCGGCCAGCGCGCCATGGTGCGTTTTACCGCTTACGACTACACCGTGTACGGCGGCATGGAAGGCAGCCTGCAGGAAATCGGTGCCGATACCGTGACCGACGACAAGGGCAATGCCTTTTACATTGTCAAGGTGCGTACCAGCCAGGGCGCATTGGGCGAGAAGCACCTGCCCATCATTCCCGGCATGGTGGCGCAGGTGGACATCATGACAGGCAAGAAGAGCATTCTTTCCTATCTGTTGAAACCGGTGTTGCGTGCCAAGGCAGAGGCCTTTACCGAACGATGAACGCTCCCGTCATCCTGATTACCGCCAGCAGCGCCCTGGCCGATGGCTGGGCCGACAGTCTGGGGCTGCAAGACGCCCTGCGTCTGCCGGACCTGGCCGCGCTCAACCGTGCCAATGTGGCGGCCGACAGTCTGGTTCTGCTGGATCTGGCGGCCACCACCCCCAGCGAGCAGGACATGCAACAGGCCTGTCAGCACTGTCGGGTATTGGCGCTGTCCTCCTTGCCGCGCGACGAAGAAGGCATGATGTGGCTGCAATATGGCGCAGCGGCCTATGCCCACGCCATGAGTACCCCCGACCTGCTGCAACAGGTATTCGATACTGTGCAGTCCGGTGGCACCTGGGTGGGGCGCAGCATCATGCAGCAACTGTGCGCCCGCTTTGGTCGCCAGCTGCCGGCCAGGACCGAAACCGACTGGCGCAGCCGCCTGTCTGCGCGCGAGCAGGACGTGGTGGCGGCGCTGCGTGAAGGCCGCTCCAACAAGGATATTGCCCGCCAGCTGGATATTTCCGAACGCACGGTCAAGGCGCACCTGACTTCGGTGTTCCAGAAGTTCGGGGTGGAGGACCGCCTGCAACTGCTGCTTAAACTCACTGCTGCCTAGTGTTGCCCCGGCCTTGCCGATCAAGCCGCTCTGTCAATCTGATAGAGCGGCTTTGTTCTTTTATGACAATACGAAATTTCTGAAAATAAGCAGGACTTTGCCCTTCGGTACAATATATTTTCTCGTCATGACTGACTAAGCTGGCCGAACTGCATATTGCGTTTTCAGGAGTCAGACATGAACACCACTGCTGTCCAAGGTCAGGTTGTTGCCGTTAACGGCGTTGCCAAAGCGATTGATGCCCAGGGGCATGAACGTATCCTCAAGGCCGGCGACATCATCCAGCCGGGTGAGCGTGTGGTGCTGCTGGATGGCGCTACCCTGTCGGTGGCCCGTGCCGACGGTGAGCTGCTGAATGTGGATGGCCCGCGCGAAATGGCGCTGACCACCGAAACCATGCAGCCGCAAACCACAGACAAGACCGAAGCTGCCGTGGCCAAGCTGGCGCCGGAAGCGCAGCAAGTGCTGGCAGCCCTGGAAAACGGTCAGGACCCCTTGGCCCAGCTTGATCCTGCAGCGGCCGGCCTGAACGGTGCCGGTGGTGCCGACGAAGGCAGCCACGGCTTTGTCCGCCTGATGCGGGTGAGCGAAGCGCTGGGCGGTGCGCTGGGTGACGGTGCCGGTGGTGCCGCCTTCAACCTGCCGACCGAACAAAACCAGGCAAGCAGCAATACCGCAGTACCGGTCAATGTCAGCATCGACAACATCAGTGCCACCAACGACGCTACGCCCACCATTCACGGTACCGGCATTCCGGGCCTCACCGTCATCGTCACCAATACCTCCGGTGCGGTAATTGGCAGTGCAGTCGTGGGCAGCGATGGTAACTGGACCATCACCCCCACTTCCCCGCTGCCGGATGGCACCGACACCCTGATTGCCACCAGCACCAATACCGCCGGTGTCACGGCCACGGCAACAGCTACCGCCATCATCGACACCACCCCGCCGGCCACCCCGACGGTCACCATCAGCGAGCACGGCACACCGGATGGCGTGATCAACGCCAGTGAGCTGGTGAATGGCAAGGTGGAAGCCACCGTCAAGCTGGATGCAGCCGACCTGGCCAAGAACGGCAGCGCCACCATCGTGGTCAACGATGGCGGCCACACCACCACCCTGGTGGTGCATGCCGATGGCAGCGTCACTGGCAGCGATGCCAGTGTGAGCGCCAGCTACAGCAATGGCACCGTTACCCTGGATATCGTCAAGCCTGCTGATGGCAGCACCGTGACCGTGAGTGCCTCCCAGACCGATGCCGTGGGCAATCATTCGGGTACCGCGACGGACGAAGCCACCCTGCATGCCACCCTGCCGACCGCCACCATCACGGTGGACAACGTCACCGCCGACAACATCCTCAATATCCGTGAGTTCTCCGGCGACATGGTCACCATCACCGGCACGGTGGGTGGCGATGCCAAGCTGGGCGACAAGGTGACGCTGGATATTGGCGGTGCGCATTACGAAACCACCGTGATCGACATCAACGGTCAGCTGGGCTTCTCCAGGGTGGTAGGTACTGGCGATTTGTCCAGCGCCACCAATATCCACGCCACGGTAAGCGTGAGCGACAGCTACAACAACACCGCCACCGCCTCGACTGACCATGCCTACTCGGTAGACCTGAAGGCTCCGACCATTGCCATTGATGCCACTCTGGCCGGTGACAATGTCGTGAACGAAGCCGAGCAGAAACAGCCGCTAACCATCAGTGGTACCACCAGTGGCGTGGAAGATGGTCAGAAGGTGGATGTCCTGCTCAACGGCGAGCACTACAGTGCCACCGTGACCAATAACAGCTGGACGGTGGATGTGCCTGCTGTGAATGTTGCCAAGCTGGCAGATGGCCAGACTTATACCATCACCGCTAATGTTCATGACCTGGCCGGTAACAGTGCGGTGCCCGCGCAGCATGGCCTGGGTGTACATGTCACGGCACCGGAAGCCACCATCTCGGTGGACAACGTCACCGCCGACAACATCCTCAACATCAATGAATTCTATGGCGATGTCGTCACCATCACCGGCACGGTGGGTGGCGATGCCAAGCTGGACGACAAGGTGACGCTGGATATTGGCGGTGCGCACTACGAAACCACCGTGATCGACATCAACGGCCAGCTGGGCTTCTCCGTTGATGTGGGTACCGGCGATCTGTCCGGTGCCACCAAAATCCACGCTACGGTAAGCGTGAGCGACACCTTCCACAACACCGCTACCGCTTCCACCGATCATGACTACCTGGTTGACCTGACATCGCCCAAGGCCAGCATCACGGTTGATCCGGTGACTGCCGACAATGTACTGAACATCCAGGAAACCAGCGGCAGCACCGTCACTGTGACCGGCACCGTTGGTGGTGACGTCAAGGTTGGCGACACGGTGACACTGACCGTGAATGGCCAAAACGCTTATGGCAATGTGCTGGATCTGGGTAACGGCAAGCTGGGCTACAGCATTGCTGTCAGCAGCGATGACCTGAAGAACGACAGCAACATCCACGCCAGCGTCACCACCAGCAGCATTGGTGGCAATCCTGGCGATGCCAGCACCAACCACAGCTATGGCCTGGACTTGCAGGCACCGACCATCAGCATTGATAGCGGCCTGGCTGGCGACGACATTGTCAATGCGGCCGAGCACAAGTTGCCGTTGACCATCAGTGGTAGTACCAGTGCCGAAGACGGCCAGACTGTTGATGTAGTGCTCAATGGTCAGCATTACAGCGCCACCGTGAGCAATGGCAGCTGGAGTACCGAAGTACCGGCTACCGATGTCGCCAAGCTGGCCGATGGCAGCAGCTACACCATTACTGCCGATGTCCGCGACAAGGCAGGTAATCCGGCAGTCGAAGCCAGCCACAAGCTGTCGGTCGATACCAGCGCCACCATCACCATCCTTGATGACGGCAGCGGCGGCGACCACATCTTCAACCAGACCGAAGCCGGCACCGTGAATGTCACCGGCACCACCAGTGGTGTGGAACCGGGCCAGGCGGTGTACGTCACCTTCACCGATGGCACCAACTCGGTAACCAGCATTGTTCTC
>NZ_LNQV01000006.1 GCF_001515305.1 Aquitalea pelogenes
GGGTGGGCCCGGGTTGGGCCCAGCAGCCCGTTTCGGGTGAGCGAGCCCGGGCTCGGTGACAAAAACCCGAGCAGGGCCGGGGGGAGGGCGGGTGGCTGCGGCAGCCAGTGTGAATCCTCGATCATGGCGCGCATTATGCCAAAGCCGGGCGATGCTTGTCCTGTTTGTCGCCTGTAATACGACAATACGCTTGCCTGTTTATTTCACCGCCGGGCTGCGACAGGTATGATGAAAGCCCCTGTTCTTGCCCTTTGCCGGACTTGTGTCAGCCATGTTGCCGCAAGCGGAATGACGATCATGATAGAAACCCTGTTGTGGCTGGTAGGCTACCAGCTGGCTGGAGAACTGATCAGCCGCACTTTTTCCCTGCCCTTGCCTGGCCCGGTGCTGGGCATGCTGTTGCTGTTTGCCACGCTGGCCTTGCGCAAATCCGTACCGGAAAGCATGAAGCTGAATGTGCCGCGCTTTCTGTCGCATCTGTCTCTATTGTTCATTCCGGCCGGGGCTGCGGTGCTGGCTTACCGTGATTTGCTGGCCGGTTTTGGCTGGCAGCTGATTGTGGTGCTGGTGCTGTCCACCACCCTGACCCTGCTGCTGCCCGGCCTGTTGCTCAAGCTGCTGTTGGCGCGCCATCGACACCAGGAGGGCGCATGAATACCGATGCTGCCCTCAGCGTGATCCGCACCTCTCCCTTGACCGGGGTGTTTGTCACCTTGCTGGCCTACAAGCTGGCGGTGTTGTTCAACCGCCGCTGCAAGGGGCATCCCTTGTCCAATCCGGTGCTGATCGGTGTGTTGCTGTTGCTGGCCTGGTTGCTGGCCACCGGCACCAGCTATCGCGATTACATGAAGGGCGGGGTGATGGTGCAGATGCTGCTGGGCCCGGCCACGGTGGCACTGGCCGTGCCGTTGTATGGCAATCTGTCGCGGTTGAAGCGTGCCGCCGGCCCCTGGCCATCACCATCGGGTTTGGTGGGCTGGTAGGGATTGTCAGTGCGGTAGGAGTGGGCTGGCTGCTGCAATTGCCGCAGCAGGTACTGCTGTCGCTCACCACCCGTGCCGTTACCACGCCCATTGCCATGAGCGTGTCGCAGGGCATTGGCGGCATTCCGGAGTTGTCCGCCATGTTCGTGATTTTGTCCGGCATATTCGGTGCGGTCATCGTCAAACCCTTGTTCAATCTGCTGGGCTTGCGCGATGACATGGTGCTGGGGACGGCAACCGGGATTTCCGCCCACGGCATCGGCACGGCCAGGGTGTTTCAGTTGTCGGAAACGGCGGGGGCCTTTGCTGGCCTCGCCATGGGGCTGAATGGTGTGGTGACGGCCATTCTGGTGCCCTTGCTGGCACCTTTGCTGCACTAGGCCGGGCTGGCTAGGTGTTTGTCCGACATGCAGCTGACACAAGGCTGGTGTAGGCTGCCGGTCTGCTGTCATGCTCTGGGATACAGGCATGTCGTGCGGCACCACAAGGCGGGTTTACCTTGCCGTGATGCCGCACCAACAACAATAACGGAGGTGAATGATGGATCTGATTCTATGGCGCCACGCCGAGGCAGAAGAGGGCTCGGATGATCTGGCGCGCGCACTGACGCGCCGTGGTCAGCAACAGGCCAGCCAGATGGCCGCTTGGCTGCGCGACCGTCTGCCGCGCGATTTTATCTTGCTGGCATCGGAAGCCAAACGCTCGCAGCAAACCGCAGCGCTGCTGAGCAAGCGTTACACCGTGTTGCCAGAACTGAACCCGGATGCTCGATCGAGGCGGTGATGCAGGCCGTTAACTGGCCTGAGGCAGGCAAGACCATCGTGCTGGTGGGGCATCAGCCTTATATCGGGCGCCTGTCTGCCCAGCTGCTGGGCGAGCAGCCCTTGCTGTGGAGTGTGAAGAAAGGGGCGGTGTGGTGGTTGAGCCACCGCGTACGCCACGATCTGGAGCAAGTGCGGCTGAAGGTGATGATGACGCCGGGCATGCTGACGCCCAATGAGTGAGGCAGTCACCGCCTTGTGAAAAAAACCGCCTGTATGGCGGTTTTTTCATGCTGTCGCAGATAAAAAGAGGGCTCCCGAAGGAGCCCTTGATCAGCGGGTACCAAGCGGGCCGGGGGTAGCCCTGAGAGAGAGTCTTGGTAAGCAAATACTAGAAATAGTTTTTACAAATTGCAATAGATGACGGTCAGTCTGCCGTTGCTGCCAGCTGTTGGCGCAGGTTTTTTGCCACAGCCACCATGCGTTGCAGCGCGGCTTCCACTTCCGGCCAGCTGCGGGTTTTCAAGCCGCAATCCGGGTTCACCCACAAGCGCCTGGCCGGTATCACCTGCAAGGCCTGTTCCAGCAATGCCGTCATTTCGTCGGCGCGCGGTGTGCGCGGGCTGTGGATGTCGTAAACACCGGGGCCGATCTGGTTGGGATAATGGAAACGGGCAAAGTCCTGCAACAGCGCCATGTCCGAACGCGAAGTTTCAATGGTGATCACGTCGGCATCCAGGGCGGCAATCTGCGGCAGGATGTCGCCAAAGGCCGAGTAGCACATGTGGGTGTGAATCTGCGTGCTGTCATCCAGCCGCCAGCTACATAGCCGGAAGGCTTCGCCCGCCCAGCGCAGGTAGTCTGCCTGATCGGCCTTTTTCAGCGGCAGGCCTTCCCGGATGGCTGGTTCATCAATCTGGATGATGCGGATGCCGGCATTTTCCAGTTCCAGTACTTCATCGTTCAAGGCCAGGGCAATTTGCTTGCACACCGTACTGCGCGGCAGGTCGTCCCGGACAAAGCTCCATTGCAGCAAGGTGACCGGCCCGGTAAGCATGCCTTTGACCGGGCGCTGTGTCAGGCTTTGGGCGTAGACGGCCCAGCTGACGGTCATGGCCTGCGGCCGTGCCACATCGCCCACGATGATGGGCGGCTTGACGCAGCGGCTGCCATAGCTCTGCACCCAACCCAGCCGGGTAAACACAAAGCCGTCCAGTTGTTCGCCAAAGTATTCCACCATGTCGTTACGCTGGGCCTCGCCATGCACCAGCACGTCCAGGCCCAGCGCTTCCTGACGGCGGATGGCCAGCGCGATGTCCTGCTGCATGGCCTGTTGATAGTCGCTTGCAGACAGTTCCCCGCGCTTGAAGGCGGCGCGGGCGCTGCGGATGCTGGCGGTTTGCGGAAAGGAACCGATGGTGGTGGTGGGCAGCAGGGGCAGCTGCAGCCAGTCCTGTTGCTGTGCCTCCCGGCTGGCGAAGGGGCTGCGGCGTTGGTCGGCACCGGGCGGCAATGTGGCCAGCCTGTCCTGCACTGCCGGGCGATGAGTCAGCGGGCTGTTGCGGCGCAGTGTTTGCACATGGTCGCTGGCCTGCAGTTCATGCACGATGCTGTTGCGGCCTTGTTCCAGAGCACGCTGCAGCAGCTTCAGCTCATTCAGCTTTTGTACGGCAAAAGCAAGCCAGCTGCGGATGTCGGCATCCATGGTGGTTTCGGCGGCGGCATCTACCGGGCAGTGCAGTAGCGAGCAGCTGGGGGCCAGCCATAGCCGGTCGCCCAGTTGCTCGGCCAGTGGCTCCAGCAGCGCCAGCTGGGCCGACAGATTGCTGCGCCAGATATTGCGTCCATCCACGATGCCGGCGGAAAGAATCTTGTCTGCCGGCCAATGGGCGGCGAAGGCTGCCAGCTGCTCTGGTGCGCGCACCAGGTCCAGATGCAGGCCGGCTACCGGCAGTGTGCTGAGCAGGGCGGTGTGCTCCGCCACGCTGCCAAAATAAGTGGCCAGCAGGAGGTTCAGCGGAGTGCTGCCCAATTGCTGATAGGCAGTGGCGATGGCTTGCAGCCAGTCGGCGGGCAAGTCCAGTGCCAGGATGGGTTCGTCCAGTTGTACCCAGCTCACGCCGGCAGCGGACAGCTGTTGCAGGATCTGTTCATAGCAGGCCAGCAGTGCGGGCAGCAGTTGCAGCCGGTCAAACTCGCCGCCCTTGCACTTGCCCAGCCACAACAGGCTGACCGGGCCGATCAGCACCGGCTTGGTACGGATGCCCAGTGCCCGTGCCTCGGCCAATTGGCTTAGCAAGACCGCCGGGTTGGCGGCAAAGCGGGTGTCGGCATGCCATTCCGGCACCAGGTAGTGGTAGTTGGTATCGAACCATTTGGTCATTTCCAGCGCGGGCTGTTGCTGGTTGCCACGTGCCAGCTGGAAATACTGTTCAGGACTGATGCTGGCCGCATCAAAGCCGAAGCGGGGCGGGATGGCACCCACCAGAATCTGCGCATCCAGCACGTGGTCGTACAAGGAGAAGTCGCCCAGCGGTGACAGGGTGATGCCGGCACCCTTTTGCAGCAGCCAGTGGCGCTGGCGCAGTTCGCGTGCGCCTTGCTGTAGTGCTTGCTCGTCTATCTGGCCCTGCCAGTAGTTTTCCAGCAGGAATTTCAGTTCGCGTTTGGCGCCGATGCGGGGGAAACCGGCCAGGTGCAGTGTGGTCATGCGGGGCTCCTTGTTGTCAGTGGCTCCAGCATGGTGGTTTTTGCTGTATGATTCAAACGCATAATTTTGTCGATTTGAATTAATTATTTTCATGATTGGACGGTGCGACTGTGCTGGAACTGCGTCATTTGCGAACCCTGATTGCCTTGCAGGAAACCGGCAGCGTGTCGCTGGCGGCAGAGCGGGTGTTTCTCACCCAGTCCGCCTTGTCGCATCAGCTAAAGCAGCTGGAGGCCTACTATCAGCAGCCCTTGTTCGAACGCAAGACCCAGCCGCTACGCTTTACCCTGGCGGGGGAACGCCTGCTGACGCTGGCGCATGAGCTGCTGGGCCGTGTGGCTGCGGCCGAGCGCGATGTGGCGCGCATTCGCGAAGGAGATGCCGGTGAATTGCGCGTGGCGGTGGAGTGTCACACCTGTTTTGACTGGCTGATGCCGGCCATGGACAGCTACCGCCAGCACTGGCCTGCGGTAGAGCTGGACATCGTGTCCGGCTTTCATGCCGACCCGGTCAGCCTGCTGCTGACCCAAAGGGCGGATCTGGCCATCGTGTCGGAAATGGAAGCGCAAGCCGGTGTGGTGCACCATCCTTTGTTTGCTTACGAGATGGTGGGCATCGTGGCGCGGGATCATCCACTGGCAGAAAAGAAAATCTGGCAGGCGGCGGATTTCGCCGGTGAAACGCTGATCCAGTACCCGGTGCCGGATGACATGCTGGATTTGTGGCGCAAGGTATTGTTGCCTGCCGGGGTGAACCCGCCACGGCGCAGCAGCGAGCTGACGGTGGCCATCATCCAGCTGGTGGCCAGCCGGCGCGGTGTGGCGGCCTTGCCGTACTGGGCGGTGCGGCCTTATCTGGAAAAGGGCTATGTGGTGGCGCGTACCATTGGCGATGGCGGCCTGCGCAGCGAGTTGTATGCCGCGGTGCGCAGCGAGGATGCACCGCTTGCCTTCATGCAGGATTTTCTGGCCACGGTACGGGAGCGCAGCTTCGCCACGCTCCCCGGCCTTACCGTACTGGCAGGCTGATCAGTCAGCGCCTAGACATGGTCGGCATGTTCGTCATGCCCTTCCATGCCCAGTTCCTGAATCTTGCGGGTCAGGGTGTTGCGGCCCCAGCCCAGCAGATGGGCGGCTTCCACCTTGCGGCCACCGGTGTGGGCCAGCCCGGTGCGGATGCAGCTTTCTTCAAAGCGGCGGGTCAGGTCGTCGATGATGCCCACTTCACCGGCGCGCAGCCGACGGGCCACTTCTTCGGCCAGCCCCAGCGTCCAGTCCACCACGTGCACGGCGCTGCTGACTACCGGGCTGCCATCGCTTTCCGTCGCCAGTGCAATGGCTTCCGGTTCGCGCAGTTCGGAGGGCAAGTCGCCCACTTCCACCTGCTGGCCCGGTGCCATCACGGTAATCCACTGACACAGGTTTTCCAGTTCGCGCACATTACCGGTAAAGCTGTGGAACTTGATCACTTCCATCGCCGCTTCGGTCAGGCGCTTGGGCTCAACGCCCAGACTGCTGGCGCTCTTGGCCAGGAAATGGCGGGTCAGCAGCGGGATGTCCTCGCGCCGTTCGCGCAAGGGCGGCAGACGCAGGCGGATCACATTCAGGCGGTGGAACAGGTCCTCCCGGAACAGGCCGCGTTTGACCCGGTCTTCCAGATTCTGGTGGGTGGCGGCAATCACCCGCACATTGGCCTTGATCGGCACATGGCCGCCCACGCGGTAAAAGTGTCCGTCCGACAGCACGCGCAGCAAGCGGGTTTGCAGCTCGGTGGGCATGTCGCCGATTTCATCCAGAAACAGCGTGCCGCCTTCCGCCTCTTCAAAGCGGCCGCGACGGGTGGCCAGCGCGCCGGTAAAAGCGCCTTTTTCATGGCCGAACAGTTCGGACTCCAGCAAATCCTTGGGAATGGCTGCGGTATTCAAGGCAATGAAAGGCTTGCTGGAGCGCACCGAATGGCGGTGCAGCGCTTCGGCCACCCGCTCCTTGCCGGTACCGGACTCGCCGGTAATCAGCACGGTGACATGGGATTGCGACAAGCGGCCAATGGCGCGGAATACGTCCTGCATGGCAGGGGCCTGGCCTAGCAGCACCGGCATGGCTTCCACGCCGCCGGTGGCTTCGATCTGGCTATTGCTCTCGGCCAGTGCGCGCTCGATCAGCTGCACAGCCTGGTCGACATCAAAGGGCTTGGGCAGGTATTCGAATGCACCACCCTGGAAGGCGGCCACTGCCGAATCCAGGTCGGAGTGCGCGGTCATGATGATGACCGGCAGCTGCGGATGATCGGCCTTTACCCGGGAGAGAAATTTCAAACCATCGGTGCCGGGCATGCGGATGTCGGAAATGATGACGCGCGGTGTATTGTCGTACAGGGCATTCAGCGCATCGTCGGCGCTGGAAAAGCTGTCAAAGCCGATGCCACTGCGGCCGAGTGCCTTTTCCAGGACCCAGCGGATGGCCTTGTCGTCATCAATGATCCACACCGGGTTATTCATAGCAGCCCTCGTTTCTGTAATTGGTTTCAGTCCGTGTTGCTGAAGGGCAGCATCACGGTAAAGCAGGTCTGGCCCGGGCGGGATTCAAATTCGATGCTGCCGCCGTGCTGGTGTACATAAGCCTGGGCCAGTGTCAGCCCCAGGCCGGTGCCTTCGGCGCGTCCGGTGACCAGGGGATAAAAAATGTGATCCCTGATTTCTTCCGGAATACCGGGACCGTTGTCGACAATCTGCAATTTTAATGCCAGCACGTGACGCTTCCGTGCCAGGGTGACCTGCCGGGCGACGCGCGTGCGCAAAATCACCTCGCCCTTGGCCTTCATGGCCTGCACCGCGTTCTTGACGATATTGAGCACCACCTGGATCAGCTGCTCCTTGTCCGCCACCATGTGCGGCAGGCTGGTGTCGTAGTCGCGGCGGATGACGAGGCCCTGTGGGTACTCGGCCAGCGCAATGCTGCGCACCCGTTCCAGCACTTCGTGGATATTGATTTCGCTGCGCACATGGCGGCGATGCGGGGCCAGCAGGCGGTCTACCAGCGATTGCAGGCGCAGGGCTTCTTCCTGGATGACTTCGGTGTATTCCTTCAGCTCCGGCCGGTCTGACAGTTCATGCTCCAGCAACTGGGCCGCACCGCGGATTCCCCCCAAGGGGTTCTTGATTTCATGCGCCAGGTTACGAATCAGCTCGCGATTAGCCTGTTGTTGCAGCAAAAGCCGCTCTTCGTTGGCAATTTTCAGTTGCTGATCCAGTGGCCGCAGCTCGACCAGCGCCAGCCGACCCTCCGCATCAATCGGTGTCACCGACAGGGCGATATGCAAGGGCTGCTCGCCATGCGGTGTGCGCAGTTCGAGGTCGTGCTCGATATAACTGGAGTTGTGTTGTAAGGCGGTGGCCAATGCCTGGCGCAGGGCGGGGCTGTCTTGCAGCAACTCGAACAGCGAGTGGCGCAGCAACTCTCGCCGGCCTATGGCCAGCAGGTTTTCACAGGCGGGATTGGCAAATTCGAGTTTGCCATCGGCATGCGTGATCAGGACCGGGGTGTCGAGTAAATCCAGGCCGGCAAAGCTGGGCGAGTTCATGGTGCTCCGAATCGGATGAGGCTGTGCATCTGGCTATTAGCAATAAGCACGCCAAGCCGGAGCACCGCATATGCACGAAATCGGCCTTAATTATGCACCATTATTGTGCATTGGATGCAGCTTGCCCCAGTTCGCGGCGTAATGCGTCCACATTCTTCTGGCGCTCGGTGACGGCGTCCTTCAGTTTTTGTACCCGGTCCAGGTATTTCTGGTAGTTACGGGTTTCATCGCCGTTGCGGGTAGCCGCGCCGTCGGTGTAAGCCTTTTGTGCATCAGCCAAGGCTTTTTGCTCATTGGCCAGCTCGTTTTCCAGAATCTTGCGGCGGCCTTCGTCGCGCTTGGACTGGGTACCGTTGTCCACACTGGGGTAGCCATCCGGTGTGGAGGCAGATTTGCCGCTGGCGGCCGCTTTGCCCTTGCCGCTGCCACTGCCGCCATAGGTGGACAGCGGTGCCAGGTGCATGGGCTTGGCGCCCTTGATCGGCACATTGGTGAAGGTGACATTGCCATTGGCGTCGATGTATTTGTACACCTCGGCATGGGCCAGGCCACAAGTCAGCAGCAGGCAGAAAGCAAGGGTTTTCATGGTGTCGGGCGTCTGCGGTGAAAACGGGAGGATGTGACGCTATGATAAGCAAAAGGTGGTCTCGCGTCACATCTGCATGACAACAAGGCGGCGGCCAGCATGCCGAACATCTGCGGAATGTGTCATCATGCGCCCGGGCATCACCTTGTGCCAATGGCATGGCGTGTGCCTGTATTTGATGTCCGGTCTCCATGCAGAAGGTAATGAGGAAATGTTTGCAGTCATCCGTTCAGCCCATCGTCCTGGCACTTTACAGAAAGCCGGCCCATGCTGATTCAGTTGCTTTATTCCAGCAAGGCCACCACAGCACTGTCTCCTGCCGATTTGACGGCAATCCTGGACAAGTCGGTGGCCAATAACCAGGCCCGGCAGATCACCGGCCTGTTGCTGTACCGCGATGGCTGCTTCTTGCAACTGCTGGAGGGGGAGGAGGCTGTGGTTGAGGCTGCGTTCAGCAAAATCAGCCAGGATTCGCGCCATCATCAGGTGGAGTCCCTGTTTTGCAGCGAATGCAAACAGCGTGAGTTTGGCCAGTGGTATATGGGTTTCCATGTGCCGCAGCCCGAAGCACTGGCGCGCTTCCCCCAGTTTGCCCCGGTGTTCGATCCGGCATTTGATGTCAGCCAGCTGGTTGTTGCGCCACAGGATGGCCTGGCCATGCTCAAGGCTTTTGCCGAGTTGCCGGGCTGAGTGTTCCTGGCGGTAGCCGGCAGGCATGAAAAAACCCGCACAAGCAGTGCTTGCGCGGGGTTTTCTGTATCCGGCAAGGCACCCGAAGGTGCCATCGCCCGATTACAGGGAGTAGTACATTGCAAATTCTACCGGGTGGGTAGTCATGCGGGTCAGGTTCACTTCCTGCATCTTCAGTTCGATGTAGGCGTCGATCCATTCGTTGGAGAACACACCGCCACGGGTCAGGAAGTCGCGGTCTGCGTCCAGAGCAGCCAGGGCTTCGTCCAGGCTTGCGCACACGGTCGGGATCAGCTTGTCTTCTTCCGGCGGCAGGTCGTACAGGTTCTTGTCAGCAGCATCGCCCGGGTGGATCTTGTTCTGGATACCATCCAGACCGGCCATCAGCAGAGCGGAGAAGCACAGGTACGGGTTAGCCAGCGGATCCGGGAAGCGCGCTTCGATACGGCGAGCCTTCGGGTTTGCCACGTGCGGGATACGGATGGAAGCGGAACGGTTCTTGGCGGAGTAAGCCAGTTTTACCGGAGCTTCGTAATGCGGAACCAGACGCTTGTAGGAGTTGGTACCCGGGTTGGTGATGGCGTTCAGTGCCTTGGCGTGCTTGATGATACCGCCGATGTAGTACAGGGCGGTGTCGGACAGGCCGGCATAGCCGTCGCCAGCAAACAGGTTCTTGCCGTCTTTCCAGATGGACTGGTGAACGTGCATGCCGGAACCGTTGTCACCAACGATGGGCTTGGGCATGAAGGTAGCGGTCTTGCCGTAGCTGTGTGCCACGTTCTGAACCACGTATTTCAGGATCTGGGTCCAGTCGGCACGCTGGGTCAGGGTGCTGAACTTGGTACCGATTTCCATCTGGCCGGCAGTGGCCACTTCGTGGTGGTGCACTTCAACCGGAACACCCAGTTCTTCCAGCAGCAGAACCATGGCGGAACGCAGGTCTTGTGCGGAGTCAACCGGCGGTACCGGGAAGTAGCCACCCTTCACGCCCGGACGGTGACCGGTGTTGCCACCTTCGAATTCTTCAGCGGAGGCCCAGGCAGCTTCTTCGGACTTGATCTTCACGAAGCAACCGGACATGTCGGTGCCCCAGGTGATGCTGTCGAATACGAAGAATTCCGGTTCCGGACCGAAGTAGGCGGTGTCGCCCAGGCCGGATGCCTTCAGGTACGCTTCAGCGCGCTTGGCGATGGAGCGCGGGTCGCGGTCGTAGCCCTTGCCGTCGGCCGGGTCAATCACGTCACAAGACATGAATACGGTCGGTTCGTCAAAGAAGGGGTCAATCTTGGCGGTAGCCGGGTCAGCCATCAGCAGCATGTCGGAGGCTTGAATGCCTTTCCAGCCGGCAATGGAGGAGCCATCAAAAGCGTGGCCGCGCTCGAACCACTCGTCAGCATCTTCCAGCAGCACGTGTGCCGGAATGGTAACGTGTTGTTCTTTACCACGGGTATCAGTAAAACGCAGGTCTACGAACTTGACGTCGTTTTCTTGAATCAGCTTGACTACGTCTGCAACCGCCATGAATGTTCTCCTAAAGGCAACGTGCATCGAAAGCAATATTGCTTGATAAAGATGGTACGCTTCGCTTGAAGCATGAAGCGTGCCAGGCTAAGAACGCTAATTCAATCATTGTGTCACAGGGTGTTCGGTCCTGCCAGTCGCAAGTTGTGCACCAAAATGATGCTTTGCCAAGTGCAAATGATCGATATTGGTGCATTGCCTGGTGCTGACAGCCGCTCCGCACTGGCAGGCCCTGCGCACCATAGTGTGGCACGGCCCCGTTACAAAGAAAGGTAGCCCATGGAACAAACCGTCAAGATCCTGCAAACCGCTGCAGAGCGTGCCGCCAGTCAGCAATTGTCCTATCAGGGCGCGCTGACACCGACAGAAGCCTATTGCCTCATTCAGCAAGTGGAAGGCGCCGTACTGGTGGACGTCCGCAGTGCGGCGGAATGGCAATTTGTCGGCGTGGTTCCCGGTGCATTGCGTATCGAGCTGCGCAGTTTTCCCGGCATGCAGCCCAATCCGCAGTTTCTTGCGCAATTGCAGGGCGCGGTCGACAAGCAGGCTTTGCTGCTGCTGATGTGCCGCAGCGGCGTGCGCTCGCATGAAGCGGCCGTACAGGCAGCGGCAGCCGGATATGCCCGTGTATACAACGTGATGGAGGGCTTTGAGGGCGACAAGGATGCCCATGAGCATCGCGGCGTAGTGAATGGCTGGAAAGCCCATGGCTTGCCGTGGGTGCAAGGCTGAAGCAGGCCTGAATTGTTGGGACAGGGGTATTGACCGGTTGATGTTTATGACGTTACACGGCAAAGTGCTACCTCAGCAGATGAACCGCACGATGCGGTAGCACCACAGGAATCCAAGAAAGCTGATCATGACCAACCGTTACGCCGTCATCGGTAACCCCGTTTCCCATAGCCAGTCGCCGTTCATTCACAGTGAGTTTGCCCGAGCCACCGGCGAAGCCGTGCAATATGAAAAGCTGTTTGCCGAGCTGGACAAATTCAACGAAGTGGTTGGCCAGTTTGTAAAAGAAGGTGGCCTGGGCCTGAATGTCACCCTGCCGTTCAAGGGCGATGCCTTCCGTATGGCGCAGGAAGTGACCGAGCGCGCCCGCGCAGCCGAGGCCGTCAATACCCTGACTTTCCGCGATGGCAAAGTGTATGGCGACAACACTGACGGCATCGGCCTGGTGCGCGATATCGTGGAAAACCTCGATTTCCCGATGGAAGGCAAGAGCATTCTGATTCTGGGTGCCGGTGGTGCCGTACGCGGTGTGCTGGAACCGATTCTGGAACAGAAGCCGGCCAAGGTGACCATTGCCAACCGTACCCTGATCAAGGCGGAATCCATTGCCCATCATTTCGCGCCCTGGGGTGAGGTGGTGGCCAGTGGCTACGAGGCACTGGAAGGCAAAACCTTCGACATCATCATCAACGGTACTTCCACCAGCCTGCATAATGAAATTCCGCCGCTGCCGGCCAATATCTTCACCGCCCGCACCCTGGCTTACGACATGGTGTACAGCAAGGGTCTGACGCCTTTCCTGAAACGTGCCCAAAGCGAAAATGCCGGCATGCTGGCCGATGGCCTGGGCATGCTGGTGGAGCAGGCGGCCGAGTCCTTCCATATCTGGCGAGGTGTCAAACCGGACACACGCAAGGTCACCAATATGTTGCGAGAAGTGCTGGCCTGATTTGATGCGGCTCATTTTCAAGATCATGGCGGTCCTGGTGGCCGCCATTGTGTTGTACAACCTGTGGATTTTCGGCCATATCGTCTACTGGCGCAGTCATAACCCGGCGGCTAGTGCCTTCATGAACGAGCAGTTGGCCAAATTGCAGGAAGACGACCCAGAGGCTGAGTTACGGCAGAAATGGGTGCCATATGCCCAGATTTCTCCCAACCTGAAACGGGCCCTGATTGCGGCGGAAGATGCCAAGTTTGCCGATCACGAAGGTTTTGACTGGGATGGCATCGAGGCTGCTTTCGAGAAGAATCTGAAGCAGGGGCGCATCGTGGCGGGTGGTTCCACCATCAGCCAGCAATTGGCGAAGAACCTGTTTCTGTCCAGCAAGAAGACACCATGGCGCAAGCTGGAAGAAGCGGCCATTACCGTGATGCTGGAAAAGGTGCTGGATAAACGCCGTATTTTCGAGATCTACCTCAATGTCATCGAGTGGGGGAATGGTGTGTTCGGTGCAGAAGCTGCCGCCCGCTACTACTTCCATACCAGTGCCTCCCGGCTGTCTGCCGGACAGGCTGCCAAACTGGCGGCTATGGTGCCCAATCCGCGTTATTACGATGAACATCGCAATGCCACTGGCCTGATGAAGAAAACCCGCATCATCCAGCGACGCATGGCCTTTGCCGACCTGCCTTGAGATCCCCCCCCCCCTTTGCTGGAAGGCAAAGGGGGCTTCATGTTACAATTCTGCTTCTGTTTATACGTTCTGCCGTACCGAAAAGGTGCGGTATTGCACATGGACTTACCCAATTATCCCATAGCCCCTGGCTCCCCCGTTTTTCCTTGTTGATTCCCGCCATTACGACCGTGTAGCCCCGTCTCCGTCGCCATGGCGGAAGGAGTTGTGCTTGTCGGTTATTGAAAAAAAACAAACTGCTGAACGATTGAGCGAAAGCCTGGCGGAGGTGCAAAGGCTGATCGCGCTGCATGTCGAAGAGGATGGCATTGTCCCTGCCGCCTCACCGGCACTGGACGAGCTGCAACAAAGGCTGCAAAACCTGCATCCGGCCGATATCGCCTACATTCTGGAATCCTTGCCGCTGGATGAACGTCTGCTGGTTTGGGACCGCGTCAAGGCACAGCAGGATGGTGAGATCCTGCTGGAGGTTTCCGATGCCGTTCGGGAAACCCTGATCGAATCCATGGCCCCGGCGGAGCTGCTGGCGGCTGCTCGCCAGCTGGATACCGACGAGCTGGCTGATCTTGCCGGCGACCTGCCACGGCAGGTGGTTTATGAAGTCATGGGCGAACTGGACGAGGCCGAGCGCCAGCAATTGCAATCGGCCCTGTCCTATCCGGAAGGCAGTATCGGCGCGCTGATGGATTTTGAACTGGTGAAAATCCGGGCCGATGTCAGCTGCGAGGTGGTCTTGCGCTACCTGCGCCGTTTTGACGAGCTGCCACACCAGACCGACAAGATTTTCGTACTGGATGCCAACGAGGCACTCTGTGGCGTGCTGCCCTTGCGCAGCCTGCTGGTGGCAGACCCGGAAGCCATGGTGGCCGACGTGATGGCTACCGAAGTGGTGTCCTTTCACCCGGAGGACGAAGCGCGCGATGCCGCGCTGGCCTTCGAGCGTTACGACCTGGTGTCCGCTCCGGTAGTGGATGAACGCGGAGCCTTGATCGGACGGCTGACCGTGGATGAGATGGTGGACGTGCTGCGGGAAGAGTCGGACAGTGAGGTGCTGAACCTGGCTGGTCTGAAAGAAGAAGAAGACCTGTTTGCTCCGGTTATTGATTCAGTGAAAAACCGCTGGTCCTGGCTGGCCATCAATCTGTGCACTGCCTTTGTCGCCTCGCGGGTGATTGGCGCATTCGAACACTCCATCAACCAGCTGGTGGCGCTGGCCGCCCTGATGCCCATTGTGGCTGGTATTGGCGGTAACTCCGGTAATCAGACCATCACCATGATCGTACGCGCCCTGGCCATGGGGCAGATGCAGGTGAATCAGGCCTGGCGCTTGTGGCGCAAGGAACTGGGCGTCAGCATCTTCAATGGCCTGATCTGGGGCGGCGCAATTGGCCTCATCGCCTGGATGCTGTATGGCCGCCTGTCCCTGGGACTGGTCATGCTGGCTGCCATGACGCTCAACCTGATGCTGGCCGCCACCATGGGCGTGCTGATTCCCTCGCTGATGCAAAAGCTGGGACGTGACCCGGCGCTGGGCTCCAGCGTGCTGATCACCGCATGTACCGACTCTGGTGGCTTTTTCATTTTCCTTGGCCTTGCCACCCTTTTCCTGCTTTGATGATGAATCATGCTGACACTTGAACAGGCACTGCGCTGCCATACCCTGCCACGTCTTGAAGCACGCATGCTGTTGCAGCATGTCCGCCCAGGCCTGACCCATGCCCGCATGATTGCAGACCCGGACTTGCCGCTCACGGAAGACGAAGCCGCGCGTTTCGAGCAGTTGGCACAGCGCCGCCTGCAAGGTGAGCCGATGGCCTATTTGCTGGGCGAGCGCGAATTTTATGGCCGCCCGTTTCGTGTCAGCCCTGCGGTGTTGATTCCCCGGCCGGAAACCGAGCATCTGGTAGAAGCCGCCTTGCAGCGCGTGGCCACCCTTGAACCAAAGCGTGTGCTGGACCTGGGCTGCGGCAGTGGTGCCATCGCCATCACCCTGGCGCTGGAAGCGCCGGCATGGCAGGTACAGGCGGTGGATTTGTCTCCGGCCGCGCTTGAGGTTGCCAGTGGCAATGCCCAGCAGCTGGGTGCCGAGGTCCAGTTCCACCTGGGAAGCTGGTATCAGCCATTGGCAGGGCAGGGGGAGTTTGACCTGATTGTTTCCAACCCGCCGTATATCGAGCAGCACGATCACCATCTGGATGAGGGCGATGTCCGTTTCGAACCGCGCATGGCCCTGACTGATGAGGCTGACGGGTTGATGTGCCTGCGCGCCATTATTGACGGTGCGCCGTCCCGGCTGAAGGCTGGAGCATGGATCATGCTGGAACATGGTTATGATCAGGGCCCGGCAGTGCGGGACTTGCTGCGGCAAGCAGGATTGCAGCAAGTTGAAACCCTGGCAGACCTGGCCGGTCTGGAGCGTGTCACGCTGGGGCAGATGCCTGCACCCTAAGCCGATGTCGTTCAGCGTGCATGTGCAGGAGTGCCATGACGCAGCCGGATGGACGTTTTATCCGTCATCGACATCCTTTGCCCTGTATCAAGTGACAAATGCGATTCTGACGGCATGCTGTTGCCCGTCAACCAGCAGACCGACAGTGCCGTATTCGCGCGATCGGCAAGGCCGATGGCATTGAAAATGAAACTGACGCCTCGCCAGTCCGTTACCAGACAGGGAAGCGCCAGTGTCGGTCAGGCAATACGAAACGATTGCCTGTTTATTGCTTAGTGGTGATGGCCGTGTGCACCGTGAACGTGGCCGTGGCTGAGTTCTTCAGCACTGGCGGCACGTACTTCGGTAACCTTGGCAACAAAGCGGATGGTCTGGCCGGCCAGCGGGTGGTTGGCATCCACGATGGCCTTGCCGTCGGCGATGTCGGTCACACGGAACAGCAGAACGTCGCCGGTTTCCGGGTCGTCAGCTTCAAACATCATGCCGACTTCCACGTCAGCCGGGAACACGTCCAGGTCTTCAACGCGAACCAGTTCTTCTTCCGGGTCGCCGAAAGCGTCATCCGGGCTCAGCTTGACGTCGACAGAGTCGCCAACATTCTTGCCGTGCAGGGCCTCTTCCACCAGCGGGAAAATGCCATCATAGCCACCGTGCAGGTAAGCAATCGGCTCTTCGGTCTTGTCGAGGAGGTTGTTTTCCGCGTCGAACATCTCGTAGTGGAGGGTAACGACGGTATCTTTGGCGATTTGCATCAGAAATTGTCCGGGATGAAATGAAAAATCTTGACAGGGCAGGGAGCACAGAAATTCCCTCTCCTGCAAGGAATGGTGCGGAACAGCCGCTTGAACGTATTGTAAACCATAGAAGGGCTCACAAGCCCGTGAAACTGCCATGAAACCGATGACATTACTGGGTGGCCTTACCCCAGAAGCCTTTCTCAAAGAATACTGGCAAAAAAAGCCCTTGCTGATTCGTGGTGCGCTGACTGATGTCGGTCCCCATGTCGATTTCAAATGTCTGTCCGACCTGGCGATGCAGGAGGATGTCGAGTCCCGCCTGATCGAAAACCGCAATGGCCGCTGGCATCTGGAACGCGGGCCTTTCCGTCCGGCACGCTTTCGCAAGCTGGGTGAAACCGACTGGACCATACTGGTGCAGAATGTGAATCATCATTTGCCGCATATCGACAAGATTCTGTGGCAATTCGATTTCATCCCGTTTGCCAGGCTGGATGACCTGATGATCAGTTATGCACCTCCGGGTGGAACGGTCGGTCCGCATTTCGATTCTTACGATGTATTCCTGCTGCAAGTCGGTGGCAAAAAGCGCTGGCAGATTTCCTCGCAGGCTGATGACGACTTCATCCCGGATGCCCCCATCCGCGTGTTGCAGGATTTTCGTGTCGAAGAGGAGTTCGTGCTGGAGCACGGCGACATGCTGTATTTGCCGCCCAAATGCGCGCATTACGGTGTCGCACTCGAACCGGGCATGACCTATTCAATTGGTTTTCGAGCGGCACCGGCACAGGAGCTGGCCACGCAGTTCCTGGTTTATCTGCAAGACCACATCTGCCTTGATGGGCGCTATGCCGACCCGGAGTTGAAACGCAGCCCGATCCGGCCCGCATCAGTGAAGAAATGGTGGACAAAGTCAGCCAGATGCTCAGCCAGATTGTCTGGAACAAAGACACGGTGAGCGATTTCCTGGGTCACTACCTGACTGAGCCTAAGCCACATGTCTTCTACGATTCGCCTGACGACGAGCTGGATGAGGACGAATTTGCCAATGAAGTTTCCCGGCATGGCGTCGAACTGGACCGCAAGAGCCTGATCCTGTTCCATCAGGAAATGTTCTATTGCAATGGCGAAGTTCTCGAAATCGAACCGGCTGATGTTGCGGTGTGGCAACAGTTTGCCAATCAGCGCCATTTGTCGGCAGCCGACATCAGGCCGTCGTTATTGGGTGTGCTGTACGAAGGATATCTCGATGGATATTGGCATTTGTCGCCGTCTGTAGCAAAATAACCACATCAGATGTTCAAATGTACACATGGCAAGGCATCCAAGCGGCAAGCATCGGCGTTCAAACGCTCATTTTGCCGTGAATGTTGCACTGCGGAAGGTTGCCGGGCGATTGGTGGCATTTTTGCTACTCTCCCCCCCTACACAGCAATTTTTTTCGTGATACAATTTGCGCACTGAAAGATTTTCAGTCGCCCAGTCATTTCCAAATACAGCTTGGGCGATTAAATTGACGTCTTGTTAACTTATCTTTAAAGGTCAAGAAAAAATGAAACAGTCGCTCCTCGTTGCTGCCCTGCTGGCCGTTGCTCTGTCCGCTTGCGGTAAGAAGGCTGATGCTCCGGCTGAAGCTTCCGCTCCTGCTGTTGAAGCTTCCGCTCCGGCTGCTGACGCTTCCGCTCCGGCTGCTGATGCTTCCGCTCCGGCTGCTGACGCTTCTGCTGCTGCTGCTTCCGCTCCGGCTGCTTCCGCTGCTCAGTAATTCAGCGCGAAAGCACCAAAAAACCGGCTTCGGCCGGTTTTTTTATGTCCGTCATTTGCTGTTGTATGGCAGATGTGAGGCATGAAATGAAAAAAGCCCGCGGAAGCGGGCTTTTTTTTGCTGCGGCAGCAGTTGCTTACTGCAACTCGGTCTGCAATTTGGACAGGACGGATTTGGCAAAGCTGTCGGAAAGAACCTGACCTTGCTTGTTCTGTACCACCAGGGAGCTGGTACCGTTGCCTTCTTCCTTGACCACCACGCGATATTCCGGCGCGCCGGAATTTGCTTTCTGATCGGCGTCCTTGCTCTTCCAGAAGGTGAGGCCGGACCAGAAACCACCGCTGGACGATTCTTCCTTGTCCAGTTCGCCCTTGGCGGGTTTCACGAAGTAAATACCTTGTGAACGGTCGCGATCATTGACCACCAGACCAATACGATCCAGCGCCAGGCCTACACGACGCCAGGCACGGTCAAAACCGTCGTTGATGTTGAGTTTGCCATCAACAATGCTGTCTTTCGGCTTGTCGGCAACCACCTGGGTTTTCTTGATGGCTTCCTTGGCTTTCTCTTCGTTGATACCCATGCGGATCATGAAGCGGCCCAGCAGCTCGGCTTCCAGATTGGGATCAACCGGACGCGGCTGCCACATGGTGTCCGATTTGCCTTCGTTGATGAAGGTTTCGTACATGCCGCGATGCGAGAAGTAGATCTCGGTGCCGTTGGCGGTCTTTTCCAGGCGGATGCGGAATTTGTCGCGCTCCGGTGTGGACATTGCACCACCCAGGCCAACCGTTTCCATCAGCTTGCGAATACCATCGGACGGCAGCTTGGCGCGGTTTTCCGCCCAGTCGGTTTCCATGATGCCAAGGTCAGGCTCTTCGGTCTTGATGACAAAACCGTTTTCCTGCCAGAAAGCTTTCAATACCGGCCACAGTTCTGCCGGCGATTTGCCCTTCACCTCAAGCCAGCGCTGAGTGCCGGCACGTTCCATGGTGATGTTGTCGATACTGTTGACGGCAACAGTATTGCCAGTCACGGCAGCCTGAACGGCGGCGGCTTGCTGGGTGGCTGCCACGGCATTGCTGCTGGCCAGGGCAGAAGCACTGCCAGTGGCCGGAATGACATATTTGTTCTGGATTTGCGGCGCGGTCAGGTCCGGCGGCACTTCCAGGGTGTTGCCCGCTTTGGGCGGTTCAGCGGACTTGTAGTCCAGTTTCTTTTCCAGCGGGTTGGAGGTGCTGCAACCAGCGAGAATGCCGGTTGCAAGCAGAATCGCGGCGGGCGCGCTTCGTTTCATGCGGACTCCCTTGTCGTCAGGGGGTTTAAATGAGTTCAGCCTGCTTCATGGCGGCCGTCAGCTGCGGGCGCAGGCTTTCCGACATCACATGAAGGGGAAGGCGGATGCCTGCAGGAATCATGCCCAGCTCTTGCAGTACCCATTTGGCCGGAATCGGGTTGGGTTCGGCAAACAGCTGCTTGTGCAGACCTTGCAACTTGTCGTTCAGTTCGCGTGCCAAGGCCGCGTTACCGGCAATGGCGGCGTCACACATCTGGCTCATCAGCTTCGGTGCAACGTTGGAGGTGACGGAGATGACGCCATTACCACCACACAGCATGAATGCCATGCCAGTTGCATCATCGCCGGAGTACAGCGCGAAGTTTTTCGGGACACGGCTGATCAGGTCGCAAGCGCGGCCGATATCGCCTGTTGCATCCTTCAGCCCGATGATGCCGGGCACTTCGGTGAGGCGCAGTACGGTGTCATTGTTCATGTCGGCAACGGTACGACCCGGTACGTTGTACAGGATTACCGGAATGTCGACACTTTCAGCAATTGCGCGGAAATGGCGGTACATGCCTTCCTGCGTCGGCTTGTTGTAGTAGGGCACCACGGAAAGGGTCATGTCGGCACCGGCCTGCTTGGCATGGGCAGCCAGTTCGATGGCTTCGGCGGTGGAGTTTGCCCCGGTACCGGCGATAACCTTGACGCGGCCCTTGGCCTGTTTGATGACGGCTTCGACGACGGCGATGTGTTCATCAACAGCAAGGGTGGCGGATTCACCAGTGGTACCAACGGCAACGATGCCGCTGGTGCCGTTGTCGATGTGGAAATCGACCAGGCGGGAAAGGGATTCGAAGTCGACCCGACCATCTGCGGACATCGGGGTGACCAGGGCAACCAAGCTACCGGTAAGCATAGTTCTGCCTATATCTAGGGATGAGGATTCAAAGTCTTCGATTGTAGCGGAATTCCCCTACGGGTCAAAAGCATGTCATTGCATTTGGTGCCAAGCGCCGGAATGTCGTGCTGATGTGTTAGAATCCACGGTTTTTCCGATACTTACGGCTGGATTGGCTGAAGGATCCCAAGCGTGATTACGACAAGCAACATTACCATGCAGTTTGGCGTGAAGCCTTTGTTTGAAAAGGTTTCCGTCAAGTTTGGCGAAGGCAACCGTTATGGCCTGATTGGTGCCAACGGTTCCGGCAAATCGACTTTCATGAAGATTCTGGGTGGCGACCTGGAGCAGACCAGCGGTGAAGTGGCCATTGAAAACGGCCTGCGTCTGGGTAAGCTGCGTCAGGACCAGTTTGCTTACGAAGACCAGCGCGTCATCGATGTGGTGATGATGGGCCATACCGAGATGTGGGCGGCAATGAGCGAGCGTGACGCCATTTATGCCAATCTCGAAGCGACCGAAGAAGACTACATGCACGCGGCCGAGCTGGAGGCCAAGTTTGCCGAATATGACGGCTACACTGCCGAAGCACGTGCCGGCGAACTGCTGATGGGTGTGGGCATTCCGGTGGAGCAGCACTTTGGTCCGATGAGTGAAGTGGCGCCTGGCTGGAAGCTGCGTGTGCTGCTGGCGCAGGCGCTGTTCTCCAACCCGGACATCCTGTTGCTGGACGAACCGACCAACAACCTGGACATCAACACCATTCGCTGGCTGGAGCATGTGCTGAACGAGCGCAACTCCACCATGATCATCATTTCCCACGACCGCCACTTCCTGAATTCCGTGTGTACCCACATGGCGGACCTGGACTACAACACCATCCGTATCTATCCGGGTAATTATGATGACTACATGATTGCCTCGGCCCAGGCTCGCGAACGTCAGCTGTCCTCCAACAGCAAGGCCAAGGAACGTATCCAGGAACTGCAGGAATTCGTGGCCCGTTTCTCGGCCAACAAGTCCAAGGCGCGTCAGGCTACTTCCCGTCTGAAGCAGGTGGACAAGTTGAAGTCGGAAATGGTGGAGGTGAAGCCTTCCAGCCGCCAAAACCCGTTCATCCGTTTCGAGACCGACGACAAGTTCAAGCTGCATCGTCAGGCCGTTGAAGTGGAAAACCTGAGCAAGGCCTACGACAACAAGGTGTTGTTCAAGGACATGAGCTTCATCCTGGAAGCCGGTGCCCGCCTGGCTGTGATCGGCCCTAACGGCGCGGGTAAAACCTCGCTGGTCAAGCTGCTGGCTGGTGCGTTCGAACCCGCTTTTGCCGAAGGACTGACTGCGGACTACGGCAATATCAAATGGGCGGAAAAAGCCCAGATCGGCTATTTCGCGCAGGATCACGAAGCCGACTTCGACACCGACATGAACCTGACCGAGTGGATGCGCGAGTGGGGTCAGGAGGGGGACGACGAGCAGGTCATCCGTGGCACGCTCGGCCGTCTGCTGTTCGGCGGTGACGAAGTGACCAAGCCGGTACGTGTTCTCTCCGGTGGTGAAAAGGGTCGCATGCTGTATGGCAAGCTGATCCTGCAAAAGCCGAACGTGATGATCATGGACGAACCGACCAACCACATGGACATGGAGTCGATCGAATCCCTGAACATGGCGCTGGAAAAGTACAAGGGCACGCTGATTTTCGTCTCGCACGACCGTCAGTTCGTCAGCTCGCTGGCTACCCATGTGCTGGAGCTGGATGGCAAGGGTGGTTATGACTACTACACCGGCAATTACGAAGACTACCTGGCCAGCAAGGGTCTGGAATAAGCCGGAAATCGCTCTTTATTCAATGCCTTTGTCCTGTTGACAGGCGGGCTAGAGCGATTGCTTTACCGACGGGAGCAGGTGCGCTATATTGCAGTGCGACATCGTGTTGCGCTGCAAAATAGCACACGATGCTCCCGTTTTTTGTAGCAAAAACATAATAACGACAAGACCAAACAGGAACCCGATCTTGAATGGGTCGATGGTGGAGCCCGAAAGTCGACCGACACCGGGTTGCCTGCAACCTCAAGTTAATGAAGGAAGAACCATGCGATTGAAAGGGAAAGTCTCCATCATCACTGGCGCTGCCAGCGGTATCGGTAAGGCGACTGCAGAGAAGTTTGTCAAGGAAGGTGCCATTGTTGCCGTCTGTGACCTGAACATCGATGCCGTCAATGTTGTGGTGGAAGAACTCAAGGCTCTGGGCGGGGAAGCTGTCGGCTACCAGGTCAATGTAACGGACAAGGCGCAGATTGCCGATATGGTTGGCGATCTGAAAAACCGTTTTGGCCGCATCGACGTGCTGGTCAACAATGCTGGTATCGTGATGGATGCCCAGCTGATCAAGATGACCGACGACCAGTTCGACAAGGTGATCGACATCAACCTGAAGGGCGTTTACAACTGCGCCCGCGCCGTGGTGGATACCATGGTTGAACAGGGTGGCGGTGTGATCCTGAACGCCTCCTCCGTTGTTGGCGTATATGGCAACTTTGGCCAGACCAACTACGCAGCCACCAAGTTTGGCGTGATCGGCTTTGTCAAAACCTGGGCCAAGGAATTGGGCAAGAAAGGCATCCGTGCCAACGCCGTATGCCCGGGCTTTGTGGCAACGCCCATTCTGAAATCCATGCCGGAAAAAGTCATCCAGGCCATGGAAGACAAGGTGCCGATGAAGCGTATGGCGGACCCGAGCGAAATCGCCAACGTCTATGCCTTCCTGGCATCGGACGAAGCCAGCTATATCAATGGTGCCGCCATTGAAGTAACCGGCGGCCTGACTCTGTAAGCAGCAGCAGGTCGACGCAGCAAAAACGCCCCGGCATGCCGGGGCGTTTGCTTGTCGGAGCGTTGAGCCTGCTGTGTGCAGTGGCTAATAAAATAGTACTGCGCCCCTGAAGCAGGAAGGCACAACGCTGGAATGGAGGGGTGTTTCGGGTCTTAGTCGTCCAGATCGCTGTCATGGGCAAGCAGGGCTGCTTCCACTTCGCGGCGGTGCAGATGCGGCGCAAACAGTTCGACAAAGGTATAGGCAAAGCCGCGCAGGTAGGCGTCCTTGCGAATGCCGATCTTGGTAGTGGACGGCTCGAACAGATGTCCTGCGTCGATAATGCGCAAGCCGGCATCACGATTGGGCTCGAATGCCATGCTGGCGATGATGCCGATGCCCAGGCCCAGGGCAACATAGGTCTTGATCACATCAGTATCGATGGCGGTCAGCACGACATTGGGGCTGAGGCCCTGGTCGGCAAAGGCTTTGTTGATCTTGGAACGGCCGGCAAAGGCAAAGTCGTAGGTGACAATCGGATAGCTGGCGATGTCAGCCAGGGTGAGTGGACGATCCAGCTGCAACAAGGGGTGATCTTGCGGGACAACCACCGAGCGGTTCCACTCGTAGCAAGGCAGCATGGCCAGCTCTTTATAAAGAGCGATGCCCTCGGTGGCGACAGCCAGGTCTGCCTCGCCAGAAACAACCATCTCGCAAATCTGGGTGGGGCTGCCTTGCTTGATCGACAGCTTGACCTTGGGATAGCGTTGCACGAAAGCGGCAATGGTGGGAGGCAGGGCGTAGCGTGCCTGGGTGTGGGTGGTGGCAATGGTGAGCGCACCTTCCGATTCGCGCGAGAATTCATCCCCGACGCGCTTCAGGTTCTGCGCTTCGCGCAGGATGCGCTCGGAAATGCGCAACACTTCCTTGCCCGGTTCGGATACCGAAACCACGCGCTTGCCATTGCGGATGAACACCTGGATGCCCAGCTCGTCTTCCAGCAAGCGGATTTGTTTGGAAATGCCCGGTTGCGAAGTGTGCAGTTTCTCTGCCGCTTCGGACACGTTCAGACCCTGTTTGGCCACTTCGACCAGATAGCGCAGCTGTTGCAGTTTCATAAGACGGGCATATTCCATAAAACCTGTAGGCATTAAATACTAACACAATATTCTTTTAGGTTTATATAGGGCTTGGGTAGGATGATGCCCTAGCCAGACTTTACCTATTCGTGGAGCGCTCGATGAGCCTGGATGTAAAACTTGCAGCAACTCAAGCCCTGTTGACCGAAATTGCCGCCAAACACCCTGACGCAGTGCTGGCCAACAGCTATGGTGCCGAAGACATGGTGCTGACCGACCTGATCGCCCGCCTGTCCCTGCCGCTGCAGGTGTTCAGCCTGGACACCGGTCGCCTGCCTGCCGAAACCTATACCCTGATGCAGCAGGTTGCCGAGCGTTATCCTGCGGTAGCGGTCAAGGTTTACTTCCCGGAAACCGCTGCAACCGAAAGTTATGTCAACACGCATGGCATCAACGGTTTCTATCAAAGCGTTGAATTGCGCAAGTCCTGTTGCCAGATCCGCAAGATCGAGCCGCTGAAGCGCGCCCTGGCAGGCAAGTCGGCATGGATTACCGGCCTGCGACGCGAACAGTCGCCCACCCGGCAAGACCTGGGTAATCAGGAGTTTGACGCAGACAACGGCTTGATGAAATTCAATCCGCTGATCGAGTGGACCGAGGCCGAAGTATGGGAGTACATCCGCCGCAACGATGTACCGTACAACGCCCTGCATGATCAGCGATATCCTTCCATCGGCTGCGCTCCTTGCACTCGCGCCATCACCGTTGGCGAAGATGTGCGAGCCGGACGCTGGTGGTGGGAAAACCCGGAATCGAAAGAGTGCGGACTGCACATCAAATCCAGTCCTCTCAAGCGCCCAGCATAAGGCTGGCCGTTCCTACCAGGCCAACCTTACCCAAGGACAAGCAACCATGTACCGTTATGATGAAGTCGACCATCGCATTGTGCGCGAGAGAGTTGAACAGTTTCGCGATCAGACCCAGCGCTTTCTGAGCGGCGCGCTGACTGAAGATGAATTCCGCCCACTGCGCCTGATGAATGGCCTGTATGTGCAGCGCCATGCGCCCATGCTGCGTGTGGCCATTCCCTATGGTCACCTGTCCAGCCGTCAGCTGCGCAAGCTAGCGCACATTGCCCGCACCTACGACAGGAACTACGCACACTTCACCACGCGTCAGAACATCCAGTTCAACTGGCCGGAACTGGCGCGCGTGCCTGATATTCTGGCCGAACTGGCCGAAGTGGAAATGCATGCCATCCAGACTTCCGGCAACTGCGTGCGCAATACCACCACGGATGCCTTTGCCGGCGTCGCCCAGGACGAATTGCTCGATCCGCGTGCCTACTGCGAAATCATCCGCCAGTGGAGCACTCTGCACCCGGAATTTGCCTTCCTGCCGCGCAAGTTCAAGATTGCCGTATCCGGCAGCGTGGAAGACCGTGCCGCAACGCAAGTTCACGACATTGGCCTGCATGTCGTGCGCAATGAGGCAGGTGAAGTCGGCTTCAAGGTGATTGTCGGCGGTGGTCTGGGGCGTACCCCGATTGTTGGCGAGGTGGTGAAGGAATTCCTGCCCACCCGCCATCTGCTGACCTATCTGGATGCGGTGCTGCGCGTTTATAACCGTTTTGGTCGCCGTGACAACAAGTACAAGGCGCGGATCAAGATTCTGGTCAAAGCCATGACTGTTGAGGGCTTTGCTGCCAAGGTCGAAGACGAATGGCTGCATCTGAAAGATGGCCCATCCACCCTGCGCGATGTGGATGTGGCCCATTACGCCAGTTACTTCACCGATCCGGCCTATGAGGTGCTGCAGTCCAATCCGCCAGAACTGACAGAAAAACTGGCTGCAGAGCCTGCATTTGCCCGTTGGCTGGAGCGCAACACCCGTCCTCACAAACAGGCCGGTTATCGTTCTGTCGTACTGTCATTGAAGAAGACCGGCGTACCGCCGGGCGATATCACCGCAGAACAGATGGACGCCGCTGCCGACTGGGCTGACCGCTTTGGTTATGGTGAGCTTCGTGTGGCGCATGAGCAGAACCTGATCCTGCCGGATGTACGCGAACGGGACTTGTATGAAGTATGGCAACTGGCCAAGAGCCAGGGTTTTGCCACCCCCAATATCGGCTTGCTCACCGACATCATCTGCTGCCCTGGCGGTGACTTCTGCAGCCTGGCCAATGCGCGTTCCATTCCGGTTGCCGAAGCCATCCAGACCTGCTTTGAGGATCTGGATTACCTGTTCGACCTCGGCGAGATCGATTGCAATTTCTCCGGCTGCATGAACGCTTGCGGTCACCATCACATCGGTAATATCGGTATTCTTGGTGTGGATAAGAATGGTGAGGAGTGGTATCAGATCACGCTGGGCGGCAGTCAGGGAAGTCATACCACCATCGGCAAGGTAATCGGCCCCTCCTTTGCCCAGGCGGATGTGCCACTGGCTTTTGAAAAAATCATGACGGTCTATCTGGAGCAGCGCACAAACGGAGAGCGCTTTATTGAAACCGTACGCCGTATCGGCCTCGACCCCTTCAAGGAGCGCGTGTATGCGAAGCATCATTAAGGATGGACAAATTACGCAGGACAGCTGGCAGGTATTGCGTGCTGATGAGCAAGGCCAATACCCGCAAGTGGCTGCGGATGTCGATGTGATCGTTCCCCTTGCATTGTGGCTGGCGGACAAGTCTGCCTGGCAGGGCCGGGTTGGCAAAACGGCAGTGTGGCTGGCTCCGGATGCCGATCCGGCCTTGTTGGCCGCTGATTTGCCGGACTTGCCTCTGGTTGCGGTCGATTTCCCGGCCTTTACGGATGGTCGCGGTTACAGTCTCGGTCGCTTGTTGCGGGAGCGCTACAGCTATGCCGGTGAGCTAAGAGCGCTCGGCGACGTATGGGTGGATTTGCTGCACTATCTGTGGCAAGTCGGCTTCAATGCCTTCGAAATCAAGGATGGCAAGGACACTGATGGTGCGCTGGCCGGATATGACACCTTCACAGAACGTTACCAATCGACACACAGGGAACCTGTTCCGCTGTTTCGTCGGCGTGTAACATCTCAGTGATAGTGTCGTGTGAATGAGACAGAATGACGGCCTGGCTGCAGATTTATGATGCTTTTCTGCAACAATTCCGCGGCTTTTGCCGTCGTGCTGTGTTGACACCGGATAGACGCATTTCTATAGTGCCCGTTAACTGCATAAACACAGTTTGGCGCTTACCCTGTTGTTTGCAGTAGAATTGTCCGCGTGGTGTTTGCGTCAACCGCATCAATACCGATTCATAGATAAAAGAGGGAATAATATGACTAAACAGCTGAAACTGAGCGCCTTGGTTGCTGCTCTGCTGGTTTCCGCTAGCGCGTTCGCAGCTAAGCCGGGCTACACCGTTGATCAATCCACCGATGCCGTTTCCCGTAACAACTACGGCGAATGCTGGCATACCGCTTACTTCGACAAGGCCAAGGAAGGCCTGGTTGAGTGTGGTGATCGCGAAGCTGCCAAACCGGCTGCTCCGGTAGCTGAAGCTCCGAAGGCTGCCCCGGTTTCCGTGAAGGAACATGTAACCCTGTCCGCCAAGGTACTGTTCAACTTCGACAAGGCTACCCTGCGTCCGGATGCCAAGAGCGAACTGGATCCGCTGGTTGCCAAGCTGAAGGCTCACGCTGGTGAAGGTCATCTGAACGGTGTTGAAATCGACGGTTACACCGACTTCATGGGTTCCGACAAGCTGAACAACGCTCTGTCCCAGAAGCGTGCTGATGCTGTTAAGGCTTACTTCGTTGACGCTGGTGTACCGGCTGAGAAGGTTACTGCCGTAGGCAAGGGCAAGGCTGATGCCAAGATGACCGACGAGTGCAAGGCCAAGTTCCCGAAATACGCCAAGAACAAGAAGCAGAATGCTGAAATCAAGGCCTGCATCGAGCCGGATCGTCGTGTTGATGTTGTAATCGACGCCGTTAAAGTTACCACCAAGTAATTTGCGCTGGTAAACACCGAAAAGCCCCACAAACGTGGGGCTTTTTTGTTTTGTCACTTCTGATTACATGGCTGGACGCTACTGCTTGCCGGCGGCTACAATCATAAGTTTTCAGGATGCTAGGCGTCAGATGCAGGTATTTCTAGGAGATCCACGACGTTTCGGGCTCGCTGGCTGTGCATTGACCATTGGGAACTTTGATGGTGTGCATCTTGGCCATCAGCACATGCTGCGGCGTCTCAAGGACGAGGCTACCGCGCGCGCCTTGCCCACAGCCTTGCTGACATTCGAGCCGCATCCTCGTGAGTTCTTTACCCGAAGTAATCCTCCCGCCCGCTTGTCCACCTTGCGCGACAAGCTGAATGTCCTGCAAGCCTCTGGCTTGCTGGATTATGTGTTTGTCTTTCGCTTCAATCAGCGTTTTGCGAGCATGACTGCGCAGGATTTTATCCAGGATGTTCTGGTTCGGGACCTGAAAACGCGCTATCTGCTGATCGGCGATGACTTTCAGTTTGGTGCTGCGCGCCAGGGCAATTTTCAACTGTTGTCCGCCTGTCCGCATTTTGTGACTGAAGCGATGCCATCGGTTCTGGTACAGGGAGAACGCGCATCCAGCACGCTGGTGCGCGAACGACTAGCCTTGGGAGACCTGGACGCAGCCAATGCATTGCTGGGACGGCGCTACCAGATCTCCGGCAAGGTCATGCATGGGCAGAAGCTGGGGCGCACCATTGGTTTCCCCACGGTCAATGTGCATTTGCCACACCTGAAACCCGCTTTGCAAGGTGTGTTTGTGGTAGAAGTAGATACCCCGTTCGGACGCAAGGGCGGGGTGGCCAGTCTGGGGCTCAACCCTACGGTCAGCAATAGCAGTGATTACAAACTGGAAGCGCACCTGTTTGATTTTGCCGGCGATCTCTATGGCCAGCGTGTCACGGTGCATTTCCTGAAGAAGTTGCGCGATGAAGAGCGCTACGACAATTTACCGGCATTGGTAGCGCAGATAGAACGAGACGCTGCCAGTGCCCATACTTATTTGACCAGTTTGCAGCGAGAGCAGGCATGAGCATCGATTACCGTAAAACCGTCAACCTGCTGGATACCCCGTTCGCCATGCGAGGGGATCTGGCCAAACGCGAACCTGCCTGGGTCAAGCGTTGGCAGGAACAGAAGCGCTATGACAAAGTGCGCAAATTGTCTGCCGGTCGCCCGAAATTCATCCTGCATGATGGCCCGCCGTATGCCAACGGCGACATTCATATCGGTCATGCGGTCAATAAGGTATTGAAAGACATCATTGTCCGCTCCAAGACGCTGGCAGGTTTTGATGCCCCGTATGTGCCGGGCTGGGACTGCCATGGTCTGCCGATCGAGTTGATGGTGGAGAAGCTGCATGGCAAATCCATTCCTGCCGCCAAGTTTCGCGAGCTGTGCCGCGAATATGCCAAGGAGCAGATTGCCCGTCAGAAGAAGGACTTCATTCGCCTGGGCGTACTGGGTGACTGGGAGAATCCCTACCTGACCATGGATTTCAAGACCGAGGCTGACATCGTGCGCACGCTGGGCACGATTTACAGCAACGGTTATTTGTTCAAGGGCGAAAAGCCCGTGCACTGGTGCATCGAGTGCGGCTCCGCACTGGCTGAAGCCGAGGTTGAGTACGAAGACAAGAACTCCCCGGCAATCGATGTTGGTTTCCGTGTGCTGGATCAGGACAAGCTGGCGGCTGCATTCGGCCTGACTGCCGAGCAGGTGGCCGGTGCCATGGCCGTTATCTGGACCACCACACCGTGGACACTGCCGGCCAACCAGGCGGTGGCAGTCAGTGCTGCGCTGACTTACCAGTTGATTGATACCCCCAAGGGCAAGCTGATTCTGGTCAAGGAACTGGCCGAGTCTGCACTGCAGCGCTACGGTTTTGCTGATGCCAAGGTGCTGGCAGAGACTACCGGCGACAAGCTCGAAATGCTGCAATTGCAGCATCCGTTCTATGGCCGCAGCGTGCCTGTCATCTGTGGTGACCACGTCACTACCGATGCCGGTACCGGCCTGGTGCATACCGCCCCTGCACATGGCCTGGAAGACTTCCAGGTCGGTCAGCAATACGGCCTGCCGATTGATAACCCGGTTGCCGATGATGGCCGCTACAAGTCCACTACCGAACTGTTTGCCGGTCTGTCGGTATGGGAAGCCAATCCCAAAGTCATCGAAACGCTGGAACAATATGGCACCCTGATTCATCAGGCCCGTTTGCTGCATAGCTACCCGCATTGCTGGCGTCACAAGACACCCATCATCTTCCGTGCGACGGCCCAGTGGTTCATCGGCATGGACAAGCAGGGCAAGGATGGCGTGGCACTGCGCGAGCGTGCCAAGAGCGCGGTCGATGCAACCGAATTCTTCCCGGCATGGGGGCGTGCGCGCCTGGAAGCCATGATTGGTAACCGTCCGGACTGGTGTGTATCGCGCCAGCGTAACTGGGGCGTGCCGATGACCTTCTTCGTGCACAAGGAAACGGGCGAGCTGCATCCGCGTTCACTGGCCTTGCTGGAAGAAGTGGCACTGCGCATTGAACAGCAGGGTATCGAAGCCTGGTTCAGCCTGGATGCACAGGAGCTGCTGGGTAGCGAAGCCGCCGAGTATCGCAAACTGTCCGATACCCTGGACGTGTGGTTCGACTCAGGTTCCACCCACTTTGCCGTGCTCAAGCAGCGCCCGGAACTGGCTTGGCCTGCCGACCTGTATTTGGAAGGTAGTGACCAGCACCGCGGCTGGTTCCAGTCCTCCCTGCTGACAGGTTGCGCCACCATTGGTCGCGCACCGTACAAGCAATTGCTGACCCATGGTTTCGTAGTGGATGGCAAGGGCCTGAAGATGTCCAAGTCCAAAGGTAATGTCGTAGCGCCGCAAAAGGTGAATGACAGCCTGGGTGCCGACATTCTGCGTCTGTGGGTGGCCTCCACCGATTACTCCGGTGAACTGGCGATTTCCGATGAAATCCTCAAGCGGGTGACCGAAAGCTACCGCCGCCTGCGTAATACCCTGCGCTTCCTGCTGGCCAACCTGTCGGATTTCGATCCGCTGGAAAATGCCGTGCCGTTTGGTGAAATGCTGGAGCTGGATCAATACGCCCTGCTGATGTCGCGTCAGGTTCAGGAAAAAGTGGCGGGCGAACTGTACACCCGTTATGCCTTCCACCATGCCATGCAGGAAGTGGTGAATTACTGCTCGGAAGACCTGGGTGCTTTCTATCTGGACATCATCAAGGACCGTCTGTACACCACCAAGGCGGACAGTCATGCCCGCCGCAGCGCCCAGACAGCGCTCTATCATCTGAGCCGCAGCTTGCTGTTGTTGATTGCACCGGTATTGTGCTTCACCGCAGATGAAGCCTGGGAAGTCCTCACCAAGAGTGATGAAGAGTCCACCCTGTACCACACCTGGCATGAGTTTCCTGCACTCACCGCGGCCAGCGAGCAAGCCTTGCAGCAGAAGTGGCAAGCCATTCGCAGTCTGCGCGCCCAGGTCAACAAGCAGATTGAAGAGCTGCGCAGTGCCGACCAGCTGGGTTCCTCCTTGCAAGCCGAGCTGGATATCGAGGCCGCCGGTGATTTGTACCAGCAACTGGCCAGCCTGGGTGACGACCTCAAGTTTGTGCTCATCGTATCGGCCGCGCGCGTCCGTGAGGCCGAAGAGACTCGTATCACCGTGACACCTTCTGCACACCAGAAATGTGATCGCTGCTGGCACTATCGGGCCGATGTAGGGTCTCATGCCGGTCATGGCACAGTATGTGGACGTTGCGTCGATAATATCGATGGCAAGGGTGAAGTCAGAGCGCACGCCTGATTGTTCCCGAGCATCCCCCGGACAGGTTCCGGGGGATAGACCGGTAAGGAAGTCATCAAATGGAATCTGTCATGCAGGTGCCTCACGCCAGAGTCTGGAGCAAATGGATGGGGCTGGCATTGCTGGTCATCGTTCTGGACCAGCTCTCCAAGATTTATTTCAATACGCAGTACCAGTTTGGTGAAATGCGGGATGTCATTCCTGGCTATTTCAGCTTCACCCTGATTTACAACCCGGGCGCTGCATTCAGTTTCCTGCGTGATGCAGGTGGCTGGCAGAAGTATTTGTTCACCCTGCTGGCGCTTGGTGTTTCAGCCTATCTGGGCTGGAACATCATCAGGGGGCGCTTTGGCCGTCTGATGAATATTGCTGCCAGCTTCATCATGGGCGGTGCCATCGGGAATGTGATAGATCGGCTGGCCTATGGTCATGTGGTCGATTTCATCCTCGTGCATTACCAGCACAGCTGGTATTACCCTGCTTTTAATCTGGCAGATTCCTTCATTTGTGTCGGTGCCGTGCTGATGGTGCTCGACAGCCTGAAGCAACCCAGAGCGCATTGAACCTGTTTTTGCCACCCATCGTGTGGTGGCGTTTTGCAAGGACTACAGATGACGAAGACCATTATGCTGGCCAACCCGCGTGGCTTTTGTGCCGGGGTGGATCGGGCCATCGCCATCGTCGAGCGTGCCATCGAGAAGTTTGGCGCTCCCATTTATGTCAGGCATGAAGTGGTGCACAACCGCTTTGTCGTGGAAAACCTGCGTGCCAAAGGTGCCATTTTCATCGAAGAGCTGAAAGACGTACCCGCCGGCAGCACACTGGTGTATTCCGCTCATGGTGTGCCGCTGGCTGTACGTGCCGAAGCCGAGGCCCTCGGCTTGCAAGTGTTTGACGCAACCTGTCCGCTAGTGACCAAGGTGCATGTCGAAGTGAAGCGCATGCACAAGGCCGCGATGGAAATCATCATGATTGGTCATGCCGGCCATCCTGAAGTCGAAGGAACCATGGGGCAGGTGGATAGCGGCATGTATCTGGTGGAAAGTGTTGAAGATGTTGCCCGCCTTGAAGTGCGCAATCCTTCGGCGCTGTCTTATGTCAGCCAGACCACGCTTTCCGTCGACGAGACACGGGACATCATCACAGCACTCAAGCAGCGCTTTCCCGCCATTACCAGCCCGAAAAAGGACGATATCTGCTATGCCACGCAGAATCGTCAGGATGCGGTCAAGGTACTGTCCGACCAGTGCGACATCATCGTGGTAGTTGGCTCGCCCAATAGCTCCAACTCCAATCGCCTGCGCGAAGTTGCTGCATTGCGAGGCGTGGACGCGTATATGGTGGACAATGCTTCTTTGCTCAAGCCAGAGTGGTTTGACGGCAAGCAGCGGGTTGGTGTCACTGCGGGGGCTAGCGCTCCGGAAGTGCTGGTCCAGGCGGTTATCGAACAGATTCGCAGCTATGGTGCTGAAAGTGTGTCTGAACTCAGTGGTGTGGAAGAGTCCACCGTGTTTGCCCTGCCACCGGGTTTGCGAGATCCGCAATAGTTTTGGTTCATCCAGTCAAAGAAAAGGCTCTGCATTGGCAGAGCCTTTTTTATTTGGCGGCGGCAATCAGCTGGGCTTTCTTGCTTTTCCGCCATACAAACGGGTGATTTCGCCAGCAGCCCGCATCACCAGAGAGCCCAGGTGGGTGATGCGCTCATCTGGAATGCGCGATGCAGGTCCGGAAACCGAGATAGCGGCAAACGCATTGCCAGATTCATCGTAAATGCAACTGGCAACACAGCGCAGGCCAACTGCATGCTCACCGTCATCAACAGCAAATCCCTGTTTATGGATTTGTGCCATCTCCTCTTTCAGCCTTGCCGCGGTCGTGATGGTATTCCCGGTAAACAGAGGCAGACCGGTCTTCTGCAAGATGCGGCCAATGTGCGCTTCATCCTGCGCTGCGAGAAATGCCTTGCCTGCTCCTGATGCATGCAGGGGAAGTCGTCCGCCTATCGGTGCGAGCATGCGCATCAGCTCGCGGCATTGCACTTGTCCCACCACGACGCTTTGCCAGGCGTCAGTGTCGAAAACCACCAGATTGCTGGTTTCACCCGCCGCCTCCATCACTTGTCGCAAGATCGGCATTGCCAGCGTGGACAAGTCGCGGCTGCTCAGAAAGCCACTCCCGACGGTAAAGGCGCGGACGCCTATGCTCCACAGCCCCAGCTCTCCAGTCTGTTGAACAAAACCCATTTGCTGCATGGTGGTCAGCAAGCGATGTGTCGTGGAGTTTGGCAGCCCAACCTGCATCGAAAGATCGGTCAGCATGATACCAGCCGGTGCTTCTGCAATGCGCTCAAGCAAAACCAGCCCCCGGGTTAGCGATTGCACTTGGCCTGTGTTGGCCACCTGGCCATCGGTACGCTTGCGTGTATTGCCACGGGCGGGAAGTGTATCGGCTTTGCTCATAAATCCTCGTTGTTGATTGTGGATTGGGCGCTGTGTGCTGTGCAATTTTACGCCTTAGGTACAGCTGAGTGTAATAACTGCCTGGATAGGAGGTTTTCAAGTTTGAAAAGTAATGAATTGGTCTGTTTTACCATAAATGAAAATTCACTAACTTGATGAAAATAAACGATATTTCATGTAATTTTCCAAAAATGGAAACCACTTCCATTTGCCATTGACTGAAAATTGTTGCGCAGGATAGTCTCCAAACAAATAGGCTGCAACCAGTGTGGTGAGGCCTGCTTAACCTAGGAGCTATCCAATGGCCAAAATGCGAGCAATCGAGGCTGCAGTACACGTGCTGATCAAGGAAGGGGTGACCACTGCCTTTGGTGTACCCGGTGCTGCGATCAATCCCATGTATGCCGCCATGAAGAAGATAGGTGGCATACGCCATTTTCTGGCACGCCATGTTGAAGGTGCATCGCACATGGCAGAAGGTTTTACGCGGGCACGGGCTGGCAACATCGGTGTCTGCATTGGTACCTCAGGTCCGGCAGGGACCGACATGATTACCGGCTTGTACTCGGCAGCAGCGGACTCCATTCCCATCCTGTGCATAACCGGGCAGGCACCACGCTCACGCTTGCACAAGGAAGATTTCCAGGCAGTGGATATCAAGGAAATTGCACGTCCGGTGTCCAAATGGGCGACTACCGTGATGGAAGCTGCGCAACTGCCAGGCGCATTGCAACAGGCATTTCATTTTATGCGTTCAGGGCGCCCTGGTCCGGTATTGCTGGACCTGCCTTTTGATGTGCAAATGACTGAAATTGAATTCGATCCGGAAACCTACCAACCGATGCCGGCATTCAAGCCACGTGCCACGCGTGCACAGGTTGAAAAGGCACTCGCAATGCTGTTGGACGCCGAGCGTCCGGTAATTGTCGCCGGTGGTGGCGTGATCAATGCCAATGCCTCCGCAATGCTGACCGAGTTTGCCGAAATTGTTCAGATTCCGGTGATTCCTACCCTGATGGGATGGGGCTGCATTCCTGATGACCATCCGCTGATGGCCGGTATGGTGGGACTGCAAACCTCACATCGCTATGGCAATGCCACTCTTCTGGCTGCTGATTTTGTCTTTGGTATCGGAAACCGCTGGGCCAACAGGCATACCGGCTCGGTCGAGGTCTATACCCAGGGCCGCAAATTCGTTCACATCGACATTGAACCCACCCAGATCGGACGGGTATTCGCCCCCGATTTTGGTATCACCTCTGATGCTGCCATGGCATTGGAACTAATGATTGAAGTGGCACGTGAATGGCGTTCCCAAGGGCGCTTGACCATTCGGCATGACTGGCTGCAGGCGTGCCAGCAGCGAAAGGCCAGCATGTTGCGACGTTCGGATCACGCCGACACGCCAATCAAACCGATGCGCGTGTATGAAGAGATGAATCGCCATTTTGGGCGCGATGTCCGCTATGTCAGCACCATCGGTCTGTCGCAGATTGCTGCGGCCCAGTTCCTGCATGTTTATCAGCCTCGCAACTGGATCAACTGCGGCCAGGCTGGACCACTGGGCTGGACCATTCCCGCGGCACTTGGTGCCAAGGTGGCGGATTCCACACGCGAAGTGGTCGCCATCTCCGGGGATTATGACTTCCAGTTCATGGTGGAAGAGCTCGCCGTCGGCGCGCAGTTCCGCATCCCATACATTCATGTGTTGGTTAACAACAGCTATCTGGGGCTTATTCGCCAGGCACAACGTCAGTTCGATATCGACTACTGCGTACAACTGAGTTTCGAGAACATCAACGCTCCAGAGCTTGGTAGCTATGGTGTTGATCACGTCAAGGTAGTGGAAGGGTTGGGCTGTAAAGCGGTACGAGTGACTGACCCGGAACAGCTGGCAACAGGCTTTGCCGAGGCACGCCGCTTGATGGAAGCATTTTCTGTACCGGTTGTGGTCGAGGTCATCCTTGAACGGGTCACCAATATTGCCATGGGTACTGAAATCAATGCCATCAACGAATTTGAAGATATTGTCGATTTGACCGTGTAAGTCGGCAATAACCATGTGGCCGGCAAACTTGACCGGCCGACATCCTGTGGGAGAGTCCTATGCCAAGATTTGCCGCCAACCTCACCATGCTGTTTAACGAAGTGGATTTTCTGTCACGTTTTCAAGCCGCAGCCAAAGCCGGATTTCGGGGAGTTGAGTACCTTTTTCCCTATGGTTACGACAAACAGCAACTGGCTGAGCTATTGGATAAGCACCAGCTAGAACAAGTACTACACAACCTTCCGGCAGGTAATTGGGCGGCTGGTGAGCGTGGAATCGCTTGTCTGCCTGACCGTAAAGCAGAATTTCAGGATGGCGTTGGCGAAGCAATCAGCTATGCAAAAGCGCTTGGATGCCGTCAATTAAACGTTCTGGCAGGTATACGCCCCCAAAATGCAGACCCCGATGTCGTACTGGAAACCCTGCACAACAACCTGCGATTTGCTGCAAAAGCCTTGAAAGATGAGGGGATCAAACTATTAGTCGAGCCTATCAATACATTCGATATTCCCGGTTTTGTGGTGTCCCGAACCCGACAGGTACTCGCCATGATACGGGAACTTGGCTGCGACAATCTGTATGTCCAGTACGACATTTATCACATGCAACGTATGGAAGGAGAGCTGGCCCAGACACTGCAGCTACAACTACCGCATATCGCACATATCCAGCTGGCAGATAATCCGGGCCGGCACGAGCCTGGCACGGGCGAAATCAATTATTCCTTCTTGTTCAGTTTCTTGGATCGAATTGGATATCAAGGGTGGATTGGTTGCGAATACAAACCTAAAAGTACTACCGTCGCTGGCCTGGGCTGGATGAAGCAGTACCAGTAAGTTTGATTAAAACGAGGAGACATAGATGAAAAAAATTGGATTTATCGGACTGGGCATCATGGGTGCTCCTATGGCCAAACACTTGCTAGAAGCTGGCCATTCACTATTCGTCAATTCACGCAGCGGCGTACCTCAGTCTTTGACAAGTTATCAGCTTACTGTTTGTGACAGTGCGAAACAGGTAGCGGAGCTAGCCAACATCATTATTCTGATGCTGCCAGATACCCCAGATGTGGGAGCCGTATTGTTTGGGGCCAATGGCGTGGCTGAAGCAAATCTTAGCGGCAAGGTAGTCGTGGATATGTCATCCATTTCCCCGATTGAAACCAAGAAATTTGCCAGTCGGATAGAGCAATTGGGTGGGCATTATCTAGATGCTCCAGTCTCTGGGGGGGAGGTGGGAGCACGTGCAGCCAGCTTATCTATCATGGTAGGAGGGCTACAGCCTGTCTTCGAACAAATGCTACCCGTATTGCAATTGATGGGGAAAAATATCACCAGGGTTGGTGGCAATGGAGATGGCCAAACTGCCAAGGTAGCCAATCAAATAGTAGTTGCATTGACTATCGAGGCGGTGGGTGAGGCACTACTGTTTGCCTCGCGTGCAGGAGCTAACCCTGAAAAGGTAAGGCAGGCGCTACTAGGAGGCTTTGCTTCTTCCAAAATACTGGAAGTGCATGGTGAACGTATGGTAAAGCGGACATTTGATCCAGGATTCCGAATTACATTGCATCAAAAAGACCTCAATCTGGCGCTAAGCAGCGCCCAGCAAATGGCATTGGCTTTACCTGCAACGGCACTGGCGCAACAGTTGTTTAATAGTTGTGTTGCTCAAGGTGGTGGGTCTTGGGATCATAGTGCGATGGTACGTGCGCTGGAGAAACTATCTGATTATTCTATTTCAGCACAGTAGTTTTGAAATAGCGATTTGTTGATAGTGTATTACGATCGGGGTGGATTTATCCACCCCATTTTATATTGCAAGATTGAGTGAATTTTAAATGCACTTCAATCCTGATTTATGGAAAATAGTTGAAAATAAAAAAGGTGAAACTGATAAAAGTCTCACCTGAATGAAGGAGTGCCTGTTCTTTATGGTAGCCACTGGGAAATCTGCAGTCGCTCCTCGTCACTCATTTTTGTTAGATTGGCCAAGGGCATGTATTTACTGGCTACTACTTGTTTGATTTTGGTGTGATGTCTTTGGATATCCTGATCATTATCAAGTAGTATGCCTGCCGGCGCGGCACTAAATCCGACTTGCGTGGGCCTTGCTGAATGGCACGAAACGCAGCGCTCTTGCAGGATGCGACTGACCATATGGATATTATTGCTTGTAGCAGGCAAGGATTTATTGTCATTGCTATTGCTACTCCTTGTTTCTGTCGGGACTGTTTTGATGTCAGTGGGTGCCGCTATCATTCCAATGACAAACAAGAGAATTCCACTGGCCGCTGGTAAAGTCAGCATATTCTGACCTTGGTGGCGTAGCACAAAATACTGTCTGATTAGTGCCCCGGACAGAATGAATAGCGTCATGATGAACCACGATGCCTCATTACTGTAAGCAAAGGCATAGTGGTTGCTGATCATCAGAAAAACCACAGGTAGTGTAAAGTAGGTATTGTGTACAGACCGTTGTTTTCCTCGCTTACCATCTAGTGGGTTGGGTTGTTCTCCGGAGTTAAGTGCTTTTACCATTCTTCGCTGACCTGGAATGATCCAGAAGAATACATTTGCAGACATACATGTTGCCATGACTGCTCCTGTCAGAAGGAATGCAGCACGCCCTTGAAATACATGACTGCTGAAGTACGCGACTCCTGACATCAGAATTGCAACAGCGATGCTCAAGAGACCATCTCTTTGCATTTCTGGACTTATTCGGCGGCATAACTCGTCGTAAAGCAGCCATCCAACAATAAGTAATGCAAGTGCAGCTACACCGGCTTCTCCTGGGGTCAATACTGCTGCCCAAGCCCAGGGGCTTGCCGGATTAACCAGATAGACAGAAGCATTGCTCAGGTATAACAAGCAGAACAAGGCAAAGCCTGAAAGCCAAGTAGTGTAAGACTTCCAGAATGACCAGTGTAGCTTTTCATCTAAAGGGAAAGGAGGGTGGGTCAGATATTTCTGATTGTGGTAGAAACCACCACCGTGTACCGATGACATTTCACCAATCAAATCATAGCGTGAATCCTTTTCTTCATTTGGCTTTGTCAGGCTGTTGTCTAGCATGACGAAGTAAATTGATTCACCGATCCAGGCAATGGCGGCAATGACATGCAACCAGCGTAGCAGCAGGTTGCCAAACTCCGTGAGATAGCTTTCCATAAGTTTTTTCCTGATAGAAAGAATGGTAGTCAGCTGCCGCGGTAAGTTGAGTACGTCCATGGTGTGACAATTAGTGGGACATGATAATTTTGACTGGTGTCGGCAATACCAAAGCGCAGTATTACACGGTCTATAAAACTGGGCTGAGTCAGTTTTACGCCTTGCGCAATAAAGTAATCACCTGCATAAAAGATCAGTTCGTAGATGCCGACTTTCATCTCATCACTGTTCAATAAAGCCTTGCTGCTCCGACCATTCTCATCGGTATGCTGCTGACACAGCAGGCTCCGTTTTTCTTCTGTTACACGGTATAGCTCGAAGTACATCCCCTTTGCGGCCCGACCATGCATGGTGTCCAAAACATGTGTGGAAATATGTCCCATTATTGTCTCCTGGGTAAGAAAGTCCTGTCTTTTAGTTCAGCTTGAATTCATTTTTTAGGATTGTTGTAAAGCATGAATCTGGCGATATTGTTTTGTTTTTGTGGTAATTGTCAATATTTGAATGAAGGTGCATGCCATGTTGTAGCAATTGGAAAAGTGAAACACCATCCTTTTTGATGAGTAAGTAAATTCTTCCCTTCAATGGCACTATCTCTTATCCGGTTTGGCGTAAATGCCGATAGGCTATGAGCAGCGCGCTTATCCTTGAAAGCTTGTGATGGTGTGATTTTATTCTGTGAGTTGGTCTGAAGCTGTACTTTCAGACATGTTTATCCCGTTGGGAGCTACGGTACGCTTGGGATTGATGAATCGAAACCGAGTAGATGATCAATTTGCTACATTCGGTGCGAAATCCATGCGGAGAATGCAGGGGGGAGGTCGTGGATGTGTTGACAGTGGTGTTGATAAATACGAAGTGCGTCAGCGTATCAATACTTATAGGTAGTTATAGCAACTGGTGTGGATTAATGTATTCAGAATCGGGATGATTGGATGTAAATGTTAGTATCGCGTTTGAGTGTGTCGATCCTTTTTGTTTTGTCGAGGATGTCAGTGTATGCCAAGGCGAAGGAGTTCATAGCATGAAGAGAGATTATCCACGCGATATGGTCGGCTATGGGAAACAGCGCCCACCGGTGTGTTGGCCAGGCCAGGCCAGAGTGGCAGTTCAATTTGTTCTCAATTATGAGGAAGGTGGAGAAAGTAATGTTCTTCATGGCGATGCCGTTTCAGAGCAGTTTTTATCAGAAATTGTAGGAGCTGCTGCATATGCGGCACGTCATATGTCGATGGAAAGCTTATACGAATATGGGTCACGTGTTGGAGTATGGCGTATTTTGCGTGAATTCGAGCGGCGTGAATTGCCATTGACAGTTTTTGCTGTTGGTATGGCGCTAGAGCGTAATCCGGAAGCTGCAGCTGCATTTGTGGAGCAAGGTCATGAACTGGCATGTCATGGTTATCGCTGGTTACATTACCAAGATATAGATGTAGGACTGGAGCGAGAGCATATGCAACGTTGTGTTGAAATCGTGCAGCAATATACCGGTGAGCATCCTGCAGGCTGGTATACGGGAAGAGATAGCCCCAATACGCGACGCTTGGTGGTTGAAGAGGGAGGATTTCTATACGACGCGGATAATTATGGTGACGAATTACCCTTTTGGACCGAAGTGCGTTTGCACAATGGGGAATGCAAACCTCATCTGGTGCTGCCATATACGCTGGATGCTAACGATATGCGCTTTGTTTCCCCGCAAGGGTTCAATACAAGCAAGCACTTTTATCAGTACCTCAAAGACAGTTTTGATGTGCTGTATGCCGAAGGTGAATCATCCCCGGCAATGCTGTCGATTGGTTTGCACTGCCGCTTGATCGGGCGGCCTGGTCGCTTCGCTGCGCTACAAAAATTTCTTGATTACGTTCAACAGCATCAATGGGTATGGATATGCCGCCGCGTTGATATTGCCCGCCACTGGGTACGCCATCATCCTTATTCTGCGCGGGAGGTATGCCCATGAAACCTCGCATGACACTAGAGTTATTGAACCAACTGCCGTTTGATGATTTTGTTGATGCACTTGGTGGGGTATTCGAACACTCTCCCTGGGTGGCCGAACGTACTGCTGCTTTGCGTCCGTTTCATTCGGTGATGGAACTGGCTGCAGTAATGAGCGCCGAAGTGGAAAAGGCAGGCTACGGCCCGCAGATCGCGTTGATCAGAGCACACCCGGAGTTGGCAGGCAAAGCTGCAGTTCGTGGTGAATTGACCCGGGAGTCCTCGGAAGAGCAGGTGGGAGCTGGGCTGGATCAATGTTCACCCGAAGAGTTCGCCCGGCTGCATCATCTTAATCAGGCTTATCAGGCTAAATTCGGGTTTCCTTTCATTCTTGCCGTTCGTGGATATGACCGAATGGGAATTCTCCGTGAGTTTGAACGACGTTTGGGATCTGAAGTTGAAGAAGAACGTCGTGAGTGCTTGAAGCAAATATACCGCATTGCACGTTTACGCTTGGAGGCCATGTTTCCTGAGGATGTTGCTCGATGACTGCTGAGATGTTGGTCTTGTACCTGTTAGCCATTACGGTAGTGATTGCTGTGCCGGGCCCCTTGTCTCTTTTCATGGTCGGTAACGCAGTTCAATACGGTGTATGGCGGAGTTGGCCAGGTTTTGTTGGAGGAGTTCTGGCCTCGGTCAGTTTGTTACTGTTGTCTGCACTAGGGATTGGCTCCCTGTTATTGACATCTCCTTCTATGTTTTTGCTATTGCAGCTGTTTGGGGCTTGCTATTTGTTATATCTGGGGTTGCGAACATGGCAAGGAAGAATGAAATCTATTCAGGTGGAAATGAGTGGCCCGCCGATTGGCACTGAGCTCTTTTCCAAAGCCTTTCTGCTTGGTATCAGTAATCCAAAAGATATTGTGTTTTTTTTGGCACTTTTGCCACAGTTTTTGGTATCAACGCAACCACTGTTTCCTCAACTTGTATGGATGATTGTTGGGTGGATGGTTGTGGATTTTTTTTGCAAGTTTGGCTATGGATTGTTGGCTAATTACTTGCTGTCCAAGATGGCTGGTCTTCGTAAGTTCTTTCTCGCTGTTTCAGCTTTATGTTTTTTCTCTATTGGTGTAGTCCTGCTCGTACAAACCGTAGCACATACTGTTCATTAAAATAGTTTTTTTAATATTGATAATAAAGGAGAGACATCATGAGCATTAATTCCCAGCATGAATTTACTGTGCTACATGCCGCGACTGTAGAGTTGCCCGATTATGCCCGTCACTATGTGAATCTGGCAGATGCTGATTTTGGAGCCAAGGTTGTACACTGTTCTGATGAATGGTTTGCCCCAGCTGAGCGTATGTTGCAGTCAGCATCACCTGTGTTTTTGGTAGGCAAGTTTGACGATCATGGGAAATGGATGGATGGCTGGGAGACGCAGCGTCGCCGTAATGGAGGACATGACCATGCTGTCATTCAATTGGGTTTGCCAGGCGTAATCAAAGGGATTGATATTGATACCAGTCATTTTACTGGTAATTTCCCACCCGCATCAGTGCTGGAAGCCTGCTATTCCGATGGAGTGCCCGACGAAAATACGCAATGGACAACGCTTATTCCCGCAGTATCTATACGCGGTAATGCGCACCATTTTTTTGCCATTGATGAAGCCCGTGTCTGGACTCATGTTCGTTTGAATATTTATCCTGATGGTGGTGTGGCACGACTACGTGTTTATGGAGAGGTTCATATCGACTGGAGCAGTAAGGATAAAAGTGCTTTATATGAAGTATCTGCTCTGCAACAGGGTGGGCGTGTTCTTGCATATAACGATGCTCATTTTGGTGTGCCATTTAGATTGATTATGCCGGGCAGAGGAGTAAATATGGGGGATGGGTGGGAAACCCGGCGTCGGCGAGAACCCGGAAATGACTGGTGTATTGTAAAGCTTGGACATGCGGCAGTGATCGAACGTATTGAAGTTGATACCGCTCATTTCAAGGGTAACTATCCCGATAGTGTTTCCATTCAGGCTGCATTGGTTAGACAGGGGACAGAGCAGTCTATTGTGACCCAGGCAATGTTTTGGGAAACTTTACTGCCAGAACAAAAAATGACCATGGATGCCCAGCACTTTTTTGATCGAGAATATATCCGTTCTTTAGGCCCAGTCAATCATGTACGCTTGAATATTTTTCCTGATGGAGGAGTCAGTCGTTTACGTATTTTTGGTCGTTTGGCAAGTGAGTAAAGTCAATAAAATATGAGTGAGGAGAGTTATTATGGCTTTGCTTAATTTGGAAATGCTGACCAAAGAAGCATTTGCACCATTCGGTAATGTAATTGAAATAACGGGTAGTGATTGGTTTCCTATCAATAATGGTAGTACGCGTCGTTATCACAAGCTTGGTCTGGTCGATATTTGCGGGGAGGATGGTTTGCCTGCCATCAGTATGGCACGAGGTGTCGCATTTGATTTTCCGCTTAGTATAAGTATGCTGGAGCGGCATCCTTTAGGTAGCCAGTCATTCATTCCTTGTAATGGCGTTTCATTTGTCGTGGTAGTTGCTCCCAGCTTGCCTGATGGAATGCCAGACGAGCGTGGTTTGCGTGCCTTTCATGCCAAATCCGATCAGGGTGTTAACTATTTTCGGAATTGTTGGCACCACCCATTGATCAGCTTGCAGCAAGAAGGCGATTTCATTGTGGTTGACCGTGTAGGCAGTGGTCACAACTGTGATGAAGTGATGCTCTCACAACAATACCGAATCGAAGCTTCCCTCTAATTTATTTGCCTGATTTTGCTATTTTCCTTGTTGCCGAGGCAACTGGGCGGCCCGGTCATGCTCGTATTTTGCTGGTTTCATCGGTGGACTACACAAGTCATACGGCATGAGCGATGCACAGGAGAGATCTGATGAGCGTAATAAAACCCATTCATCCGGTGGATGAAAAGCTGCCATTTCTACAGTTATTTACTCTTGGACTACAACATGTTTTGGTGATGTATGCTGGAGCAGTGGCTGTCCCGCTGATTGTTGGAGGTGCTGTCGGTCTACCCAAGGAGCAAGTCGCATTCTTGGTGAGTGCCGATTTGTTCTGTTGTGGCTTGGTTACCTTGTTGCAATGTCTGGGTATCAAGGGTTTCGGTATACGCATGCCTGTCATTATGGCAGTTACATTTGCCACGGTTGGGCCAATGATTGCGATCGGACAGAACCCTGAGTTAGGTCTTCCCGGAATTTTCGGGGCAACCATGGCCGCAGGTTTGATATCGCTGTTGCTGGTTCCACTGATCGGCCGTCTGATTCGTTTCTTTCCACCATTGGTCACCGGGGTAGTAATTACTTCAATTGGTCTTTCTATTATTGGCGTCGGTATCAATTGGTCGGCAGGTGGGCTCGGTTCTCCTGATTACGGTAGTCCCTTATATCTGGGAATTTCGTTGACCGTCCTCGTCTTCATCCTGTTGATCATCCGGTTTGCTTCGGGCTTTCTTGCCAATATTTCCATTCTGCTTGGCTTGGTACTTGGCTTTGTCATTGCTTTGTTACTGGGAAAAGTTGATTTTAATGGACTGCAGGATGCCAATTGGTTTGCCATGATTCTGCCTTTCAAGTTTGGTGCCCCAAGATTTGAACTATGGTCCATCGTCACATTGACAGTGGTGATGCTGATTGTCTTCATCGAATCCATGGGCATGTTTCTGGCACTGGGTGAAATCGTAAATCGCCCTGTCAAGCGTCAGGATCTGGTACGTGGTTTGCGTGTCGATGCTGTGGGCACCCTGTTTGGTGGCATGTTCAATACGTTCCCGCATACTTCGTTTTCGCAGAATATCGGACTGGTCAGCATTACCGGTGTGAGTAGCCGCTGGGTGTGCGTGATGTCGGGTTTTATCCTGATTGCTTTCGGGCTGGTACCTAAGATGTCCATTGTTGTTGCCTCCATTCCTCCCTTCGTACTGGGTGGTGCTGGCATCGTGATGTTTGGCATGGTGCTGGCCACTGGCATCAAGGTGTTATCACGTGTGGACTTCCATAATCGTTACAACCTCTACATTGTTGCCATCAGTCTGGGTATGGGCATGATTCCAACGGTTGCCAAGGATTTTTTTGGGCAGATGCCCGCAGGTATGGCACCGCTGTTACATAGCGGTATCTTGTTGGCAAGCTTGACTGCGGTAATCTTGAATGCCTTTTTCAATGGACTTGGGAGTAGCGATCTGACGGAAGCCAGCTCGACGGAGGTCATGTCTGTACCTGGACACTAAGTGCTTGATATGGCTCCCAGCACGATGCAGGTGGTGTTGTGTGGAGCAGGCCCTGTCGGTCGGGCGGTGATTCGTTTGCTGGGCGAACTGCCTTGCACCGTATATTGGCTGGATCATCGCCCGTCAATTTTTCCCGAGGAGTTGGCTTGCAATATTCACCCTGTGGCAGGCGGCGTCGAGCAGATGTGCAATTTGCCTGCCAATGCTTGCTGGCTGGTGATGACTGATGACGATTTGCTTGATTTCGACTGGGTCGAGCAGATTTTGCTGCGCGGAGATGCACGCTTTATCGGCTTGCTGGGATGTCGTGGCAAACTGGCCAGTTTCAATTTGCGCCTGATCAATCGAGTACCCCTTGGGTGTATCGCCAGTGTTCACTGCCCTTTGGGAATAGAAGGGATCAACAGTCAACAACCAGCGATAATGGCAATTTCCATCGTGGCGCAGCTTATGCAGCGACTGAAGCCGGACTGATTCGATATCTTGCTGCGTGAGCGTTGCCTGTCCACACAGACAATCCTGACCATTGCTGTGTTGAGGGTATTGAAATCGGCTGGCTTGTCCCTATCTGTCTGCTCACTGTTACCCAACCACTGATGAATAGAGACCATGAGCGCACAGAAAGAAACCCTGGGCTTTCAGACCGAAGTCAAACAACTGCTTCACCTGATGATCCACTCCTTGTATTCCAACAAGGAAATCTTCCTGCGAGAGCTGATCTCCAATGCATCGGATGCTGCCGACAAATTGCGTTTTGAAGGTCTGGCCAAGCCCGAGTTGTTTGAGAATGATGCCGAGCTGAAGATTACCGTCAGCTTTGACAAGGAAGCCCGCACCATCACCATTTCTGACAATGGTATCGGCATGAGTCGCGACGAGGTGATTACCAATATCGGTACCATCGCCAAGTCTGGCACCAAGGCATTCTTCGAACAACTGTCTGGTGACTCCAAGAAGGATGCCAATCTGATTGGCCAGTTTGGTGTTGGTTTTTACTCGGCCTTCATTGTTGCTGACAAGGTGAGCCTGACTACCCGTCGTGCCGGTGCTGCCGCCAGCGAAGGCGTCCGCTGGGAATCCCAGGGCGAAGGGGAGTACACGCTGGAACAGGTGGAAAAGGCTGGTCGTGGTACCGACATCGTCCTGCACCTGAAGGAAGGTGAAGACGAGTTGTTGGCCGATTGGGCACTCAAGCGCATTGTGCGTACCTACTCCGACCATATTTCCATCCCGATTCTGATGAAGAAGGGCAATAGCTACGGCGAAAATGGCGAAGTAATTGAAAGCGACGAGCTTGAAGCCGTCAATGCCGCTTCGGCCTTGTGGACCCGCAGCAAGAGCGAAATCAGCGACGAGCAGTACATCGAGTTTTACAAACATGTGGCACATGACTTCACCGACCCGCTGGCCTGGAGCCATGCCCGCGTCGAAGGTCGTCAGGAATACACCGAACTGCTATATATCCCGTCCCGCGCACCGTTCGACATGTGGGACCGCGAGCGCAAGCAGGGCATCAAGCTGTATGTACGCCGCGTGTTCATCATGGAAGACAGCGACAAGCTGATGCCGCAATACCTGCGTTTTGTGCGTGGCGTAATCGACAGCAATGATCTGCCGTTGAATGTTTCACGTGAGATCCTGCAGGAAAGCAAGGATATCGACGCGATTCGCGCCGGTTGCGTCAAGAAGGTGCTGGGCTTGCTGGAAGATCTGGCCAGCAATCAGCCGGAAAAATACGCCGCATTCTGGAAAGAGTTCGGCCAGGTGCTGAAAGAAGGCGTGGGCGAAGACCATGCCAACAAGGAGCGTATCGCCAAGCTGTTGCGTTTTGCTTCCAGCACTGTTGAAAGCGATGAACCGACTGTCAGCCTGAGCGACTATATCGGCCGTATGAAAGAAGGTCAGGACAAGATCTACTACATCACCGCCGATACGCTGGCCGCGGCGCGTAACAGCCCACATCTGGAGGTGTTCAAGAAGAAGGGCGTGGAGGTGCTGTTGCTGACCGACCGTGTGGATGAGTGGGTGGTTGGTTCGCTGTTCGAGTTCGATGGCAAGTCGCTGCAGTCGGTAGCCAAGGGCGAACTGGACCTGGGCGGGCTGGAAGACGAAGCCGACAAGGAAGCACAGAAGCAGGCTGAAGAAGCAGCGAAACCGCTGGTGGAAAAAGTGCAGAATGCTCTGGGCGACAAGGTGAAGGAAGTGCGTGCTACCGTGCGTCTGACCGACAGCCCGGCCTGCCTGGTTGCGGGTGAACACGATATGAGTGCCCACCTGGAACGTATGCTGAAGGCGCCCGGCCAAAAAGTGGAAGCGAGCAAGCCTACCTTGGAAATCAATCCGGAACACGTGCTGGTGAAACGTCTGGCTGAAGAGTCGGACGCCGGACGTGCTGCCGATCTGGCTCAGGTGCTGTACGACCAGGCCTTGTTGGCCGAGGGTGGCAAACTGGAAGACCCTGCCACCTTCGTCAAGCGTATCAACAAGCTTTTGCTGGAGTTGTCGGTCTGAGTTTGCCTCGTTGACCGCAGTACAAGACAAAACCGCCCTTCGGGGCGGTTTTGTCTTATGGACGCTACCAGTCAGGGGGCGCTGCTGTGCTTACTCAAAGGGAGTGGCCACAAAGGCTGGCAGGGCCTCGGCTTGTGTGCTCCATTGTTGCAGCAGCGGGAAGTCCATCCAGTTCAGTTGCTGTGGCAGTAGCTCTCGACTGAAGCGCCAGGCAACGGCAATACTGATACCGGCCTGATCCATGTTGTTAATATCTGGCGGTAGTGTTGCCATCGCCTGTTCCAGCGCGCTGTATGCCGCAGTCAATTGGCTTGTGACGCGTTCCTGCCAGGGCAAATGCCGTTTGTCCTCGGGGCGTAGCTGTTGCTCGTAAATCAGTTGCACACTTTTTTCCATGGCGGCTAGCGCCAGCCCCAGCAGGTACAGGCAGTGCTGACGTTGTGGCAGGGTCTTGGGCATCAGGCTGCGCTCTGGATACAGGGTGTCCAGATAATCCAGAATCAGGGTGGAGTCCATCAGCGTATTGCCATCATCCAGCATCAGGGTCGGGGCCTTCACCACCGGATTGATGGATTGGAATTCAGCCAGATGGCGAAATACCGATACGGCGCGATGGGTAAACGGAATCCCCATCAAGCGCATGCTGATGGCAACACGGCGTACATAAGGGGAGTCCAGCATGCCAATCAGTTGCATGATCTGCCTTCCTGTTCAAGCGGTTTGAAAATGGCTGGCAATGCTTAGCCAGCTGCATTGAGGGGTATTGGTGGCGGGGCGCATTTCCAGCTGGCCATGTCCTTCCAGCAGCAGCTTGCCGGCAGGGAGCTGTACCGAGTCTCCACCTTGCAGGCAGATGTCCTGGCCGTCAATTGTCAGCCAGTGTGCACCGCTAGCGGCAACGATCAGGCAGGGTCGGGATAGTTGTACTACCAGCAGTTCACCTTTTGCCAGTTCCAGCCTTAATGAGTGGGACATGGTCATCTCCTTTCGTGGGGGTGAGTTCACTATAAGTTGTGCGGTTGCCGCTGAAAATTGATATTTATTTGGAATTCATGTTAGTTTTTCTTACATGAGACCTTTACCACCCCTATCTGCACTACGCAGTTTCGAAGCACTCGCCCGACTGGGTAGTGTTACGCAGGCAGCCAGCGAGCTGCATGTGACGCATTCGGCCATCAGCCAGCAAATACGCCAGCTTGAGGAGATGCTGGGTGTGGTGTTGTTTGTCCGGGAAGGCCGGGGACTGCGCCTGACCGAGGATGGGAGACTGTATGCACTGCAAGTGCGTATCGGGCTGACCGAGTTAACCGAAGCTACACGATTGATTCAGGCGCGCCCGCGGGATGGCGAACTGGTGGTCGCCGTGCTGCCGTCCTTTGGCGCGCACTGGCTGTTGCCACGCTTACCGCGTTTTCAGGCACGTTTCCCGCAATACCGCATCAGTTTGCGTGCCAGTCTGGATATTCAGGATTTGCGCCAGGGGCTGGTGGATATCGGTGTGCGCATGGGGCAGGGCGGCTGGGAGGGTTTGCAGCAGCAACATTTGTTTGATGATGAGTTGGTGGTCGTGGCCTCACCTGGTTTCCGGCAGGGCAAACTGCCACGGACTCCAGCCGAGATTGTTGCCGGGCCGGTGGTTCGCACCGTGGAAAGCTGGATGGGCTGGTGTCAGGCCGCCGGAGTGGAAGAACCGTCACAAGCTGGGCTGTGGATTAATGATTCCAATCTGGTATTGCAGGCCGTGCAGCAGGGCATGGGAGTAGCGCTGGAGCGGCGTAGCCTGGTGGATGCTGGTCTTAAGTCCGGCATGCTGGTGCAACTGAGTGATATCGTGGTGCCTTATCCCTATCCGCACTGGCTGGTATGGCCACAGCGCGAAAGCTCCTTGCTCAAGCAGCGTGAATTTGCCAGCTGGATGGCCGAGGAGGTAGCCGTGTATCAGCAGGAACTGGCGCAGGCTGCCCGCTGATATTGGCATCCACGGCGGCGAAATGCAGTGAAGGAACGGTAGTGGAATTATTGAAATTATTGCTCTTGTTTGGCCTGACGGCATTGGCCGAGATTACCGGCTGCTATCTGCCCTGGCTGTGGCTGAAACAGCAGGGTTCAATCTATTTATTAGTTCCAGCCGCGCTTTCACTGCTGCTGTTTGTCTGGCTGCTGACCTTGCATCCGGCGGCGGCCGGGCGTGTCTATGCCGCTTACGGCGGTGTCTATGTGGTGGTGGCCTTGTTATGGCTGTGGGGGGTTGATGGCGTGCGGCCCGGCTTGTGGGATGTGCTGGGGGCTACACTGGCCTTGGCTGGAATGGCCATCATCATGCTGGCACCACGGCCGACATGAGCGCGTTGGTGTGGAAAATGAAAAAAACCGGGATTGCCCCGGTTTTTGTATGTCTTGTTTACGCTGCCGGTGGCCGGGTATCGATGAATGATTGGCGAGCGGACAACCGTTCCAGCAGGCTTGCCAGATTGGGGTGGCGTTCGCGCCAGTCAATGGCCGGGAAACGGAAATCCAGGTAGCCCAGGCAGCAGCCGACGGCAATGTCAGCCAGGCTATAACTTTCGCCATTACACCATTGCCGTTCAGCCAGATCGGCGGCCATGACTGCCAGCCCACGATCTATCTTGTCCTGTTGCCGTGCGATCCATTCCGGCATCTGCTTGTCTGCTGGCCTGCGCTGTTCCAGCACAATGGCGACGGCGGCATCGGTAATGCCATCGGCCAGTGCTTCCCAGCGACGGGTATTGATCAGGCGACGGTTTTCCTGTGGCAGCAGGCGTGCAACTGGCGAGATATTGTCCAGATATTCCACGATGACCCGCGAATCGAACAGGGTGCTGCCGTCATCCAGCTCCAGCACCGGGACTTTGCCCAGCGGGTTGTAATGCGGGACCTGGCTATCCGGATTCCACGGCATGTCCTCTTCCAGCGGGCAATCAATCTTCTTGTCGGCCAGTACGATGCGTACCTTGCGGGCATACGGACTGGTGTAGGAGGCAATCAGTTTCATGGTGGTAGAGTGCTCGGCGGGTCGTAAAAGCGGGCTGATGTATTCAGCCCGTTGTGTTGCTTACTGTAGCGCAAGGTTGCGGTGGCATAAAGGGCTAGTTGAGCTCAATCTTGCCATTGATGGTGAGTTGCAACTGGCTTTGGCCTGGTTGCCAGTCTGGCTGTGCCACATCGGCTTCCTTGGCCATGGGCGCTGCGGCAGCGCGCATCAGCATGGGGGGGCGGAAGGCCGGGGCTGCATTGCCAAACTCCAGCTCCTTGATGGTAATACGGCTTTTGCCGAGGGTTTGCGCCGTGATATTGGCTTGTGCCTGCATTTCGGCCAATGCAGCTGGAATCATGGCTTTTTCCGCAGCGCGACGGGCAGCATCGGATACGGTGAACTGCACGCCTTCCAGCAGCATGGTTTTCTGTAGCTGTGCTACCAGTTCTGCTGCCTGGGTCATGTCCCGGCTTTTCAGGCGGATTTCCGCGCGGCCTTGCCAGCCTTGAATCTTGCCGTTCTTGTCGTAGCTGGGCCAGCTGTTATAGCTGCCACTGCTGACGTCCACTTGAGGATATTTCTTGCCAAGTGCCATGCCCTGGGCAATGCCCTTGTTCAGGCGGTTGGCCAGCGTGGCGGGCTGATCGCTTTTTTCCTGCAGGTAAAGCGTGGCTTGTAGCTGGTCGTTGGCGACTTCTTGCTGGGCAGAGCCTGACAGACGCAGTTCGATGCCATCAGCTGCCTTGGCTAGGGCCGGTGTGATGAGCAGGCTGGCTGCCATCAGGGAGGGAATTAGCGTGGATTTCATGCGGACTCCTGCAAAAATTGGCGAACAGGCGTTTGAGCCGGGTTGATGCAGAAGGTTCGCATATCTGGCCAGCAATTGGCCACTGAGCGTGGCAGGCCCGTGCCGGCTGCGGTGCAGCAACCGGCACGAAGGTAGAACTCAGCCCAGCAACAACGCGTCGTCGTCCAGCTTTTCACCGCGCGTCTGCTCGAACATGGCCAACAGATCGGGCACATCCATGCGGCTGCGGCTGTCGCCGCTGACATCCAGTACCACGCGGCCTTGGTGCAGCATGACGGTGCGATGGCCATGGTCCAGTGCCTGACGCATGGAGTGAGTCACCATCAGGGCGGTCAGCTTGTTCTCGGTCACGATGCGGTCAGTCAGCTCCAGCACGAAGGCAGCCGTTTTGGGGTCGAGCGCGGCGGTGTGTTCATCCAGCAGCAGCAGGCGGGAAGGCTGCAAGGATGCCATCAGCAGGCTGACGGCCTGGCGCTGACCACCGGACAGCAGGCCCATGCGGTCTCCCAGGCGGTTTTCCAGACCCAGCTTGAGTGTGGACAGCTTGTCGCGGAAGGCTTCGCGATAGCTGGCCTTGACGGCGCGCGACAGGCCGCGTCCCTGGCCGCGCTGCATGGCCAGTGCCAGGTTTTCTTCGATAGTGAGCCCTTCACAGGTACCGGCCAGCGGGTCCTGGAACACGCGGGCCACCAGTGCTGCACGCTGCCAGGCGGACTGGCGGGTGACATCCTGCCCGTCGATGAACAGGCTGCCGGTGTCTGGACTGATGTCTCCGCTGATTGCATTCAGGAAGGTGGATTTGCCAGCACCATTGCTACCGATCACAGTGACGAACTGACCGGACTCGATGGTGAGCGACAGGCCGCGCAGCACCGGGTTTTCCAGTGGAGTGCCGGGGTTGAATGTCTTGAACAGATTGTCGGCGCGCATCATGCGGATTTCCCTCCTTGCTTGTTGCGCAGCTTGCCCTTGATTTTGGGCAGTACCAGCGCCAGGCCCACCAGCACGGCGGTAATCAGGTTCAGGTCTTGGGCTTGCAGGCCGATGAAGTCGGCATTCAGCGCCAGGGCGATCAGCAGGCGGTAGAGCAGTGCGCCCAGCACGGTGGCCAGTGTCACCAGCCATAGTGTGCGTGGCGGCAGCAGGGTTTCTCCGATGATGACGGCGGCGAGGCCCACCACAATGGTGCCGATGCCCATGGAGATGTCGGCACCACCCTGGGTTTGCACGTATAGGGCACCTGCCAGTGCAATCAGTGCATTGGACAGGGCCATGCCGGCCAGGGTCATGCGGTCGGTGGAAATGCCCTGTGCCCGTGCCATGCGCGGGTTGGCACCGGTGGCGCGCAGCGCGAGGCCGGTTTCCGAGGCGAAGAAGGCGTCCAGCAACAGCTTGGCGATGACCACAATGACCGCCAGCACAGCAGGCTGAATCAGCCAGGCGTTGTCATTCACCGTGCTGATGAAGGGGGTGAATACGGTGGGCAGGCCGATCAGCGCGATATTGGGTGCGCCCATGATGCGCAGGTTGATGGAATAGAGCGCAATCATCACCAGAATGCTGGCCAGCAATTGCAGGATGCCCAGACGCACATTGAGCCAGGCGGTCAGCCAACCGGCAGCCGCACCGGCAATGGCAGCCAGGCCGCAAGCCAGCCACGGGTCGTGGCCACCGGCAATCAGCACGGCAGCGACGGCACCGCCCAGCGGGAAACTGCCGTCAGCGGTAAGGTCGGGAAAGTTGAGCAGGCGGAAGGAAATCAGCACGCCCAGTGCGACGAGGGCAAAGATAAGGCCGATTTCCAGCGCGCCCATCAGTGAAATCAGGGACATGAACACCTCTGCGACATGCCGGCCTGTCAGGGGTGTAGCCGGCAAGCCTGACCTGGGTGAGGTCGGGCTGTTGAGACGGAAAAAGCCCGGATGGCGGTGAAACCATCCGGGCAGTCAGGCTGCTAACCGCTTACTTGACGGTGTTCTGCGCTTCTTTCAGCAGGGCGGCGGACAGCGGCGCACCTTGCTTCATGGCGGCAGACGGATTTACGGTCAGGCTCAGCTTGCTGCCTACTTCCGGAGCGATGGCACCCGGCTTTTCACCCTTCAGGATGCGAACTACGATCTTGCCGGTCTGACGGCCCATATCGTAGTAGTTCATGCCCAGGGCTGCGATGGCACCACGCTTCACCGAGTCGGTATCCGAGGCAATCAGCGGCAGTTTGGCCTGATTGGCGACGGCCACCAGCGATTCGTAAGTGGACACCACATTGTTGTCGGTGCTGGTATAGATGGCATCAACCTTGCCGATCAGGCTCTTGGCCGCCGGGGCCACATCCACGGTACGCGGTGCCGGGGCTTCCACCAGGCTCATGCCGCGCTTGGCCAGTTCTTCTTTCAGTTCCTTCACCACTATGGTGGAGTTGACCTCACCCGGGCTGAACACCATACCGACGCGTTTGGCGCCCGGTTTTACCTTCAGGATCAGGTCTACTTGCGGGCCCAGCGGCAGCATGTCGGAAACGCCGGTTACATTGCTGCCACTGGGTTTCCAGCTGCTGACCAGCTTGGCAGCCACCGGGTCGGTGACAGCAGTGAATACGATGGGCAGGGTTTTGCTGGCGGCAACCAGTGCCTGGGCGGACGGTGTGGCAATGGCCACGGCGACATCCGGCTTGTCGCCGACAAACTTGCGGGCGATCTGGCCGGCAGTAGCCGGGTTACCCTGCGCGCTTTGATACTGCACCTTGACCTTGTCCTCACCAAAACCCTCGGCTTTCAGTTGGTCAGTCACCCCTTTGCGGGCGGCATCCAGCGCCGGGTGATCGACAATGGCCGTGATGGCAACCGACTTGAGCTCGGCAGCGGAAGCAGACAGGGAGAGCACGGCTGCAGCGGCAGCCAGCAGTTGGCGATGGCGTAGGGACATGGCAATTCCTTGTGAGTCAGGATAGATTTTTTTGGAAAATGAATATTTCGCGCAATTTTATTCCAATACCAAAGATTTTTCTTGTTGCGTTGCGCAATAAAATGGCTGAGATTGGATATTGGAGACAGGAAGTTGCCCGATCGTCGGGCAGGCGAAAAAAAAGCGCCCGGATCACGGGCCGCATGAGTGTAAGCTGGCAAATTGCCAACCATTGGATCGATCGTTTAGTCGATGTAGTCGTAACCCGGCAGGGTGAGGAATTCGACAAAGTCATCCGAGGTGGTCAGATGGTCGAACATGCGGGCTGCGTCTTCGTACTGCTTGGTCCAGCGATTGCCGTATTCCGCCTTGAGCTTGGCTACTTCAGCAGCTTGCAGTTCGCGGAACAGTTCCACCGTCACCTTGCGGCCATCTTCCAGCATGCCCTTGGGGCTGCGGATCCATTGCCAGATCTGCGAGCGGGAGATTTCTGCGGTGGCGGCATCTTCCATCAGGTTGTGGATGGGCACGCAGCCGTTGCCGGAAATCCAGGAACCCAGATACTGGATGCCCACATTGATGTTCATGGACAGGCCGGCTTCGGTGATCGGCGCTTCCGGCTGGAAGTTCAGCAGGTCAGCGGCGGTGACATTCACATCCGGACGCTGCTTGGCAATCTGGTTGGGGGCATCACCCAGCACGCGGCTGAAGGCTTCGTTGGCAATCGGTACCAGGCCCGGGTGAGCCACCCAGCCGCCATCGTAGCCGTCGGTGGCATCGCGGTCCTTGTCGGCTTTCACGCCACCCAGTGCCTTGTCATTGGCCACCGGGTCGTTCTTGATCGGAATCAGTGCGGCCATGCCACCGATGGCCGGCGCGTTGCGCTGGTGGCAGGTTTTCAGCAGCAGCAGGGCATAGGCACGCATGAAGGGTACGGTCATGGTGATCTGTGCACGGTTGGCCAGGCAGAAGTCGCGATTCTGCTTGAACTTCTTGATGCAGCTGAAGATGTAGTCCCAGCGACCGGCGTTCAGGCCGGAGCTGTGTTCGCGCAGTTCGTAGAGGATTTCGTCCATCTCGAAGGCTGCGAGGATGGTTTCAATCAGCACGGTAGCCTTGATGGTGCCCTGCGGGATACCCAGCTCGTTCTGGGCAAACACGAACACATCGTTCCACAGGCGCGCTTCCAGATGGCCTTCCATCTTTGGCAGGTAGTAATAGGTGGCACTGCCCACGGTTTGCAGGTAGGCAATATTGTGGAAGAAGGACAGGGCGAAGTCGAACAGTGCGCCGGAGACAATCTCGCCATCCACGGTGACGTGTTTTTCCATCAGGTGCCAGCCGCGCGGACGCAGGATCAGGGTGGCAATGGTGTCGTTCAGTTTGTATTGCTTGCCGTCCGGATTGGCAAAGGAAATGGTCTTGCGATACGCATCACGGACATTGATCTGGCCGCTGATCTGGTTTTCCCAGCTCGGACAGTTGGAGTCCTCGAAGTCGGCCATGAAGCTCTTGGCACCGGAATTCAGTGCATTGATCATCATCTTGCGATCCACCGGCCCGGTGATTTCCACGCGGCGGTCCAGCAAGTCTTGTGGCAGCGGTGCAATTTTCCAGTCGCCGGCACGGATGGCGGCGGTTTCCGGCAGGAAGTCAGGCAGCTTGCCGGCATCCAGTTCGGCCTGGCGCACCACGCGGGCGGCAAGCAGCTCACGGCGGCGTGCTTCAAACTGGCGATGCAGTTTGGCGACAAAGGACAGTGCTTCGGTCGTGAGGATTTCTTCAAACGCCGGGGTCAGCGGGGCGAGGATTTCCACGCCTTGCGGAAGGGTGACAGCCATGTGCTTGCTCCTGAAGTAAATGCGTTTATACGGCAGAACCGCTGCCTTTGATCAACAAAATGCTGCATTGCGATGTAAGCAGTGTATCTAGCCAAACAGTAAAAAAAAATGCATAAATAGGCATAACATCTTTTACTTTTAAGTACGCAATGAGCGAACTCAAACAGCTGGAAACCTTTGTCGCCGTGGTCAATCATGGCAGCCTGTCCGCTGCTGCCCGTCAGCAAGGCGTGGTGCCGGCCATGATAGGCCGCCGGCTGGATGCGCTGGAGGAGCGGCTGGGGGTGAAGCTGCTGGTGCGTACCACGCGCAGCGTAACCCTGACCCAGGAAGGCGCGGCATTTTTTGAAGACTGCCAGCGCATACTGACTGAACTGTCCGAAGCCGAGGCCGCAGTGGCGTCCGGTAGCGGCCGGGCGCGCGGCCATCTGCGGGTATCCGCCCCGGCCGGTTTTGGCCGGCGTCACGTGGCACCGCATATTGCGGCATTCCAGCTGGCGCATCCGGATATCCGGGTGACGCTGGATCTGTCGGACCGGCTGATTGATTTGCAGCGCGAGCGTATCGATTGTGCGATTCGCATTTCGGATCTGGCTGATTCATCGCTGGTAGCCATGCGGCTGGCGGAAAACCGGCGTGTGGTGGTGGCGTCGCCCGCCTATCTGGCAAGACATGGCATTCCACACACGCTGGAAGAGCTGGCGCAGCACAATTGTCTGTCGCTGGGTGAAAGCCAAAGCCGTGGCTGGAGCTTTGAACGGGATGGCGAACTGATCAACCTGCGCGTGTCAGGTCGTCAGGAATGTAATGATGGTGCGGTGCTGCATGACTGGGCCTTGCAGGGATTGGGGCTGGCCTGGCGCTCCTTGTGGGAGGTCAAGGATGACTTGTCCGAGGGGAGGCTGGTGACGGTGCTGGACCAGTTTGCCTCGCCGGATTACCCGGTGTATGCCGTTGTTCCACAACGCCGTTTTCTACCGGCCCGGGTGCGGCATTTCATCGAACACCTGCGCCAGGTGTACACCGCCACCGGCTATTGGGATTGAAAGCTGTAGTTTGTTGCGTCACGGTTTTCGCTGCATGCCCGGAACCCCCTTGCTGTCGGTCACCCTGGTCTTTGGCCTGGCTGGCGGTTCCGGGCTTGGTATAGCACAAATTCATGTCAAATAGGCATGGCATTGCGTTAATGCAGCAATTTTTGCCGGATTGTTGGCTGAGGTGCGCTACAAACTGCCTTGTCTTGCACAATTATGACAAGTATGGGATAGATCCTGCCGCGATATAAGGCCATTAATGGATAATGGATACACTTTGTCCAATATTTTGGCTTGAACTGTTCTCCCCTTCCTGTAAGATCGCGCGTTTTCCGCGGCAGTGTCCTGCGTTGAGTTGTCGGTCACGAACCGGCAGCAGACAGGGCAGCGGCGGACGGGCTGAGTATGATCATCTAAGGCCGGTTGTCCCCTTGCCCAAACATGGCAATGGCACCGGCGCACACAGGATAGTCTGAACATGAGTTTGATGCGCAAAAAGAGCGTTCAGGGCATGCTGGAATTTGCCCAGACTGCAAAAGGGCTCCGCAAGGAGCTGACGGCTTTCGACCTGACCATGCTGGGGATCGGTGCCATCATCGGTACCGGCATTTTCGTGTTGACCGGTACCGGTGCCACGGTGGCAGGCCCGGGCCTGGTGTTGTCCTTCATCATCGGCGCATTTGCCTGCGGCTTTGCTGCACTGTGCTATGCAGAATTCGCCGCCATGCTGCCGATTTCCGGCTCTACTTATACCTATGCATACGCCACGCTGGGTGAACTGGTGGCCTGGATCATCGGCTGGGACCTGATGCTGGAATACCTGCTGGCATCTTCTGCCGTATCGGTGGGTTGGTCCGGTTATTTCCAGAGCCTGCTGGGCGGTTTCGGCATTCACCTGCCTGATGCGCTGACGGCTGCGGCGGGTGCGGTTCCGGGCAAGGATACCTTGTTCAATCTGCCTGCCTTCACCATCGCGATGCTGATTACTGCCTTGCTGGCCTTTGGCATCAAGGAATCCAAACGTGTCAACAATATCGTGGTGCTGATCAAGGTAGCCGTGGTGCTGATGTTCATTGCCATCGGCGTGTGGCATGTCAAACCGGCCAACTGGAGCCCGGCCCTGCCTTACGGCATGAATGGCGTATTCCATGGCGCGGCCATCGTGTTCTTCAGCTTCCTGGGTTTTGACGCAGTGACTTGTGCGGCGGAAGAAGTGAAAGACCCGGCGCGCGACATTCCCAAGGGTGTGATCTGGTCGCTGGCCATCTGCTCCATCCTGTACGTGATCGTGTCGGCCATCATGACCGGCATCGTGCCTTACGCGCATTTCGCCGGTATCGACCACCCGGTATCGCTGGCGCTGCAAGTGGCCAAGCTGGACTGGTTTGCCGGTTTTGTCGATCTGGGTGCCATTCTGGGCATGCTGACCGTGATTCTGGTGATGACCTACGGCCAGACCCGTATCCTGTTTGCCATGAGCCGCGACGGTCTGCTGCCGAAAATCTTCTCCGAAGTGAACCCGAAATACGGCACGCCGTACAAGGCCACCTGGCTGATCGGCACCATCATCGCCCTGATTGCCGGCTTCATTCCGCTGCATACCCTGGCCGAACTGGTGAACATCGGTACGCTGGCTGCCTTCTCGCTGATTGCCATTGCCATCATCAAGCTGCGCAAGACCGAGCCCAACCTGCCGCGCAAATTCCTGTGCCCGGGCGTACCTTATGTTCCGGCACTGGCCGTCATCTTCTGCGTATTCCTGATGGCGCAACTGTCCATACTGACCTGGTTGTGCTTTGTGGTGTGGCTGGTGATTGGTCTGGTGGTGTACTTCGGTTACTCGCGCAAGAACTCCCACTTGCACAAGCAGGCCTGATTCCGTACTTGCTTCGGTACCTGCCAAAGAAAAAGCCACCTCGCGAGGTGGCTTTTTTGCATCTGCAGCGCTGAAAAATCAGCCGCGCAGCTTGGCGGCGATGGCAGCCACGCGTGCGCCGTATTGCTTGGCGGTGTCCAGGTCACCCTGCGGGATTTCATCCACGCTGGCATCGGCCGGGGACTGTACCAAGAGGCCAACCGAACCACCCAGATTGTTGATGTCAGTACGCTGGGCGGCCTTGGTATTGCTCGGCAGCAGACCCAGGCTGACCCAGATGCCACCGTGTTGCGAAGCCAGGGTTTGCAGGGTGATCAGGGCAACCTGCTTGTCGCCGTTCAGGCTGGCACTGTTGGTGAAGCCGCCGAATACCTTGTCTTGCCAGGCGCGGGTGAACCAGGCCTTGGAAGTGGCATCGGCAAATTTCTTGAACTGCCAGCTCGGGCTGCCCATATAAGTGGGCGCGCCAAAAATGATGGCGTCGGCTGCTGCCAGCTGGTCCCAGGCGCTGTCCGGCACATTGCCTTCGGCGTCGATGGCAACAAGCTCGGCATTGGCACCGGCAGCCACTTGCTGGGCAACACGTTGGGTATGGCCGTAGCCGGAATGATAGACAACGACAACCTTGGTCATGATGAATCCCTTTGCTGGAAATGAAGCGGGAAGGGCTGGCTTGCCGTGACCGACAGTCCAGCCAATGAAGAATAGCAGCGTCCAGTATAGTGATTGTTCGTGTCAGGACTAGTCGCTTTTGATGAATTGATTGTTTAGCCAGATTTAATAAATGGCTGCAGGAAAACAAAACGCCCGCGAGCGCAAGGCTGGCGGGCGTGGAGGGCAGAGCTGGCATGCAGCTCCTGTCACTGCTTAGTGGAACTGCTCTTCTTCGGTAGAGCCGGTCAGCGCGGTTACGCTGGATTGACCGCCTTGAATCACGGTGGTGATATCGTCGAAGTAGCCGGTGCCCACTTCTTGCTGGTGGGATACGAAGGTGTAGCCACGTTCGCGGGCAGCGAATTCCGGCTCTTGTACCTTCTCAACATAAGCCGACATGCCGCGGGCAACGTAGTCTTGTGCCAGGTCGTACATGTTGTACCACATGTTGTGGATACCAGCCAAAGTGATGAACTGGTATTTGTAGCCCATGGCACCCAGTTCGCGCTGGAACTTGGCGATGGTGGCATCGTCCAGGTTCTTCTTCCAGTTGAAGGACGGCGAGCAGTTATAGGCCAGCAGCTTGCCCGGATGTTTGGCGTGAACGGCTTCAGCGAACTTGCGGGCAAATTCCAGGTCCGGGGTGCCGGTTTCGCACCATACCAGGTCGGCGTAGTCAGCGTAGGCCACGGCGCGGCTGATGGCTTGTTCCAGACCCTTCTTGGTCTTGTAGAAGCCTTCGGCAGTGCGCTCGCCAGTCAGGAAAGGCTTGTCGTTGGCGTCGTAGTCGCTGGTGATCAGGTCAGCAGCTTCAGCATCGGTACGAGCAATCACCAGGGTCGGCACGCCGTATACGTCAGCAGCCATACGAGCTGCGATCAGCTTCTGGATGGCTTCCTGGGTCGGAACCAGTACCTTGCCGCCCATGTGGCCGCATTTCTTGACAGAAGCCAGCTGGTCTTCGAAGTGAACGCCACCCGCGCCAGCGCGGATCATGGCCTTCATCAGTTCGTAGGCGTTGAGCACGCCGCCGAAACCGGCTTCGGCATCGGCCACGATGGGCGCGTAGTAGTCAACAAAGCCAGGCTGGCCTTTTTCAACGCCCTTGGAGTGCTGGATTTCATCGGCGCGGGTGAAGGCGTTGTTGATGCGCTCTACCACCTTCGGCACGGAGTCCACCGGGTACAGGGACTGGTCCGGGTACATGGCGGAGTATTCGTTGTTGTCAGCAGCCACTTGCCAGCCGGACAGGTAGATGGCCTTGATGCCGGCTTTCACCTGCTGCATGGCCTGACCACCGGTCAGTGCGCCCAGACAGTTGATGTAGGGTTCGTTGTTGACCAGGTTCCACAGTTTCTCGGCGCCTTGGCGGGCCAGGGTGTGTTCCACTTGTACCGAACCACGCAGACGCTCTACGTCGGCAGCGGTGTAACCACGCTTGATACCTTTCCAGCGCGGGTTGGTGTCCCAGTCATGTTGAATGGCGGCGATACGTTGTTCGCGAGTAGTCATGTTCAAACCCTTCTCGAATAGTTTTCTCTGCAGAGCCGGTAAATTCCGGCAGTCCTCTGGCCAAATGACATTCCGGTTTTTCCGGACTGATTTTGTTGACAACGGTTTATGTCCATTGCCCCTTATGACCACCGGATGCCCGTGGCTGACGGCTCTTCCGAGTGGGTCACTTAGCATGTGTGAGCCATTATATGCACAAAAAAAATCGCTTGTGTGCAGTGCAACACCGAAAAAAAACCGATGTTCAGAAGATAACAATCATGGCTAAAACCGAAGGTGATAATGCGCGCATTTTGTTGCAGTTGCGAAAACAAAAGTCCGAAAACGCGCAGGCTGGTGAGGCCCGGTAACAGGCGCTGTTACCGGGGGGCAAGACAAAAGACTTGAATTCCTCGCGATAGACCTTATCTGAGGTCGGGATATTGTTAAAAGCCGACTTTTTTGAGGTCTTGCCATGCAGGAAAACCAGAACAACACGAACAACGAAGCCGTCGTTGAAGACGTGAACAACGCCGCTGCCAGCGAACAGCAAACAGAGCAAACCGTGGAACAGCGCATTGCCGAACTGGAAGCCCAGGTGGCCGATCTGCAGGATCAACTGCTGCGCAGCCGTGCAGACCAGGAAAACCTGCGTCGCCGCAATGCCGAAGAACTGCTGAACACCCAGAAATACGCCATCAACAAGTTTGCCCAGGAACTGGTTCCGGTAAAGGACTACCTGGAAATGGCGCTGCTGGATCAAAGCGGTCAGATCGACACCCTGAAGATGGGCGTGGACATGACGCTCAAGCAGCTGGTGGCTGCCTTTGACAAGGCACAAATCAAGGAAATCAGCCCGGCTGTGGGCGACAAGCTGGATCCGCACCAACACCAGGCGATGAGCGCGGAAGAGTCCGACGCCGAAGCCAATACGGTGTTACGGGTGCTGCAAAAAGGTTATCAACTGGCTGAGCGCACGCTGCGTCCGGCCATGGTGATCGTGGCCAAAGCCAAAGGCTGACACGAAAACCATAAAAAGGTTCTTGGCCGGCTCTTGAAAAAGACCACATAGCCAATACCTATGAACGCAACAGGCCTCGGCTATCAGCTTGCTGGCCGTAGTCGCAACGAATTCAGATATAAAGGAATAGAAGATGGGCAAAATCATTGGTATTGACCTGGGTACGACCAACTCCTGCGTAGCCGTAGTTGAAGGTGGCAACCCGAAAGTGATTGAAAACGCCGAAGGCGCACGTACCACGCCTTCCATCATTGCTTACATGGAAGATGGCGAAATCCTGGTGGGTGCACCGGCCAAGCGTCAGGCAGTCACCAACCCGAAGAACACCCTGTACGCAGCCAAGCGCCTGATCGGCCGCCGCTTCGAAGACAAGGAAGTACAAAAAGACATCGACCTGATGCCTTTCCAGATCATGAAGGCCCCCAATGGCGACGCCTGGGTGAAGGTACGTGACCAGGAACTGGCTCCGCCGCAAATCTCCGCAGAAGTACTGCGCAAGATGAAGAAGGCTGCCGAAGACTACCTGGGTGAAGAAGTGACCGAAGCGGTAATTACCGTACCGGCTTACTTCAACGACAGCCAGCGTCAGGCCACCAAGGATGCCGGCCGTATTGCCGGTCTGGAAGTAAAGCGCATCATCAACGAACCGACCGCTGCTGCGCTGGCCTTTGGCCTGGCCAAGCAGGAAGGTGACCGCAAGATTGCCGTATACGACCTGGGTGGTGGTACGTTCGACGTGTCCATCATCGAAATCGCCGACGTTGACGGCGAGCACCAGTTCGAAGTGCTGTCCACCAACGGTGACACCTTCCTGGGCGGTGAAGACTTCGACCAGCGCATCATCGATTACATCGTGACCGAGTTCCAGCGCGAACAGGGCGTGAACCTGAAGAACGACGTAATGGCTCTGCAACGTCTGAAGGAAGCTGCTGAAAAGGCCAAGATCGAGCTGTCCAGCGCCACCCAGACCGAAGTGAACCTGCCGTACATCACCATGGATGCCACCGGTCCGAAGCACCTGGCGATGAAGATTACCCGCGCCAAGTTCGAAAGCCTGGTTGACGACCTGATCACCCGCTCCATCGAGCCGTGCCGTGTTGCGCTGAAGGACGCTGGTGTATCGCTGTCTGACATCACCGACGTGATTCTGGTAGGTGGCCAGACCCGTATGCCGAAGGTACAGGATGCGGTGAAGGAATTCTTTGGCAAGGAACCGCGCAAGGACGTGAACCCGGACGAAGCCGTGGCCGTTGGTGCTGCCATTCAAGGTTCGGTACTGTCCGGCGATCGCAAGGACGTGCTGCTGCTGGACGTGACTCCGCTGTCGCTGGGTATCGAAACCCTGGGTGGCGTGATGACCAAGCTGATCCAGAAGAACACCACCATTCCGACCAAGGCTTCGCAAACCTTCTCCACTGCGGATGACAACCAGACTGCGGTGACCATCCACGTGCTGCAAGGCGAGCGTGAAAAGGCTGCGGCCAACAAGAGCCTGGGTCAGTTCAACCTGGGTGACATTCCGCCGGCTCCGCGTGGCATTCCGCAGATCGAAGTGGAATTCAACATCGACGCCAACGGTATCCTGCACGTATCGGCCAAGGACAAGGCCAGCGGCAAGCAGGCCAACATCACCATCCAGGCTTCTTCCGGTCTGTCGGAAGAGGAAATCCAGCGCATGGTGAAGGATGCCGAAGCCAATGCCGAGGAAGACAAGAAGCTGCACGAACTGGTGACCGCGCGTAACCAGGCTGAAGGCCTGATCCACAGCGTGAAGAAGTCCCTGTCCGAGCATGGCGACAAGATCGACGCGGCTGAAAAGGCCAAGATCGAAGACGCTGTCAAAGCCGCTGAAGAAGTGGTGAAGGGCGAAGACAAGGCTGTCATCGAAGCCAAGACCGAAGAACTGGCCAAGGCCAGCCAGAAACTGGGTGAAATCATGTATGCCCAGGCACAACAGGCTGAAGCTGGTCAGGGGGCTGCCGATGCCGGCAAGGCCAAGGACGAAGGCGACGTGGTGGATGCCGAGTTCGAAGAAGTAAAAGACAAGAAGTAAGCCTGCGGCTTGCTGATTGAACGAGGCACAGGGAATGGCGGAGACTGCTCCACCGGCCTCTGTGCCTTTGCCATGTTAAGAAGATCATTGCCTGCCGTACCGGTTGGTCACGGCCAGATGAGTGAAACACCATGTCCAAAAGAGATTTTTATGATGTACTCGGCGTCAATCGCGATGCTTCCGAGGACGACATCAAAAAGGCTTACCGCAAGCTGGCGATGAAGTATCACCCGGACCGCAATCCGGACAGCAAGGAAGCCGAAGAAAAGTTCAAGGAAGTCAAAGAGGCGTATGAAATCCTCTCTGACAGCCAGAAGCGCAGCGCCTACGACCAGTTCGGCCATGCCGGGGTAGACCCGCAGGCCGGTGCAGGCGGTGGTGGTGCCGGCTTTGGTGGTTTTGGCGATTTTGCCGATATTTTCAGCGACATCTTCGGCGGCGGCCGTGGTGGCGCTGGTGGTGGTCGTTCCAATGTCTATCGTGGCGCAGACCTGCGCTACAACCTGGACATCACGCTGGAAGAAGCCGCCCGCGGCTGCGAAAAGCAGATCCGCATTCCTTCGCATGAAGACTGCGAAGTATGCCATGGCACCGGTGCCAAGCCGGGCACCCAGCCCAAGACCTGCTCCACCTGCGGTGGTCATGGTCAGGTACGCATGAGCCAGGGCTTCTTCTCCATCCAGCAAACCTGCCCGACATGCCATGGCACCGGCAAGCAGATTACCGATCCTTGCACCAGCTGCCATGGCGCGGGTCAGAAGAAGACCAACAAGACGCTGAACGTGAAGATTCCGGCTGGTGTGGACGAGGGCGACCGCATCCGCCTGTCCGGTGAAGGCGAACCGGGGCAGAATGGCGGGCCGTCGGGTGATTTGTATGTAGTGACCCACATCAAGCAGCATGCGGTGTTCCAGCGTGACGGCATGGACCTGCACTGCGAGATGCCGATTTCCTTTGCCACGGCAGCGCTGGGCGGCGAAATCGAGATTCCCACGCTCGATGGCATGGCGAAGGTGAAGATTGCCGCCGAAACGCAAAGCGGCCGGGTATACCGTCTGCGTGGCAAGGGTGTGAAAGCGGTACGTGGCACCGATTATGGCGATCTGCACTGCCATGTGGTGGTGGAAACCCCGGTCAAGCTGACCGAGCGTCAGAAAGAGCTGCTGCGCGAATTCGACGCCATCAGCCAGGGCGATGTGGCGACTCATAATCCGCGTTCCAAATCCTTCATGGACAAGCTGCGCGATTTCTTCGAATAAGTGCTGCCAATGATGGAAAACAGACGGAGCCTGCGGGCTCCGTTTTTTATTGGCTGCGCACTATTCGGCCAGAATGAAAAAAGCCACCGCGGCAGGGCGGTGGCAAATGACTTTCTTCAAAGGAACCAGCCAGTGGGTAGTGCTTAGAAGTTGTGCTTCAGCATCACCCAGGTAATGGTGGCCTTGTCCTTGGCCCAGCCCATTGCAGTTTGCGCGCCCTTGTCTTCCTTCACCTGACCGTAACCGGCTTCAAACATGGTGCGCTTGCTCAGGCTGTAATCCAGCGCTGCAGCAAACTGTGTTGCACCCCAGTCCTGAGACTGGCCGTCAACCTTGACGCTGCTGCGCTTGGAGTAGACGAAAGACGGCTTGAAGGCACCGATGGTGTAGGCAACATTGACAGCCCAGGAATTGCTGGTCAGCTTGTTGGCACCGGTATTGGCAACGGTGGTACTGGCGATGCCGGCAACGGCCTGGCTGCCATCGCTATTGGTCGCCCAGGCATTGCCCCACAGGGTGCTGCGCTGCAGGGTGGCTGCCAGGTACAGATTGTTGGCGTCGTAGCCGAATTCAACACGGTGAATGCCGCTGTTGTGGTCTGCCACGGTGTTGTACTTGGCCATGTAGGCGTAAGCACCGAAGAAACCGGAATTGGCGTAGGCCAGACGGGTACCCAGGGTGTTGCCGGTTTTCTTGCCACCGGAAACCTGTGCTTCGCCGGAGCCAAGCTGAACCATGGCATTGAAGCCGTTCAGGTCCGGGCTGTCGTAGCGCACGCCGTTTTTCACGCGGCCATCACCGTAGGCACCGAATACATCCGTACCTTCGTACAGCGGGAAGGCAATGCCGGTGCTCGCATCGCGACGCGGGCCGTACAGATTGTCGGTGGACTCGGTTTCGGCCAGTACGTCGTCGATGTAGCCCAGACGAACCTTACCGAAGTTGCCCTCAACACCAACAAAGCTGGTGCGGTTGGCGAAGGTGCCGGCACCGGTACCGCTGGTGGCAACGCCATCCACGTTCATGCCGGTTTCAACCTGCCAGATGGCTTTCAGGCCATTGCCCAGGTCTTCGTTACCCTTGAAGCCGATACGGCTGGCGAAGTCGTCCACACCAGTGCTCGACTTGAAGCTGGTGTCGGTGCTCTTCATGCTGTCCAGGCCAGCACGGATGGAACCGTAGATGGTGACGTCGGCATGAGCCAATACCGGCATGGCTGCAGCAATGGCGGCAGCGAGTACGAGTTTTTTCATTCCTCTAAATCCTTTAATAGTAATTTCTGTGTCCGCCTGATCTGTTGGCAGGCTGGCTGCGGTTCTGGTCAAGCCATGTAAAAACTTGATTTCACCGACGGGGCTGAGTGTGCGAAACGGCTGAGAGGGCGTCAACGAACATTTATTAACAAAGCAGCGGGGTGTCCGTGCTTGCTGGCGGGCCGTTGTGTCTATTCAGCAATGTTTTTACTTGTAAAAATCTTTAAAAATCATATTGTTAAAAATATGTTGTGAAGTTTCATCCGGCTGCAAATATTTGTTTCCAATCATTGATCCACGATTGAAACATCTGTTTCATCGTGGTTTTTCTCTGTTGCATTTTGGCAAATCGGACAGTTTTTTCATGAAAAATGCAGCTTTTGCACAACAAATATTACGGCTTGCCATGAGTCCGCAGAATGATTGATATGATTTTTATGCATGGCTATTCTGCGAGGTTCGATCAGCCAGACGGAAATGGGACGGTAGCCCTTGTTGCGGACGGATACCCGCCAGTACCGACGGCAAAATGGCGAATGGCGCTGCCAGTCCGCAGCAACAGGCGTACAATTCCGCCCATCGCCATTGTCCCTTGTGATGGAAACACCATGATTTTTGCCAACCGCTATTTCCCGGCCACCCGCATGCGTCGCATGCGCAAGGATGATTTCTCTCGTCGCCTGATGCGTGAAAACGTGCTCACCACCAATGATCTGATCTACCCGGTATTCGTGCTGGAAGGTGAGAACCGTGAACAGGCCGTGGCGTCGATGCCGGGGGTGGTACGGCAAAGTCTGGACAAGCTGCTGTATACCGCCGAACAGGCGGTGGAGCTGGGTATTCCGATGCTGTCGCTGTTTCCGGTGATTGAAACCGGCAAGGACAATGCGGCGCAGGAGGCTTACAACCCGGATGGCCTGGTGCCCACCGTGGTGCGCGCACTCAAGCAGCGCTTTCCCGAGCTGGGGGTGATGACCGACGGTGCGCTGGACCCGTATACCGTACATGGTCAGGATGGCCTGATTGATGACAGCGGCTATGTCCTGAACGACGAAACCACCGAAGTACTGATTCGTCAGGGCCTGTGCCATGCCGAAGCCGGGGTGGATGTGTTCGGCCCGTCCGACATGATGGATGGTCGCATTGGTGCGCTGCGCGATGCGTTTGAAGAAGCCGGTTTCATTCACACCAAGATCCTGGCTTACTCGGCCAAGTATGCATCGGCTTTCTACGGCCCCTTCCGCGATGCGGTGGGTTCGGCAGGTAATCTGGGCAAGGCCGACAAGTACAGCTACCAGATGGATCCGGCCAATCTGGACGAAGCCATCCAGGAAGTGGCGATGGATCTGGAAGAGGGTGCCGACATGGTGATGATCAAGCCGGGCATGCCGTATCTGGACGTGATTCGCCGCGTGAAAGACACCTTCCGCGTGCCAACCTACGCTTACCAGGTATCCGGTGAGTACGCGATGCTGAAGGCCGCATTCCAGAATGGCTGGCTGGACGAGGAAAAGTGCATGATGGAGAGCCTGATGGCCTTCAAGCGTGCCGGGGCCGATGGCATTCTGACTTACTTTGCGCTGGATGCAGCGCGTGTGCTGCGTCGCGGCTGACTTTTGCTTGCCACCGTCCGGATGCCTGCCGGACGGTGGCAAGTGAACCCCTGAAGGAAGAGGCCATGGATATTCTGCACTCCACCTGGTTCTGGCTGTTTGTCATCGTGGCACTGGTGATGTCCACCATCGGCTCGCTGGCACGTCTGTCCAAGGCCCCGCCACCGGTTGATTTGCCCGGCGTCAAACCGCAGCCTTATGCGGATGATGACGAGGAGCAAGACGCGGACACTCCTGCCGGGCATACGCCGCCCAGCTTGCGCAAGCCCAAATAGTGCTGCTCCCCATCGGACATGGCTGGCTGTCATCAGGCCAGCTTGCCCTGCCCGAAATAGTGCTGGAAGAATTCCACACACACCCGCAGCTTGGCCGAACTGGCCAGCTTGTCCGGATACACCGCCCAGATGTCTGCCTGCAGGTAGTAGTCGGGTAACACCTGCACCAGTTCACCCCGTTCCAGTTCGCCTGCCACGTCCCATAGCGAACGCAGCATGATGCCGTGCCCTTGCAAGGCCCATTGGTGCACCACCTCGCCATGGTTGGCGGCCAGGGCACCTTGCACGCGGATGCTGTGCTCGCCGTGCGGGCCGGTCAGCCGCCATACCCCGAAGGGATGATCCCTTTCCTTGATCACCAGGCAGTTGTGCTGCATCAGTGCTTCCAGTCCGGTCGGGTGGCCGTGTCGCAACAGGTAGTCCGGTGAAGCGCACAGGATGCGCCGGTTTTCCACCAGCTTGCGGGCCAGCAGTTGCGGGGCAATTTCGTTGCCCACCCGGATGTCCAGATCAATGCCTTCCTGTGCCAGGTCGATCAGGCAATCGGCCAGTTCCAGCCGTATGCTCAGCTCAGGGTAATGTCGTGCCAGCTCGCCCAGTGCCGGTGCCAGGTGAACCCTGCCAAAGCCGAAGCTGCTGCTGATGCGGATAATGCCGCGCGGCTGCTGTTGGGCGCTGCCAATCTCCACGCTCATCTGTTCTACATCCTGCAGTATCTTTCCCGCCCAGCCGTGGATGCGTTCTCCTTGCTCTGTCAGTGCTATGCGCCGGGTGGTGCGGTTGATCAGGCGGCAACCCAGGCTTTGTTCCAGCACGCGGATGCGCTTGCTGACATAGGCCGGTGAGGCAGCCATGGCTTCGGCCGCCGCAGTAAACCCGCCCTTGCGTACCACCAGGCAAAAAACACGCAAATCTTCCAGCTGCAGCAAATCCTTCATGTTTCGTGTCTTCTGTATGCACAGAGCTGCCAATTATCCCGGCTTGCTTTTCCGCCATGCTAGCGCTCGGTGTCACCTTGCATTACGGCGAAAGAACAGAGGAGGGTGGGATGAAGGCTTACGGGATTGCAGTCATTACGGCGGATGGCAGCGGGCAAGTACTGCTGCCGGCAGGATTGCACTGGCGGGAGGCATCATGAACATGAGCAAACCAAACCGGCGGGACATGCCACTGGCTCTGGTCAGCCTGGTGATTGTTTTTGCGATGGTGATGGTCATGATCCTCATGCCGCAGGCATCCATCGCAGTTGCAGACCGATTGATGTACTGGTGTACCACGGTGTTTGCCTCGCCCATCCTGTTGTTTGCCTTTTGTTCGGTCCTGTTTGTCATCTGGCTGGGGATGAGCAAGTACGGGCTGATCCGGCTGGGTGAAGGCGGGCCCGACTATTCCACCTTGTCGTGGATTTTCATGTTCATCATGTCCGGCATGGGTTCATCGGCCTTGTACTGGGGCTTTCTGGACTGGGCCTATTACTACCAGACCCCTGGTCTGAACCTGCCCCCGGCGTCACCGCAAGCGCTGAAATACAGTGTGGCGTATTCCCTGTTTCATTCCGGCCTGAGTGCCTGGGCCATGTATGCCGTGGGCTCGGTGGCCATGTGCTACTACTTTCATGTACGCAAGAACAAGGGACTGAGCCTGGCTGCGATTGTCGGCAGCATTACTGGTCGCAAGCCTGATGGTGCCTTGGGCCGTCTGGTGGATTTGCTGTTCATGCTGTGCATGTTTGGCGCATTGACCATTTCCCTGGTACTGACTGCCACCACCTTTACCCGTCTGTTGTCCACCCTTATCGGCATCCCGGACAATTTTGTCACGCAGCTGGTAGTGATTCTGTCCGTTGCTGTGCTGTTCACCCTGTCATCCTGGGTGGGCATGGATGGTGGCATGAAGCGTCTGAGCCAGATGGTGTGCTGGGGCGTGCTGGCACTGGCCGCTTATGTGTACTTGCTGGGGCCGACCCATTTCATTACCAGTAATGTGTTGTCCAGCCTGGGCCTGATGCTCAGCAGCTTTATCGACATGAGCTTGTTTACCGACCCCTTGGGCGACGGCAAGTTTACCCGTGAGTGGACCGTATTTTACTGGCTGTGGTGGATTTCCTATGCGCCGGGCGTAGCCTTGTTTGTTACCCGGGTATCCCGTGGCCGAACCATCCGTGAGGTGTTGCTGGCCATGATGTTGGGTGGCTGTGCCGGTATCTGGTTTGTTTACGGCGTGCTGGAAAGCTATAGCGTGCACAGCTTCATCACAGGCCTGGTGGCGGTGCCGCAGGTATTGCAGGATCAAGGAGGGGAATCGGCCATTGCACAGTTGCTGGTGTTGTTGCCGGCTGGCCGTGTGGTGATCGCATTTTTCCTGGCCGTGATGGCGATCTTTCTGGCTGCACACATGGATGCGGTAGGTTACGCCGTTTCCGCTACCTGTACCCGCAATCTGGCTGAAGGCGAAGACCCGTCCCCTGTCGATCGCTTGTTCTGGTGCGTCATGCTCACCCTGGTGCCGCTGGCCATGATTTTTGCCAAGGCACCACTCAATACCATGAAGACCACGGTGATTGTGACGGCCATTCCCTTTGCCATCATCACCCTGGTCAAGGTGTATGGCCTGCTCAAGTGGCTGCGTGAAGATTACGGTGATGTTCCGGCACATCGGATAGGCGAACAGCCTCCTCCTGAGGTGGCCAGTCAGCAGTCCGGTTCATGAGTGTGGCCATGGCGCGTGCTGATCAGCTTTCTGCAGAAATGCAGTCTTTTGTAAACCAGAGTGCCCTGTTTCAACCCGTCGATGACAGCCTGATGCAGATGCGTGTGGCCTACGACGCCCTGTGTCGGCATTTCACGCCGCCGTTGCCGGATGGCGTGCAGCTTGAAGACCATCTTCTGCCAGTGGATGGACGGCATATCCCGTTGCGCTTGTACCGGCCAGCTACAGCCACACCGTCAGCCGGCTGGCCCTGTGTGCTGTACCTGCATGGTGGTGGCTGGGTACTGGGCGGTCTGGATTCACACGCCTTTATCGCAGCATTGCTGGCGCAGGAATGTGCCGCAAGCGTGCTGGTGGTGGACTACCGCCTGGCGCCCGAGCATGTCTTTCCCGCCGCTTTCGACGACTGTCTGGCCGTGTGGGACTGGTTGAGCGTGGATGGCCTGGCACTGGGTATCAACCCCGCTCGTGTTGTCGTGGCCGGGGATAGTGCCGGTAGCAATCTGGCGGCTGCGCTATGCCTGGCGACACGTGGCAGGCAAGGGCCGCCGTTATGCGGGCAGGCCCTGATTTATCCCGCACTGGCGGCCGTACCGACTGAGCCAGCAGCAAGCGAGCATGCGGATGCCCCGTTGCTTGGCCGTGATGACATGGCCTACTACCTGGCGCAATACGCGCCGGATCCGGCCACACATGCCGACCCCCGTCTGGCACCGCTGGCAGCGGCCAACCTGCAAGGCATGCCCCCCGCCTTTGTAGCAGTGGCGGAATACGACCCGCTTCGTGACGATGGCCTGCTCTACGTCCGGCGCCTGCAGGCCAGTGGTGTTGCGGCGCAGTACCACCTGGGCCGTGGCCTGCTGCATGGTTGCTGCGCTTCTGGCAGCAGGGGCCGGAGACCGCCCGCATGGTCCGCGCACTGTCAGCGGCCATCACTCGCATGCTTGCTGACCAGACATGACATGGACAGACATGACATGGGCTGCAGCGCGATGCCATGTGGCGCTGCGCCACCATCCCCTGACCTTGCCATGCTGATTCGCAAGGCATGGCCGGACAAGAAAAGGGCAGGTATTTACAGACCTGTGACGACCCCAAGCAGAGGAGAACATCCATGAATGACTACACCACATTAAGCCCGGATTTCTGTGCTGATCCCGAACGCGCCTGGACTCTGCCAGCCGAGTATTACACCTCGGACAAGGTCTATCAGTTCGAAAAGGAGAAGATTTTCGCCCATAGCTGGATTTGCGTGGCGCATGGCAGTGAACTGGCCGAATCCAACGACTACATCACCCGTGAGGTGGCCGGTGAAAACATCATCGTGGTGCGTGGTCGGGATGGCGTATTGCGCGGCTTTTATAATGTCTGCCCGCATCGGGGTCACCAGCTGCTGCAAGGTAGTGGCAGGGCCAGGAACGTGATTACCTGTCCCTATCACGCCTGGACCTTCAAGCTGGACGGTCAGCTGGGGCATGCCCGCAATTGCGAAAACGTGGTCGATTTCGATGCGGACAAGGCGACTTTGTCGCCGCTGAAAGTGGAGGAGTATGCCGGTTTCGTGTTCATCAATATGGATCTTGCAGCCGGTCCGGTAGAGCAGCAATTGCCCGGCCTGGCCGACAGCCTGCGCAAGGCATGCCCGGTGATCGACCAGTTGCATCTGGCTGCCCGTTTCGTCACGGCGACGCCAGCCAACTGGAAAATCATCGTCGACAACTATATGGAGTGCTACCACTGTGCACCGGCCCATCCGGGCTTTGCCGACTCGGTACAGGTGGACAAATACACGCACACCCTGCATGGCAACTGGTCACTGCAATTCGGGCTGGCACGCTCCTCCGAGAAGTCTTTCAAGTTCGACGCCTCGGTCAAGGACCCCAGTTTCAGCGGCTACTGGGCCTGGCCTTGCACCATGTTCAATGTCCCGCCGGGAGCCGACTTCATGACGGTGATTTATGAATTCCCGGTGGATGCCGAAACCACCTTGCAACACTACGACATCTATTTCCGCAACAAGGAGCTGACTGCCGAGCAGCAGGCACTGGTGGAGTGGTATCGCACAGTGTTCCGGCCGGAGGACCTGCGGCTGGTGGAAAGCGTGCAGCGCGGGCTCAAGTCGCGTGGCTATCGCGGTCAGGGGCGCATCATGACCGACCGCCAGCGCAGCGGCATCAGTGAGCATGGCATTGCCCACTTCCATCACTTGGTGGCACGCCAGCATCAGGACTGATGCCACCTGCGGCGGTGCTGCCTGGCGATTGCCGCCGCTGCCGTGATGAACCCTGTGAAATTGCAAAATCCAATGCTGTGCCGATCGCACGTGCATGCCCGGGGCCAATGCTGTCCGGCCTGCTGGATGGGCATGCTCCTGCGCGGCTCAGTCAACCCCGAGCATGAATCGACATGAGCCTTCAGTCCCCGAATATGAATGTCCGCGTGGTGCGGATCGAACAAGCCAGCCCCTTGATCAAACGCTTTACCCTGCAGGCCGCAGATGGTGGCCCGCTGCCGGCCTTCAGTGGTGGCAGCCATATCATTGTGCAAATGCCCACCGCCAGTGGTCTTATCCATAATGCCTACTCGCTGCTTGGCTCGCCTTTTCAGCTGCAGCAATACCAGATTGCCGTTCGACGCGAGGAAGCTTCGCGTGGTGGCTCGGCCTTCATGCACACACATGTGGCGGAGGGGGACATCTTGCAGATATCGCCACCCAACAATTTATTCCCGCTACATGCCACGCCGGGGCGGCAGATTCTGATTGCCGGAGGCATCGGCATTACGCCCTTCATGTCGCAGATGGAAGAGCTACAGGCCAGCGGCGCAGTGTTTGAACTGCACTATGCCTTTCGCAGTCGCGAGCAGGCGGCCTTTGTCGACGAGCTGGCGGCGCGTTACGGCGCGCACTGCCATTTTCATGATGCTTCCTTGGGCGAGCTGTGCAATGTCACAGCCTTGCTGGCGCAAATGGGTGAACAGGACCACGTCTATGTCTGCGGGCCGCAGTCCTTGATTGAGGCCGTGCAGCAGGCCGGAGCAGAGCAGGGCATTCCGCCCGCCCGTCTGCATTGGGAGCAGTTTGCTGCCAGCACTTCGGGCGGTGCGGCATTTACCGTGGTGCTGGCCCGTTCCGGGCGAGAAATCCCGGTGGCGGCAGAACAAACCATCCTGCAAGCCATCGAGTCGGATGGTTCGGTGGCGGTGGATTGCCTGTGTCGCGAAGGCGTGTGCGGCACCTGTGAAGTGGGCATTGTCGAAGGCGAGGCCGAGCACCGCGACCAATACCTGAGTGAAGAAGAAAAACAGGCACAAAACAGCATGCTGATTTGTGTGTCGCGCGCCAGAGGCAGCCGTATCGTGCTGGATCTGTAAAACCATTCAATGACGTACCCACTTGCTGACCGGGGGGATGGTGACAGTATCCCGGAACGGGGCATCGGCATGGTGACAGCCGGCCCGTGATTTCCTTGACAACTGTCACTGATAATGCCGGATACGCTGGGCTAGAATGGATGACAGTTTCCGGCGCGCGGTGATCCCGCTGCGACTGCAGTCCCGGCGCCTCACGATTGGCCTACAAGGACATCCCTGCCATGAACCATACCTATCTTGCCCACCTGGAAGCCACGCTGGCCCAAATTCGCGCCGATGGATTTGAAAAGCCGGAACGGGTGATTGCCACCCCGCAGCGCTCCGATATCGCGCTGGCTGGTGGTGCGCATGTGCTCAACTTCTGTGCCAACAACTATCTGGGGCTGGCTGATGATGCCCGCCTGATCGACGCCGCCAAGCGCGGGCTGGACGACTATGGCTATGGCTGCGCCTCGGTGCGCTTCATCTGTGGTACCCAGCAGGTGCACAAGGATCTGGAGCAGGCCATTTCCGGCTTCCTCGGTACTGACGACACCATCCTGTATTCCAGCTGTTTCGACGCCAACGGCGGCGTGTTCGAAACCCTGCTGGGCGAAGAAGACGCGGTGATTTCCGACGAACTGAACCACGCTTCCATCATCGATGGCGTGCGCCTGTGCAAGGCCAAGCGTTTCCGTTACAAGAACAACGATATGGCCGATCTGGAAGCCCAGCTGATTGCCGCCGAAGCGGCCGGTGCGCGCTTCAAGCTGATCGTCACCGATGGCGTGTTCTCCATGGACGGCATCATTGCCGACCTGAAAACCTGTGCGAAGTGGCCGGCCGCCATGGTGCGCTGGTGATGGTGGACGACTCGCATGCCGTCGGTTTCATCGGCGAAAACGGTGCCGGTACACCAGAGCTGTGCGGCGTGGCCGACAAGGTGGACATCTACACCGGCACCCTGGGCAAGGCGCTGGGTGGTGCTTCCGGTGGCTATGTATCCGGCCGCAAGCCCATCATCGACCTGTTGCGTCAGCGTTCGCGCCCCTATCTGTTCTCCAACAGTCTGGCCCCGGCCATTACCGCTGCCAGCCTGGAAGTGCTGAAGCTGATCCAGTCCGAAGGCCAGCAGCTGCGCGCCCAGCTCAAGCGCAATGCCGAGCTGTTCCGCAATGAAATGTCCGCCGCCGGTTTCACCCTGGTCCCGGGCCAGCATCCCATCATTCCGGTGATGCTGGGTGATGCCCGCCTGGCTGGCGAAATGGCCGCCCGCCTGCTGCAGGAGGGCGTGTACGTGATCGGCTTCTCTTTCCCGGTGGTGCCCAAGGGCAAGGCGCGCATCCGTACCCAGATGTCCGCCGGTCACACGGTGGAACAGGTACAGCGTGCCGTGGCCGCCTTCATCAAGGTGGGCCGTGAACTGAAAGTGATCGACTGATCCTCCCTAACTCTGCCCGCTGGCCACAATGCTGGCGGGCGACGCACAGACAGGCAAACGCAATGAAAGCACTCTCCAAACTGAAATCCGCTCCCGGCCTGTGGATGAATGATGTGCCGCAACCGGAAATCGGCCATAACGACCTGCTGATCAAAATCAGCAAAACCGCCATCTGCGGCACCGACATCCATATCTGGAACTGGGACGAATGGGCGCAGAAGACCATTCCGGTGCCCATGCATGTGGGTCATGAATACGTCGGCGTAGTGGCCGCCATGGGCTCCGAAGTGCGTGGCTTTGAAATCGGCCAGCGCGTGTCCGGCGAAGGCCATATCACCTGCGGCCATTGCCGCAACTGTCGTGCCGGGCGTCGCCACCTGTGCCGCAACACCGTGGGTGTGGGCGTCAACCGCGAAGGCGCCTTTGCCGAATACCTGGTGATTCCGGCCTTCAATGCCTTCCCGATTCCGGACGACATTTCCGATGATCTGGCCGCCATCTTCGACCCCTTCGGCAATGCGGTGCATACCGCGCTGTCCTTCAATCTGGTGGGCGAAGACGTGCTGATCACCGGTGCCGGCCCCATCGGCATCATGGCGGTGGCCATTGCCAAGCACGTGGGTGCACGCCATATCGTGATCACCGACGTCAACGACTACCGCCTGGAACTGGCACGCCAGATGGGCGCCAGCCGTGCAGTGAACGTGGCGCGTGAAGACCTGAAGCAGGTGATGAGCGAGCTGCACATGTGTGAAGGTTTCGACGTGGGCCTGGAAATGTCCGGCAACCCGCAGGCCTTCCGCCAGATGCTGGAAACCATGAACCACGGCGGCAAGATTGCGCTGCTGGGCATTCCGCCGGCCAATACCGCCATCGACTGGAACCAGGTCATCTTCAAGGGCCTGGAAATCAAGGGCATCTATGGCCGCGAGATGTTTGAAACCTGGTACAAGATGGTGGCGCTGATCCAGTCCGGGCTGGATATCCGCCCCATCATCACCCACCACTTCAAGGTGGATGACTTCGAGCAAGGCTTCGCCACCATGCTGTCCGGCCAGAGCGGCAAGGTGATCCTGGACTGGAGCTGAGCAAGCCGGGCCAGAGCGTGATGTCGATCAAAGCCGGGGATGCCCCGGCTTTTTCATGCCTGCTTTCCTGCGGGCTGCCCCAACGGCCTGCTGGGCAAGCAGCTGACGGGCAGCCAATGTGCCGTCTGATTTCATGCAATGCACAACGAACGGCAGCATTCAGCCACTACCTTGCTTTGCGGCGGGGACGCTAGGCGGTAGAATCGACCTTTGACTTTTTACTCGCTACCCCACGTCTATGCTTACCTTCCAGGAAATCATCCTTACCCTCCAGAATTATTGGAACGAGCAAGGGTGCGTCATCATGCAACCCTTCGACATGGAGGTGGGCGCCGGTACCTCGCATCCGGCCACCTGTCTGCGCGCCATCGGCCCGGAGCCGTGGAACGCTGCCTATGTACAACCGTCGCGTCGTCCCAAGGACGGTCGCTATGGCGAAAACCCGAACCGCCTGCAGCATTACTACCAGTTCCAGGTAGCGCTCAAGCCGTCGCCGGCCAATATCCAGGAACTCTACCTGGGCTCGCTCAAGGTGCTGGGTATCGACCCCACCGTGCACGACATCCGCTTTGTTGAAGACGACTGGGAAAACCCGACGCTGGGTGCCTGGGGTCTGGGCTGGGAAGTCTGGCTGAACGGCATGGAAGTCACCCAGTTCACCTACTTCCAGCAAGTGGGTGGCCTGGACTGCAAGCCGGTACTGGGTGAAATCACCTACGGTATCGAGCGTCTGGCCATGTATCTGCAAGGCGTGGAAAACGTGTACGACCTGCTGTGGACGGTCTACCCCAACGGTCAGCGCGTGACCTACGGCGACGTATACCACCAGAATGAAGTGGAGCAGTCCACCTACAACTTCGAACACGCCAATGTGCCCAAGCTGTTCGAACTGTTCAGCTACTACGAATCCGAAGCCAAGCGCCTGCTGGACATTCCGCTGGCGCTGCCGGCTTACGAAATGGTGCTCAAGGCCGGTCACTGCTTCAACCTGCTGGATGCCCGTGGTGCCATCTCGGTGACCGAACGTGCCACCTATATCGGCCGGGTACGCACCCTGTCGCGTGGTGTGGCCCAGGCTTACTACGCCGCGCGCGAGGCACTGGGTTTCCCCATGTGCCCCAAGGCCTGACCGGCCATGAAAACACGGATCAGTCTGCTTCTGGCCCTGCTGTCCCTGCCCGCCATGGCGGCAGAACCTGACTGGGGCGTTTACCAGCAAGGTTCCGCGCTGGAACTGTCGATGGACCGTAATTCCATCTGGGTGGAAAAGGACGGACTGGTCCATTTTGTGAATCAGGAGCGCTTTAGCGAACGTCAGTACGACAAGGCTACCGACATCAAGTATTTCATCCGGCGTACCAGCGGCTATGCCAGCTGCAGCAAGCAGCAATACACCTTTGTCGGTTTCGAATATGCCGACAAGCGTGGCCGCCAGCTGTACTCCACCATGTTCCCGGTACAACGTTTTGCCTGGAAATGGCAGTCGGTGGAACAAGGCTCGGTTGCCGACACCATGCTGCAAGTCGTGTGCTATCTCGCCAAATCCGCTCCGCACAAGAAACCTGAATAAATCATGAACGCCACCCTGCTTATCGAGTTGCTCACCGAAGAGCTGCCGCCCAAGGCGCTGGAAAAGCTGTCGCACAGCTTTGGCCAGACCATTACCGAAGAACTGAAAAAACTGCAGTTTGTGGCTGCTGATGCCGCCGCCACCGTGTTTGCCTCGCCGCGCCGCCTGGCTGTGCAAGTCCCGGCCGTGCTGGCCGTGCAGCCGGACCAGAAAATCGTGCGCAAGGGCCCGGCCGTGGCCGCCGGCATGAAGGATGGCCAGCCCACCCCGGCACTGGCCGGCTTTGCCCGCTCCTGCGGCGTGGAGGTTTCTGCGCTCACCACCATGAGCGATGGCAAGCAGGACGTGTTTGCCTATGAAAGCACCAAGACCGGTGAAGCACTGTCCGCAGTACTGACCGACATCGTCGCACTGGCGCTGAAAAAGCTGCCGATTCCCAAGCTGATGCGCTGGGCCGATTACGACTACCAGTTCGTGCGTCCGGTGCATGGCCTGATCATGCTGTGGGGCGAAACCGTGATTGACGGCAGCCTGCTGGGCCTCACCAGCCGCAACGCCACCCGTGGTCACCGCTTCCTGTCATCGGGCGATGTATTTGTCGAAAAAGCCGACGACTATGCCCGCGTGCTGTTCGAGCAGGGCAAGGTACTGGCCAGCTTTGATGCCCGCCGCGAGCTGATCAAGAAGCGCCTGGCTGACGCCGCTGCCGTGCATGGAGCCACCATTGCCGCCGACGACGCTTTGCTTGACGAAGTGACTGCGCTGGTGGAATGGCCGGTGGTACTGGAAGCCGGCTTTGAAGCCGAATTCCTCAAGGTGCCGCAGGAATGCCTGATCCTGACCATGCAGCAGAACCAGAAGTACTTCCCGCTGCTGGACGCCAAGGGCAAGCTGATGAACCGCTTCCTGCTGGTGTCCAATCTGGAAACCGCCGATCCCAGCCACATCATCCAGGGTAACGAGCGCGTGCTGCGCGCCCGTCTGTCCGATGCCAAGTTCTTCTTCGAGCAGGACCAGAAAGCCCGTCTGGAAACCCGTCTGGCCAAACTGGCCGAAGTGGTTTACCACAACAAGATCGGCAGCCAGCTGGAACGTGTGGAACGCCTGCAAGCGATTGCCGGCCAGATTGCCGCCCAACTGGGCGCGGACCAGTCCGTGGCCGAACGTGCCGCCTTGCTGGCCAAGGCCGACCTGGTCACCGACATGGTGGGTGAGTTCCCCGAGCTGCAAGGCGTGATGGGCATGTACTACGCCCAGCACGACGGCGAAAGTGAGGTAGTTGCCGCCGCCATCGAAGGCCACTACCACCCGCGCTTTGCCGGTGACAGCCTGCCGCAGGGCGACATTGCCACTGCCGTGGCACTGGCCGACAAGCTGGAAGCCATTGTCGGCATCTGGGGTATCGGCCTGATTCCGACTGGCGACAAGGACCCGTACGCCCTGCGTCGCGCGGCCCTTGGCGTGCTGCGCATGGCACTGGCAGCCAAGCTGGACCTCAAGGCCCTGCTGACGCTGGTGGCTGCTGCCTTCCCGGCAGGCAAGCTGTCCGCCACCACGGCTGACGAAGTGTTTGCCTTCATGATGGACCGCCTGAAGAACTACCTGGCGGCCGACTATCAGGCCGACGAAGTGGAAGCCGTGCTGGCGCTCGCTCCGTCCACCCTGAACGAAGTACCGGCCGTACTGGCTGCCGTGGCTGCCTTCAAGGCACTGCCGGAAGCCGCTACCCTGGCCGCCGCCAACAAGCGGGTGAAGAACATCCTGAAGAAGGTGGAAGGCGAAGTGGGTTCGGTGAACCCGGCCTTGCTGAGCGAAGCCGCCGAGCAGGCCCTGTACGCTGCCGTGACCGAGCTGGCACCGCAGGTGGACGCCAAGTTTGCCGCCCACGACTTTGCCGGTGCGCTGGCGCAGCTGTCCAGCCTGAAGGCACCGGTGGATGCTTTCTTTGATGGTGTGATGGTGATGGCGGACGACCTGGCCGTACGTGCCAACCGTATCGCCTTGCTGGCCCGCCTGGCGGCCCTGTTCAACCGCGTGGCGGATATCTCGCTGCTGGCGGATTAAGCGTCTGGCCGGCCCGTGACGGGCTGGCTGGCGCAGTTATTGCCTGTATCAATCCGGCAGGGTCGCGTGTTTACCGGCCGGATTGATGCTCCCTCCCAAGGAAAACCATGAAACTTGTCATCCTGGATCGCGACGGCGTCATCAATGAAGACCGCGATGATTTCGTCAAGAACACCATGGAATGGGTACCGCTGCCGCACAGTCTGGAAGCGATAGCCAACCTGACCCAGGCGGGCTGGCGCGTGGTGGTGGCCACCAATCAGTCCGGTCTGGCGCGTGGTCTGTTCGATGTGCATGCGCTCAACGCCATGCATGAGAAGATGCACCGCCTGGTGGGTCAGGCCGGTGGCCGTATCGATGCCGTGGCCTATTGCCCGCACGGGCCGGATCACGGCTGTGAATGCCGCAAGCCGTTGCCGGGCATGGTGCTGGAGCTGGCCGAGCGCTTCAATGTCAAATTGCAGGGCCTGCCGCTGATTGGCGACAGCCTGCGTGATCTGGAGTCGGTGGCGGCTGTTGGCGGCCAACCCATCCTGGTGCGTACCGGCAAAGGCATGAAAACCCTGGAGAAGGGTGGGTTGCCCGAAGGCACGCTGGTGTTCGACGACCTGTTTGATGCGGCAGAACACCTGATCAATTCCTGAAGTGGTTTGTTGTGAGGCTGAATTAACCCATGATCTGGATTCGTAACCTGATTTACTGGCTGTTGCTGCTGATTGTCACGCCGCTGTGCTTTCTCGGCCTGTTCATTGCTGCGCCGCTGCCGCGCCGTACCCGCCATGTGTTTGGCGAGAGCTGGGCCAAGATCATGCTGTGGCTGCTGGTGCATGTGGTGGGGCTGAAATACAAGGTGATCGGGGCGGAAAACATGCCGTCGGTGCCCTCCATCATTTGTTCCAAGCACCAGTCCGGCTGGGAAACCCTGGCCTTGCAGAAAATCTTCCCTTCGCAGATTTACGTGGCCAAGCGCGAGCTGCTGTGGCTGCCCTTCTTCGGCTGGGGCCTGGCCTTGATGAACCCGATTGCCATCAACCGTTCCGACCGGGCCCGCGCCAACGACCGCATGCTCAAGCAGGGGCTGGAGCGCAAGAAGCACGGCTTCTGGATTACCGTGTTTCCGGAAGGCACGCGTACCAAGCCGGGCGTGGCAGGCAAGTACAAGCATGGTGCGGCACGTATGTCGCGCCAGCTGGACATGCCGCTGGTGCCGGTGGCGCACAATGCCGGCGAATTCTGGCCGCGTAATGCCTTCCTGAAATATCCGGGCGAAATCACCGTGGTGATTGGCCCGGCCATCTATCCGCAAGACGGTGTCGGCCCCGAAGCCATGACCCAGCAGGCGCAGCAGTGGATTGAAGCGCGCCAGCAGGAAATCGGCGGTGTCGGCCCCTTTGCCCATCCCGATGACAAGCGCCGCCGCCTGGACCGTCCTGCCGCTGCCTGATGGCGCGGTGGATGTGCACCTGGTACGCCGGGTGCGCAAAAGCATCGGCATCCGCATTGCCGATGGCCGGGTGGAGCTGATTGCCCACCCGCGCGTTACCCATGCCCGCCTGCACGAGGTGTTGCAGGCGCGGCGTGACTGGATTGCCCGCCATGTACTGATGCAGCGGGAACAAAAACAGCAACTGTCCGATCAGACAGGTTTAACCTTGCTGGGGCGGCCCATCAGCCTGCAGCGGGTAGCCGGAATGCGGCGCAGTGCCAGGCTGGACGGCGATGTACTGCAAGTCTCCGGCGTAGCGCCGGATGACGAGGCCGGCCTGCAGGCCGTGGTATCCGGCTGGCTCAAGCGCCAGGCCCAGTTGCTGTTTGCCCAGCGCATGGCGCAGATGCAGTCACACTGTCCGCGTCCGCCCGGCAAGCTTTCGCTGTCATCTGCCCGTACCCGCTGGGGGAGTTGTACCGCCCGGGGCGATATCCGCCTTAACTGGCGACTGGTGCAGGCGCCGCTCGCCATCATCGATTATGTGCTGGCCCACGAGCTGGCCCATTTGCAGCACATGAACCATTCGGCGGCCTTCTGGCAGGAAACCGCCCGCCTGTTTCCCGATTGGCAGAATGCACGTCATTGGTTGAAACAACAGGGTGCTAGCCTGTTCCGCTTTGGTTGACCCCGCGCCAGGTCCGGTGCGACCGGTCAGCCGGTGGCGGTCGCTCTTCAATTTCACAGGAGTCCACAACATGCAATTTCTGCACACCATGCTGCGCGTCGGCAATCTGGAACGTTCGCTGGCGTTTTATCAGGACGTGCTGGGCATGCGCCTGCTGCGCCGTCAGGATTACCCGGAAGGCCGCTTTACCCTGGCCTTTGTCGGCTACGGTGACGAAGCCGACCATACCGTGCTGGAACTGACCCACAACTGGGATACTGACAGCTATGAGCTGGGTAACGCCTTCGGCCACATCGCCATCGGCGTGGAAGATGCCTATCAGGCCTGTGACGCGGTGCGTGCCAAGGGCGGCAAGGTGGTACGTGAGGCCGGCCCGATGAAACACGGCACCACCGTGATTGCTTTCGTGGAAGACCCGGATGGCTATAAGATCGAGTTCATCCAGAAGGGTAGTCTGTAAGGCTTCTGGCTGCATGGCCCGCGCTGTCGGGCAACAAGGGGCCGGAGACGCTGTTCCGGCCTTTTTCATGTATACGCGGTATTCACGGAGCTTCAATGCCTAACGCACTGCGCTATCTGCTTTTCCTGCCGCTGCTGACCCTGCCTGCGCTGGCACAGGCTGCCGACCTGGATGGCAGCACGCTCAGCCTGGCCTGGGTGCTGCCTTTTGCCGGCATCCTGTTGTCCATTGCCTTGTTCCCTATTTTTGCTCCGGGCTTCTGGCACCACCATTTCGGCAAGATCACCGCCTGCTGGACGGTTTTGTTCCTGCTGCCGTTTACCGCCAGCTTCGGGGTGAGTAGTTCCATCAGCCTGATCGTGCATGCGCTGGTGAGCGAATACATTCCCTTCATCATGCTGCTGCTGGCCTTGTATACCGTGTCGGGCGGCATTCTGGTGGGGGGCAGCCTGCATGGTTCACCCAGGGTCAACACCGCCATCCTGGCCATCGGCACGGCGCTGGCTTCCATCATGGGCACCACCGGGGCAGCGATGCTGCTGATTCGTCCCTTGCTGAAGGCCAATGACAACCGCAAGCACCGGGTGCATGTGGTGGTGTTTTTCATCTTCCTGGTGGCCAATGTTGGTGGTGGCCTGACCCCGCTGGGGGACCCGCCGCTGTTTCTGGGCTTTCTCAAGGGGGTGACGTTCGGCTGGACCTTCCAGCACATGCTGTTGCCGGTACTGGCTCTGTCTGCCGCCTTGTTGCTGGTGTTCTTCTTGCTGGACAGCCATTTCTACCGCCGTGAGGACGAAGAATTCAAGCCGCATCACGATCAGCCCTTGCGTCTGTATGGCAAGCGTAATTTTTTCCTGCTGGCCGGTGTGGTGGGGGCGGTATTGCTGTCCGGATTCTGGCAGCCGGGGATTCACCTGGAACTGGCCGGTGTGCATGCCGAGCTGCAAAACCTGGTACGCGACGGCTTGCTGCTGTTGTTGGCGCTGGCTTCGCTGTGGCTGACGCCCAAGCAGGTGCGTGCTGGCAATGAATTCAACTGGGACCCGATTCTGGAAGTGGGCAAGCTGTTTGCCGGCATCTTCATCACCATCGGCCCGGCTATTGCCATCTTGCGTGCCGGTAGCAGCGGCCAGCTGGCGGCCCTGGTGCATGCGGTATCCGGGGCGGATGGCCAGCCGGTGAATGGCATGTATTTCTGGATGACCGGCTTGCTATCCAGCTTCCTGGACAATGCGCCCACCTATCTGGTGTTCTTTAATCTGGCAGACGGTAATGCCGTCACGCTGATGGGGCCGCTGGCGCAAACCCTGCTGGCCATTTCCATGGGTGCGGTATTCATGGGGGCCAATACCTATATCGGCAATGCCCCCAACTTCATGGTGAAAGCCATTGCCGAGCAGCGCGGCGTGGCCATGCCCAGCTTCTTTGGCTACATGTTGTGGTCGGTCAGCATCCTGCTGCCCTTGTTTGTCCTGATGACCTGGCTGTTTTTCTGAAGCAAGAACGGCGAGTCTCCGTGCTGGCGGCTCGCCGTGACATCAATGCGGTTTGATGCTGCCCTGTGGTGGCGTAGCGGACAGCGCCTCATCCCATACATGCTTGGGAATATGCGATTGCAGGTATTCCACCGCTTTTTCCAGCAGGTCTTCATGCAGCTGGTGGCCGACGAAAGGCTCGATTTCAGCGGTCACATCGCCACCCAGTGCAATCAGGTGTTCCGCTGCCCGCACGCTGTGTACATACGGTATCACCGGGTCGGCCTTGCCATGGAACAGGTGGATGGTAGTTTGCGGCAACGCACGCGCCGGCAGGCTGGCAAAGCGTCCGCTGAAGGCCAGCACCCGGCTGGCCAGCGCCGGGTAGGCTGCTGCGGCTTCCAGTGCCATGATGGCGCCCTGGCTGAAGCCCAGTAGCGCGGTGGCCGCATGGCCAAGGCCGCTCTGTTGCTGCCAGTATTCCACTGCGGAGACAAAGCCGGGCAGGGCGGCAGCTACCCGTTGCAAGCGGTTTTCCTCGGTGACGCCCTGTACCGAAAACCACTGGAAACCCTGACCAAGGTCACTCTCATCCGCTCCGGCTACGCTGACAATCAGCGCCTGCGGAAAGCGCTTGCCCAGATAGCGTCCGAATTCCGCCATGCTTTCCGGGCTGCCGCCCACGCCATGAAACAGCAACATCAGTTGCACAGGGCTGGCCGGTTGTTGAATCACGATATCGTGGCGCATGTGTTTTCTCCTGAACTGCCGGCCCGCTTGCCCAGCGTCTCCGGCTTGAATGATGGACGGGCCATGGGCCACGTGTGAACAGAGTGAAATATAAGGCCAATGCAGCGTTATAATAGCCCCCTCGCGGTTAACACAGCATTCACTCACATGCACATCCACATTCTGGGCATTTGCGGCACCTTCATGGGCGGCATCGCTGCCATCGCCAAACAGGCAGGCCATACCGTTACCGGTTGCGATGCCAATGTTTATCCTCCGATGAGTACCCAGCTGGAGGCCATGGGCATCACCCTGACCCAGGGATTCGGGGCCGAGCAGCTGGAGCTGGGTGCCGACATGTATGTGGTGGGCAATGTAGTGACCCGTGGCAAGCCGCTGATGGAGGAAATCCTCAATCGCGGCCTGCCTTATGTTTCCGGCCCGCAGTGGCTGGCGGAAAACGTGCTGCACGACAAATGGGTGCTGGCCGTAGCCGGCACGCACGGCAAGACCACCACCAGCTCCATGCTGGCGTGGATTCTGGAAGACGCCGGCCTGGCTCCGGGCTTCCTGATTGGCGGCATTCCGCAGAACTTTGGCGTGTCTGCCCGCCTGCCCGGTCATCCGGCGCAGGACCCGGCCAGCACCAGCCCCTTCTTTGTGATCGAGGCGGATGAATACGACACCGCTTTCTTCGACAAGCGTTCCAAGTTTGTCCACTACCGGCCACGTACAGCCATCCTGAATAATCTGGAATACGATCATGCGGACATCTTCGCTGATCTGGCGGCTATCGAGACGCAATTCCATCACCTGGTACGCACCATCCCGGCACAAGGCCTGATTGTCAGCAATGGCCGCGAGGCCAGCCTGAGCCGCGTGCTGGAGCGTGGCTGCTGGACGCCGGTGGAAGCATTCGGCGTGGCCGATGGCTGGCAAGCGGGCGAGCCGGATGCCAATGGCCACTTCGATGTATTGCTGCATGGCCAGCTGCAAGGCCGGGTGGAGTGGACACTGATGGGCGAACACAACCGCCTGAATGCGGTGGCTGCCATTGCCGCCGCTCGCCACGCCGGGGTAGCCGTGCGCGATGCCATCGCCGCGCTGGCACGCTTTGACAATGTAAAACGCCGCATGGAAGTGCGCGGCAAGGTGGCGGGTGTCACCGTGTATGACGACTTTGCCCATCATCCCACCGCCATTGCCACCACGCTGGAAGGCTTGCGCCGCCATGTGGGGGATGCGCGCATTCTGGCGGTGCTGGAGCCGCGCTCCAACACCATGAAGCTGGGCACCATGAAAGACGCACTGCCTGCTTCGCTGGCACTGGCCGACCGGGTGTTCTGCTCTGCCGCCGGTCTTAACTGGAGCCCGGCTGAAGCTTTGCTGCCCATGGGGGACAAGGCGGAAACCTTCGACCAGCTGGATGCGCTGCTGGCCGCCATTCTGGTCGAAGCGCGCAGCGGCGATCATATCCTGGTAATGAGTAACGGCGGTTTTGGTGGCATTCACCAGAAACTGCTGGATGGTCTGCAACAGGCTCAGGCACACTAGGCGCTGACTAGCCGACCGGAGAGCACCATGCCAGACACCGCACAGTGGTTGACCTTTTCCCTGCTGGCACTGGGGATGGTGCTGACGCCCGGGCCCAACATGGCCTATCTGTTGTCGCGCACCCTGTGCCAGGGGCGACGTGCTGGCCTGATCTCCCTGGCTGGCGTCGGTGCAGGTTTCCTGTGCTACATGCTGTGTGCCGCACTTGGCATCAGTGCACTATTACTGGCGGTACCACTGGCCTATGACGCGCTACGGCTGGCCGGTGCTGCCTATCTGTTTTACCTGGCCTGGCAGGCAGTCAAACCCGGCGGTCACTCGCCGTTTGCGGTTCGGCAATTGCCACCGGACAGTCCGCGCAAGCTGTTTGCCATGGTTTGTTCACCAATTTGCTCAATCCCAAGGTGGCGGTGATGTACTTGTCCTTGCTGCCGCAGTTCATCAATCCGCTACACGGCAATGTGCTGTCCCAGTCCTTGTTGCTGGGTTTCAGCCAGATTGCCATCAGTCTGCTGGTCAATACGCTATTGCTGTTGCTGGCGGGGAGGATGGCCGCGTTTCTTGCCGGTCGGCCACTGTTCTTGCAACTGCAACGCTGGTTGATGGGTGGTGTGCTGGGGCTGATGGCCGTGCATCTGGCGCGCCAGGGGCAGCGTTAGTCCTCAGGCCTGGCGGCTGATCCGGTTGCGGCCAGCCTGCCGGGCTTGTTCAAGGGCGTCCTCCAGGCGCTGGAACATGGCATTGGGGGCGCTTTCCGCCGTCCGCAATGCACTCAGGCCGATACAGACTTCCACCGGACATTCCTGCTCCTGATTGCGATACACCAGTTGGCCCAGCACCTGCAGCAGGCGCTGGGCTACTTCCTGTGCGCCATCCAGGCTGGTATTGGGCATCAACACCAGAAAGGCATCTTCCCTTTGGTGTGCCACCTGATCGCTGTCGCGCGTTCCCTGTACGCACAGGCTGCCCGCCAGCCTCAGCAACTGGCGCCGTGCGGCGTCGTCATCCCGTGGTGGCAGATTGATGATTTGCACCAGCATGCCGGCAAGCGCACCGCCATAGCGCCGGATGCGGCCGGTTTCTGAATGGGCGTTGCCAAGAAGTTGCTGGATGCTGACCACGCCCATCAGCTGGTCATCCTCCAGCTGGATTGATGTGTCCTGGTTCATGCTTTTCAACATATTGAGTGCGCGCTGCAGCAGTTGGTGTTCCAGCTTGATCAACTGGCGCATCTGATGGCTTTCGCTACGGTCGCCAAAGCTGATGACGAGGCAGGTTTGCTCGGCCAGCTGGATTTCGCGCAAGGACAGTTGCACTTCAATCGGCCGACCGGTGGCGCTGATCAAGCGGAATGGCAGGTTGTAGATCATGCCTTGCTGCGCCAGCAGATGGCGCAGGGTGCTGCTGTCTTCTGCCTGCGGCAGGAACTGGCTGAACGGACGACCTTGCAGGCTGGGGTGGGGCATGGCCAGCAAGATGGCCGCCAGCTGGTTGGCGGCGATGATCTGGCCGCTGTCCGGCTGCACCAGTAACAGCCCACCCTGTACGGTGTCGATTAGCGTTTGGAGGGTAAACGGGCTGGCCATGGCGACATCCTTGCATAAGGGCGTGGCATAAGGGCGTAGTGCCGGGCATTCCAGTCTATTCCACTTGGCCACCGATTGCAGTGGAATGCAGCGGGACGGTTTCAGCGTTCCAGAATGGCCCGCCGATGCCGGCGAAATACCCAGCGTTCCCATAAGGGTTGGGTCTGTTCGTCCTGTGGCAGCTGCAAGCGGGCGATGATGGCGTAGGACTCGTCAGGTGTGGGGTGCTGTTCTTCGATATGTGCCGCCAGGAACAGCATCAGCGCCGAATCGGGATTGGGCATCAGGGCAATCTGTATCGCGTCGCCCACCCGCCAGGGGTGGTCGGACAGCCAGGCAATGCTGTCCAGTCCCAGCCGGCAGGGGGTGAGCGGCGGGCGGTCCGGATGATGGCCGAGCAGGGCAATTTCCAGTGCCAGGTCCAGCTTGGCTTCCAGACGCATCAGCATCGGGTCCGGTTCTTCCGGAGTCTCGCTCGGTGCGGCCAGCACCCGCAGCGCCAGCCGGGTTTCCCGCTGGCGGGCCGCAGAGCACTGCGCGTCGTTCAGCAATTGCACCTGCAAGGGCAGGTGGGCATCAAAGCTGGCACTGTCCAGTGCGGGCAGCAGGTGCATGGTGATCTCCCGGTGAGAGCGGATCAGGCGAACAGCTTGGCCACGCCGTCCAGTCCCACGACATTGATGGCGACATCGGCCTTGGCCTGCACCACAGGTTTGGCGCGGTAGGCCACGCCCACGCCGGCTTCACCCAGCATCAGCAGGTCGTTGGCACCGTCACCCATGGCAATCACCTGTTCCGGACGCAAGCCAAGTTCTGTGCGCTTTTCGATCAGCAGGCGCTGCTTGGCGGCGGCATCCACGATATCGCCCACCACGCGGCCGGTCAGCTTGCCGTCCACCACTTCCAGCTGGTTGGCGTAAGCATAGTCCAGTCCCAGTTGTTGTTTCAGCCGTTCGGTAAAGAAGGTGAAGCCGCCGGAAACCAGCATGAAGCGGATGCCGTTTTCCTTGCAGCGTGCCAGCAGTTTTTCCGCGCCGGGGCTCAGTTGCAGGCGTTCCTGATACACCTTTTCCAGCGCGCTTTCCGACAGGCCGGCCAGCAAGGCAACCCGTTCGCGCAGCGAGGCGGAGAAATCCAGCTCGCCACGCATCGAGCGTTCGGTAATGGCGGCTACTTGCGGCTTGATGCCTTGCATGTCGGCAATTTCATCAATGCATTCGATGGTGATCAGCGTCGAGTCCATATCGGACACCAACAGGCCGAAGTCGGCCAGTTTCAGGCTGCTGTCGACAAAGGCAAAGTCATAGCCCAGGGTCTGGCAGCAGGCGCTGATGGCATCGCGGCTGGCCGGGTCGGCGTCTGCCAGTCTGGCCACGTCGGGGCTGGGCTGCTGAATGCCGCTGGCACCGGCCAGCGTGGCCAGTTCCTGCAGTTCGCGGCTGTCGAGACGGGGGGATTGAATGACGAGGGTGATGGACATGGGCGTACAAGCAGTCTGATGGGCAATACGCCATTATGCCACTTGCAGGCGGACAGCCGGAATGGGGATGTGTCCCCATCCGGCGCTGTGGCTTCAATGTCCTTTGCGACGCTGGTGCCAGCGTTGCCAGGCGGCATCCAGCGACAGGCATCCCGGGCCGAAGGCAAACAGCGCCAGCAGCAGCATGGCCCAGTAGTAATGGAACTGGCGGGTGACATCGGTAAGGTCCGGATAGCTGATGACGGCCATCAGGTTGACCACGAACAGCCCGGCGGCGGCAAAGCGGCCAAACAGCCCGACGACCAGCAGGCTGGAAAACACGGTTTCGCCAAAGGTGCCCATCACCGCAGCCAGCGCAGGCGGCAGCAGTGGGACATGGTAGTCATTGGAAAACAGCAGCAAGGTGGTATCCCAGTCCTCCAGCTTGGTAAGGCCGGACTTGAAAAATACATTTGCCACCCATAGCCGGAACAGCAGCAGCACCAGCGGGCGGGCAGCATGACTGGCCTGGTCGAACAGCTGCTGCAGTGGCAGCAGTTTTTGTCTGAGTACTTGCATGGTCGGTCTCCCGTGGAATGGTCAAGCCGCGCCCCTCCGCCAGGCAGGCGGATGGTGAACAAGCCTTGGTTTACAGTTGGTAGTGGCTGAGCAGGCCGTCGGCAAACAGGCGGGCCAGCCCGGCTTGCAGGTCGAAACCGGCTTCTGCCGACAATGCCCGTCCGGCTGCTTCTTCCAGCAGCAAGCCCTGTTGCAGGGCCAGCAATAGTGCAGCCATGCCTGCGGTTTGGGCTTGCACGCGGACCTTGCCTGCGTGGCGGCTGACCAGTGCCTGTTCGCCACCGGACTCAAGGTCTACATTCAGCGTCTGGCCGGGCTGGTGTCCTTGCCAGATGGTAACCACTGGCCAGGGCGATGACAGTGCGCGGCTGCTCTCGCTCAGGGTAAAGCGCAGCTGGCCGAATTGATCCGGATGGACATCCGCCAGCGCCGTCGCGGCCAGTGGCTGCTGGTCGATGGCGTAATAGCTGCGATGCACCGCCCATTCCAGCCGGGCCACATCGGCCAGATAAGGCAGGGTTTGCGCTGGTGGAAAACCTTGCAGGAAATCACCGAATGCTGCGCCATAGCTGTGCAGGTTGCCGCTGTGCGAGGCATGGCGTTTGCTGTATTCCCGTGCCAGTCCGGTGAAGAATTCCTCGCCGACGATTTGCCCGCATACCGGGTAGATCATTTTCAAGGTGTCCATCAGGCCCAGCCGGTAGTTGTTGCGGTAAACCGCCAGCCCGGCCGCATTCAAGCCCAGTGTGTCATCCGGCTGCTGCTCTTGCCGGGCAATCAGTTCCAGCAGCTCGGCCTGCCAGCGTGCTTCAGGCGTCATGACGCGCTCCTTGCAGGATGGTGTCGGCCTTGGCGGCTTCGGCTTGCAGTGTGTCCAGTGGCGGAATGTCCAGATCCCACTCGATCAGCGTCGGGCGTGGGCCCAGCTGCTTGATGACCTGGCCATACAGCTGCCATACGCCGGGGTGTACCGGCTGGCTGTGGGTATCCACCAGCATGCCGTCGCGTTCGCTATAGCCTGCCAGATGGATTTCGCCAATGGCAGCAGCGGGCAGGGCGGCCAGCACGGCCTGCACGTCGGTTCCCAGATTGATGCCATTGACGTAGAGATTGTTGACGTCCAGCAGCAGGCCGCAACCGGTGCGCTTTACCAGCTCGGCCAGAAACTCGCCTTCGTTCATTTCGTTGCCGGGGTATTCCACATAGCTGGACAGGTTTTCCAGCAAGACGGGCCGGCCCAGCGCGTCCTGGGTTTCCGCCACGTTGCTGGCAATCACCTCCAGCGCTGCGCTGGTGTAAGGAATGGGCAGCAGGTCGTTCACATAACGCTGCGCACTGTGGTTGAAAGACAGGTGTTCCGATACCGCCGCTGGCTGGATGGCATCCACCAATCGCTTGAGCGCAGCCAGATGTTCTCCGTCCGGGCGCACCAGCGAACCCAGCCCCAGGCCCACGCCGTGCAGCGACAGCGGATAGTGTTCCGCCACCCGCTGCAACATGGCCAGCGGCATGCCGCCATCAAAGAAGTTTTCACTATGAACCTCCACCCAGCCCAGTGGCGGCAGGGTGTCCAGCACCTGGCGATAGTGGGGGGCGCGCAGGCCGATGCCGGCAACGGCAGGGAGGGTGGAGTGGGTCATGGTCTGGCTTCAGTGATCAAGGTTAAGAGAAGCGTGGCCGGGCTTACTTGCCCAGTTTGCCGCCCATTTTTTCGCAGCTGCCCTTGGCAACGTATTTCCAGTCACCGGGGTCCTTGTCCTTGGTGGCCTGACCTGCGCAGGAGTGGGCGCCGGAGGCGCAGTCGTTCTTGCCAGCCTGGGCAATGCCGAAACATTTTTCTTTTTCTGCGGCGGCAGCCGGGGTGGCGCTGAGGGCGCCCATGGCGACAACGGCACCCAGGGCGGAAGCGAGCAGGGCTTTGGAAGCATTCATGGTGGTTCTCCTTTGGGGTAGGTTCAAACGGATTTTATGCTGAGCTGTATGTGCTGGGCAGGGTAGCCTGGCGGGCTACCCGGTATATGCATGGTTAACAATAGACTGCTTATTGTTTCATTGGTGCCATGGTATTGCCACCCATTTGCTGGCAGCTGCCCTTGGCAACCAGCTTCCAGTCGCCCGGGTCCTTGTCTACCATGGCCTGGCCTTTGCAGCTGTGTGCGCCGGTGGCGGAGGCACAATCGTTCATGCCGGCCATGGCCACGCCATAGCATTTTTCCTGTTCTGCGGCCTGGGCGGGGGCGGCAGCCAGAGCAGCCAGGGTAACAACAGCGCCCATGGCGGAAGCAAGCAGAGTCTTGGAAGCGTTCATGTCAATCTCCTGTCGGGGGTAAGCGGCAAGTGCCGGGTTTCAGGAGTCAGTCGCACGGGCGGGGGCTTTCTTACACACTGGCAGAAAATATTTTTAAATTATTTGCATTTCGCTGCCATTGGCTGCTGTTGCAATAAGTTAAATGCTTTTCTGCTGGCCTGCTGCGTGACCGTCTCTGCAGCATCTGTCGGGGTCATGGAGGGTTTCTTACACGATCAGGCAAAAAAAATCGGGCGACTGTGCGCCCGACGGTTTAACGGATGTTGACCACCTTGTGTGTCTGCACCGATAGCCGCCAGCGCGGGTGTGCCATGCAGTAGGCAATGGCGGCGCGGGTATTGGCGGCCAGCTCCGGGCCATCCATCGGCTGCAGGTAGAAGGTGTCAAACTGCAAATGGGCGACGGTTTCCGGCAGCTGGGTGGCTTGCGGGTAAACCAGCTTCAATTCATTCCCGCTGGTTTGCAGCAGCGGTGCGCCGGCCTTGGGGCTGACGCAGATCCAGTCAATACCTGCCGGGGCGGCGATGGTGCCATTGGTTTCCACTGCGATTTCAAAGCCTTCGGCGTGCAGGGCCTCAATCAGCGCGACATCCAGCTGCAACAGCGGCTCACCACCGGTACACACCACATAAGGTGTGCCGCCACTGCCTGCCGGCCATTCGCTGGCAATGCGGGCGGCCAGTTCGGCGGCGGTGGCAAACTTGCCGCCATCCGGGCCGGTGCCGACAAAGTCGGTATCGCAGAACTGGCATACCGCCTTGCTGCGGTCTTCCTCGCGGCCAGACCACAAATTACAGCCGCTAAAACGGCAAAACACGGCGGCGCGGCCAGCTTGTCGGCCTTCACCCTGCAGGGTGTAGAAGATTTCCTTTACTGTGTACATCTTCATTCCCCTTGCAGCAGCGGCCAGCGCATATCGTCATGGAACAGCAGCGACACCCCCTGGTGGTCGTTTTCCATCAGGTCGATGCGTGCCAGCTCCGGCACCAGCGGCGACAGATGGGCATGCACCCATTCGGCCACCGACTGGCTGTGGCCGTCACGCACGCCAGCCAGCTTGTCCAGCGGGTTGTGGTCCAGCTGCCGGTAGATGGGCTTGAAGCGGTCTTTGACATCGCCAAAGTCCAGCAGCCAGCCCATGGTGCGGTCCAGGCTGCCGGTGAGCATCAGCCGTACCAGATAGCTGTGGCCGGTGTAGTTGCCATTGCTGTCGAACGGTACTGCGCTTTCAAAGCGCTGTTCCTTCCAGATGCGGAAGCGCTTGCCATCGAACTGGCTGCCCGCAGTATGGGTTTCGCGGACTTCCACCCAGGCCAGGCCTGTCAGGCCTGCGTCTTGCAGCGCGTGGTACAGCCAGGCGGCAATCACTTCACTGGTAGGGTTTTCCAGCCCGGCGATGTCATTGAGGTAGCGGTGATTCAGTCGCAGGAACAACGGTGCCCAGGCGGCTTCCAGCTGGGCCTGGCTGTGCTGGCGGGCATCGGCCACGATGCGCACGCCAAAACCGTGGCCATGCAGGCGGCCGCATTTGTGGCCGGCCGGTACGTGGGGCAGGTGGTGGGCGGCCTCGAAGCTGGCGGCAATCCAGTGCAGTGCCGTGCCGTTTTCCAGCATCACGCCGCGTTCCGGTGCGCTTTGCAGCAGCAGGGCTGCAGGGCAGTTCAGGGCGTCCTTGATGTGCCGGGCCAGGCTCAGGTCGTCGCACTGTGGCAGTTGCTGGTTGAGGTCGGCATAGTCAAGCGGGGCCAGTACCTGAGCCAGCGCGGTGTGCAGTTCGGCCTGTTCGATGTGGGTGACATCGGCACGAGCCAGCACGCGGAAGCTGTGACCGTGCAGGCCGTTCAGGCGGTGTTCGTCACCGGCAACACGGCGGGCGGCTTCAAAGCGGCCACCGGCCAGCAGGCAGGATGCATGCATGTCAGGCCTCCTTGCTGCAGCGTTCGATCAGCGGGTCGGCCACGCCAGCCTCGGCAAAGCCCTTGGCGCGCAGCTCGCAGGAAGCACAATGACCGCAAGGCGGCACCGCGCCGTTATAGCAGGTGTGGCTCCAGGCCAGTGCTTCCATTGCGCCCACTTGCTGCGCCAGGGTGACGGTTTCGGCCTTGCTCAGGTACATCAGCGGGGTATGCAGCTCGACACGGCTGTCCATGCCCAGTCGCACCGCCAGTTGCAGTGCCTGCAGGGTGTTCTCGCGGCAGTCCGGGTAGCCGGAGTAGTCGGTCTGTGCCACACCGGTGACGATGTGACGGGCACCGCGGGTGTAACCGAAGGCAGCGGCAAAAGTGAGGAAAATCAGGTTGCGGCCGGGCACGAAGGTGTTGGGCAGGGCGTCGTCGTCGCGGCTGCCTTCTTCGGGCTGGATGCTGTCATCGGTCAGCGCATTGCCACCGATGGCGGCGAAGGTGTCGATGGGCAGCACGGTCTGGCGCACGCCAGCCATGGCAGCAATCTTGCGCGCGCAGTCCAGCTCCACGCGGTGGCGCTGGCCGTAGTCAAAGGTGACGGCTTCCACATTGGCTGCACCGAACTTCTGCAGCGCCCAGTACAGGCAGGTGGTGGAGTCCTGGCCGCCGGACAGCACGACCAGTGCTTTTTCCGCGGTCTTGGTGGTATTCGGTGTCATGGCGTGATCCATCGATAAACAGTCGAGGCAGTGGTGCTGGCGCAGCTTGCCCGGCCTTGCGCTGCAAGGTGCGGTTGCGGTGGCAGCACGCACGCGGGATCGGTCTCACCCGGCAGGTACTGGCAGCCAGAATGCGGCGCAGCAAAACCGCGTAATTTATCAGAAAACCGTGCGGCCAGCCAGTTGCCCACCGCGATTAGTGCATTGATTTTACTGACAGCTGTGCGGGTGGCAGTGCTGGCAGAGCAAGTCATTCTGGTGTCAAAAGCTGATGTTCTGCCTGATAATCCAACAGTTAATTTCCAATAGTCTCGTTATGGCTCAGACCCGGCTGGTTTTCATCCTGCATGGCCTGCGTTGTCCGCGCAGCCTGCCCGACCGCCTGTTGCAACGTTTTGCTGCACATTACCAGGTGGATATCCACATCACCACCTCGGCGGTCAGTGCCGAAGACATGGCCTTGCAGGCGGTAGAGCAGGGCTGTGATTACCTGATTGCCGTGGGGGGCGATGGCACCATCCACGAGGTAATCAATGGCGTGATGCGGGCGGATGCTGCCGCGCGTGAACGCGTGGCGGTGGGGGCGCTGCCGTTTGGCACGGGTAATGATTTTGTCCGTTCGCTGGGGGTAAACGATTCGCTGGAGCAACTGGAACAGTTGATTGCCAGCCAGCGCGTACGCCGCATCGACCTGGGGCGGCTCAGCCTGCCGGGAGAGGCCGGTGAGCGGGTGATCTGGTTTGGCAATATCGCTTCACTGGGCATCAGCTCGGCCATTGTCGAGCAGGTGCGCCGTCTGCCCGGCTGGCTGCCGGCCAGCGTGGCGTTCTATCTGTCCATCCTGCTGACCTTGCTGCGTTACCGGCCTCGCCGCATGCAACTGACACTGGGCGATGGCGAAGTCATCAGCGGTGATTTTCTCAGCCTGTGTGTGGCCAATGGCCGTTATTTCGGCAGCGGCCTTGGCATTGCGCCGATGGCAAGGCTGGATGACGGCCTGCTGGAAGTGGTGATGATCAAGCGCGGTGGCGGGCTGGACTTTTTGCGGCATCTGCCCAGCTTGCGCAAGGCCCAGCCGGTGCTGGACGAGCGGGTGCGTTACCTGAGTGTGCGCAGCCTGTTGGTGGAGGGGCAGAACTGCCCGCTGGAGGTGGATGGCGAACTGGTAGGGCAGGCACCGGCCCGCTTTACGCTGGAACCGGCGGTGCTGCGCTGCCTGTCCGCCCTCTGATTCAGAATCAGCCGTTCAGCCGGGCCAGCAGTTTTTCTGCCACCAGTTCGGACGAGGCCGGGTTCTGGCCGGTAATCAGCAGGCCGTCTTCGCGCACGAATACGCCCCAGTCCGGCCCTTTTTCATAAATGCCACCCTTGGCTTGCAGCGCATCTTCCACCAGCAGCGGCACGATGTCGGTCAGTTGTACGGCATCTTCTTCGGTATTGGAAAAACCGGTGACCTTGCGCCCGGCTACCAGCGGCTGGCCCGCGGCATCACGCGCATTCACCAGCACGGCCGAGGCATGGCAGACGGCAGCCACCGGCTTGTTGGCAGCAATAAAGGCTTCAATCAGTGCAATCGAGGCGGTGTTGTCGACCAGGTCCCACAGCGGGCCATGGCCACCGGGGTAGAACACGGCGTCAAAATCATCGGCTTTTACGCTGTCCAGGGCTATGGTATTGGCCAGTACGGCTTGCAGGGCGGCATCCTGATTGAAGCGTTCGGTGGCCGGGGTGCTGAAGGCCGGGTCGGCGCTTTTGGGGTCGATAGGCGGCTGGCCACCCTTGGGCGAGGCCAGGGTGATGGCTACACCCTTGTCGGCCAGCGCGTAATAGGGTGCGGCGAATTCTTCGATCCAGAAACCGGTTTTGTGGCCGGTATTGCCCAGCGTGTCATGGCTGGTGAGGACAAACAGGACTTTTTTCATGGTGTGCCTTCTCGTATGGTGTGCTCCGGGCGGCGCAGGCCAGCCCGGACGCTTGTTGTCAGTGTTCAGTCAGGCTTACAGCGTCGGGTAGTCGGTGTAGCCCTTGGCATCGCCACCGTAGAAGGTGGATGCATCCGGGGTGTTCAGCGGGGCTCCAGCTTGCAGGCGCTCCACCAGGTCCGGGTTGGCGATATAGCTGCGGCCAAAAGCCACTGCATCGATATAGCCCTCGCCAATCAGCTTTTCCGCTTTTTCCGCGCTATAGCCACCGGCAGCGATGATCACGCCCGGATAGCGTTTGCGGATTTCCTGGCGGAAGGCTTCGCTCAGCGCCGGGCCACCGGCCCAGTCCGGCTCGGAAATGTGCAGGAAAGCCAGCTTGCGCTTGGCCAGCTGTTCGATCACATACAGTGCGATGTCTTGCTGCTCGACATTGGACACGCCATTGAACACACCCAGCGGCGAAATGCGGATGCCCACGTGTTCGGCATCCCATTCAGCCACCACGGCATCCACCACTTCCAGCAGGAAGCGGGCGCGGTTTTCCACGCTGCCACCGTAGGCGTCGGTACGCACATTGGCTTCCGGCGACAGGAACTGGTCCAGCAGATAGCCGTGGGCACCGTGGATTTCCACCAGATCGAAACCGGCGCGGCGCGCGTTGTCGGTGGCGCGGCGGTAGTCTTCCAGAATGTCTTCCAGTTCCGAGATTTCCAGTGCGCGCGGCTCATCGCAGGGCACGCGGGCCAGGCTGCCGTCGGGCTGGCGCACATTGGTATTGCTTTCAGCGCGGATGGCCGATGGTGCTACCGGTGCTTCGCCATCCGGCTGCAAGGAGCGGTGCGAGATACGGCCGGTATGCCACAGCTGCAGTGCGGTCTTGCCACCGGCTGCGTGAACGGATGCATTCACCTTGCTCCAGGCGGCAACCTGTTCTTCGCTATAGATGCCCGGCGCACCGGCATAGCCCTTGGCGGTAGGGGAGATGTGGGTGCCCTCGGCAATGATCAGCCCGGCGCTGGCGCGCTGGGTGTAGTACTGCACCGACAGATCGGTGGGCACATCGCCCGGTTCGGTATTGCGCAGGCGGGTAAGCGGGGCCATGGCAATGCGGTTGTTAAGGGTGACGGCACCCACTTGCAGCGGGGTAAACAGTTTATCCAGACTCATTTCAGCTTCTTCCTGTAGGCAAAGACAAGTTGATCAACGGTCAAAACCAAAGCCCTGCTTGCGGGCGACGGGGGCGACTTCGGGGAAATACACGTTCTGGTAGTACTGTGCGGTATTGGCGCTCCACGGCAGGCCATCCGGACGGCCAATCTGCTGCCAGTAGCTGGCCAGCGTCTGATCGTACTGGCGGATTTGTTCCGGCAGTTGTGCAGCCTGGTAGTGCTCGTGATGAACAAAGCTCTCGCGCGGCAGGCGCGGTTTGATGCTGCTGTCCTGATCGGTATAGCCGATGACCACGCCAGCAATCGGGAAGGTGTATTCCGGCAACTGCAGCAGCTCGATCATGGCCTGCGGGTTGCGGCGGATACCGCCGATCGGCACCACGCCCAGCCCGGCAGCGCGGGCGGCGGTCATCAGGTTGCCCAGTGCAATACCTGCGTCCACGGCGCCGACAGCAAAGCCTTCCACGCTGTCCTGAATCACCTGTTCGGCACCAGCAGCTTCCACGCCAAGGCGGGTCTTGTAGAAGTCCACCACCAGGGTGACAAATACCGGCGCCTGGGCAATCCACGGCTGGCCACCGGCGAGAGCGGCAATTTGCTGGCGGCGGGCTGCGTCCTGCACCACCACCAAGGACACCTGCTGGCCATTGATGGAAGTGGGGCCTTTCCAGGCAGCGTCCAGCACCGCGTCCAGTACCTCGGCGGGGATGGGCTTGTCCTGATAGCTGCGAATACTGCGATGTTGCTGCATCAGTTCCAGTGTGCTGTTCATGAAGCATTCTCCCGTGTGGGTGAAAATAAATAGACCGGTCGTCTAGTTGATGTGTCAAAAATACCCGCCGCAGGGGCGGGCAAGATAAATCCGTGTTGCTGCCTTAACTTTCCTGACAGTCACCAGGCTTGAGCATGGCGTCGGTCAATGCCTGAGCCTGCAGCATGGGCTGCTGGGTGTGCTGCACCTTGAACAGCAGGGCCGAGCCCACCCACAGGCTGTACAGGCTGCCTGCAGTGTCTTCGGCCGACAGCCGGGTACACAAGCTGCCTTCCTGCTGGCCGCGGCGGATACAGTCGGCCAGGCGGACAATTACCCGGCCCATGCCCTCGGCCAAGGCTTCACGCATCGGCTCGGACAGGTCGGATACTTCTGCCGCCAGCTTGATGGCCAGGCAGCTCTGATTGCCTTCTTCGCATTGCTGGTGGCGGTCCAGCCAGCCGGAGAAATAACGCAGCAAACAGCTGCGTGCATCACCCTGGCTTGGGTCCAGCGCTTCTAGCAGGCGCGCATCGTAATGTTCAAAGTAACGCCGCAGCATTTCCACCCCGAAACCTTCCTTGGAACGGAAGTAGTGGTAGAACGAACCTTTGGGCACACCGGCACAGCCGAGGATTTCGGCCAGGCCTACGGCAGAAAAACCCTTGCCCAGGATGATGGACTCACCGGTGGCAAGCAGGTGTTCGCGGGTATCGGAAAACTGGCTGGGACGTGACATGAGCAGATAGTACTAGACCAGTCGTCTAGTTTGCAAGTTTATTGTGAGTCTGCTGTGGCATGCAGGCTGCAATCGGGCGTGGTGGCAGCGTAGATCATGTATATGGGAGGGGCCTGCCCTCCGGATGACGACTTGCATTGATCCTGCTTGGCCGCTGGCGGCGGATGTATTTTTAGCCCATTGGCCCGCATGAGGGGATGCGTCCTGAATTTATCTGGTATGTGTTCAAGCAATCCTGTACGAAGGGACTGCGTCTCAAGCAGAAGAGAATTATGCTGCATGCGGGTGGAAGCTTGGTTTAATAACAGGATGTGAATAATTTGGTAAGAATACAAGAGCTTTTTCTATTGATTTGCAATGCTTGGAATTGTCATCTATCAAATATTAATCAGACAGTTAAATGTAAAATACAGATGTATCTTTGATTGGTTTGGGAAAATTCTTGTAAATAGTCTTTATCTATGTAGAATACGTAAAATTGATCAATTGCATTGATAATGGAATGTTCGCTGGCTGTGTATCGCCATGCGACTTGCCCATGCATACCACCATGCCCCAATTCCCAGCAGGAAAAACAGTAGCGTCCCGCCAGCGACAACTGGGTTTTACTCTGGTCGAGATGATGGTGACGGTTGGTGTTGGCGCCATCATGATGGCTGTTGCCGTCCCCCAGCTCCGAACGTTGGTAGCCAATAACAAGATCACCACCGAAGCCAACCGCATCGTGGCGGGTTTCAACTATGCCCGCACCGAAGCCGTGCGCCGCAATCAGCCAGTCTACATCTGCTCGGCCAATCTCAATACCAATAGCATGAGCATCAGCGGCTGCCTCAGCTCGCAAACCAGTAGCAAGTACAACTGGGGTTATGGGCAGCTGGTGTACGCCGACAATATCAGCACCGGCACCATGGGCAGCTATGACAGTGGTGAAGCCATCAAGAGCTTTTCCTTCTACGGCGAAATGAACAATGCATCAGCCATCAATCTGGTGATGTCCACCTCGCCGGTGGCTAGCGTCAACCAGTTGGCCTTTGGCAGTGATGGCCGCTTGCTGGATGGCAACAGCCGCAAGCTGTTGTTGCAAGACACCAGCAATAATCTGTGCCGCGTCATCCTGGTGAGTGGTTCCGGCCGCAGCAAGGCGTGTGATAGCAGTACCGACAGCAGTTGCGGAGCCTGCTCATGAAGAAAATGACCGGCTTCACCATGCTGGAAGTGCTGATGTCCATTCTGATTGTCGGTATCGGCATGCTGGCGCTGGCCGGCATGCAGGGCCGTACCCTCAAGACCGTGCGCGAGGCCGAGCAGCAAGGCGTGGCCGCCATGCTGGCTGCCGAAGTGGCCGATGCCATGCGTGCCAATTCCTATGCCAGCATCAATGCCAGCGGTAGCGTGACAGAAGACTGGACCAACTACGTCGAAACCAGTTACAGCGACCACACCACCGCTCCAGCCACCCTGTGCAATGCGTCAAGCGGTTCGCAATGCACCAATGCACAGATGGCTGCCTACGACCTGTACCAGTTCAAGAACAACCTGGCCACTGCGTTCTCAGATAGCAGCCAGAACAATGTGCGGGCCATTATCTGTCGGGACAGCAATGCTTCGTCCTCCATCAATTTCAACGATAGCAAACTGGGTGGTTGCACCGGTGGCAGCAAGCTGATGATACGGGTGGCCTGGAAGGCCGCCATGGAAAAAACCGCCAATACCGCCCTGGGCAACAATAATGCCAACTCGTCAGCTTCCAGTACCACGAGCCGGGTATATGGCTATGTCTTGCAGTTTGAACCATGAGTAAATCCATGAAACGGATGCGCGGCTTTACCCTGATCGAGCTGATGGTGTCGCTCACCCTCGGCATGATCGTGCTGGGTGCAGTAGTAGCGGTTTATGTCAACAGCAAGCGCACGTTCAATGTGGTCAGCCAGCGTATCAGCATGCAGCAGGATGCACGCATTGCCCTGCTGCAGATTTCGCGCGATTTGCGTATGGCCGGCAGCTATGGCTGCGCCACGCTGGATGCCAACAATACGGCAGCTTCACAGGCGGTGACGGTGGATACCAGTGCGGTGGCTTCAGCCTCGGTTTATCAAACCTTCATTACCAGTGGCGGCAGCTACCTGCCATTCGCGGCCTATGCTTCCGGCACGGCAAGCAGCTGGCTTAACGGACAGACCGCCTCGTCAGGCATTGACGTACTGGCGGTGCAGTATGGCCGTGGCACGGCACAGGCGACGGCGATTGCCTCTGGCGGCGTTGCCACTTTTTCGGCCAACAGCAATAACCAGCGAACCTATACCGTCGGGCAGCAGTACTGGGTAGCCAGCACCTGCCAGAAAATCCTGCTGCAGAAAACCGCTGCAGGCCTGGCTTCGGCCGGGGTATCGGTGAATGTGGGCAGTGTGACTTCCGGTGCCGACATCATGGACCTGGTGTCCCGTGCCTATTTCGTCAACAGCAGCGGGGCGCTGGTGATGACCGAGCTGGGGCAAGGCGGTACCTTGATAGGGCCGAATGAACTGATCAGCAATGTCACCAATCTGCAATACGAATACGGCGAAATTACCGATAGTACCAATTGCCTGGTGACCTACCGCAGCCGAGCGTCGGTGGGCAACTGGCGCAATGTGTCATCGGTACGCATCACCATGACGGTACGCAGCCAGAACCAGGTACCGCTGGCCAGCGGCAACAGCTTTGGCTACCTGACCCAGACTTACCAGACCACTGCCGCCATCCGGGGGAAGCAATGCTATCGCGCAGCTGAATTCCCGGCTGCCCCATGTCCAGCGCGGGGCCAGCCTGATCGTGTCGCTCATCCTGCTGGCAGTGATTGCCCTGCTGGTGGTGTATGGGGCCCACCCCCTGCTGACCGAACAGAAAATCGCCAGCAACCAGAACGACCGCACGCTGGCATTCCAGCTGGCCGAACTGGGGCTGAAAGCTGGTGAGAGCTATGTGGCTGCCAACAAGCCGACATCCAGTTCCTTTGTGGCGGCCTGCACAGGCGGCCTTTGCCTGCCCAGCCAGTCGGCAGGTGGCACCAATGCCTGGGAGCGCAGCAATGTGTTTACCGGCACTTATGCCAACTCGCTGCAGTGCAGCACCTGCACCATTACCGGCGAGACCTTGCAAAAGCCGCGCTACACCATTGAATTGCTGGACAGCAATTACACCGATGCGGTGACCGGTACCTCGGGTGCATCGCTGTATCGCATTACTTCTCGTGCCTGGGGCCGCAATGCCAATACCCAGGTTACCTTGCAAAGCTATTACGTCGTTTCCTGAGGCAGTTGCCCATGTCCCGTTATGTTACTGTTTGCACGGCAGCTGTGCTGGCACTGTTTTCTGCCACGGTTTTTGCTGCAAATCCATACCCTACGGTTCCTTTGTATCTGGATCAGTTAACCGCCAAGCCTAATGTTGCCGTACTGGTGGATGATTCGGGCAGTATGGTGTGTCAGCCTAGTGATACCAGTGGCTGCTCGCGGGATAAGTCTGTCAGTTTTGTGAATAACTCCACGACTTATGTAGCCAAAATGCGTTTGGCCAAGACCGCACTGAATAGCCTGTTTTCCAATAATTTTGATATTGCAAGATGGTCGTTATTCAAATTCAGAACAATTATTCCGTCGACTTATACTGATGGTGGCTATGGTGTTGCTTACACTGCTGGTAGCTCCAGGCTGTTGGCTGACTGGAATGCAAGCAATGGTCTCAGTGCTTTTACCAGTGCTGTTAATTCTTTGGTGCCTGCAGGTAGTACGCCCAGTGCATCTGCATTTTACAATGTGATGCAATATTTTTATGGCAAGTCTAGTTATGGGGCAAATAGTTATCAACAAATCGTTGATGGTAACTATTATGGAAATCCCTATTTCTGGAATAGTGGTGTCTATAACACGGTTTACTACGATTCTGGTCAGACCTATACCAGCCCAATTCAGTATGTGTGCCAGAAGAATTTTGTCATTTTTGTTTCGGATGGTCAGCCCAATCAGGAGAATGGTGATATTCTCACTGCGACAGCGACAAACCCGAAAGATGGTCAGACATACACCATTTCCAATTATGTAAATTCGAAAAATTTGCTGACAAATTATACTTCCACTGTGCGTAATACCACAGTGGTGAATTATGCTGCTTTTTATCATGACGCTGGTGTCGTGCCCAATGGTAAAACCAAAGACAACGAGGGCAATAATTTTGACGCAACCACCTCTCCACCCATAACCACTTATACCATTGGCCTTGGTCTTGCCAGCGGTGATACTGGTCGTACCGTATTGCAGGCCATGGCCGAGGCAGGTGGTGGGCAATATTTTGATACCAGCGACCAGACCTCGCTGACCAACGCCCTGCAATCCATTCTCAACAGCATCAAGACCCAGACTGCAACCAACGTACCTGTGGTGGCCAGCAAACCTACCAATCCTACCGATGCCATTCAGGCGACTTTTTACTCGGGTGACTGGTCTGGCCAGTTGCGGGCCTACAGTGTCAGTAGCACGACGGGGCTTGCCAATCTGACTTCACCCATTCCGGTGCTGTTCAATTCTTCGAGTGCAACACGACTGGCCAATATTTTCACCAGCACCGGAGCAAGTGCCAGTGGTGCGCTGTATACCAGTGTTTCCAGTGACAGCAACCTGAACAGCTATCTTTCCGGTGGCTCGCCGTCCGGCTGGCGTAGCCGTAGCAGTGACAAATCCACCCCGTCTACTCTGGGTGACATCATCGACTCCACGCCTACGCCATTCGGCACTACGACGACTGCCGGTTTTGCGGTGGGAGCCAATGACGGCATGCTGCATGTGTTTGGCCGCACCACCAGCAATTACACCGAAGTTTTTTCCTATATTCCGCGTGCCGTGACGGCGGCCAATCTGGCCTTGCTGGGTTCAACGACTTATGGCGGTGCCCAGCCGCACCTGTATTTTGTCAATGGCAACCTGACCTTCAACAATGTCAGTGGCGGGGATAACCAGTTTTCTACCTCGACCACCTCGGTGCTGACCGGCGGCATGGCCCAGGGCGGCCAGGGGTTGTTTGCGCTGGATATCAGCAATACCGTGGCCAACCCATCGCTGTTGACTGGTGGCAGTGTATTCGGTGCCGGCAATGTGTTGTGGGACCATGTACCGACCGATTCCGGCTTTACCAATCTGGGTTATACCTTTGCCAAGCCGGTGATTGCCCAAGTCTATTATGGCGGGAAAAAGAAATGGGCGATGATTACCGGCAATGGCTATGACTCCACCAATAAAGCCACCACCCTGATGGTGATTGACCTGAAAACCGGTGCCATGCTGTACGAGATTGATACCGGTACCGCCAGCAATGGCTTGTCATCCCCGGCGGTGCTGGATGTGGATGGCGACAAGGTGGCGGATTATGTTTATGCGGGGGATCAGTCCGGCAATATCTGGCGTTTCAAACTGCAAACCAGCAGCGTCACCACCCCCTCGGTCAGCAAGTTCTTTACCGCCCAGGCCAATCAGCCCATCGTGGCGGCGCCGGCCATTTATGCCATTCCGGGTGGTGGCTACATGGTATACGTCGGGACCGGTCGCATGATGTATGAAAACACCAGCTATAACGACCGTACCACGGTGTATCCGCAATCGCTGTACGGCATTTACGACGACCAGACCAAGACCAACCTGACTTACAGCAGTTCCACTTTTATTACCGATGGTGAAGTGGCTACCCTGAGTGGCACCGCTTCTATTGACGGTTCCACTACCTCCACTGCTTCCGGCAAGGTAGGTAGCAGTGTGGTGTTTCGCGAAACCACTACCATTAGCGATGCCGCCACGACCGGCGGTTTGTCGGTGGGGCCAAGTGGTAATCGCGCTGGCTGGGTGTTCAATATGAACAGCACAAATGGCGAGCGCATGCTCTACCAGCCGGTGGTGGCATTGGGCAAGCTGTACTTCACCACCCAGGTACTCAAGGGCAGCTCACTGGTGTGCAGTAATGTGAACCAGCAAAGCGGTTGGGTGATGGCACTGGACCTGATGACCGGCGGTGCGCCGTCATCACCGGCTTTCGACCTGAATGGCGATGGCAAGATCAATACCAGTACCACTTCGCCTGATGGTGACACAGTAAGTTTTACTGATAAAAAAACCAATATTCCGTCCGGCATCAATTACAACATTGGCATTCCGTCGGCGCTGTCCATTGCCTTTACCGTTACTACGGTGAATCTGGGGGACTACACTTCTACCGATGGCGGCCAGCTGGGTAGCTATCCTTATCCGTCCTCCACCAATACCAATGAAGTACTCACTTTCTATGTGGGCGGGACGGGGGGCAGCAACGGCAATGTGGCGGCGGGCAAGCTGATTCCCAAAGCCACGTCGGTGGGGCGGCGTATTGGCTGGCGTGAAATTTTCTGAGGTGGCTATGAATAAACAGCAGGGTTTTACCTTGATCGAACTGGTTATCGTGGTGGCGATTGTCGGCATTCTGGCTGCCATTGCCTATCCTTCCTACACCCAGCATGTCATCAAGGGTAACCAGGCGGCCGCCAAGGCCAATCTGGTGGAGGATGCCCATTACATGTCGCGCTGGTATGCGGAGAAGGGGACTTACGCCTCGGCCACCCTGCCTTTGACCACCGCGCCCAGTAACGGCACCACGCTCTACAATATTGCTGCCAGCGGTACCACGGCGGATACCTTCTCGCTGGTGGCTACGCCAGTGAACGGCATGTCGCAGGCTGGCACGGAAACCATTTCGATCGACCAGGATGGCAATATCCTGTATTGCAGCCAGACCAACACCGGTAGCTGTCATCAGTAAACAGCCTTGTTGCTGGCGCTAGCAGCAGACGCCACGTACTACAAAGCAAAACCGCCAGTCCGTAAAGATTGGCGGTTTTTTTATATGGCCGGGAGTGTTTACCCAGGCCAGCCCGGCAGGGGCTTACATCGCCCCTTCGAAAATGCTCTCGATTTCTGCCTGGCTGGCCTGACGCGGATTGGTCAGGCCGCAGGCATCTTTAAGAGCGTTACGTGCCAGCAGCGGAATGTCTTCCCGCTTGACCCCCAGCTCACTCAGCGAAGCCGGGATGCCGATGTCAGCGGCCAGCTTGCGGATGGCCACCAGGCAGGCCTTGGCGCCGGCTTCTGCCGTGAGTCCATTGGTGTTGACACCCATGGCGGCTGCGACGTCAGACAAACGGGCGGCCGATGTCTGCACATTGAACGCCTCCACATGCGGCAGCAGCAGGGCATTGCAGACGCCATGCGGCAGGTCGTACACCCCACCCAGCTGGTGTGCCATGGCATGGACATAGCCCAAGGACGCATTGTTGAACGCCATGCCGGCCAGAAACTCGGCATAGGCCATCTGTTCACGCGCTTCCAGGTTCTTGCCGTTTTCCACGGCGGTGCGCAGGTACTGGGAGATCAGCGACACTGCCTTGAGCGCGCAGGCATCGGTGATGGGCGTGGCGGCGGTGGAAACATAGGCCTCGATGGCGTGGGTGAGGGCATCCATGCCGGTGGCTGCGGTCAGGCCTTTGGGTTTGGCAATCATCAGGTCCGGGTCATTGACTGACAGGATGGGGGTGACGTTGCGGTCGACAATGGCCATTTTCACGTGGCGTGCTTCGTCGGTGATGATGCAAAAGCGGGTCATCTCGCTGGCCGTACCTGCGGTGGTATTGATGGCCACCAGGGGCAGTTGCGGTTTTTTCGAGCGGTCCACCCCTTCGTAATCGGCAATCTTGCCGCCATTGGTGGCCACCAGCGCAATGCCCTTGGCGCAGTCATGCGGCGAGCCGCCGCCCAGCGAGATGACAAAGTCACATTTCTTTTCCTGCAGCACGGCAAGGCCGGCTTCGACATTGCCAATGGTCGGGTTGGGCTTGGCCCCGGCAAAAATGGTGGCCTGGATATCACGCTCGGCCAGCAAATCCCTGATCCGGCCTGCGACGCCGATTTCATCCAGCACCTTGTCGGTGACGATCAGCGCATGGCGAAAGCCATAGGCCTGGATGGATTGAATGGCGTCTTTCAGGCAACCGGCACCCATGACGTTGACAGCAGGAATAAAGAAAGTCGTGGTGGTCACTGTGTTGTCTCCATTATTGACGGGCTGGCTTTGGAAGCTGCCCCAAGCTGCTTGCGGAAAAATGCATCCTGTTCATGACCGGAGTCATGCTTGCAGCCTATAGCGTGGGAGAGCGTGCTCCTATACGACTTTAGTGCAATAAACCAGCGGACTCCTGTCCTGAGTTGTGGCGTCTTGTGCATGAATATTGGCAGGGCAGGGCTTTATGACTGAACGCTGTTTATTCATGAAGTACATTTTGTTTATTTTGGTGTTCGCATGATTTATTGGCGGTTGAATACGATTTTTGGCAAATATTTACATTTATTTATTTTGTTGCCATTGCTGGCTTGTGGAGAGTGTTTATTGTTTTGGGTTAGTATTTATTCCTTTGGTTAGCCAGGATTTTACTGGTTAATGTTCCAGACAAATGTGACCAAGTTTTCCTTGCTTTGATGTGCATGATTTTAAAAAGGTGTATTCGCTTTGATAAAGTCTGCTGGATATACCTTGTTTGAGCTGATGATTGTCATTGTGATAGCCAGTATCGTGATGGCAATGGCGGTAGCTGGCTATCGCACCACACTGGATAGCAGCAATGTCAGCGCTGAAATCAATGCCTTGAGTCTGGATCTGGCTTATGCCAGAAACGAGGCAATCAAGCAGGGGCAAAACGTGCTGTTGTGTGCCACCAGTAATCCCGGCAGCAGCTCTCCCACATGCAATAACGCCAGCAGCCTGGCCACTGGCTGGGTGGTGATGCTGGCCAGTGGCAATACCTGCACGGTAAGCAATGGCTTGGCTGCCAGTTCGGTACTGCGTGTTGCCTCAGGGGCGACAACCGGCGATTCCATCACCTTTGCCTATTCAGGCAGCAATACTTCCAATGGCATCTGTTTTTCCCGTCTGGGTACCGGCACCACCGGCAAGTTCACGGTGGCCGCGGCCACTGCCAGCACCAGCGCCAACCAGTTCAACAAGCAATGTCTGTATGTGAGTAATGCCGGCCTGCTGCATGTGGTCAAGTCCGGCAACAGTGACGCATTCGGGAGCTGCTGAGATGGAGATGGCCAAAACACCGTTATCTGCCGGCTTTACCCTGCTGGAAGTCCTGGTTGCCCTGCTGGTGATTTCGATTGGCTTGCTGGGCATGGCCGGTGTGCAGGCGCTCAGCATCAACAATACCAATACCGCGCGCATGCGAGGTATTGCGGCCATCAAGGCCGAAAGCCTGGCTGCCGCCATGCATGCCAATACGGCGTATTGGCAAAACGTGAGCGGCACGGTGAGCCAGAGCACGGTGCTGGCACTCAATACCGGCAGTTGCGGCAGCAGCACCTGCACGGCATCCCAGGTGGCTGGCTATGATGTGTCGCAATGGAGCAGTGAGCTGTCATCCAGCCAGCTAGCCTTGCCATCTGCATCCGGCACCTTCTCTTGCACCTCCAGTACCACGGCACCGGTGTCTTGCACCATCACCGTTTCCTGGCAGGAAAAAACCATGGCCCCCGCCCTGACCTCCACGACGGCCAGCAGCGCCTTTGCCTCGGCCAGTTACCAGATGGTGGTGCAGCCATGACACAAGGTGTTGCGAATCGTCGCCTGCAGCAGGGTCTGACGCTGATCGAGCTGATGGTGGCCATGACCATCGGCCTGCTGTTTCTGCTGGCCTTGTCGGCGCTATTTTTGTCGTTCAAGCAAACCAGCCTGCATCAGGGGGGGGGTGCCCAGATGCAGGATGACCAGCGCATGGCCATGACCATTCTCAGTCAGGTCATCCAGTCGGCCGGGTATTTTCCCAATCCAGCCTCGGCCACCGTATCTTCTGCACTGGCTGCGGATAGCACCTCGGTGAGCGGTGTGTCCTTCAGTGCCGGGCAAGTCATTTACGGGGTGGACAGCGGTGTCGCCAGTAGCCCTGACACGCTCTATGTGCGTTACCAGAGTGCACAGAACGATGGGGTGGTGAATTGTCAGGGCGGGACCAATGCCTCTTCCACCACGGCGACATATATCAATCAGTTATCGGCATCTGCCACTGCACTGCAACTGACCTGTGGCCTGAATGGGGCGACGGCGGTCGGAGTGGTGGGCGGTGTCAATCTGTCTGCGGCCACCACCTGCAATCGTGTCGGCTATGTCGGCATCAGCAATGTGAAATTCCTGTATGGACTGGACCCGTCCGGTAGCGGCTCGGTCACGCGCTATGCATCAGCCGGTGTGGTGAGTAACTGGTCGTATGTGTATGCAGTAAAGCCGATCATCACCCAGCTTTACTGCTTTCAGCAGGGGGGGGCACCGCAATCGGTCACCTTCTCGCAAACCATATCCCTGCCAAACCAGCAATGAGGAACGTGCGGATGCGGCCACCAGCCAGACGAAGGTGTCAGCAGCATAGCCGGGGCTTTGCCTTGATCATCTCGTTACTGTTTCTGATGATCATCGCCATCCTGTGCGTGATGCTGATGCGCAGCATGGGCCTGCAAGGAAGGATGGCCGGCGGCTTTCGCGAGAAGGGGCGTTCCTTCGAGGCCGCCCAGGCGGCGCTGGTGTATGCCGAATGGTGGCTGGCGCAGGGGAATGGCAGTACTGGCAGCAGCTGTTCCTCTGTCGTGACCAGCGCGGTGGTGTGCTCCAATGCGCTGAGCAGCCCCACTACGGTGCCGTGGACTGTCGGTGTCAGCTATACCCCCAGCGGCATGAGCATTGCCTCTGGCGGGGTATCCATGTATGCCGCCAAGCCCATGTTCTACATCCAGTACGTCGGTGTCAGCAGTACTACCGGTTACAGCATCTATCGCATCAGTGCAGTCGGTTATGGCGGTAACAGCCAGGCGGTAACCGTACTGCAAAGTACCTATGCAATGAGTACCAGCGGCAGTGTGCAGAATGTCGGTCAGTAAACCAGCCAGCCACCTGCGTGCGGGGAGAAAACAGCAGATGAACAAGATGAATACAGCCAATCTTGAGTGCCATGCAAACCGCTTGTTGCAATGGCTGGGCTGGAGTGGACTGTTGTGCAGTGGCGTTGCCGCAGCCTCCACCCTGACCGTGGTGGACAACTTCACCGGTACGGCCAACTCGGTCAACTGGTATGCCTATGGTGCATTGAGTGCCAGCCAGACCACGACCAGTACCAGCAGCCCTGGGGCCTGTCTGACGGCGGGCAGCACCACGGCAGGTTCGTCCGGGGCTGCAAGTTCCACCAGTGCCGGCATCATTCCGGCTTGCGGCTCCGGTACCGGTGGTACCACCGGTACCATTCCCGATGCCTCCGGCAAAGGTGCCTTGCGACTGACCAATAACAAGAATTATCAGACTGGCGGTATCATTTATGCGGGGGACAGCAATGGCTATGCCTTCCCGGCCAATACCGGCATCAATGCTACCTGGACCAGCTACAGTTACGGCGGTACCGGCGCTGATGGCTTGAGCTTCTTCTTGTTGTCTTCCGCGCAGAAGATTACCGCACCCTCTTCACTGGGGGCCAATGGTGGTTCGCTGGGTTATTCCTGCTCCAATCAAAGCGGCAATGCCACCAACAAAACCATGACCGGCTATGGCTCAACCGGGATTCACAATGGCTATCTGGCCATCGGCATGGATGAATTCGGCAATTTTTCCAATAAAAGCGATAACACGGCATCGGGGAGCAGTTCAGGGCAAACCGCCGGGGCGATTGCCATTCGTGGCAAGGGTGATATCAGTAATGACACCTATCCCAGCTATGGCTCAACTTCCATCATCAACATGTGCAAGAATGGCAGCCTCAATGGCACAGCCATTTCGGATTACCCGTTTTACAGCCTGAGTGGTACTACCAACGGGGCATACAAGGTGTCCAGCAGCACTCCGCTGTATGAATCGGCCACCACGCGGGCCAGTGCCAAGCCACATAGCTATCAGCTGCAAATCACCACCGGCAACTTGCTGACCCTGCGTTACAGCTATAACGGCGGCACCTGGACCACCATTGCCAATGGCATCGATATCACCTCGATTGGCGGTACTCTGCCGTCCTATCTCACCTTCGGCTTTGCCGCTTCGACTGGTGGTTCCACCAACTACCACGAAATCACATGCTTCCAGGCGGCCCCGCTGACCACGTCCAATAGCGGTGCCGGGCTTAACCAGCAGTCGTCCGAAGTACAGACCGGCAGTCAGGCTTATCTGGCTTATTACAATTCCAGTAACTGGTATGGTGGAGTGACATCAAACGCCATTACCGCAGACTCCTCCGGCACGGTGTCGGTTGCCAGTACCGCTACCTGGGATGGTGGCTGCAACCTGACCGGCGGTTCTTGCTCCACCACCGGCACCACCATTGCCAGCGCGCAGGGTTCCGCCAGTCGCAGCATTCTGAGCTGGAATGACAGTAGCAAGGCTGGCGTGGCATTTCAGCTGGGCAATCTGAGCAGCACGCAACAGACGGCGCTGAATTCTTCCTCCACCCTGGCGGCTTATCTGCGTGGCGACCGCAGCAACGAAACCAGCACCTATCGCGCGCGTACCAGTGTGATGGGGGATGTGATCAACTCAGGCCCGACCTGGGTGGGACCGCCGCTCAAGAGCTATGGCGCTACCTGGTCGGACAAGATTGTCAGTGGGGCCTCCCTGCCGGAAAACGGCAACAGCGCGGTGACGTATCCCACCTTTGCCACCAATAACCTGACGCGTACCAATATGGTGTTTGTCGGTGCCAACGACGGCATGCTGCATGGCTTCCGTAGCGGGGCTTACAACAGCTCCGGGGTGTACGACAGCAGCAGTACCAATGACGGCAAGGAATTGCTGGCCTACGTACCGGGTACGGTGGTGACATCCAATCTGGCCAGCTACAGCAACATCATTTATTCGCATGCCTACTTTGTGGATGCCACACCGGGTAGCGGCGACGTGTTCTACAACAACAGCTGGCATACCTGGCTGGTGGGCGGCATGGGTACCGGTGGCAAGGGCATTTATGCGCTGGATGTCACCACCCCGGCCAATTTCTCCGAATCCAATGCCGCCAGCCTGGTAAAAGGGGAGTGGAACAGTTCAACCATCAGTTGTACTTACACTAATGGTTCTTGCGGAAGTGATCTGGGTTACACCGTCGGCACGCCGGTGATCACCCGTTTTCATAACGGCAAATGGGGTGCGGTATTCGGAAATGGCTACAACAGCTCAACCGGGGTGGCGTCCATTTTCGTGATGATGATAGACCCCAGCACCGGCGCGGAAACCTTCTACGAATACTCTACCGGCTATGGCCCCAGCAAGGACCCTACCGGCAACAGTTCCAATAACGGCATTTACTATGTCACCCCGGTGGATCTGGACAGCGACAATATTGCCGATTACGTCTATGCCGGCGATTTGTTCGGTAATATGTGGCGTTTTGACCTGACCAGCAGCGACCCCACCAAATGGGTGGTATCCAGCTATTCCGGCACCAAGCAGCCGCTGTTCTCCACCCCGGTCAATACCACCACCAGCGGCAGCACCACCACCAAGACATTGCAGCCAATCACCACCAAGCCGGTGGTGGCTACGCTGAAGGCCAGCTCCACCCTGCCACGGGTGATGGTGTATTTCGGCACCGGCAGCAAAGTGTCGGCCACGGTCAGCAGTTCCAGCACCTATGCTTCTGGTGACCAGTATTTCTATGGGGTGTGGGACTGGAATGTCAGTGCCTGGAATGCGCTGTCCTCCACCCAGTTTGCCACCACCTCCAACAGCCCGGGTACCTTGAGCGCCTCCCAGCTGGTAACCCAGACCCTCAGCTCCACCACCACCTCCAGCAGTACCACGGTGGCAACGTATGGTGCCACTACCAGCAATACCGTGTGCTGGGTGGATACCTCGTCCTGCACCAGCAATACCCAGTATGGCTGGAAGTTCTATTTCCCTTACAGCAGCAGCCAGAGCGAGCAACTGATCTACAACCCGCAATACCTGAATGGGGCAATTACCTTCAGCACCACCATTCCCGCGGTCAACAACATCACGTCCTGTACCAATAGTGTGGATACCGGCTGGAGTTATGCCTTGAGCCCGGCCAGTGGCGGCAATTTCACCACCTCTTATTTTGCCAACAGCAGTGGCACCTTCAGCGGAGTGAACGGGCTGGTGGTGAATGCAGTGCAATTGAGCGCCACCGGTTCTTTCCAGGTGGTGACCTATAGCGGGGCAACCTATCTGGTGTATCAAACCTCATCCGGCTACGCCACCGGTAATGTTATTGCGGTCAACACCCAGGGTGTTTCCACCAGTGGCTCCCGTCTGACCTGGATTGAATTGAGATAAACATGAAACACAGCCGCAAACCGGTGACCGGCTTTACCCTGGTGGAACTGGTAGTCACCATGGCCATTCTGGGGCTCCTGCTGGCCATTGCCATTCCGGCATATACCAGTTATGTGCAAAAGGGGAACCGCCCGGCTGCCAAGACAGCGTTGCTGGAGCTGGCTGCGCGCGAGGAGTCCTACTACGCGCTGAACAATGTCTATGCTTCCCAGCCGACCACGCTGGGCTACAGCGCCAACAGCATTTCTGTCCCCGGCAGCAGCCAGAACTACTACACGGTGACGGTGGCCTCGGCTACCAGCGGCACGGTGCCTGGCTACACGCTACAAGCCACGCCCGTGACCGGCAGTGTGCAGGCCAGCGATGCCTGTGTGATCTATCAGCTGGATTCTCTGGGTAACAAAACCAATGTCACCTCCACGGGCGGCACGGTCAGCACCAGCAACTGCTGGTAGCACTGCTTGTAGGGCTTGTCCCATCCCTTGCGCTCATTGCCACTGGCGATGAGCCGCGTGCTGTGCGCGCCATGTTTCAGGCGCGGTGAATCCGTGTTCTGCCATGTCTATCTGCTGTTTTCCAACTTGTTCATGTCATATTTCTTTGCGTGAAGACACCTTGCCGGTTTGGCGGCTGCTGCTTGGCTTTTATCGGGAAATTGATGTGTTTTTGCTGAATTTTCATCGTTTTTCTCCTGTGTTCAAATTTCCTGATAAAAGCTTTTTTTTCAATGGCTTGTCCTGTCATCACCGGTGGCTGCCTGCCACTTTTGCGTGTTTAAAATAATATTCATTGTGGCGTTTTGTTAAACGCGTGATTAGAATTGGTGCGCCGAGATGCAATGGAAAATCCAGTTGATACAAGGATTTGACAGCTTTGGATACTGTAGCCAGGTATCGACTGTTTAAAAAATTGCCACTCGCTTTGTCAATGACAGGAGAAACAGCATGAGCAACAAGGACCTGATGCAGCGCAAGGCGGATGCAACACCGCGTGGCGTGGGCGTCATGTGTACGTTCTTTGCCGACAAGGCCAAGAACGCCGAAGTATGGGATGTGGAAGGCAACCGTTATATCGACTTCGCCGGTGGTATCGGCGTACTGAATACCGGCCATCTGCATGCCAGGGTGCAGGCCGCCGTGGCCGAGCAACTGAACCGCTTCAGCCATACCTCGTATTCCATCATTCCCTACGAATCCTATGTCAGCGTGGCTGAAAAGCTGAACCAGCTGACACCGGGCAATTTCGCCAAGAAAACCGCCTTCTTCAGCACCGGCGCGGAAGCCGTGGAGAACGCCATCAAGGTGGCCCGCGCTGCCACTGGCCGTCCGGGTGTGATTGCCTTTGGCGGTGCCTTTCACGGCCGCACCATGCTGGGCATGGCGCTGACCGGCAAGGTGGCCCCGTACAAGATCGGTTTTGGTCCGTTCGTAGGCGAGATCTACCACGCCGCTTATCCGAATGCCATGCACGGTGTGTCGGTTGAGGATTCGCTGGCCAGCATCGAAAAGCTGTTCAAGTTCGATATCGAAGCCAAGCGCGTAGCCGCCATCATCTTCGAGCCGGTACAGGGCGAGGGTGGTTTCAATATCGCACCGACAGAGTGGGTGGTGGCACTGCGCCAGCTGTGTGATACCCACGGCATCGTGCTGATTGCCGACGAAGTGCAGGCCGGCTTTGCCCGTACCGGCAAGCTGTTTGCCATGGAGCACTACCCGGTTGCCCCTGACCTCACCACCATGGCCAAGTCGCTGGCCGGTGGCTTCCCGCTGTCCGCGCTGGTGGGCAAGGCCGAGCTGATGGATGTATCGGCTCCCGGCGCGCTGGGCGGCACCTATGCCGGCAGCCCGCTGGGCCTGGCTGCGGCCGGTGCGGTGATTGATGTCATCCGCGAAGAAAACCTGCTGGAGCGTTCCAACAAGCTGGGCGACTTGCTGAAGGAAAAGCTGCACAGCCTGAAAAAGGACATTCCGCAGATTGCCGACGTGCGCGGCCTGGGTGCCATGGTGGCCGTGGAGTTCAACCAGCCGGGCACGCACCAGCCGGATGCCGAATTCACCAAGAAGGTACAGACCAAGGCGCTGGAATCCGGCCTGATCCTGCTGACCTGCGGGGTGTACGGCAATGTGCTGCGTTTCCTGTTCCCGCTCACCATCGAAGACGAAATCTTCGCCGAAGCGCTGGCCAAGCTGGAAGCCGCGCTGAAGGCCTGATGCCGTCAGGCAGGCCAGGCTGATCCGTCCCGGTCGGCCTTTCTGTCCCGGCTAGCTGTAAGCACGGGCGTGCACCACCGCTGCCTGCCGGTAGCGGCAGGGTGTCGCCTGTGTCCAAGAAGTAATGTGGGTCATTTCAAAAAACATAAAACAATAAAACGACATGACTGGCGGACCTGCCCACGCGGGCTGCCGGTTTTGGGAGAATCTTTCATGAGTGCTTCATCGCAAGGCTTGAGCCACGGGCTCAAGCAACGTCACGTCACCATGCTGTCCATTGCCGGTGTGATTGGTGCCGGCCTGTTTGTGGGTTCCGGCCACGCCATCGCCGAGGCCGGTCCGGCTGTGCTGCTGGCCTATGGCATGGCAGGCCTGCTGGTGGTGCTGGTCATGCGCATGCTGGGTGAAATGGCGGTTGCCTCGCCGGATACCGGCTCGTTTTCCACCTATGCCGACCGTGCCATCGGGCACTGGGCCGGTTACATCATCGGCTGGCTGTACTGGTGGTTCTGGGTACTGGTGATTCCGCTGGAAGCCAATGCCGCCGCCACCATTCTGCATGCCTGGTTTGCCAGCGTGCCGATGTGGGCCTTTGCACTGGGCATCACCATCTTGCTGACCATCACCAACCTGTTCAGCGTGAAGAACTACGGCGAGTTCGAGTTCTGGTTCGCGCTGGTGAAGGTGGTGGCCATCGTGGCCTTCCTGGCCGTGGCCGGTGCGGCCATGTTCGGCCTGATTCCAGGCAGCCAGGTCAGCGGTACTGCACGCCTGTTCGACCAGGGCGGCTTCATGCCCAAGGGCTTTGGTGCGGTGCTGGGTGCCATGCTCACCACCATGTTTACCTTCCTGGGTACCGAGATTGTCACCATTGCTGCGGCCGAATCGGACAATCCGCAGCAGCAAATCACCAAGGCCACCAACTCGGTGGTATGGCGGATCAGCCTGTTCTACCTGGGTTCCATCTTCGTGGTGACCGCCCTGGTAGCCTGGAACGACCCGCAACTGGCCGCCCTGGGTTCCTACCAGCGTACCCTGCAGCTGATCGGCATCCCCAATGCCAAGGCTATTGTTGACGTGGTGGTACTGGTGTCGGTGGCCAGCTGTCTGAACTCCGCGCTGTATACCGCCTCGCGCATGCTGTACTCGCTGTCCAGCCGTGGCGATGCCATCAAGATGTTTGGCGATATCGCGCCCAATGGCACCCCGCAAAAGGCGGTACTGGGTTCCATGGTGGTGGGCTTCATGACCGTGATTGCCAACTACCTGATGCCCAAGGAAGTGTTCGACATCCTGCTGGCCACTTCCGGCACCATCGCCCTGCTGGTGTACCTGGTGATTGCCATTTCCCAGCTGCGCATGCGTCAGCGCATGGAAGCCAATGGCGAAACCCCGGCCTTCCGCATGTGGATGTTCCCGACTCTGACCTGGATCGTGATTGTCTTTATCTGTGCCGTGGTGGTGCTGATGGCCATCCGTCCGGAACACCAGGTAGAAGTCATCAGTACCGGCCTGTTGTCGCTGGCCCTGCTGGTGGTGGGCTGGGTCCGTTCGCGCATGTATGGCACACCGTGGATGGGGTCGCGTGAAGCCAAGGTGGCCACACAGTCCTGATCAGACAGGTTTTCCGATCAAATCCCTTCCTTTGCCCTGTTCGACCCAGAGCATTACTTCCACCCCCGTCAGGGGGTTTTTTTTTATGCAGCTTCTGGCCTGAGCAGACGTGTACTTTTGCTTACACAAGGCACACGTTTGCTTACACGGCTGGTTTGTCAGCGGTTCTATAATATGAATTAATGCAAACCGATGTGTCGCAGCCTGTCTCCGACCATCAGTGAACTTGTCTGCGCCCGCACTGCCTCAGGCAAATGCATGCGACATGCCGGATGGCACCTTGCCATGCATATCCAGCCTTACGACTGCAGACGGCAATCCACCGCCTGCGGCGCGGACCCAACCCTGCCGGTGCCGTGCATGGCACGCATCGCAATGAGGAGATCACGATGAAAAAACTGATGACCACCCTGGTGGCTGTTGCCATCGCCTCGGCCAGCCTCAGCGGCTGTGCCAACATGAACGAAACCCAGCAAACCACCGGCACCGGTGCCGCCGTGGGTGCTGGTGTTGGTGCCTTGCTGGGCGCGCTGACTGCCGGTGGCCATACCGGTCGCAGCGCAGTAACCGGTGCTGCCGTGGGTGCGGCATTGGGGGCTGGTGGTGGTTATCTGTGGTCGCAGCATATGCAAAAGCAGAAAGAGGCCATGGAAAAAGCCTCGCAGGGTACTGGCGTCAGCGTGAGCCAGACCGCCGACAACCAGCTCAAGCTGAATATTCCGAGCGATGTCTCGTTTGACTCCGGCCGTTACGACATCAAGCCGAATCTGCGTCCGGTGCTGGACCGCTTTGCCACCACCCTGCAGCAAAACCCGGTCACCACCGTGCGCATTGTCGGCCATACCGACAACACCGGCAGCGATGCCATCAATAATCCGCTGTCAGTCAATCGTGCCAGCTCCACCCGCGATTACCTGGTCAGCCACGGCGTGGCTGCCAGCCGCATCAGCATCGACGGCATGGGCTCGCGTCAGCCGATTGCCGACAACAGCACCCTGGCTGGCCGTGCTGCCAACCGCCGTGTGGAAATCTTTGTCGGCGAAGCTGGCAAGTAAGCACTGAGCGAGCGCATCGCGCAGTCAGCAAAAAGCCCCCGCAAGGGGGCTTTTGCATGTCGGCCGGGCCTGGCGGTGTCAACTGTTACGGCTTTGCTCCAGTGCTTGCAGAAAGTATTCCAGTACCAGATTGGGCCGTCGTCCCTTGCGCATGGCCACGTTCAGCGGAATGTCGTAACAGAATTGCTGCGGGTGCAAGGGCCGCATCACCCCTTGCGCCACCCAGCCGGCGGCAAAGTGGTCCGGCAAAAAGCCGATATAGCCGCCGGTGAGAATCAGAAAGGCAATGCCTTCCCGGTCGGACGCGGTGGCCGTGCAGTTGAGCGCATGGTGTTGCGCCATGGCGTCCACGGTCAGCCGGTAGTTGGGGGCGATGGCTTCGGCGCTGTGCAGCTCGTCCTGGCTGATATCGCTGTCGGCGCGGGCAAAGAAGGGGTGTTCACGGCTGCAATACAGCAGCGAATGTTCTTCGTACAGCGGCAGGTAGTCCAGCCCGGACAGCGGGTTGATCAGCGGCACCACGCCCACGTGCAGGTGGCCGTCCTGCACGCCCAGTTCGATTTCGCTGGGAGTGGTCATGGAAATATTGATGCGCACCCCCGGCCCGCGCGCACTCAAGGATTTGAGCGCATGGGTCAGGTGCATGTGCGACTGGGTGACCAGATTGTTGATGATGCCGATGTTCAGCTCGCCGCGCAGCTGGTGGTGCAGCTGGTTTACCTCGGTACGGAATTCCTCGATGGCCGACAGCATGGTCTGGCTGGCGTGCAGCACGGCCCGGCCTTCGTCGGTGAGGGCAAAGCCGGCGCGGCCACGCTGGCACAGGCAAATACCCAGCCGCTTTTCCAGATCGCCCATGTGCAGGCTGATGGCAGAACGGCTGATGCCCAGCACGCTTTCCGCAGCGGAAAAGCTGCCGCATTCGACTACGGTCTTGAACAGGCGCAGCAGGCGGATATCAAAATCGCTGACCTGGCCCAGGGATTTTTTTTTGCTCATCAGTTGAGTATTTTTGAAACTGAAGATAAGAAATTCGGGATTTATCTCAACATATCACCTGGTTCAAGCTATGCCAAGCAACAAGCTGCCCATGTACCAACGGGTGCCGGATGGCTGTTGCATGGTGTGGGGCTGCGCAGTGCTACCGGGCTATCCGCCATGATGTCGGCTGCGCCTTGCTGCATCTTGCTGCGCGACTTGCGTGCCAACTGCCGACATCGCATGATCGACACCACGACTGCCGGTTAACGTTGCAGCGCGGTGCATCTCCCTGTGAACTGTCCCATGCCCGAGGAATATCTGTTTTATGCCGCAAATCGTGTTTGAACGTGAGGCACCGCAACAAGAGCTGATCGATGCCGCGCTGGCTGGCAGCGTCAACCGCCCGTTCTGGGGAGATGATGTGGCGCACCTGCGCCGCAGTTTCCCTCCGCTGCAAGGCATGGCCAGCGCTGATCTGGCCATTGTCGGCGGTGGTTTTCTCGGCCTGTGGACCGCCATACTGGCCAAGGAACGTAACCCGTCGCGCTCGGTCACCCTGCTGGAAGGCCGGCAGGTGGGCTGGGCTGCGTCCGGCCGCAACGGCGGCTTTTGTGAAGCCAGCATCACCCATGGCGAGGAAAACGGTGAGCAGCGCTGGCCGGAAGAAATGCCGCAGCTGGAGGCCCTGGGCCTGCAGAATCTGGATGAAATCGAAGCCACCATCCGCCGCTACGGCATCGACTGTGACTTCGAGCGCACCGGCGTACTGGTGGTGGCGGTGGAGCCCTATCAGGACGAGCAACTGCGTGGCGAAGGTTATATGGATGCCGCGCAGATCCGCGCCGAGCTCAATTCGCCCACCTTCCTGTCCGGCATCTGGGAAAAAGACAGCACGGCGATGATCCACCCCGGCAAGCTGGTGCTGGAACTGGCGCGGGTGGCGGTTGAGCTGGGTGTGCAGATTCACGAACAATCCGCTGTCACCGCGCTGCACAGCCGTGGCAGCCGGGTGCGGCTGGCGACGGCGCAGGGCGAGCTGGATGCAGCCCGCGTGGTGCTGGCCACCAATGCCTTTCCCTCGCTGCTCAAGCGTTACCGCTGGCACACCATCCCGGTGTACGACTATGTGCTGATGACCGAGCCGCTCACTGAGCAACAGCTGGCGTCCATCGGCTGGCACAACCGCCAGGGCATTGCCGACATGGCCAACCAGTTTCATTACTACCGCATCACCCGCGACAACCGCATCCTGTTTGGCGGCTACGATGCCGTCTACAACTTTGGCGGCAAGGTGGATGATGCCTATGACGACCGCCCGGCTTCGTTCACCCGGCTGGCCAGTCACTTCTTTACTACCTTTCCGCAACTGGCCGGGCTGCGCTTCAGCCATCGCTGGGGCGGGGCCATCGATACGTCTACCCGTTTTTGTGCCTTTTTTGCGCTGGCGCGTGGCGGCAAGGTGGCCTATGCCGCCGGTTTTACCGGTCTGGGCGTAGGGGCCACCCGCTTTGCCGCCAATGTGCTGCTGGACAAGATAGAAGGGCTGGACACACCGCGAACCCGTTTGCGCATGGTGCGCGAAATACCGCCACCGTTTCCGCCGGAGCCGCTGACCTATGTCGCCGTGCAGGCCACGCGCTGGTCGCTGAACCGGGCCGACCACAACCATGGCAAGCGCAATCTGATGCTGCGCACCATGGATGCGCTGGGACTGGGTTTCGATTCCTGAATCCGTTCGTCCTTTTCTGACCATCCAAGGAAGCAAGCATGTCCAATCCCTTTGCCCTGCTGGCCAATCTCAGCGTGGACGCCACACGCATTGCGCTGGAATATCGCGAAGTCCCGGCCGATCAGGTCATGAGCGGCCCCGCCCGGGTGGGCACGGCCGAGCTGGGCCAGTTGCACGGTTGCAGCATCGGCGTGTGGGAAATGTCGCCCAGTGTCACCACCGATGTGGAAGTGGACGAATTCTTCATCGTGCTGTCAGGTAAGGCCAGCGTGCAGTTTGCCGATGGCGCCCACCGCTGGAATTGCAGCCCGGCACCGTGGGCCATCTGGCTGCCGGCACCGCCACCACCTGGGTGGTGACACAAACACTGCGCAAGATCTACATCGCCTGAGCGGCACAGACCGCCCGGCACAACAATGGCAAGGCAGGAGGAAGAAACATGGAAGTGCGCAACAACTACATCAATGGCCGTTGGCAAGCCTCGGTCAGCGGCGCTACCCGCGACGTCATCAACCCGTCCAATGGCGAAGTGATTGCCCTGGTCACCGACAGCGTGGCCGAGGACAGCAAGCAGGCGATTGCCGCTGCGCGCCATGCTTTTGACCACGACGGCAGCTGGCGGCGCATGGCCGGGCCCAAGCGCGCCGACATGCTGCTGCGTATTGCCGATGCCATTGCCGCCCGCGCCGACGAGCTGGCGGTGATGGACACGCTGGACAATGGCAAGCCGCTGCGCGAAGCGCGCTGCGATGTGGACGATGCGGTGGCCTGTTTCCGCTATTACGCCGGGCTGATTACCAAGCCGCAGGGCGGGGTGTATGAAGTCAGCGACGGCTTTGGCCCGATGCATGCCTATTCCATGCACGAGCCGGTGGGCGTATGCGCGCTGATCACCCCGTGGAACTACCCCTTGCTGATGGCCACCTGGAAACTGGCCCCGGCGCTGGCGGCGGGCAACTGCGTGGTGTTCAAGCCCAGCGAAGTCACCCCGCTGTCAGCGGTGGCCCTGTTTGAAATTTTCGATGCCGTCGGCCTGCCTCCGGGCACCGCCAACCTGGTGCTGGGCAGCGGTCCGGCCGCCGGGCAGGAACTGGCCGCCAGCCATGATGTGGACATGATCACCTTCACCGGCAGCACCCGCACCGGGCAGACCATTGCCGCCGCGGCAGTGGGTAACCTGAAAAAAGTGGGGCTGGAACTGGGTGGCAAGTCGCCCAACATCATCTTTGCCGATGCCGATCTGGAAGGCGCGGTGGAATGGGCGATGATAGGCGTGTTCTTCAACCAGGGCGAAGTATGCTCGGCCGGTTCGCGCATCCTGATTGAAGCCAGCATCAAGGACCGCTTTGTCGCCCGACTGGCCGAACGTGCCAATGCCATGACCATTGCTCCGGGCATGAAGGATGCCGACATGGGCGCGATTGTGTCCGCCGCGCAGCTGGAAAAGGTGCTGGGCCATATCGCGCGCGCCAAACAGCAAGGCGCAACACTGGTATGTGGCGGCGAGCGCTATGTCGAGGGCGAGTGCGCCAACGGTTACTTTGTGCGGCCCACCATTTTCGACAATTGCACCCGCGACATGGACATCGTGCGCGAGGAAGTCTTCGGCCCGGTGGTGGCCATCCAGACCTTCACCACGGAGGCCGAAGCCATCGCCATGGCCAATGACACACCGTACGGCCTGGCTGGCGGGGTGTTCACCAGCGATGGCGCACGTGCACTGCGGGTGGTGAAGGAAGTCCGTGCGGGCGTCACCTGGATCAACTGCTACAACCCCACCTTCAACGAAGCACCGTGGGGCGGCTACAAGATGAGCGGCTATGGCCGCGATCTGGGCGTCAACGGCCTGCTGGAATACCAGCAGGTGAAACAGGTGAGCATCAATCTGCAACCGGGCCTGGTGGGCTGGTATCCGCAGCGCGGCTAACACAGGGCAGGGGGATGCATGGCCCGCACCCCCCATGTGCATACAGACGGCTGATGGCTTGCCATGGCGGCATCAGGCTGTGTCGGAAGTCATGACAAATGTGAAATTTTCTGCAGTACATGTGACTTTTTCTTGGTTTGAAAACACCTGCCTGATGTCTACATTAAGCGGCTCACTTGAGGAGCTGCTTTATGTATTGCTCAATGCATCATTCCGTTTGCGCATACCGGGAAGCCGATATCGATGTCTCCGGTAGCGAGGCTGATACGGCACCACCGGCGCAGCAAGACTGGTTGCTGCGGCTGGAACTGCCCACCTGGCTGCTGATTGCCGTCATCTACGGCGGCTGGTTCGGCACCGTTGCGCTGTGGCGCCAGTTGGGGCCGTGGCTGGGCACGCCGCTGCTGATTGTGCTGACCAGCTGGTATATGTCGCTGCAGCACGAGCTGATTCACGGCCACCCGACGCGTCATGGCTGGCTGAATGCCTTGTTCGGCCAGCTGCCGCTGGCAGTGTGGTATCCCTATGCGGTTTATCGTGACACCCACCTGGCACATCACCGTGATGAAAGCCTGACCCTGCCGGGCGTCGACCCGGAGTCCTACTACAGCCGCAGCTTGCCGGGCACTGCCTTGGCCCGCAGCCTGCGTCGCTGGCGCGATACCGCACCTGGCAGGCTGCTACTGGGCCCCGGCTGGGGCTGGCTGGCCACGGTGGGCGCGGCCCTGCGTAGCGGTCAGCGGCAACAGCTGCTGGTATGGGGCAGTCATCTGCTATTGTTGGGTTTGTTGTTGCTGTGGTTGCGCCAGGCCGGCATCGCTCCGTGGTACTACCTGTCGTGCATTGCCTATCCCGCACTGGCGCTGGCCATGGTACGTTCCTTTTACGAGCACCGGGCCGTGCCGGATGCTGCAGCCCGCTCGGTGCTGAACGAAGCTGCCTGGCCGTGGCGACTACTGTTTCTCAACCTGAATTACCATCTGGTGCATCACCTGCATCCGGGCCTGCCCTGGTATCGCCTGCGTCAGGCTTATCTGGCCGAACGCCAGCATTACCAGCAACTCAGTGGCGATTTTGTCGAGCAGGGTTACCTGCAGTTGCTGTGGCGGCATCGCCACCGGCCGGTCATCGACCCGCTTCATCCCTTTGCCTGAAGTGTCGCTTTTCATCCATCAAGAGGAATACCATGACCCAAGCAAAAATTTCCCGTCGCTGGCTGTTGGCAGCTTTCGCGCTGAGCGTTTTCTCCGGCCAGAGCATGGCGGCCGATGCGGTACGGGTTGGCTCCAAGATCGATACCGAAGGTGCCTTGCTGGGCAATATCATCCAGCAGGTGCTCGAAGCCAATGGCATCAAGACCGTCAGCAAGGTGTCGCTGGGTAATACCAAGGTGGTGCGCGGTGCCATTACCGCTGGTGAAATCGACATCTATCCGGAATACACCGGCAATGGCGCGTTTTTCTTTGCCGATGAAAGCAACCCGGCCTGGAAAAATGCCGAGGCGGGCTATCAGCTGGTGAAAAAGCTGGATCAGGAAAAAAACCGTATTACCTGGCTGACGCCTGCGCCGGCCAACAATACCTGGGCCATTGCCATCCGCAAGGATGTGGCGGCAGCCAACAAGCTGAAAACGCTGACTGACCTGGGCAACTGGATCAACAAGGGCGGCCGCTTCAAGCTGGCGGCATCGGCCGAGTTCATTGAACGCGCCGACGCGCTGCCCGCCTTCCAGAGCGCCTATGGCTTCAAGCTGAAGCAGGACCAGCTGCTGACCCTGGCCGGTGGGGACACTTCTGTCACCATCAAGGCGCCGCCGAGCAGACATCCGGCGTTAACGCCGCCATGGCCTACGGCACCGATGGCCCGGTGGCCGCGCTGGGGCTGGTGACGCTGGATGACGTCAAGGGCGTGCAGCCGATTTACGCACCAGCGCCAATCATCCGCAGCGAGGTGCTGGCCAAGCAGCCCAAAATCGCCACCGTGCTGAAGCCGGTGTTCCTGTCGCTCACCGGCCCTACGCTGCAAAAACTGAATGCCAGCATTGCCATTGAAGGCCGCGATGCCCGCAAGGTGGCGCAGGATTATCTGAAGAAAAAGGGCTTTATCAAGTGAGCGTGCGGTTTTTGCCAGCAGGGGTGACCCATGCGTCTGCATAGCCGGGTGCGCCTGCTGCTGGTGTTGCTGTCGCTGGCGGCGGCGCTGGGCCTGCCCCTGCTTACCTATGCGCCCAACCGCCTGCTGACCGGGCAGGGGATTGGTCTGCTTGATTTGCTGCAAAGCGGCTCCGGCCTGCGCTGGCTGGCACTGCTGCCTGCCTTGCCCTTGCTGCTGGCCGCGTGGTGGCAGCCGGGTGTGTGGCGGGAGCGGGCGGTGTATCTGGCGGCGTTGTGGCTGGGGGCTGCGCTGTGGTGGCTGGCCGGCAGCGAGGCCACGCTGCGTGCCGGGGGCGAGGATGCGCTGGCGCGGGTGTCGTTTGGTGGTGGCTTCTGGCTGTTGCAGCTGCTGCTGTTGTTGCAACTGGCCGAGGCGCTGCAAGTCCTGGCTGCCGGTTTGCCACAACGGGTGTTACTGCTGTCGCTGGCCCAGCTGCCGCTGCTCTTGCTGTTACTGAGCGGCAAGCTGGACAGCCTGTCCTTGCTGCGCGAGTACCACAATAACCAGGATGCGTTTGACGATGCCCTGCTGCGCCATGTGCAGCTGGTGCTGTTTTCCGTGCTGCCGGCACTGCTGCTGGGCGGCGTGCTGGGGGTGTGGGCCTATCGTTCGGCCCGTTTCGCCGGGCTGCTGTTTCCCGTGCTGAATGTGTTGCAGACCATTCCGTCGATTGCGCTGTTCGGTTTGTTGATCGGCCCGCTGGCCTGGCTGGGGCGGCAGTTGCCCGGCCTGGGTATTGCCGGGGTCGGGCTGGCACCGGCCTTGCTGGCACTCAGCCTGTACGCGCTGTTGCCGGTGGTGCGGGGCA
>NZ_LNQV01000060.1 GCF_001515305.1 Aquitalea pelogenes
CCACGTGAGGCGCGGGCCACGGCGGGCTCGCGCGCCACCACGTGGTGGATGTCGACAAAATAGCGCTTGGGCATGGCCAGAAGGCCAAGCCAGGACACACTGGCGCTGCGCCCCTGCTGCCACAGGCTGGCACGTCTGGCCAGGCCACCCAGCAGCAGGAGAGCACCCAGCCAGAACAGTCCGGTCAGGGCATGGGCAAGGGAGAAGCTCATGTCAGAAATCCTTCACCAGACGCAGGGCGTCGTAGATGGCACCGTGGATGTTGTGCATGGAAATGCAGTCACCCACGCGGAACAGCAAAAACTCACCCGCCGCCAGCGGCTGCGACAGGGAAGGCTGCGGCTGCGAAGCAAACAGAGTGTGGACATCGGTCTGGCCCTGGTTCTTCGATAGCTCCTTCATGTCCCAGTACAGGCTGTCATTGGGCAGGATGCCGTTTTCGATCACCACCTGATCCACCGCCCGTTCTTCCAGCGCTTCGGTGTATTCGTTGCGCAGCACGGCGATTTTCTTGTCGCCTTCGGCATACACCTTGTCCAGCCAGAAATTGGGGGTGGGGATGATGCCTTGTGCGTACAGGCGACGGTAGAAAATGGGGAAAGTGGTCCCGCCGGTGTCGTCGCCCACTTTTACGTCGGGGGTGACGATTTCCACCGTGCTGCCACGGCTGGACAGGAAGTCGGCCACGCCGAAACCGGCCTGGGTGCTGACGGCGTCATACACCAGCACGTTCTTGCCCGGCTCCACCTTGCCGGACAGGATGTCCCAGCTGCTGACGGCAATGCCTTCATCCACACCCCAGTCCGGCACCTGGCTGGTATAGGGAATACCGCCGGTGGCCAGCACCACGATGTCCGGTTTTTCCGCCAGGATCATCGCCTTGTCGGCGGCCACGCCCAGACGGCGATCCACCCCCAGACGCTGGGTTTCCATGTCCAGCCAGCGCACGATGCCGGCCATCTGTTCGCGCTGCGGGGCCTTGGCGGCGAGTACGATCTGCCCGCCTACCTGCGGCTGTTTCTCGAACAGCACCACTTCATGGCCACGCTCGCGCGCCACGCGGGCGGCTTCCAGCCCGGCCGGGCCGGCACCTACCACCACCACCTTGCGCAGCTTGTCGGCCTTGGCAATGTCGTGCGGCATGGTGGCTTCACGGCTGGTGGCGGCATTCTGGATGCACAACACATCCTGACCGTGATACTGGCGGTCGATACAGTAGTTGGCGCCCACGCACTGGCGGATCTGGTCTTCCTTGCCATCGCGGATCTTGATCACCAGATGCGGGTCGGCAATATGGGCGCGGGTCATGCCCACCATGTCCACCATGCCGCTGGCCAGAATGCGCTCGGCCTGCACCGGGTCGCGAATGCTTTGCGCGTGCATCACCGGCACCTTGGACACCGACTTGATGCCGGCAGCCAGATGCACAAACGGCTCCGGCGGCAAGGCCATCGGCGGCATGCAGTTGGCCAGGGTGTTGTGGGTGTCGGCCCCGGAACCCACCACCGACAGGTAGTCGATCAGGCCGGTTTCCGACATGGCCGCGGCAATGTCCTTCAGCATGTCGTGGCTGAGGCCGTCTTCATGGAATTCGTCACCGCACATGCGCAGGCCGACGCAGAAATCCGGGCCCACTTCGGCCCGCACCGCATTGAGCACTTCCACACCAAAGCGCAGGCGGTTTTCAAAGCTGCCGCCCCATTCGTCGGTGCGGAAGTTGGTGCGCGGGCTCCAGAACTGGTCGATCAGATGCTGGTGGGCGGCGGAAATCTCGATGCCGTCCATGCCGGCAGCCTTCACCCGGCGCGCAGCCTGGGCAAAGTCGGCAATGATGCGGCGGATTTCATGCTGCTCGATCACCTTGGCATTGCCACGGTGTACCGGCTCACGAATGCCGGACGGGCTGACCAGATGCGGCCAGTGCTCGCCGTAATAGCTGGAGCGGCGGCCCATGTGGGTGGCCTGGATCATGATCTTGGCGCCGTGGCGGTGCATGGCCTCGGCCAGCCGCGCCAGCGGGTCGATGATGGCGTCGGTGGCCAGGTTCACCGACTTCCACCAGCTTTGCGGGCTGTCGATGGACACCGGACTGGAGCCGCCACAAATGGCCAGGCCCAGGCCGCCCTTGGCCTTTTCTTCGTAGTAGCGGATGTAACGGTCGCCGGGCAGGCCGCCCGGTTCGGCATACACCTCGGCATGCGCGGTGCTCACCACGCGGTTGCGCAGCGTCAGCTTGTTCAGGGTAATGGGCGCAAACAGGTGCGGATAGCGCATGGGACGACTCCCGGCTTACAAGGGATGAACGGTGAAAATGCAGTAGTCGGCACCCAGGCCGGCACACTGGCTTTCGCGGCTGACGGTGCGGTAGTCATGGCCCAGGTTTTCGCCCACCCAGTCCATGGCACCGGCAAACCAGCCGGCAAACAGATAGCAGGCCATGTGTTCGCTCTGCGGTGCACCGGCCACGCCCTGGGCCAGCACGAAACAGGAGTTGTCCAGGCGGATGCTGGCATTGCCGGTCACTTCGTCGGCTTCGATGAAGCTGAACTGGCCCCAGCCGCGCTGCGACAGGCGGGACAGATAGTGTTCGAACACCGCCATGCCCTTCAGGCCATGGGTTTGCGCCTCGCTGCCACACCAGAAGTGGGCAGAACGATAACCGGCTTCGTACAGCGAATCGGCATACACGCGACGGCCCAGTGCTGCCTCGATGGCCAGATGGTTGTTGATGAAGAAATGCCGCGGCACATACAGCATGGGCAGGCCGTTGGTACTCCAGACACCGGTGTCGGCATCCACGTCGATGGGAAGTTGAGGTTGCATGCCACTCTCCTGAGCAAGATGGGCGAGTCTGTCCGCCATTGCCTTGCATGGTGCCGGAGGGCATGCTGACGCTGTTCAGCGCTTGCGACAGGTATTTGCCCCATACCGACAAGCCGGTCGCTTACGGGCAAAGCACAACCGTCGTGGTCGCAAGCACACACACACCACCCTTCCAAATGACAGGAGAGTAGGAAACTCAAGCTGGGATGACTTGCCTGCTGGTAGGCAAAACCTGACAGTTGCCGAACATCTTGCTTCGGCAGATACGGTTGCCAGGTTTGCAAGATGTCCTCACCTCTGGAAATTCACTTGTTCAGGAGACCCGCGACATGGACAGTACAACACTCTTGCTTTATGTCATTGCCGCCACCGCAGCCACCATCACCCCTGGACCAACCATGCTGCTGGCACTGCACAATGGTGCCAACAGCGGCATGCGTGTGGCCGCCTGCGGCATTGCCGGTGCTGCGCTGTCCGACCTTATCCTGATCACTGCGGTTGGCTGCGGGCTTGGCAGCCTGCTATTGGCATCTGAACAGTTGTTTACGCTACTCAAGTGGGTGGGGTGCATTTATCTGCTCTATCTGGCATGGCAGCTGTGGCAGGCAGCACCCACACTTTCCAGCACTGCCTCAACAAGGGATAACAACAATGGGCAAGGCCGGGCTGCCTTTCGCCGCTCATTGCTGATTGCCTTGTCCAACCCCAAAGGGCTGCTATTTTTCTCTGCCTTTCTGCCGCAATTCATCCAGCCACAGGCCAGTCTGACCGGCCAGTACGCCACGCTGGCTCTGGTCACTGCGCTGATCGATATCGTCGCCATGAGCGCCTACGCTGCCGGAGGCCATCACAGCATGCGTATTTTGACTCGCCGCGCCCTGCAGCGAATCAACCGCAGTTGTGCCGCCATCCTGGTCGGTCTGGCCATTGCACTCAGTCTGTATCGCCGCAGCACTTCGCAGTGAGCAGGTGAACTTCTCCAACACCAGCAAATTCGGCCAGTCCAAGCGCGACATCAATCCGGGCATATTCAACGGTCATGTCACCGGCCCGGCCAGTGATGCCTCCCCACCTCCACTTTCCGACAGGTTCCTGACCATGCACACGCTTACCGACGACGGTACCCGCCTGTTCCTCAGCCGCATGGGAGACCGGGGCAGTCCGCCGCTGATCCTGGCCCACGGCACTTTTTCCAATCAACGCAGTTGCGCACCGCTGGCCAGCCATCTGGCCGCGCGCGGCTGGCAATGCTGGTTGTTTGACTGGCGTGGACACGGCCACAGCGACACGCCGCGCCGCAGCTTCGATTTCGAAACCCTGGCCACACAGGATGTCCCGGCCGTATTGCGCGCGGTGGAAGAAAACTGCGCGCCACTGCGTCCCTTCTGGCTGGGCCATTCCGCCGGAGCGGTGATTGCCGCCATGTGGCTGGCCAGACAGGCCCCGGCCTGCGAGCGGCTGGCCGGTTTGCAGATGCTGGCTGCCCAGGCATCCAGCCGCCAGCGCAGCTGGGCCATGCAGCAAAAGATTCGCCTGATTTCCTGCTTGCTGCCCTTGCGCCGGCAAATTGCCAGTCACTGGATGCCACTGGCCACCGAGGCGGAAAGCAGCCGCCTGCTGCGCCAATGGTGCCGGTGGAATCTGCAAGGCCGCATGCAGGGAGGGGATGGTTTTGACTATCTGGCTGCACTGGGCAGGCAGCAACTGCCGGTGCTGGCGCTGGCTGGCGGTGGGGATGACTTCATTTCACCGACGGAGGGCTGCCAGCGTTTGCTGGACAGCTTTGGCAGCACCAGCAAGCGCTATGTGCTGTGCAGTCAGGCACAGGGCTTTGTGGAGGATTACAGCCACGAACGGCTGCTATTGTCGAAAAATGCCAAGAACGAAATCTGGCCCTTGCTGGAAAACTGGCTGCACCAGCATATGGCACGGTCCGAACCTGAACCATTGTCCAAGCAAAACAGCCTGCTACTGACACCCACCAGCCGCGTCACGGTGCTGGCAGACAGCGGCAGCAACGGCGATCCCCGGTAGCGCCTGGCCATACAGCAGCAAACAGCCCGCCGCCATGAACCAGGCAGCGGGCTGTTGCCATTCAGGCCGTGATCAGTGTGTCCACTCGTTTACCTTGGCACCATTGGCCTTCACCCAGCTATCCGCTGCAGCTGCCGGTTTGGCACCGTTTTCCACATCCAGCATCACCTTGCCGATTTCCTCCGGCTTCCAGCGGAATTTCTTGAAGAAGGCCACCACTTCCGGCGCCTTGGCGGTGAGGCCGGGGTTGATCACGCTATCCACATGCTCGGCATCGCCGTACACCTTCTGTGGGTCTTCCAGGAAGCGCAGCTTCCATTTGGCAAACATCCAGTGCGGAATCCAGCCGGTGACGGCAATGGATTTCTTGCTGTTGATGGAGCGGGCCAGTTCAGCCGCCATGCCGGTGCCGGAGCTGGGCAGCAGGGTGTAGTCCAACTGGTATTTCTTGATGGCTTCTTCGGTTTTCTTCATCACGCCGGCACCGGCATCGATACCGACAATACGGCCCTGGAAGGCGGCCTTGTTGGCGTTGAGGTCGGCAATCGAATGCGCGGCCACGTAATCAGGCACGATCAGGCCGATCTTGGCACCGGGGTAGTTCACCGCCACATCCACCACTTTGTCCTTGAACTGGGTGTAATACGCTTCGTGGGTGGTGGGCAGCCAGGCCGACAGCGTGGCGTCCAGGTCGCCCCGGGCCACCCCCTGCCACATGATGCCGGCAGCCACCGGCACCATTTCCACCGGATAACCCAGCTTGTTGCGGATGATGTTGGCCGCCACATTGGTGGTGGCCACACTGTCCGACCAGCCTTCTACATAGCCGATCTTGATGGTGGGCTTGTCAGCCGCATGGCTACAGAATGGCAGGGCCACACCGGCCAGCAGCAGGGCAAGAAATTGGCGTTTCAGCATTGCGTTCTCCAAAGATAGACAGGTTGAATCAAGGATGAACATCACAGAGCGGGTGCGGCATCATGAAGTGCCGTGTTGTCAGCCCGCTTCCGTTACAGCACCGCGCCATGGTCTGCGTAAGGCAGCCCGGCATTCTCGTTGTAAACGGCAGCCCGCCGGTGACGGGCACAGTGGCAAGCGAATAAAAAAGCGGGGTCTTGCGACCCCGCTCAAGGCTCAACTACCCCAGACGTCTGCAAATACACGGAGCCAGTTTTCACCCAGCACCTTGCGGATCTTGCTCTCGGACCAGCCGGCCTTTTCCATGGCAGCGGTCAGATTCGGCGTTTCGCCAATGGTGCGGATGCCTTCCGGATTGAGGATGGTGCCAAAGTTGGTCAGGCGGCGATGACGGCCCTTGTCGTGGGTGATCCAGTCAAAAAAGCCCTTGTCATAGCCCTGGGTGAAGTCGGTGCCGTAGCCCACGCAGTCCTCACCCACCAGGTTGATGATGTAGTCCATGGCCTCGACATAGTCGTCCACCGTGGCCTCGATGCCGCGCTTGAGGAAGGGCGGGAACATGGTGACGCCGATGAAGCCGCCATGGTCGGCAATGAAGCGCAGTTCTTCATCGCTCTTGTTACGCGGGTGTTCTTTCAGGCCGGACGGCAGGCAGTGCGAGTAGCACACCGGTTTTTTGGATTCCAGAATGGCCTCGCGCGAGGTGTTGCCGCCCACATGGGACAGATCCACCATGATGCCCACGCGGTTCATCTCGTTGATCACTTCGCGGCCAAAGCCGGACAGGCCGCCGTCGCGCTCGTAGCAGCCGGTGCCCACCAGGTTTTGCGTGTTGTAGCACAGCTGCACCACGCGCACGCCCATGTCGGCAAAGGCTTCGATATAACCCAGATTGTCTTCAAAGGCGTGGGCGTTCTGGAAACCCAGGATGATGCCGGTCTTGCCCTCGGCCTTGGCACGGCGCACGTCCTCGGTGGTGCGCACCAGGGTGAGGATGTCGCTGTAATCGCGAATCTGCTTTTTCATCTCCGCGATATTGGCCACGGTGTCCTGAAAGCCTTCCCACACCGACACGGTACAGTTGGCCGCCGACAAGCCGCCACGGCGCATGTCGTCAAATACCTCACGGCTCCATTTGGCAATGATCAGCCCGTCAATCACCAGTGCGTCCTGATGCAGCGTCGTCATACACGTACTCCCCAACAGCGATGGTTGAACCAGCCGCGGCGCCGGACCACCCGGCGCGCCGCCAGTAAATGGATGCGCAGCAGTCCTCCCTCCGGACGACTGCTGGCGTGCTTTCAAGCCAGAATCAGGCTGGGCCTGGGCGCAGCCAGCTGGGCAAACAGCGGATGGTCACTACGCGCTTCCAGCTGGCACACGGCAAAGCCGTAGGGCTGCGCGGCGCGGCGCAGCAGACGCCACACATAGTCGGCAAAGCTGCGGCGGAACACCACAAACACGCCGTCGGTATCCAGACGGATTACCTGCACGGTGGCCTTGCCCAGCACGGTGCTCACCATATGGCCCAGCGGGATGGATTCGAAGTCGTACACCCCCAGATGACGCAGCACGGTGATGTGCTCGGCCCCGCCCAGCCAGGCCAGGGTGAGGCCGCCGCTGGAGTCCACCGTCTGGGCAAACAGCTGTTGCGCGGCAAAGCCGGCATCCAGTTGCGCCGTCCAGTCGGCCAGGCGCTGGCGATGGCTCACCAGCAGCCATTCATCCGGCGAAGTCCACATCAGCACACCTTGCGGGCCCTGGCTGACTGCCCCGGCTTTCAGCGGCAGGGCGAGGCCGGTGACTTGCTCCACCAGCTGGGCAAAACCGGCTTCGGCGGTATCGCCACGCAGCACGGCATAGCCCAGATGCGGCAGTTCGTTACACCAGATGCGGCCATCGGCACGGCGCGGCTGCGCCTCGGCATCCAGCTTGAAGTGATGGAGCGGCGACTCCATGAATGGTTGGAAACCTTGCTTAGGCATGTTGACGCACCCCTTCCTTGTCCACGAACACTGACGACACCACCTGCGCCGGCACACTCTTGCCATGCGCCCAGACGAACACCGTGTCGCCCTCACGCTTGCTGCCATCCTTCAGCACGGCCATGGCAATGGAGCGGCCAAGGAAGGCACTGTGATAACTGGAGGTGACATGGCCCTGCATGGCAGCCGGCACCGTGTCATCGGTATTGCTGAGAATCTGCGCGCCTTCGGCCAGTACCACTTTCGGGTCCAGCGGCAGCAGGCCCACCAGCTGCTTGCGGCCTTCACCCGCGGTGTGCGAACGCAGCAGCGAACGCTTGCCGAGGAAGCTGAACGGCTTTTTCATGCCCACTGCCCAGCTCATGGCCAGATCGTTCGGGCTCATCGAGCCGTCGGTATCCTGACCGACGATGATGAAGCCCTTCTCGGCCCGCAACACGTGCATGGTTTCGGTGCCGTAGGGGGTGATGTCGAACTCGGCACCCGCCTTCATCACTTCTTCCCACATGTAGCGGCCATAGTTGGCATCCACATTGATTTCGTAGGCCAGTTCACCGGAGAAGCTGATGCGGAACACCCGCGCCGGCAGCCCGGCCACGGTGCCGCTGCGACCATCCATGAACTTGAAGGCGTCCTTGTCGAAGTCGATGTCGGTACACAGCTTTTGCAGCACCTTGCGGCTGTTCGGCCCCACCACGGCCACGGTGGCCCAGTGGTCGGTAGTGGTGGTGAAGCGTACTTTCAGCTCCGGCCATTCGGTCTGGTGCCAGCGCTCCAGCCAGCTGTACACCCGTGCCGCGCCGCCGGTGGTGGTGGTCATGTGGAAGTGGTCGTCTGCCAGGCAGGCAGTCACACCGTCGTCCATCACCATGCCGTTTTCGTCCAGCATCAGGCCGTAGCGGCACTTGCCGGGGTCCAGCTTGCTCCAGGCATTGCTGTAGATGCGGTTGAGGAATTCGCGTGCATCCGGGCCCTTGACGTCGATCTTGCCCAGGGTGGAAGCATCCATCACACCCACACTGTTACGGGTGGCCAGGCATTCGCGGTTGACCGCAGCGTGCAGGTCTTCACCCGGCTTGGGGAAGTACCAGGGGCGCATCCACTGGCCCACCACTTCGTACTCGGCCTTGCGTGCATCATGGCTGGCCTGCATGGCGGTGTAGCGGCGCGGATCGAAGGTTTCGCCCACGTGCGGGCCTGCCAGCGCACCAAAAGTCACCGGGGTGTAGGACGGCCGGTAAGTGGTGGTGCCCACTTCGGCAATGGGTTTGCCCAGCGCTTCGGCCGCAATGGCAAAGCCGTTGATATTGGACAGCTTGCCCTGATCGGTACCGAAGCCCAGCGCGGTATAGCGCTTGACGTGTTCGATGGAGCGGTAGTTTTCGCGCACTGCCGTGTGGATGTCGGCGGCGGCCACATCGTTCTGGTAGTCGACAAAGGCCTTGGCTCCATGACCTTCCGGCTTGCCGTCCGGCAGGCGGAAGATGGCACGCGGCGCAGCCACTTCTTCGCTGGCGACTGCCGGGGCCTTGCCGGTGCTGCCACGACCATGGCCCAGCAACAGGGCGGCCACGGCGGCGTGGGTCTGGCTCAGCGCATCGGACAACTCCCAGCGGCCGGTGATAGCGCCGACGCAGGCAATGTTTTCGCGGCCTTCATCCGGGCAGACAAAGGACAGCTGCTGCTGATTCCACACCGGTCGGCCACCATTGTGGCAGAACAGATGCACGGTGGAAGTCAGGCCGCCGGAGGACAGCACGGTGTCCACGCTCAGGCGCGGGCCGGAGCCGACCACCTGATTGCTGCGGCCATCCAGCTTCACCAGTTGTGCGCCGCTGACGCTCTTGTCGCCCAGCACCTTGGCAATGCCATGGCCCAGCAGCAATTCGGCACCGGCATTCTTCAGTGCTTGCTGACGCCATGCGGCAGCCCCGCCCTGACGGGCATCGGCCAGCGTCACCTTGACGCCGGACAGCGCCAGGTCCAGCGCGGCTTCGTAAGCGGCATCGTTCTGGGTTTGCACCAGCACTTCGCGGCCCACCGCCACGCCATAGCGGTTGAGGTAGCTGTGACCGGCGGCGGCAGTCATCACGCCCGGCACGTCGTTGTAACCGAACACCAGCGGGCGTTCGATGGCACCGCTGGCCAGAATCACCTGATGAGCGCGAATCTTGTGCAGACGCTGGCGCGGCAGCGCGGCATTGCGTTCGGTCAGCGGCAGGTGGTCTTGCAGCAGCTCCACCGCCTGTACCAGGTTGAGGTCGTGCAGGGCAAAGGCAGTGGTGCGCGGCAGCACGGTGACATTGGGCAGACTGGCCAGTTCGGCCAGACGCTGGTTCACCCAGTCCATGCCGGACAGGCCGTCGATGCGGCTGCGGCGTTCGGTCAGCAGCCAGCCGCCCATTTCAGCCTGCTCGTCCACAAGCAGGGTTTTCAGCCCGGCACGGCCCGCCAGCGTGGCAGCCCACAGGCCGGCAGCGCCGCCACCTACCACCAGCACATCGATATGGTGATGCAGGTGGTCGTAGCTTTCCGGGTCGGCTTCGGTCGGGGCACGGCCATAACCGGCGGCCTTGCGGATGTATTTCTCGTAGATGGGCCAGGCTTTCACCGGCTCCATGAAGGTCTTGTAGTAGAAGCCCGGCGGCATGAAGCGGCCAAACTTGCCCAGGAGGCCCTTGAGGTCGAAATCCAGCGAGGGGTAGCCGGTGGTGCTGCCCGCCAGCAGGCCCTGATACAGCTCCACTTGCGTGGCTTTGAGGTCGGGCACGGTATGCGCGCCAGTTTCCAGCTGGATCAGCGCATTCGGCTCCTCGGCACCAAAGCGACGATGCCGCGCGGACGACCATACTTGAAGCTGCGGCCGATCAGGCGCACGCCGTTGGCCAGCAGGGCCGAGGCCAGGGTGTCGCCGGAAAAGGCCTTGTACTGCACATTGTCGAAGATGAAGCTCAGCGGCTTCTGGCGATTGATGCGCTCGCCCGGGCGATGGATGCGATAGCCGCTCATGCTTGTTCCTCCAGATACAGTGCCTTGCCGTCGGCCAGCGTCCAGGAGCCGGCAATTTCATAGCTGACGGTGTGGCGCTTTACCGCAAACACCTTGCGACAGCCGGCCACGTGCTGCCATTGCTCCCAGTGCCAGCCACGCGGGTTCTTGCGGTGGAACACGTAGTCGCCCCAGGTGGCATCGTCCACTTCTTCCGGCACTGCCGGGCGGGCGATATAGGCTTCACCGGCGTAGCTGAACTCTTCTTCTTCCCTTGCCTCTTGGCAGTACGGGCAGGTAATCACCAACATAAGCCTCTCCCTAGTGAGCCACGGCGGCTGCGCCGTGCTCGTCGATCAGATGTCCGGTGGCAAAACGGTCCAGCGAGAACGCGCGGTTCAGCGGGTGCGGATCGTCATGGGCGATGGTGTGGGCAAACACATTGCCCGAGCCGGGCGTGGCCTTGAAGCCGCCGGTGCCCCAGCCACAGTTGAAATACAGGCCCTTGATGCGGGTTTTGCTGATGATGGGGCAGGCATCCGGCGAGACATCCACAATGCCGCCCCACTGGCGGTTCATCCGCACGCGGGAGAAGGACGGGAACATCTCGATGATGGCGGCGGCGGTGTGTTCGATCACATGCGGGCTGCCGCGCTGGCCATAGCCCAGATAGCTGTCGATACCGGCACCGATCACCAGCTCGCCCTTGTCGGACTGGCTGACATAGCCGTGCACGGCGTTGGACATCACCACGGTGTCGATACAGGGCTTCATGGATTCGGACACAAAGGCCTGCAAGGGGTGGCTTTCCAGTGGCAGGCGCAGCCCGGCCATCCTGGCAAGCACCGAAGAATTACCCGCTGCCACACAGCCCACCCGGTCGGCCATGATGTCGCCACGGCTGGTATTCACACCCTTGATGCGCCCGCCTTCGATGATCAGGCCGGTAACTTCGCACTGCTCGATGATGTCCACACCCAGTTCGGACGCGCCACGGGCAAAGCCCCAGGCCACCGCATCGTGCCGCGCCACGCCGCCACGCGGCTGGAAGCTGGCACCCATGATGGGGTAGCGGGTGCGGTGGCTGATGTCGATCAGCGGCACCATGTCCTTGATTTCCTGCGGGGTCATCACCACCGCATCCACGCCGTTGAGCAGGTTGGCATTGGCGCGGCGTTCGATGTCGCGCATGTCCTGCAGGGTGTGGCCCACGTTCATCACGCCGCGCTGGCTGAACATCACGTTGAAGTTGAGGTCCTGCGACAGGCCTTCCCACAATTTCAGGCCGTGTTCGTACAAGTGCGCCGCTTCATCCCACAGATAATTGGAACGGATGATGGTGGTGTTGCGTGCGGTATTGCCGCCGCCCAGATAGCCCTTCTCCAGCACGGCCACATTCTTGATGCCATGCTCCTTGGCCAGGTAGTAAGCCGTGGCCAGGCCGTGGCCGCCACCGCCGACGATGATGACGTCGTAGTTTTTCTTCGGCTGCGGGCTCTTCCAGGCCGGCTGCCAGCTTTCATGATGCTTGAGCCCGTTCTTGATCAGGCTCCACAGGGAGTATCGGTTTGCCATCTGCGGCTCCAGCGGGGTGGATGTATTCGGACAAGGCCCATTCTCCAGACCTGAGCCCCAAGCCGTTTGGCTGAAAAGGACAAGCACTTGCCCAGACACGACACTGCGTCACATGTCTGAAATGGACGCAAAGCGGACGCATTGAAGCCAGCCCGCACGGCAGCCAGGCCTTAGGGTTAGCGCACACAGGACAGGCAGCACGCCTGCCACACGACAAGGAAAGACCCGCTCATGAAAGCCACTGCACCGTCCTACATCCTCAGCTTCACCTGCCACAGTGCTTCCGGTCAGGTGGCCCGTTTCTCGGCCCTGCTGGAATCCCAGGGCTGTTATATCGACGAACTGGCGGTGTTTGACGATGCCGTCAGCCAGCGCTTTTTCGTGCGTTGCGTGTTCCACCCGCAAACCGAGGTGTTCGACCCGGCACGGCTGAACCAGGGCATGCGCGACATGGGCAGCCACTACCAGGACCTGCGCTGGCAATTACAGGACCGGCGGGAACAGGCGCGGGTGATGATCATGGTGTCCAAGCTGGACCACTGTCTGAATGACTTGCTGTACCGGCAGAAAATGGGCGATCTGGACATGACCGTCACCGCCGTGGTGTCCAACCACCGCGACCTGGCCCCGATTGCCGAAGCCTACGGCCTGCCCTTCCACCACCTGCCGCTGGACCCGACCAACAAGGCCGAGCAGGAATCCGCCCTGCTGGCGCTGATCGAGGAAACCGGCTCCGAGCTGGTGATTCTGGCGCGCTACATGCAGGTGCTCACCAGCGCCACCTGCGCCCGCCTGTCCGGCCGCGCCATCAACATCCACCACTCCTTCCTGCCCGGCTTCAAGGGTGCCCGCCCCTATCTGCAAGCGCATGAGCGCGGGGTAAAGCTGATTGGCGCCACCGCCCACTACATTACCGACGATCTGGACGAAGGCCCCATCATCGAACAGGTGGTGGACCGGGTAGACCACGCCTACACCCCGGAAGACCTGCAAGCCACCGGCCGCGACATGGAATGCCAGGCGCTGGCCCGCGCCGTGCGCTACCACCTGGAGCGCCGAGTGTTCCTCAACGACAACCGCACGGTGGTGCTGCGCTAGTCACGCTGCCACACGCGTTGGAATGCTGTGACCAGGCATGACAAAGGGGGCTCATCGCCCCCTGTTGTCATCTAGCTGCCGTACTGTTCGGCACCGACTTTTTCCAGCCAGGTTACCGCACTGCCGTCCAGTTGCTCCTGAATGGCGATATGGCTCATCGCCGTCCCCGGCGCAGCACCGTGCCAGTGTTTGGTATTGGCCGGAATGCTCACCACGTCGCCGGGGCGGATTTCCTGCACCTCCCCACCCCATGGCTGCACGCGGCCGCAACCGGCGGTCACGATCAGCGTCTGCCCCAGCGGGTGGGTATGCCAGTCGGTACGCGCACCCGGTTCAAAGGTCACCAGCGCACCGGAGCCCGCTGCCGGTTTTGCGGCAACAAACAGTGGGTCCACCCGCACGGTGCCGGTAAACCAGTCGGCCGGGCCGGGGTAGGAGTGCTGCGAACCGGCGCGGGTAACGGTAACGGTATGGTTGGCAAGTGTGGCTTCAGTCATGTCATGTGCTTTCTGCTAAGGGGTTTCGGATGAAAGGCTCAAGACCGGGCATGGCCGCCTTGCCGCTGGACACCCGGCAGCGGGCGGGCAAGCAGGTCGAAGCGGATGTAACGCAGTACCACCAGCAAGGCCGCGGCCAGAAACAAAGCCGCCACTTCCAGCACATGGCCGGTATGTCGTGCCATGTCAGCCGCCGGATACAGCGTGGCGTGGCCGCCGGAATACACCACCACCAGAATGGCCAGCCCCAGGGTGGCGCCAATCTGATGAGCCACATTCAGCACACCGGACGCCGCCCCGGCGTTGTTCGGCTCAACACCGGCCACCCCTGCCACGGTAAGCGGTGCCAGTACCCAGCCCTGACCAAAGCCCACCAGCAGCATCGGCCCCATGACTCCGGTCAGATAATCAGCCTGTGTCGCGGCCAGCCCCTGCCACAGCACACCGGCCAGGCACAGGGTGAGGCCAAGCAGCAAAATCCGCCGCTGCCCGAAGCGTCGCACTGCTGCCGGTACGGACAGCGAAGTGGCCAGCTGGGGCAAGGTGACCGGCACGAAGGCCATGCCGGCCAGCATGGGTGAGAAACCGAGCACGCCTTGCAGGTATTGCGCGGTGAAGAACCAGAAACCGGCCATGCCGCACAAAAACAGCAGTCGTGCGATATACGCGGCATTGCGCTGTGCATTGCGCAGCAAGGACAGCGGCAACAAGGGCTGCCGTGCGTGCGATTCAATCCACAGGAAGGCTGCCAGCAGCAGCACGCCGCCCAGCATGCCGCTCCAGCTTTGCACCGTGCCCCAGCCGGACTCGGCCGCCTCGACAATGCCGAACACCAGCCAGCACATGCCCAGGGTGGAAGTCAGCGCACCGGCCATGTCAAAACGCCCGGATTGCCGTGGTGTTTCACGGATGTAGCGCAGGCTGCCGGCAATCAGCAGCATGCCCAGCGGCAGATTGATGAAGAAACCGGCACGCCAGGAAATCAGGTCCGCCAGCAGGCCGCCCGCCACCAGACCCAGCGTGGCACCAATGCCCGCCGCCGCCGCATACAGCGCCAGCGCCCGGGTACGTTCCGGCCCTTCCTCGAAATGAGTGGAAATCAGCGCCAGCGTGGACGGTGCCAGAATGGCAGCACCCAGCCCCTGCACCGCACGGAAGGCAATCATCCAGGCGGGCGTCATGGCAGCACCGATGGCCAGCGAAGCCAGGGTAAAAATGGCCAGTCCGGTGATGAACATGCGCCGCCGCCCCAGAATGTCGCCGGCCCGCGCGCCCAGCAGCAAGAAGCCGCCAAAGGTCAGGGTGTAGGCGTTCTGGATCCACGACAGGCTGGCAGGCGTGAAGCCCAGTGCCCGCTGGATGCGCGGCAGGCCGGTCAATACGATGGAAATATCAATCACCAGCATCAGGTAGCTGACCATGATGATGGACAGCACCATGCTGCGATTCAGTGCTCTGGCAGACGGCGTGGAAAGAGGTGTCATGACGGCTTGTTCTCTTGCTTTCATCCCGACTTACAAAGCCCGTTGCAGGATCTCGCCCACCACATCGCGGGTGTACAGATCGGCAATGCCGAACCACTGCGCATTACCCAGTACCACCTCGGTGATGGCTGGCAAGTCCGCCTCGGTGATGCCCAGTTGCGCCAGACGCGTGGGGGTGCCGATGCGGTCAAACCAGCCCTCCAGCGCGGCAATGCCTTGCAATCCGTCATCAAGATCAAACACCTGCTTGGCAAAACGCTGGAACTGCGCCGGGTTGCGCTCGTGATACCACTTCATCCAGGCCGGCATGATGACTGACAGACCAGCGCCGTGCGGCACATTGAACAGTGCGGACAAGGCGTGCTCGATCATGTGATTGGGGTAGCTGAAACCGGCAGTCCCGGCGTAGATCAGGCCGTTGAGCGCCTGCGTGGCCGCCCAGGCAAACTCGGCACGCGCCGGATAGTTGTCCGGCTGTTCCAGCAGGATGTGGGTGTTTTCGATCACCGTCTGGACGATGGCCTCCACCATGCGCGACTGCAAACCCGGCTGCACCGTGGCGGTGAAATAACCTTCAATGCAGTGGGCGATGATGTCGGCGGCCGAATACACCAGATAGTCGCGCGTCACCGTCTGCATCAGCGCCGGGTTGACAATGGACACCCGCGGGAAGGTATGCACCGAGCGGATGGCAAATTTCTCCTTGGTGGCTTCGTTGGTCACCACCGCGCCACTGTTCATCTCGCTGCCGGTGGCCGCCAGCGTGAGGATGGAAAACACCGGCAATGCGGAATCGATGGCCGCCTTGCCGATGAACAGATCCCACACATCACCGGCGTAAGCCACTCCGGCGGCAATGGCCTTGCTGCTGTCCAGCACCGAACCGCCACCCACACTGAGCACAGCCCCCACCTGATGCCCGCGCGCCAGCGCAATACCGTCACGCACCTTGCTGAGCAGCGGATTGCTGACAATGCCGCCGAGTTCGACAAATTCGATGCCTTGCGCCGCCAGGCTCTGGCTCACCGTCTGAAACAGGCCGTCACGCTTGATGCGCTCGCTGCCATAGCACAGCAGCACCTTGCTGATGCCATGCTCAGCCAGGTGCTGGCCGATCAGCTGCTCTTTGTCTGTGCCGAAATCAATGGTGGTGGGATTGAAAAAAGTGAAGTTTTCCATGCTTATCCTCTGCGGCCTTGTGGCGGATGCTGTTGATGGCCGCCACTTTATCTGTCAGATAAACATTGAACTAGCTGGCTATTATTTGAATAATCTACAACTTATTCATGATAATGATCAGCAGGACCAAAGCCATGCCCATCAATGAGCTGCGCGCCATCACCACCTTTGTCCGCACCGCCGAGCTTGCAGCCTCAGCCAGGCCGCCGCCGCGCAGCAAATCTCGCCACAGGCGGCCAGCAAGGCACTGGGCCAGCTGGAACATTACCTGGGCGTGCGCCTGTTTCACCGTACCACCCGCAGCATGTCGCTCACCGAAGAGGGACAGCGCTTTCTGGAAGCGGTACAACCGTCGCTGGCCGGCTTTCAGCAAGCCCTCACCACCGTGCGCCAAAGCAAGGACGAGCTGTCCGGGCCGCTGCGCATCGTCGGGCCGCGCACAACCCTGCATGCGGTGATAGGCCCGGTGATGGACGAATACTGCCGGCTCTACCCCGAGGTGCAGCTGGACGTGCAACTGGATGACCGCATCGGCAACTGGGTGGAAGACCGCATCGACGTCGGCTTCCGCCTGGGCAACTCGCCGCAGGAAGGCCTGGTGGCCCGTCGCCTGTTTCCCATGCAGCTGATCATCTGCGCGGCACCCAGTTATCTGCGCAAGCACGGCAGGCCACAGAGCCTGTACGATCTGAGCGCCCACCGCTGCAGTGCCTTTCGCAGCCCCAGCGACGGCCGCGTGGTGCCCTGGCGCGTACGAGTGGGCGACAGCACGCAGGATCAGCCGGTCAACCCGGCCTTCTGCACCAATGACGAAGCCATGGAACTGCGCGCGGTACTGGCCGGAGAAGTCATCGGCCAACTGGCCGCCCCCACTGCCGCGCCACTGATACGCAGTGGCAGGCTGCTGCCCATCCTGCTGGAAAACATGGCCGATCATTACAGCCTGTTTGTCTATTACGGCAGCCGGGCAGCACAACCTGCTCGCGTACGGCGCTTCATCGACCTGGCGGTGGACAGGCTGAGCGATAGCAGCGCCTTTGTACTCAGCCCTGCCGAACTGCACGCTGCCAGCTATCCGGGCTGAATCCCCGGACTGCCGGCACGGTGGAGACGGCGACAAGATCAAACATCAGGATTGCAGGAGCACACCATGCACAAAGTGAGCGGAGCCTGCCATTGCGGCAACATCCACCTCCAGCTTGAATTAAGCCAGCCACTGGGCGATTACACACCCCGGGCTTGTGATTGCGATTTCTGTCGCAAGCATGGCGCGTCCTACCTGTCCGACCCGCATGGCAGTTTGCAAATAACGGTGAGTGATGCGGGCGGCTTGGGAAAATACCGGCACGGCAGCCGGATGGCCGACTTCGTGTTTTGCACCCGCTGCGGGGTGCTGATGGGCGTGTTGTATCAGGATGGCAGCCGCCTGTATGGGACGGTGAATTGCGCGGCCCTGCAAGAGGCCGCAGCGCTTGGCACACCGGTATCGGTGTCGCCCAGGCTATTGGCGAGCAGCGAGAAAACAGCCCGCTGGAGCGCACTGTGGTTTCCGGATGTGCATATCACCACCCAGTCATTCTGAAACCTGACACCGGCTTGCCTGGCAGTGGCCGGGGCGAGGTAAGCGAGCACCGGTTCTGCTAGAGCGATTTGAAAAATGATGATGTGATATTATTTTGGCATGCGCACATGGCCGCATTCGCGGCTGCCCTTGCTGCTGGCATGCCGCCAGCCCTTCCCTGAAAGCCTGCACATGATATCGAGATGCTTGTGGATGAGTCTGTTGTTTGCCTGTATTGCAATGCTCAGTGGCTGCTCCACCATGGCCACCTCGATTGCAGCCAAAGGCTCAGGCACAGCCCGTGTGTATGCTGCATCAACCGAACAGGTGTGGGCTGTGCTGCCCGGAGTGGTTCGCGCCAGTGGTCTGGATTATGTCAACGGCGACAAACAGCAGGGGATGGCCCTGGCACAACGTGGCATGAGTGCCTTCAGCTATGGCGAGAATGTGGCGATATTCGTGTCCCCTGAGCAATCCCAGAACGAGGTCAGTCAAACCCGCGTGGAAGTAGTATCCAAAAGGACTTTTGCGCCGAATATCCTGGCTACCAATTGGGAAAGCGTACTGCTGGATGGTTTGGCTACCGCCCTGTCAGGACAGATGACGAATACGGCGGCGGTGGCCGCACCCACTCCAACCAGCCCCTTGCAGCACCGCGACAAGGTGCCGCCACCCTCTGCTTACGCCTCTATCGACGATGTCCAGGCCATCCCCTACATCGGTGACAAAGGTCGCGCCCGTTATCCTGTCTATCTGAAAGCCGCCACGCCCAAGGCCTTTGTCATCAATCAGCGCGGCGGCTGGCGCTGGATTGCTAATGATAGCGATGCAATGCGCAAGACATTGTCGATCTGTCTGGCAGACCCCGGAGCCAAGTGCTGGCTCTACGCGGTGGATAATCAGGTGGTATGGCAGGAAGATGAAGCTAAACGCACCTCCTTGCCGGAATTGCTACTGCATTAGCAGGCAGTGGCACAACCACGGCAATGCTTTGCGGGCCTTGTCCCATTGCAAACCGGGTTTCCAACCTTGCGGGCCAGGAACTGGAAATTGCGCCAGCACAGCACTCACATGGCAAACACTTCCTGCAAGGTTTCCAGTGTTGCCTCCAGCGTTTCGTCCTCCACCTCACCCAGTTTCCTGACCAGCCGTGTCTTGTCCAATACCCGGATCTGATCCAGCAGAATCAAACCTTGTTTACCCTGAAAGGTAAGCGGTATCCGGTATGGTGCTGGTTTGCTGCCGGTAGTCATGGGGGTAACGATGACCGTGCGCAGATAGTCATGCATCTCCGCAGGTGACACCACTACGCAGGGGCGGGTTTTTCGTATTTCGCTACCCACGGTCGGGTCAAGATTGATCAGCCAGACTTCACCGCGCCTCACCATGTCAGCGCCTCATCACCCTCATTGCCAAATTCCGGGTAAACCAGCCCATCGTCTCCGGCCTCTGCCAATGCCTGACTGGCAGCAGCCCAGCCTGCCCGGACTTGTTCTTTGGGTTTGGCCAGCATGATCCCTTCTGGCGTCACCGTCATTTCGACTTCGCCGTCAAAGCCGAACTGGGTAATCAGCGCCTTGGGGATGATGATTCCCTGAGAGTTGCCCATTTTCCTTAGCATGGCTTTCATCATTTACTCCTTGTGTGTACAGGCAGATCATCCATCAATGTTATAACTTTGTTATTACAGCAGCAAATACTGCGTGGCAATGTGATATGACACCCCACCGACATGTGTCATCAGCACAGATGCAAGTGCTTCAGAGAAGAAAAGGGCCGTGCTGTTTTCGGGAAATTTCTTTGGCAACAGTCGGAACTGCAGCGGAACGCCCCGGTAAGGCTGGGGCATCCGCCCTACGCATCTCCCCCGTAGGGTGGATGCCCCAAAGGGGCGATCCACCGCGCAACACTACCGAATAAATCCATTTTCTCTGCTGGAAAACCACCGCACCAACGCACCCCTTGGGCCCCGTCAAGCATGCCGACGGGTAGCGCTGCTGCGGTTTTAAGCGGCTGGCTGTTTGAGCGATTGGACCTTAGCCAATCGCGAGTTCCAGCCGTGCCGCAGCAGTGTCAGGTCCTGTCGGGCAGCCACAGGCCATGCTTGCTGGGTGGCCTTGGAGGTGAAGGAGGGCTTGGCCAGGCAAGCTCTCCTTCCCGTCCGCCGCGCGGAAGCGGCATGCAAATCATCATCCGCGTCAGCGGATGCTTGCCCTTTGTGCATCAAGAAAACCATCGAAAAGCAAAGACAAAAACAAATCGCGGGTCTCGCCCCGCCGTCGAGGTACTTTACTTTTGCTTCGCCAAAAGAAAGTACCCAAAGAAAAGGCGACCCGCAGCGCGTCGAATTCCCGTCCCAGCCATGCCACTCAGGGCGCGGCCGGAACTTGCGGCACGCTAGCGTCGCGCCGCTGCGGACAGCCGACCGCTTAAGACCCTGAGCGGCACGTCTGT
>NZ_LNQV01000061.1 GCF_001515305.1 Aquitalea pelogenes
AAGCGCTCGGCCAGCTGCGGGAATTGCGCCTGGTAAGTGCGCACGCACTGGCCTACCTCCTGCCAGAACGCTTGCTCTGGCAGGCCGCAATGCTCATCCGGCATGAACAGGTCGTAGCGGGCAAAGCGCTCGGCCAGCTGCGGGAATTGCGCCTGGTAAGTGCGCACGCACTGGCCTACCTCCTGCCAGAACGCTTGCTCTGGCAGGCCGCAATGCTCATCCAGAATGGCGGACAGGTAGCGGAAGAAACCGTCGAACACATCGGTGAACAAGGCCAGCAGCTTCATGTGTTCCGGCACCTTCACCGCCAGCCGTGCTACCGCTGGCGGCAAGGCGGCGTCCGGGTTCAGGATGGCGGCTTCCTCGGCAATGTCCTTCATGATGGCGCGCTGCGGAATATTGTTTTCCAGCTGCAGGATGAGGTTTTCCCCATGTGGCATGAACACCAGCTCGTGGGCATAGAAACAATGCAGCAGCGGTGCCAGATAGGCTTGCAGATAGCGCGCCACCCAGTTGCGCGCGTCCAGGCCGGAACTCCTGATCAGCGCCGCCAGCAAGGACTCTCCGGCGGCATCGATGTGCAGCAGCGCGGCCATGGTCATCAGCCGTTTGCCCGGCCCCAGCAAGGCCGCCGGGCTTTCGCGCCACAGCGCCGACAACATCTTCTTGTACGGCGAGTCCTTGCTGATGCCGTTGTCGAAATAGGGATTGCGAAAACCGATGGACGCCACTTCGCGCAAAATGGCAAAGCCTTGCTGGCGCAGGTAGACATCGCTGTCCACCAGTTGGCGGATCCAGTCGTTGATGGCCGGGGTGGCCAGCATGTAATACGGTGACAGCCCGCGCATGAAGCCCATATTGAGAATGGACAGCGCAGTTTTCACATAGCGGCGCTGCGGCTGGCTGATGTTGTAGAAGGTGCGGATGGACTGCTGCGCCAGATAGGCATCCTCGCCATACCCCAGGCAGACGATATGGCGCTGTGCCACCTCTGGCGCAAAGGAAATGGCCAGCTTGTTGAACCACTGCCAGGGGTGGGCCGGCATCAGCAGGTAGTCGTCCATGTCCAGTTGCTGCGCAGCCAGCTGGCGGGCAAAACCGGCCAGCACCGCGCTGCCCAGTTCTTCTTGCAGCAGGCGCTGGTAGTCCAGATCGGCCGCGCACGAGAAGGTGGCGCGCGACTTGTGCACCGCCAGCCAGATCAGGCGCTGCGGTGCCGCGGCTTCCGGCGCATGGCGCAGGTAGTCCACCGCATCGAAGCCGATACGGCCGTTATTGGCGACAAAGCCCGGGTGCCCTTCCATCATCGAGGTTTCCACCGACTGGAAATCCGCCCGGGTCAGTTCCTCGGCACTCAGTCCGCCACGGGCATGCTTGTAGGCACTGCCATACAGGGTGCTGCTGATTTCCTCCAGGTACACCGGCATCATGTCGTCGCCAATGCCCAGCACCGCCTTGAATTCGATGATGAAGGCCAGCGCGTCCAGCTCGGCGGCGGCACCCCGCACGGTGCGCCGGATGGATGCCGGGTCGATCAGCCAGTGCTCCAGCGCCAGCACACGGGCGCGGAAAGTGTATGCGCCGCTGCCATCCGGAATGGGCAGGCGGTATTCGCCCCAGCCGTCCTCTTGTTGCTGCAGTTCGGGTGTCAGCAACAGTTCGTGGGAAAACTCGGCAATGGCCTTGCGCAGCAGCAGGCGGTTGACCTTGGCCCAGATGGCCGGCTGCAGATGGGAAACCAGTTGTTGCGGATGTTGATGATTGACGTTTTGCATGGTGTTCCTTGCACCAGGGCGTGGCCGCCTGACAGCGGCTGCCCCGGCAGGGTAAATGTTGTCAGAGTGCACACGCGGCCTGGTCGGCGATGGCTTGCAGATGGGCGTCAAACTGCGCCCGTGTGCAGAAAGCCAGCGCGGCGCGCTTGTGCGGCAACGCGATTTCGCCGTGATAGACAAAGCCGGCATAGCGGTTGAGCTGGTGAATCTTGTCGTTGCGTACATCCGGCTCCACCACGACGCGGCGGACGGACGGTTCGGCAAACAGGGCCGCCAGCACCGTATCCATCGCCACCCGGCTAAAACCGCTGCGCGGCTGTACTGGCGGAGCCAGCAGCAGATGCATGCCGATATCGCCGGGCTGCACCGGGTAATGGCGGCCCAGTTCGTCATGGGCCGGGTCGTAGCGCTCCATCAGGAAAGCCGGTGCATCGTCCAGCCAGGCCAGCCAGGCCTGGGCATGGCCACTGGCCTGCAAGCTGGCATAGGCGGCAGTGACCGCTGCCAGCGCATGCCCCTGCATGCCCCAGTAGCGGGCGTAATCACGCTGCACCCAGTCATGCAGCAAGGGGATGTCCTCGGAAATGCGCAAGGCATGCAGGCGAAAGCAGCCAAAACCCTCCACCTGACGGGTGAACAAAGGTAAACGCGCCGTCATGGGCAAACTCCTTGGGAAAGTGCCGGGGCAGGTTCCCGCAGCAATACAGGGGATAACAGCCAGCACAGCAGCAGCCCCAGCGCCGCAGCCACAAACGGGGCCAGCAAGCCATGGCCTGCCACCAGCACACCGGCAGCGGAAGAGGACAGCAACACGCCCAGGTTCTGGCACAGGCTGATGCGGCTGTAGTCACGGGCATAGCGTGCCGGGCTGCTGTGGCGGAACAATTGCAGGTCCAGCCACACCGTCAGCTGGAACAGCGCCCAGCCAAACAGGCAGCGCCCCAGCAACAGCAGTGGCAGCCAGGGCTGGGCCTGCAACAGCAGACCGGCCGCCCCCAGCCACCACAGGTGGCGCAGGCCAGCAGTTGCCGTCAGGCCACGCTGCGAACGCCGCCGCGCATGCCACAAACCCAGCAAGGCCATGGCAGCAGGCAGCGCAAACACCGCCGCAGCCAGCAGGCTGTTGTCGATACCGCTTTGCTGCTGCCAGTACAGGGCAAAGAAGCCGCGCACCAGATAGGCACTGCAGTAGAACAACAGCATCAGCAGTCCCAGCCGCCACAGCGCAGCACCTGCCGCCTGCGGGCTGGCTGCCTGTTCCTGCTCTGCCTCCGCAACCGCAGATGAGGCATGCGGATGCCAGCGCAGCCACAGGCACAGGGCCATCTGCAGCAGGTCTGCCAGCGCCATCAGCAAGAAGATATCGCCCGGCGGCAACAGGCCCAGCAAGGCACCACCCAGCAAGGCGCCGCCGATGCCACCAAAGTGGACAATCACCGACAGCAGGCCGATCAGGCTGCCGTGCTGCTGCCGTGGGGTCTGGCTCATCAGCAGCGGGTAGATCAGCAGATAGCTGGCCTTGCACGCCACCATGCCCAGCGAGGCCAGCCAGAAGGCCGCCATGCTGTTGCTGTAGGCGCTGCACAGGCATAGCAAGGCGGCTGCCAGCTGGGTGGCAGGCAATAGCCGCAGCAAGGCCACCCGCCGTGCCAGTGCCGCCCAGGCGGGCAGCGCCAGCATCACCACCAGGCACATGGCAGCCAGGTAATTGCCTACCAGGCTGGCATCGTTCACCCCGAAGCGGCTGGCAAAGTACTGGGGATAAAACGGCAGCAATACCGCATCGCCCACCACCGCCAGGCTGGTCAGGGTCAGCAATACCCGCCTCATGCGCTCATGCGCTCCGGCGCGGGTTGCGACTGCGGCACGGTGAATTGCTGGAAGGCAATGCGCTGCTCCACCGGATAGTGGGCAACACCGGTCATGCTGCGTATCAGCCGGGCATTGCGATAGCACGCCATGCCAAGGTCCGGCGACGACAAGCCGTGGGTGTGCAGTTCGGCGTTTTGCACAAACAGGCGGTGGTCGGCATCGATGCTGTAATCGCGCGCTACGGCAAAGCGGCCACGGGCATCACGCTGGATGCGCCCGGCAACCGGTGCCAGGAAGTCTGGCTGGCGGTAGCCATAACCGGTAGCCAGCACCAGGGCGGCGGTTTCCAGCTGGAAGTCCTGTTGTTGTTCCTGCTGCTGCAGGCTGAGCACGAAGCGCCCGCTGGCCTTGTCATGCCGGCAAGCGGTGAGCGCGGTATTGGCCAGCAGCAGGGTGCTGGGCGTGCCGTTCAGGTGCTTGCGGTACAACAGTTCGTGAATGTCGTTGATCAGGCTGGCATTGATGCCCTTGAACAAGCCCTTTTGCTGCTGCAACAACTGGTCGCGCTGCGGCAGCGGCAACTGGTGGAAGTAATCCACATATTCCGGCGAAGTCAGCTCCAGCGTGAGCTTGGTGTATTCCAGCGGGAAGAAACGCGGCGAGCGGGTAAGCCAGTTCAGCTGATAGCCGTAGCGGTCGATGTCCTGCAGCAGGTCGTAATAAATCTCCGCCGCGCTTTGCCCGCTGCCGACGATGGTGATGGAAGGCTGGCGCTGCAAGGCGGCCTTGTCCGCCAGATAGCTGGCGGAGTGGCTGGCCTGCTGCTGCACCGCCTGGCAGCACTCAGGCCACAGCGGCACGGTGCCGGTGCCCAGCACCAGATGGCGGCCACGGTATAGCTCGGCCTCACCGGTGGCCAGGTTGTGGCAATGCACCTGATAGAGGTGATTGATTTCGTCGTACTCCACCCGCTCTACCCGGCGCTGCCAGCGCAGGCTCTCCAGCTGGGCGCACACCCACTGGCAGTACTGGTTGTACTCCTGACGCAGCATGAAAAAGTCTTCGCGGATGTAAAACGCGTAAATCCGCTCGCTTTGCTTGAGGTAGTTCAAAAAACTGAAGCGACTGGTGGGATCGGCCAGCGTCACCAGATCCGCCAGGAACGGCGTTTGCAGCGTGGCATTTTCCAGCAGCATGCCGGGGTGCCAGTCAAAGCCGCTGGCCTGATCGAGAAACACACCATCCAGCCCGTCCAGCGGTTGGCTCAGGCAGGCCAGGCCCAGGTTGAAGGGGCCGATGCCAATGGCAACAAAGTCGTGGATCTTGCTGTTCATTACAGCGCCCTCCTGACAGACAACACAGGAATGACGGCTTGCGGGACAAAAATCTGCTTCATGTTTTCATCTCTCCGGGTACTGGCTGGGCCAGTGGGTGGGAGGTCCGGTTCCGGCGGGCCACTGTCTGGGCAAACCGGACGGACAAGGCTGTCCCGGCGGGTGCTTAGCAACCCGCCAAGGGCTTACAGGAAGCCTGCCTGCCAGCGCGCTGCATGCTGCTAGTTGTCATGAATGCCACTCCTGCAATCAGAATTTTCACAATATTATTGCGAATGATAATAATTATCAATAGCATTATTGCATCAACTCTGCCGCGGCCACACGCCGCAGGCATGGTCGAATGCTTCCCGTTCAGCACGCCGGCAGGGGGCCGGTCGCGGGAGGTGGTATCCGTCACCCATCAAGGAAACAGTGATGAACAACAGCAAGAAGAACCCGTCTGCCAGCCTGGCACTGGGTCACGCAGTGTGCATGGCCAGCCTGGTGCTGGCGGTGCAACAGGCTTATGCCGCCACGGACAGCGCTACGCTGGAAACGGTGAAAGTGAACGCAGAGCAGCGCAATGATGCGCTGGCCCCGACACAGGGTTATCAGGTGGGCAGCAGCAAGAGCGCCAGCAAAACCGATACGCCGCTGCAGGACATTCCGCAGGCGGTATCGGTGGTCACCCGCCAGCAAATCGAGGACCAGCAAGCCCGCACCATCAGCGAAGCACTCAATTACACCCCGGGTGTATTTACCGGCGCGGTGGGTTCCACCACCCGCTACGACTACATCGTGTTGCGTGGTTTCAGCGACCATCCCACCGCCAATGAATTTCTGGATGGACTGCGCCTGTTTGGCGACCCGGATGGCTACAACACCCTGCAGATTGACCCCTACGTGGTGGAAAGGCTGGACGTGGTACGCGGGCCGGCATCCGCCAGCTATGGCCAGGCCGCGCCCGGTGGCGTGGTGGCCATCACCAGCAAGCGCCCACTGCAATCGGACTACCACGAGTTGTCATTAACGGTGGGTAACCACCAGCAACGCAGCCTGGGGCTGGATTTTGGCGGTGCCGTGGCCGGGCGCGACGACTTGTCCTACCGCCTGGTTGCCAAGGGCAGCGCGCCGACCAGCAGCAAAACGGTGCCAGCACCGAGCGCTATGTGCTGGCGCCCTCGCTCAACTGGAAAATCAGCGACCGCACCAATCTGCTGCTGCAAGCCTATTTGCAGAAAGACCCCAGCACCGGCTACCACGGCACCCTGCCCTACTACGGCACCGTAGTGCCGCATAACGGCAAGACCATCTCCACCAGCTTCAACGAAGGCTCCAGTGGCGACGGCATGAGCCGCGATCAGCAATACTTTGGTTATCAGCTGGAACACCGCATCAACGACGCGCTGACCTTCCGCCAGCAATACCGGCTGCAACTGAGCAAGACCGACCTGAGCCAGTACTCCGACGTGGGCTGGGTGTCGGACAGCTCCGACCTGCTCAACCGCACCTATGCCCGCTCCAGCGAGCGCTCCACCGCCCACATCATCGACAACAACCTGGAAGCCCGCTTCAGTGCGCTGGGACTCAGGCACACCGTGCTGGCCGGGCTGGACTACCAGACCAGCCGCAACAAGGGCGACAACTCCTATACCTACACCGGCACCACCATCAACCCCTTCAACACCGTCTATGACGACAGCAGCCACCCGCTGTCCTACAAATACTTCGACCGCAAGCGCGATCAGACCGGCGTCTACCTGCAGGACCAGATGGCACTGGACAACTGGAAGCTGACCGCCGGCCTGCGCCACGATCAGGCCAAGGTATCGGAAACCAATACCGGCACCGGCGTGAGCAACAGCTGGGATGGCGGCAAGACTACCGGTCGGCTGGGGCTGGTCTACCAGGCGGCCAATGGACTGAGCCCCTACCTGAGCTACAGCGAAGGCTTCGACCCGAGCCAGGCCTATGCCACCGATACCCATGGCAATGTGCTCAAGCCGATGCAAAGCAAGCAAAGCGAAGTCGGCATCCGTTACCAGCCAGGCAGCGACATCCAGCTGTCGGCGGCCATTTACGACTTGCGCCAAAGCAATGTCGCCCAGTACAACGCCACCACCTTCAAATACGACCCCATCGGCAAGGTCCGCTCACGCGGAGTGGAACTGGAAGCCAATGCCAGGCTGAGCCCGCGCCTGTCGCTGCTGGCGGGCTACACCTATACCGACATGGAAGTGACCGAAGGCAGCAACCAGGGCAAGACGCCGTATCTGGCACCGGCACACAAGGCCACCGCCTGGCTGGACTATGCTTTTGACAGCGGCATCAATCTGGGCGGCGGCATTCGCCATACCGGCTGGATGTGGGCCGACAGCGCCAACACACTGACCATTCCGGGTGTCACGCTGTACGACCTGCGCCTGCGGCTGCAACTGGGCCGGTTCAGCCCGTCGCTCAAAGGCAGCACGCTGCAGATCAACGCCAACAACCTGGCCAACAAGACCTACGTGGCATCGTGCTACAGCAGCTATGCCTGCTACTACGGCGAGAAGCGCAATATCAGCGCCACCCTCAGCTACAAGTGGTAAGCCTGCCCGGCAAAGAAAAACGCCTGACACAGTCAGGCGTTTTTTGCTTGTCACCGCAGGCAGGGCCGCCTAGTCGGCGCTCTGGCGCAGGCCGTCCACATTCAGCAGGCTGATTTCCCGGCCGTTCACCTCGATCAGCTGCGCTTCACTCAGCTGGTGCAGCATGCGCGACAGGGTTTCCGGTGTCAGGTTCAGCCGCGAGGCAATCAGGTTCTTGTTGACCGGCAATGTCACCAGCGGCATCGGTACGGCGAGGTCGGCATTCTGCAACAGATAACCCACCACCCGTTGCAGCGATGTTTCAATGGTGTAGCGCTCCACATCGCGCACCAGTCCGTGCAGCCGCATCGACAGGCCCGCCAGCAGGCGGCGGGCAAAGGCCGGGTCTTTTTCGATGGCCTGGTTGATGCCTTGCGCCTCCACTTTCAGCAAAAAGCCATCCTCCAGTAGCTGCGCCATCACCGGGCAGGGCTTGCCCAGAAACATCACCGCCTCGGCAAAGCTCTGGCCCGGATGGATGATTTCCATCACCTTTTCACTGCCCTGAGACGAGGAAATGGCCAGTTTCACCCGGCCATACACCACCAGGAACATGCCATCACACGGGTCGCCCTTCTGGAAGATCACCTGCCCCTTGCTGCCACGCACTTCGTGGGTAAAGGGCACCAGCGCCTCGATCTGCGCCGGAGACAGTTGCTGGAACAAAGGCTGATGCCGCAAGAAAGCGGGAATATCGACTGTTTGCATGATTTTTCCAAAGGCGGGCCGGGTGCACGCACCCGTCATGCCGCCGACTATAGGCCGCCAGCACCGACATCGCCATGCACACAAAGCATCAGGCAACTACGCCAAACGGCGTAGAACACGCTGCCGTATGCGCGCTGGCGTTCGGTGGTTTTAACGACTGCCAGCTTCAGTGACTGGTCCCTTCCGAACGGTTGACCTTGTTGAACACATTGTATTTGCCAATCGGCTTGGCCATGGGCAGCGCCGCCACTTCGCGCAGGGTTTGCGCATCCACCACAATCAGCTCGCCGGGGTTTTCCATCACCGACACCAGCGCATAACGGCCATCGCGGGTGAACTCCACATGGGCGGTGGTCTTGCCCGGCCGCAGCACCAATTGGCGCACCACGCTGAGGCTGCGCTTATCGATGATGGACAGCGTGTCCTTGTGCGCGCTCATCATGGAGTCGGCCCATGCATAGGGCGTGTTTTCATGGCTGCGCAGGAAAAAGCCCGGCCCCGGCAGCTGCACCTGCCTGATCAACTGCCAGCTGTCCATGTCGACGAAACTGAGCTGGCCGCCCTTGAGATTGGGCGTGGCCATGATGCGGTGGCCATCACGCTCGAAGCTGATGCCGGAACCCAGGTGCGGCATGCCATCCAGCGGCAGGTCCGCCACCTTGCTGCGTGCATCCAGGCTGATGACCTGCGCCTGGCCGCTGCGCGAGGCACCCAGCACATGCTGATAAGACGGGTCGAAGTAGAAGTCGTCCAGCACCATGGACAGCGGCGTCACGCGCGGGGTGAGGAAACCCGGCTGAGCCAGCGCCTCGCCCATCTGGTAGTCATGCACCAGTCCGGGGTAAACCGGCGCGGCGTGGCGGTCGTAGCTGATTTCCCACAGCTCCGGTATATCTTTTAACGCCACCACAAAGCTGTGGCGCGGTGCGGCTTCGTACACCGCAGACACCCGCGATGGATGACCGGCGGCATCACGCACCGCAATGGTTTTCACCGGTGCCAGGCCGTGGGCGTCCAGCAGCACCAGCGTTTGTGGCAGGGTGTTGCCGGCCAGAATCCAGTTGCCGTCATCCGATACCGCGATATTGCGCGTGTTCAGGCCCACGCGAATGTCTGCCACCACTTGCAGGCTGTACAGGTCGTACTGGGTCACCCAGCCATCACGGCTGGAAAAATAGACAAAGCGGCCATCAGGAGAAAACTTGGGCCCGCCATGCACTGCATAGTGGCTGGTAAAGCGGGTGATGGGCCGGAAGCGCTCGCCATCCAGCACCGTGACATGGTGGTCGCCCGCCTCCACCACCACAAACAGGTTGAGCGGGTTTGCCGTGTATTGCGGCTTGGCCGGCAGGCTGGAGAGTGCCACCGGCTGGCGGTGCGAGGCGCGCATGTCGGCATCGCTCCAGCGTGGCGGTGTGGCCGGAGCACTTTGTACATAGGCGGTGAGCTGTTTGATTTGCTCCTCGCTCAACTGGCCGGCAAAACCGGCCATCTGGGTGGCGCTGCGCCCCTGACGGATGGTGTTGCTGATTTCGGCGGTTTTCAGCCGCTCCAGGCTTTCCGGCAGCAAGGCCGGACCCATGCCGCCCAAGCGGTCGGCCCCGTGACAGCTTTGGCAATGCTGGCCGTATAACTGCGCGGCAGCGGATGGATCCATGTCCGCTGCGGGAGCAGCATGCAGCGGCAGGCTGAGGGTCATGGCAAACAAAACAAGCCAGTATTTCATCATGCTGTCTCCCTGTGCCATGGCGTCAGCGGTGCCAGCGCATGCACGCCGCTGGCCACCCCTACTTCTTCATCGCTCAGATAACAGGCCGGGTCCGCCGCCCAGAAATTGCCGGTCAGCTCCCAGGCGCGCACCCGGGTATTGCCATTGCAGATGGCCAGATGCTGACAGGCGGCACAGCGCCCTTCCACCGGCCGTGGCGACTGGCGCAGCCCGGCCAGCAGCGGGTGGGACAGGTCCTGCCAGATGGCGGAAAACGGCCGCTGGCGCACATTGCCCAGCGTCACCTTCCACCACATGGTATCCGGGTGCACATTGCCCAGATTGTCGATATTGGCCACGTTCACCCCGCTGGCGTTGCCACCCCAGGCCAGCAGGCGCTGGCGCAGCTGCGCCGCCTGCGCCGGGTAATGGCGCGCAGCCCAGTGCAGCAGGTACACCGCATCGGCATCGTTGTTGCCGGTAACGAAATCATGCGGCTTGCCAGCGCGGATATGCTGCAGGCAGGACTCGATCAGCAAGTCCATCGCCCAGCGGGTGCGCGGCTGGCGGGCATCATCCGCCCGGTGCTTGTTGCCGCGCCCGGCATAGTTGAGATGGGAAAAATAAAACTTGTCGATGTCTTCCACTGCCAGTAGCTGCAATAGCGCAGGCAGGTCGTCGGCATTGTCTTCGGTCATGGTGTAGCGCAGGCCCACTTTCAGCCCGGCATCGCGTGCCAGCCGCATGCCGCGCAAGGCCAGCTCGTAGCCACCGGCCAGGCGACGGAAGCGGTCGTGGGTGGCTCCGATGCCATCCAGGCTGACCCCGACATAGTCAAAGCCCACTGCCGCCAGCGCGGCAATATTGCGCTCGTCAATCAGCGTGCCATTGCTGGACAGGCCGACATAAAAACCCATGGCCTTGGCGCGGGCGGCCAGCTCGAAAATATCCGGCCGCAGCAGCGGTTCGCCGCCGGACAGAATCAGCACCCGCACACCAAAGGCGTACAGATCGTCCATCACCGCGCAGGCTTCTGCCGTACTCAGCTCACCCTGGAAATCCTTGTTGGCCGAGGTGGAGTAACAATGCTGACAGGTGAGGTTGCAGCGGCGGATCAGGTTCCAGATCACCACCGGGCCGCCGGGTTTGCCGCTACGGGCGGGGGCGGCTGCCGGGTCCAGCAGGCTTTGCAGATAGGGCGTCAGGCGCAGCATGGCTGGCTCCGGCAATGGTGATGGCCATCAGTGTGCAGGCCGCCCCCTGCCCGTCTCCTTGACCCGTATCAACGGGATCAATCCCGGCTTACACCCGCAGGCCGGACTTTTTCAGGATGCGGGTGGAAAACAGCAGCGCATGGCGGCGGCAGGCCGGGCCGAGCAATTGCAATAGCGCGGCCTGCTGTTCTCGTACCGCGCGGCGATTGTCGCCATGCACCATGGCAAACAGGTTGTAAGGCCAGTGCGGCAGGTGGCGCGGACGGCGATAGCAGTGGCTGACGCAATCCAGCGCCCCCAGTTGCTGGCCCAGCTCATCCACCAGCTCGTCCGCCACATCAAACACCGCCATGCCGTTGGCGCGGTAGCCGATGGCGTAGTGGTTGGGTACCGCGCCGATGCGACGTATCACGCCCTGCTCCAGCATGCGGCCCAGCCGGCTCAACACCTCCTGCTCTGGCAATTGCAGGGCGTCGGCCAGCTGGCGGTAAGGCTGCTCCACCAAGGGCAGCCCGGCCTGGCTGGCGCGGATCAGCCGCCAGTCGTCCTCGTCCAGTTCCGGCACCATGGGCTGTTCATCCAGACTGCCACGCCCGGCACTGGCCTGCCCCACCGCCGCCTGGCCGCCCACGGTAAAACGCATGCCGACAAAGTATTCGCGCTGCTTGGGAAAGGCATGCACGGTAAGACCGGTCAGCAGTTCGATGGCGCTGCAGGCGGCGGAAATTCCGGCCTGGCTGGCGGCGGCCAGTACAAACCACATATTCAGCTTGTGGCTGCGCTGGTAGTTGTGCGCCACCGCCGGCAGGCTGTTGACTGCCGCCGCCACCTCGTCAAAGCGTGCCGGTGGCACTGCCAGCGCCGCCAGCACAAAGCAGCCACCCATGCGTTCTATCTGGTACAGCGGTCCAAATCGGGTCAGCACCTGGCGCTGCAGCAGGCCATCCAGCCCTTGCCGCAAGGCCAGCTCGCTGCAACCCAGGGTGGCGGCGGCATGGGCAAAGGGCTGGCTGGTAAGCGGAAAGCCACCTTGCAGCTGGTTCACGATGCAGGTTTCCAGCGGGTTGAGTGCTGCCCGGCTATGCGTGATGGCCATAACAGGCTCCGCGTTGGGTGTAGCGTTTTATCGAGGGCAAAACCGCGTGCGGATAATCCTGCAGGCCATGACGGCGGACCAGATCATCCAGCATGGCGTGCAGGCTGGCGGCATCACTGGCGTGAATCATGCAGAACAGCTGGTAAGGCCAGTGCGGCGGCCGCGCCGGGCGTTCGTAACACAGCGTCACCGCCGATTCTGTCGCCAGCTGGCAGGCGATGGCTGCGCGACGGGCGGCATCGTCGATCTGCCACACACACATGGCGTTGTGGCGTAGCCCAGCTCGGCATGGCGCAGTACCGCGCCAAAGCGCCGCAGCACGCCTTGCTGCTGCCAGGCTTGCAATTGCTGCAGCACCTCCGGCTCGGTCAGGCCGCAGTCGCGGGCCAGCAACTGGAACGGCCGCAATTGCAGCGGCAGGCCGTCTCGCAAGGCGGCCAGCAGGCGCTGCTGCCGCCAGTCCGGGCGTATTGGTTTCGGCTGCGGTTGTGGCTGGCGCGCAGCCACGCTGCCATCCAGTGCAAAGCCCAGGTCGATATGGTATTCGCGCAGCAAGGGCAGGTTGAGCGGTGCCAGCCCGGTGGCCAGATGAATGCGCGACAGCACCTCGGCCACTGCGGCGGCATCGCTGGCGGTCACCACAAACCACAGGTTGAAGTGGTGGTCGCGCTGGTAGTTGTGGTTGACCTCGGCATGGCTGCTGACAAAGGCGGCCACTGCATCCAGCCGCTCCGGCGGCACAGCCAGTGCGGCCAGTGTGCTGCTGCCCACGGTATTGGGGGCAAACACCGCCCCCAGCCGGGACAGCAAACCGGCCTGCCGGGCCGTAAACAACAACTGCATGAGTTCACTGGCCGTCCAGCCATCGCCCAGCATGGCGGCCATGTCGGCAAATGGCGTGGCACTGAGCGGAAACTGCTTCTGACAACGGTCCAGTGCCTGCAGGCTGCGCGGCGGCAGTACACCAGGGCTTGAAGGGTCTGGCATCACATCCCCATCCTGCTGGCACGGCTGCTGAAGAAAATACCGGACGGCTCCAGCGCCGGCAGCGTGCGGCGCACGGTGAGCGTGGCGGTGTCGATCACCACCAGCTTGTTGTCGTCACGGCTGGACAGCCACACCGCATCGCCACGCGGGGTAAATTCCATGTGCAGGATGGCACGGCCCGGTTGCAGGGTCTTGATTAGCTGCCGGGTCGGCACATCAATCACCTGCACCTTGTCGTTATCGGGGAAGGCAAAATTGACCCACACCCGCCGCCCGCCCGGTTCGGCCATCACGAATACCGGCTGGCCCAGCACCGGCACTGTCGCCACCTGCGTCCAGCTGCGGTTGTCGGCCACCAATATTTCGTGCTGGCCGATGGCAGGCAGGAAGGCGTAATCCCCGGCGATGGACCAGCCGCGCAAATGCGGCATCTTGTACACCGGCAGGGTCTGACGGCCACGACCATAGCCGGCCAGAATGCGCCGCACACCGGCGTCGGCATGCCAGCTATCCAGCAAGGCGAGGCCATCCTCGCCGTACAGCCCGGCAATGAAATAGCGGCCATCGCCACTGGCCAGCCCGTCGTAAGGCTGCTTGCCGATATGCTGGAAGCGCTGGATTTTGGGTGCCGTGGGCGTGCTGGCGTCCAGCACGTCGATTTCATCGGCATCAAACAGCGCATAGGCAAAACGCTTGCCCGGCAGGTCGGCAAGGCCCACCACGCGCGAGGGCTGACCATTGGGCCCGGCAGCAGCGGGAACACTGGCCAGCAAGGCCAGGCTGTCGGCATCAAACAGTTTCACCCCGCCGGGGCTGTAATTCTGTGCGGCAATCACCCGGCCATCGCTGGAAATGGCTCCGCCTATGCTGTTGCTGGCCTGCTCCACCCGCGTCTCCAGCCGGGCGGTCAGCAAATCCACCTTGCTGATGGCGCCATCGCGGCCAAACACATAGGCATGGCGGGCATCCGGAGAAAACACCACCGAGGCATGGGACAGATCACCCAGGCCCTGTACCCGTGCCAGCGCCTGTTCATGGGTGTTGTCGACGATCTGCACGCTGCCGCTGGCGCGTTCGATCACCACGCCCAGATTGCCCGTACCACGCAAGGGTGGCGTACTGGCGCAGGCGGCCAGCACCAGGCATGACAGTGGCAGCAGCAGGCGGGCTAGCGTGCGCCGCCCTGTTGCAAGAGTTGAACCAGCCATTGCGCTTCTTCTTCGGAAAGGAACGCCGCCACGGCGCCATCGGGGTGCCGGGGCGGCCATTGAGAATGGTGGCCACCAGGCTGTCGGCCGGTTTGCCGGCCAGCGCCTGGGGGGTGAGCGGGCTGCCAGCCCGCCTTTCAGACTGAGCCCGTGGCAGGCACCGCAATCGTTATGCAGCAGTTGCAGCAGCTCACCCGCACGGGGTTCTGCCGGTGGCGCTGCTGTGGCCTGCTGGCACAGGCTGGCAGCCAGCAAGGCCGCCAGACAGATGCCACGCCTTACTGGGCCAGAATCCATGTCACCAGCTGCTTGAGGTCGGCATCCGGCACTTGCGGATTAGGCGACATCGGAATGGCACCAAAACTGCCGGAACCACCCGCCTTCACCTTCTGCATCAGCTTGGCGGTGACATCCTGCCCCTTGTATTTGGCCGCCACCTGCTTGTAGGACGGGCCAACCAGCTTGGCATCCACGCTGTGGCAGGCCAGGCAGTTGTATTGCTTGGCCAGTTCCGGCCCGCTGGCCGCCTGGGCCAGCCCGGCCGACATCAGCCCACCCAGGGCCAGCGCGATCAGTACATGTTTCATGCTGCTCTCCTTGTTCCGGCAGACCACGGACGATCTGCCGGATTTCAACAGTGAAAGGACGGCGACGACTTATTTCAAATCAATAAATATCGTGCTGGGTGTTGAACACATTGAACTTGCCGGTGGGGGTGATCAGGCGCGGGTCCTTGATCACAGCCTTGAGCTTGCGGGTCTTGTCGTCCACCACCACGATGGCCGACTGCTTGTCCTTGCCGCTCCACACCGAGAACCACACCTCGCTGCCGTCCTTGTTGTACTCCGGCTGCAGCACGCGCTTGGCACCATCGCCCAGGCCAGACCACTCGCCAATCGGCAGGGTGACAAAGCCCTTGTCCAGATGATTGATGTCAAACACGGCAGTACTCTGGCTCACCGCGGCATCCGGGTTCAGCGCGGTATCCACCCACAGATTGTGGGATTTCGGGTGAGTCTTGATGAACAGCGAACCACCGCCCTGCCCCTTGAGTACCCGCACCACCTTCCAGGCTGGCCTTGTGCTTGTCCGGGTCGGTGCCGATCAGGCTGATGCTGTCGTCGCCCAGGTGGCCGGTGGCCCATACCGGGCCGTATTGCGGGTCGACAAAGTTGGCACCACGGCCCGGATGCGGGGTCTTGCCTACATCCACCAGCGCGGCCAGCTTGTCCAGCTTGGTATCCACCACCGCCACCTTGTTGGAGGCATTGGCAGCCACCATGAAGTAACGGCCGGTGGTATCGAAACCGCCGTCATGCAGGAACTTGGCCGCGTCGATGGTGGTGGTTTTCAGGTTGGACAGGTCGGAATAATTCACCATCATGATCTTGCCGGTTTCCTTGGCATTGATGACGAATTCCGGCTTGTAGTGGCTGGCCACAATCGAGGCCACGCGCGGTTCCGGGTGGTATTCGTTATCCACCGTCATGCCACGGGTGCCGACGATCTTCAGCGGCTTGAGGCTGTTGCCATCCATGATCACGTACTGTGGCGGCCAGTAGGCCCCGGCCACCGCCAGCTTGTCTTCAAAGCCCTTGAACTTGGAGGTTTCCACCGAACGGGCTTCCAGGCCGATGCGGATTTCCGCCACCGTGTCCGGCTTGGCCATCCACAGGTCGATCAGATTGATCTTGCCGTCGCGGCCAATCACGTACAGGTAGCGGCCGGACTGCGACAGGCGCGAAATATGCACGGCATAGCCGGTTTTCAGCACGCTGACAATCTGCTTGCTATTGCCGTCGATCAGCGCGATCTGGCCAGCGTCCCGCAGGGTGACCGAGAACAGGTTGGCCACATCCAGATTGTTCTCTTTATGCGTTGGCCGCTTTTCCGGCGGAATCAGCACCTTCCAGGTGCCCAGCATGTCCTTCATGCCGAATTCCGGCGGAGTCGGCGGTTCCTGCTGCACATAACGCGCCATCAGATCCACCTGGGCATCGGTCAGCTCACCGGAAGTCCCCCAGTTGGGCATGCCGGCTGGCGAACCGTACTTGATGAAAGTCTTCAGGTATTCGGTACCCCGCGTCAGGGTGATGTCCGGTGTCAGCGGCTTGCCGGTGGCCCCCTTGCGCAACACCCCGTGACAGCCGGCGCAGCGTTCGAAGTAAATCTGCTTGGCGTGGGTGAACTCCGCCTCGGTCATCGGCGGGGCCTTGGGGTTGATGTTCTGGTGCATGGGCTCGGAAGCCAGTGGCGAGGCGGCTCCCTGGTATTTCGCCTCCGGGGCGGAAGTCGAGGTAGTGGCGGTATCCGCCCAGGCCTGCAACACGGAAAAAGGCAGGGCCGCCAGCAACACACTTCTTGGCAGCCAGGACAAGCGCGGGGTCTTCATGGTTAGGGCTCCAGCGTGACAGTAATGCTTGGTTGCCGGCATCTTCATCCCGCGGGCATATCCCCCTCCTTGATTCGAATCAACGGTTTAACCATGGCATGGCCAGGGTCTCCGCTCCTCCTTCATCCCAGCTATCACGCAATATCCCGGCACCACGCCGGCTTGATCCTCCAACCATACCGAAGCAATTCAGGAAAATTCAGACATCTCCCACCCAGGCAACGCCATTTCCCGATAGCTCGAGATCCAGACTCAAACAACCATGCACCTGACATGGCAACAGATGCTGCTCGAACAACTGCCGACCGATAACAGGCTCTGCGCCAATGACGTACTCCCCCGTAAACCAGGACCAAACACCATGCTCATCAGCCCGCCCTCTTTACACCATCGCCAGCAACAGCAAAGCGATGCTGACTGGCTCGCCAGCATCCTGCCCGACCCAAGCGTAGGCCGTTACCCATTGAGCACGGGCTTCGAATGGCATGGCGGCATCCATGTACTGCTCAACGGCAGTGGTGAAGCCAATACCGTACGCGCCATTGCCAGCGGCAATGTCATCCATTTTCGTGATTGCGGCCCCGGTGAACTCAGGCCGGAGCCGGACTCGCCCATCGCCCGCTTCGGTTTGAATAGCCCCGGCTGCGTGGTGATGCGCCATGAAACCGAAATCGGTGCCGGGCCGGATGGCCACGTAGTGTTCTTTTCCGTCTATCAGCATCTGGCCAATTTGAAGCCGGCGGTACGTGATGCCTTTAAAACCGGCAAGTTGCTGCCACGCAAACAGGCATTGGGCCAGTCCGGCTATGCGGGAGGAAAGGCAGGCTTTCATTTTGAAATTTTCTGCAACAGCGAAAACCTGCGCCGCCTGACTGGCCGCACCGGCGGGCTGCTGCCACTCACCCAGCATGGCCGCGACAACATCCTGTTTGGTGACATTCACTTTTATCTGCCTGCGGCCACTCCGCTATACCGGTTTGCCAATGAGCAAGCCGACTGGAGCCCGCGCCATGCCAGCCTGCGTCCGGCCAGCCACACCGACCGACCACTGTTTGTCACCCTGCAATTCGACAAGGGCAATATCAGCCTGTACACCCGGCAACAACAAGGCCAACACTATCCTCTGCTGCCGGACACCCACCGACCGGCCTACTGGCACAACTACGAAGCCGGTATGGCGAAACTGGCGGGAAAAATTGCCGATCAATACCCGGCAGCCTCCGCCAGCGCGGTATACGAACTGCTGCGTTTTGGCCGACTTGTCGCCCGGGAACAACACAGCGCACTCCCCGCACAACTGCCGCACTGGCACCAGATCAACACCCCGACCGGCTGGCACTGGGTCAACCTGGCCAGCAACGACATCAAAAAATACAGCGATGCCGACTTCCCGCACTGGCTGGGCTGGACCTGGATAGACGACGACCCCAGCGACGACGGCCTGTGCCAGTCCCCCACCCTGCACGGCTGGCTGCTGCCGCCTGGCCAGCCCAAAACCAGGGACAGTCTGCTGGCCGCCATCCCGGCACAACAAGCCCGGCTCTCACGCACCATCTGCCGCTTTCCCACCGAATGGGACAGCAACAAGGTGGATGCCCGCTACGGCTGGGTACGGCAGGAAAGCGCCTTCAACCCCAAGTCAGAGGTCATGTCCGCTGCCGATTATCGGGTCTACAAGATCAAGATCGAAATGCTGAGCTTCTGGCAACAGATTCTGCCACGCAGCATGGTCCAGGCCGGCAAGAGTTGTTACCAGGAGGAAAGGAATTTATACGACCGCAGTCTGGAAGATCACATCTGGCACTTTCATCCGCGTGAATTCATTCAGGTATTCCGCAAATGCAAATGGCTGAGCAGTGTGGAAATGGAAATGGCGGTATTACCGGAAGCCAAACCCAAGCAAGGGCCAAACGCAGAGGAACAGATCAGACGTTACAAAATTCCGCTCAACCTGGCCATGCGCAAATACCTGATTGATACCGGCCTGCGCTGCAGCCATTTCATTGGCCAGGGCTGCGTGGAGTCTAACGCTTTGAAAAGCATGGTGGAGACTGCACAGTATCAGGATTATGTATTAAAAATAGGGAAAAGATATATCGATGAGTCATTAATTTATTATGAAATGAAAGAAAAAGACTGGTGGGGAAGCAAGCAGAAAGATCGAGTCGATATTTTCAACCACACCAGATACACCACCACCGGCACAATTAGTGGCAATTCTTATGCCTGGCGAAATGGAAATATCGACACCATAGACGCGCAGAAATTCCGTGGCCGTGGCTTCAAGCAACTGACCGGGCGTAGCAATTACGCCCAATATTGGCGCTATCGCGGCTGGCTGGCCAAATCATCCTTCGATGAATACTGGTGGGATGACCCTGCCTATAAAAATCGTCAGCCGGAGAAAATGAAGCGCCGCCCCGCCATCATCAATAATCCGCACATCATTGCCATCGACCCCTATAACTGCATTGATAGCGGTGCCTACTTTATTACCGCAGAACGACCCCAAATCAAGCTGCACATGCAAAGCATGAACGACAACAGCATCATTGAAGTAAGCCGTGCCATCAATGGTGGCATCTATGCCAAGGAGCAGAGAATAAAACAAAGCTATCGCGCCTACCATGTTCTTGGTGACGAGATCGAACCCAAAGATAAAAAAGAATATCTCAGCAAGTATGTCGAACGATTTACCTTGGCCATCGAAAAACAAGGACATGAAAAATGAAATACATAATTGCCACAACACTACTGGCGCTCGGCACTACCGCTGCATCAGCACATACCATTACGCACATCTACATTAAGGATAGCGATATAGTTCGTACCGATATCAAGCAAGCAAAGGAAGGCTCACCGGGCAACACCTATGTCCATCTGAATGGCAATACCTGCGAAATCATTGAAGGTAGTGCTGCGGCAGCTGACTGGATAAAAATGAGCTCGGACAAGCAGTACCTTATACTATTTAATGACTACGTGGATATGAAACAACTTAAGGCCTGCAAGACAAAAATGAAGCTTTCTGGAAAAGCCTATGGAGATTTATCCGACATGAACAAGGAAAAAAATATTTTCCTTAGCATTACCGAATACGGCTTACGCTGGCCATGTTCCATTGCATCAATCAATAAAATACCTACAGCAAAAGAAATCAATATTGCAGCAAAGCCATTTTATGCGCAGAAAAAATCTGAACGCACCATGCGCAAGAATTCCTTTGGTGGTGGCGGCAGATTTTCACCCAATGGCAATTATCTGGCCCTGTCATTACCTAATTTCTCCTGCCGCAAAGGCAGTTACCCCGGCGTATACGATACTCGGACCTGGAAAAAGGTGGAGTTCACCACCCCGGATGTCGACGCCCGTTGCGATGCCCTGTTTCCCAATCTGCCCACCCCCAGCCGTACCCTGAAACCACTTTGCGTGGATGAGGATTTCAATGAATATTGACACCACATCGCTGCAATAACTCAGCTGAATGAAAGAAGAAAAATTGAGTGAATGATAAATATAGAGGAGAAGAATGAAATCCATCATCACCGCAGGCATCATCGCGCTGTCC
>NZ_LNQV01000062.1 GCF_001515305.1 Aquitalea pelogenes
GCTGGCCGAACAGGCTGGTGGCGTCTTTCCCCCACCAGTCTTGCACCACGGTGCTGTACAGCTGGCGGAAGTCGATGGCGTAGGGCAGGTTGCCATCGGTCAGCCCGGGCCAGCGGGGCGGTCTGGCCGTACAGGCCGCCCTTGACGCGGCCACCCAGCAGGAAGTGGCTGTTGGCGGTGCCATGGTCGGTGCCGCGATTGCCGTTTTCGCGCGGGCGGCGGCCAAATTCGGCATAACTCAATACCAGGGTGTCGTCCCGAGCGGCCCTTGCGCCTGCATGCGGGCTTTGAACAGGGCCAGTCCGTCGGCCAGTTCGCCCAGCAGGCGGGCCTGGGTGGGCTGCTGGTTGCCGTGGGTGTCAAAACCGGTAAGGGTGATGCGTGCCACGGCAATGCGGGTGCCGTTTTGCAGGATATCAGCCAGAGTGTTGATGGCCTGGGCAAAGCCGCCGACTGCTTTGGGGGGAGCGGTGGGGGCATCGGCCGGGTTGGCTGGCGGTTTCATCACCGGTTGTTGCAGGGCGCTGGCGGCGGTGCGGATGTCACCTTCCACTTTCAGGATGTGGGACAGCGCGCTGCTGTGCGCGCCGGCTTGCTGGTCCGCCGCCAGCTTGGCCTGCCGGGCGAAGTCTTGCGGATTGTTCAGCACCACGGCGCGGGCACCACCATCCAGCGGGCCCAGGTTCTGGCTGGACAGCACCACGCCATCGGCAGCAAAACCGGGCGGGGTAGGCTGGCTGCGAAACAGGCGGGTGAGCCAGCCTTCGCCCAGATACTGGTTGCTGGCCGAGGCAGTTTCCCAGATTTCGATGGAACGGAAGTGGGACAGATTGGGCTCCGGGTAGCCTACGCCTTGCAGCACGGCCACTTCCTGCTTTTGCCACAGCGGCAGCAGGCTTTGCATGGCCGGGTGCAGGCCCACTTGTTCGCTCAGTTGCAGTACTTGCGGGCGGGCAATGCCGATGCTGGGGCGCAGGCGATAGTAGTCGTCGCTGCTGTAGGGGATGACGGTGTTAAGCCCGTCATTGCCGCCCTTGAGTTCCACCAGTACCAGCAGGCGCTGGTAGCCGGCCGGGGCCAGTGCATAGCTGAGATTGGGCAGTACCGATACCAGCAGGCCGGCACTCATGGCTTTGAGAAATTCGCGGCGTTGAAACATGGCAGTGTCCTTGTGGGCGGTTCAGTGCACCTGGTAGGCCGGGTCCAGCAGCAGCGGGGCAATGGCCTGTGCGCCATTCATGTCGGCAGGCAGCGGCTGGGCCGGGGGCACGGCCAGCAGCAGGCGTGTGGCATCGGCAGCAGTGTTGACGTGGTAGATGGCGGCCCATTCGTCCGGTTGCAGCTTGATGGGGCGCAGACCGGCCTGCACCAGGCGGCGGATGCGGGCTTCGCGGCCACGTTGTTCGTCCATCTGGCCATCGGCCATGACAAAGCTGTTGCGGATGGGGGCGGCGTCGTGGCTCAGGCGGTCGAGAAACTGTTTGCGGGTGAGCAAGGTGGTGCTGTTGATCCAGCTATCGCCACCGGGCCAGCCCTTGACATTGGGCGGGTTGAACACGTCCTGCCCCAGCTGGCGGTTAAGTCCGGCCAGCGCGCGCCAGTCCGGCGGGGTGAGGTCGAAGGTCACCAGCGTGCCTACGGTCAGTTCCACCGGCGATTTCACCAGCTGGCCCTGGCTGTTCCAGAAAGCAGGGCTCAGCAGCATGGCACGCAGCAACGGGCGGATTTCGTAATTGTCGCGGTAGAACAGCGCGGACAGGCGCTGGATGTCGGCCTCGTTCGGTGTGGGGGAAACCAGGTATTTCCACAGCTTGAGGGTGACAAAACGGGCGGTTTGCGGCTTGCGCAGCAGCATGTCCAGCACGTCGTCGCCGTCGAAATTGCCCTGCTGGCCAAAGATGGTCTTGTCGCCGTTGTCATGCAGGTTCGGCCGGTAGACAAACTGGAAGTCCTTGTCCAGCGACCAGCCGGTAAAGGCGCGGGCGGCTTCGCGGATGTCCTGCTCGCTGTAATGGCCTTCGCCAAGAGTGAACAGTTCCATCACCTCGCGGGCAAAGTTTTCATTGGGCTGGCCCTTGCGGTTATTCACCGTGTCCAGGTAGCGCATCATGGCCGGGTCGCGGGCGATGGCGTGCAATAGCTGGCCGAAGTTGCCCACCGCCTGCTTGCGCAGCAAAACATTCTGTTGATACATCAGCTGCGGCACGCCCACCTTGTCCAGGCCGGAAACAAGATGGTTGTGCCAGAACAGGGTCATTTTTTCGGTCAGCGGGCTGGGGCTGATGCGCATTTCTTCCAGCCACCAGCCGCGCAGCTCCAGCGCATGTTCGTTGCGCTCTTTTTGCAGGGCTTTCTTTTCGTCTTCAGTCAGATTGGGTTTGCCCGGTCGTTCAAACGGTTCGTTGACCCAGGCGGGCGGGGCGGTGAGGGCGCTGTAGCTGACGTGATCGAGCAGCCGGTCCACCGCCTGCTGGCGGCTGAGCGGTGCATACAGGGCAATTTGCGCCGGATTGGCCCCGAAACCGGTACGGGACAGCAAGTGGCGCGCACCGGCCTCGCCGATGCCAGCCCAGGCTTGCAGCGGCAGCATGGCAAGCAGAAGCAGACGGATGACAATGTTCACGGATGGCCTCGCAGCAGAAACCGGCCCGCAACACGGCATGGTAGCTGCTGCCAGTGCTGCGGGGCGCGGTAAGAATGGGCTGGCAGGCGGCCTGCCCATGGCTGGATTTTACTTGCCGATTTCCTTGCTGACCGTGTTTTCTTCCTGGTTCAGGGTTTTTTGTTCCTGCTTGGTAATGTGGCCGTGGTGCAGGCGGGCATCGGCACGTTCCTGCTGGCGGATGGCGCGGTCTTGCTGGTGCAGTTCGTGCGCTTGTTGCTTGCTGATTTCGCCTTCCTTGCGTTCCTGATGGATGCGCTTGTCCTGATTGGCCAGACGGTGGTTCACTTCGGCGCGGCGCGGGTGCTGTTTTTGCCATTCGGTTTCGGCCGATGCGCTGGCGGACAGGCTGGCGAAGGTGACGGCGGACAGGCTGATCAGCATGATGCGGGTAGACAGTTTCATGGTGGTGCTCCCTGGGTTATCTGTTGTTGCTGCGGTTGAACAAGCGTGCTGTTGTTGTGAATTCATCATGGCGGGAAAGTGTGTACAATCCATTGTTTGTTGGCGGCAGGGTGTTAATTTTCGTGAAAAACGGGTAACGCCTTGTAAGCGGACATGTCGGCAGGTATCTGAAGGATGCCGCCAATCACCAGGGGTGCCCCGCGCGGGCTGAGAAACACCCTAGAACCTGAACTGGATAATGCCAGCGGAGGGAGCGTGATGCAGAAGGCCAACCCGTCTGTTGTTTCGCTTGCTCCTGCGATTGCGCTTTGTCGCACGGAGAATGTCATGCAATTGTTCAAAACCACCACCTTGCTGGCCGCACTGCTGGCCGCAGGCCTGTCCCACGCTGCCGAGTTGCGCGTACTCACCCATAGTTCTTTTGCCGTGGCCAAGCCGCTGCTGGCCGAGTTCGAAAAGCAGAACGGCGTCAAGCTGAGCATCATCAAGGCGGGGGACGCTGGGGAGATGGTCAACAAGCTGATCCTGACCCGCGCCAACCCGATTGCCGACGTGGTGTACGGCATCGACAACACCCTGATTGGCAAGGCCGAAACGGCCGGTGTGCTGCTGCCGATGAGCGACAAGGGCGGCGCGGTGTCGCTGCCCGGCGCGGTGAGCATCGATTACGGCTATGTCACGCTCAACTACGACAAGGCCTGGTTTGCCAAAAAGCAGCTGCCGCTGCCCAAAACCCTGGATGACCTGACCCGCCCGGCCTACAAGGACCTGCTGGTTGTGGAAAACCCGGCCACCTCCAGCCCCGGCCTGGCATTCTTGCTGTCCACCATTTCCGCCATGGGCGAAGCCAAGGCCATGGCCTTCTGGGGCAAGCTGCGCGATAACGGCGTGAAGGTGAGCAAGGGCTGGACCGAAGCCTATTACACCGACTTCTCCCGCAATGGCGGTGCCCGCCCCATCGTGGTGAGCTATGCCACCAGCCCGGCGGCGGAAGTGTTCTACAGCAAGGAAAAACTGACGGCCTCGCCGACCGGTAACCTGTTGCTGCCCGGTGCCGTGTTCCAGCAAGTGGAAGGCGCGGCGCTGGTGAAGGGCGGCAAGGAAGCGGCGCTGGCGCGCAAGTTTGTTGAGTTCCTGCGTTCGGACGCGGTGCAGAAGGATATTCCCACCAGCATGTGGATGTACCCGGTACAGCCGGGCATCGCGCTGGACCCGGTATTCCAGCATGCGGAAAAACCGACGGCGCACACCACGCCGGATAGCCGCCAGATTGCCGCCAAAACCACCGCCTGGGTAGGCAAGTGGACCCGCATCGTGCTGAAGTCCGGCCAGTAATGCACACCAGCCCTGCGGTTGCCGACATCCTCAGCCCGCGGCTGATCCTGCGTCATCTGACGCCGGACATGCTGCGGGCCTGTATTGATGCGCGCCTGGCCGAGGCGGCCGTGGCACTGGGTAGTGAGGTGCCGCTGGACTGGCTGGAAGAAGCGGCCGTGATGTCGCTGCGGCTGGAGCAGATGGAAAACGAGCCGGACTACGCGCCGTGGTCGATGCGCGCCATGCTGCTGCGCGAAACCGGCCAGCTGGTGGGGCATATCAATTTCCATACCTGTCCGGGTCACCCTTACCTGAAGGGGCGCGGCGATGTGGAGCTGGGCTACACCGTGCTGCCGGAATTCCGTCGTCAGGGCTATGCCACCGAAGCCTTGACCGCCTGCGCCGACTGGGCGGTACACACCGCCGGGGTAAAGCGTTTTGTCTTGTCCATCAGCCCGGACAATCTGCCCTCGCAGCAACTGGCGGCCCGACTGGGCTTTCGCTGGCTGGAGCGGGTGGAAGACCCGGAGGACGGTCCGGAAGACGTGCTGGTGGCCGACTGGCCTTTCCAGCAGGACCATGCATGACAGCGCGTCGCCGTACCCTTGCGCTGGCGCTGTTGCCGCTAGCCTTTCTGCTGCTGATGTCCATCCTGCCCTTGCTGCGTTTGCTGCAAGAGGGGCAGGGGCAATTTTCTGTTGGCCTGCTGGCCGATTCCTACCTGCAATGGCGTATTGTCTGGTCCCTGCTGCAAGCGGCCGCCAGCTGTGTGGCCGCGCTGCTGGTGGGCCTGCCGCTGGCATGGTGTCTGGCGCGCTATCAGTTTCCGGGGCGCCGCCTGGCTCTGCGCCTGCTGATGCTGCCCTTTGTCATGCCCACGCTGGTGGCCGGCATGGGCGTGCTGGCGCTGTTCGGCCCGCAAGGCTTGCTGGGTATCAATCTGCAGGACACGCCCTGGCTGCTGCTGTACGGCAATCTGTTTTTCAATCTGCCACTGGTGATTCGTGCCGCGTGTGAAGGCTTGTCCCTGATACCGGCCAGCCGGATTGCCGCTGCGCGCACGCTGGGTGCCACGCCGTGGCGGGTGTTCTGGCGGGTGGAGTGGCCGGCAGTGCGGCCCTGGTTGTGGTCTGCGTTGTGTCTGGTGTTTTTGTATTGCTTCTCCGGTTTTGGTCTGGCGCTGCTGCTGGGCGGACAGCGTTATGCCACGGTGGAGGTGGAAATCTACCAGTTGGTGGCTTACGAGCTGAATCTGGCCGATGCCGGTGCACTGGCCGTGCTGATGCTGCTGGTGACCGGGCTGATGGCCACGCTGTATGCCTGGCTGGAACGCAGCCTGGCCGCACCGCTGAAGGTGGACCCGCTGCCGCCGCGCCCACCGCAAGGCGCACAATGGCTGCAACTCTTGGCGGCACTGGCGGTGCTGCTGTTGTTTGGCGGTTTGCCACTGCTGGCCGTGCTGTGGAAGGCGGCCCAGGCCTTGTGGCTGTTGGGGCCGGATATGCTGGCGGATGAAGATGTGCGTCTGGCCCTGTTCAATTCGGCCCGCTTCAGCGCACTGGCGGTGCTGCTGGCGGCGGGGCTGGGCTGCCTGCATGCGCTGGCTGCGCGCACCAGCCTCGCTTTGCGGGCCTTGGCCTTTCTGCCCTTCATCGTGTCGCCGGTGTGCCTGGCGTTTGGCCTGCTGCTGCTTTATCCGCAATGGACGGCCAGCCTGGCCTTGCTGCTGGCCACCTATGCCTTGCTGGCCTATCCCTTTGTGGCGCGTAGCCTGGCCGGTGCGCTGGACAGCCTGCCGCCGCATTGGCCGCAGGCGGCGCGCAGTCTGGGCGCATCGCCGCTGCGAACCTTTACCCGCGTGCTGTGGCCCTTGTTGCAACCGGCTTTCCGCCGTGGCCTGGCCTTTGCCGCGGCCACCGCGCTGGGCGAGTTTGCCGTTACCCTGTTTTTGTCCCGGCCGGAGTGGCTGACGCTCACCACACTGATTTACCAGCGGCTGGGCCGGCCCGGTCCGGATAACGCCGCGCTGGCCATGTTGTTGTCCGCCGTGCTGATGCTGCTGGCCTTGCTGGCGTTTGTGGCGATCGAATGGCCATCGGCTGCCGAGCGCCCATTGAAGAAGGAGTCCTGAGATGCTGCAACTGGATGGTGTTTGCAAGCGCTTTGGCGACAAGCTGGTGGCCGACAGGCTGAGCCTGCAACTGGCCAAGGGCGAGGTACTGGCCTTGCTGGGGCCGTCCGGCGGCGGCAAAAGCACCATGCTGAAGATGATTGCCGGGCTGGAGCCGGTAGATAGCGGCCGTATGCTGTTTGACGGCCAGGACCTGGCTGCCGTGCCGGTGGAGCAGCGTGGCTTTGCGCTGATGTTTCAGGACTTTGCCCTGTTTCCGCACCTGGACGTATTGGGCAATGTCTGTTTCGGCCTGCGGGAGCGCGGCCTGGCGCGCCCGGCGGCTCAGCAGCAGGCACGTACCTGCTTGCAGCAACTGGGGCTGGCCGGTATGGAAACCCGCAAGGTGTGGACCTTGTCCGGTGGCGAGCAACAGCGCGTGGCACTGGCGCGGGCGCTGGTGACGGCACCACGGCTGCTGTTGCTGGACGAACCGTTTTCCAGCCTGGATGCCGACTTGCGCCGCCAGTTGCAGCTGGAATTCCGCCAGCAATTACAGCGCCAGCGCATGCCTGCCATTCTGGTGACCCACGACCGGGAAGAAGCTTTTGCCCTGGCCGACCGCGTGGCCGTGCTCAAGGATGGTCGCATTGTGCAATGCGCCAGCCCGGCGCAACTGTTGGCGGCACCGGCCACGCCCTGGCTGGCGCGCTTCATCGGCTATGAAAACGTGCTGGAGGAGGGTGTGGTGCCGGAGCAGGCCCTGTGCCTGGGCGCGGACCAGCCGCTGGCACAGGTGCAACGCATCATCCAGCTGGCGGACGGCGTGCGGGTGACGGTGGCCAGCAGGGACGGGGAGTTGACGCTGACCCTGTCAGCGCGAGAGCTGGCGCGCTATGGTGCCAACTTGCAGGTGGGGGGCACGCTGGCGGTGGGCATAGACCGCAGCGCCATGCTGCGCTACGCCGCCGCCTGAGCCGCACCTAGCTGGTGGCCGTCGCGCCGAGCGTGCTGGTGCTGCCGCTATCGGCGCTGGGCTGGCAGACATCCACCCAGCGGGCATCGGTAATCTCGGCCATCAGTGCCGGGGTGATGCGTACCGCGCTGTGAATGGCCCCGGCTGCCGGAAGAACCTCGTCAAAGTCGCGCAGCGAGGCATCCATATATACCGGTAGCGGCTGGGCCAGGCCAAACGGGCAGACACCGCCTACCGGGTGGCCGGTCAGCTCCACCACTTCTTCCACGGCCAGCATCTTGCCCTTGCCGAAGGCTTCCTTGAACTTGCGGTTGTCGATGCGCGCATCACCACGGGTGACCAGAATGATCACCTCACCGCCATTCAGGCGAAAAGACAGGGTTTTGGCAATGCGCCCCGGCTCCACGCCGTGGGCTTCGGCGGCCAGCGCCACGGTGGCGGTGCTGACTTCCAGTTCGATGATGGGAATATCCAGATTGCGGGCGGCAAAAAAGTCGCGGACGGATTGCAGGCTCATGGGGCAAACGGAGAAGGTTGGGATGGCACATCACACTAAACGCTGACTGGCTGGCTGGCAAGTCGTGTGCGGTGTCATCCTCGCTGGCTTGTCGGCAAGGCTTCAGTGGCTGGCGATGTCTGCCAGCTTGTCACTGATGTCCTGCGCGGTAGCGGCTTGTTCTTCTGCGGCATTGGCGATTTCGATGACAAAATCGCGCACATGGTTGATTTGATCGACAATGTCAACAATGGCGGCTTCGGCTTCGGCAAAGTCGCGTTCGGTGGCTTTTACCTGATCGCGCCCCTTGTCCATCGAACTGATATTGCTGTGCACTTCCTGCTGGATATCGCGGATCATGCTGCCGATTTCCTGCGTTGCCTTGGTGGTGCGCTCGGCCAGCTTGCGCACTTCATCGGCCACCACGGCAAAGCCACGGCCCATTTCCCCGGCTCGGGCCGCTTCGATGGCGGCGTTCAGCGCCAGCAGGTTGGTCTGGTCGGCAATGTCCTTGATCACGCTGACGATCTGGCCAATGGTTTCCGATTGCTTGCCCAGCGAACCCAGATTGTCCGCTGTGCCACTCACCAGCTCGCTCACGGCCCGCATGGCAGATGAGTTGTTTTCAATCATGCTCTTGCCCTTGCGTGCCCGGTTCAGCATTTCATTGGACGAGTCCGAGGCGGATGCCGTGCGTACGGCGACCATTTCGATGGTGGCCGTCATGGCCTGGACATTGCCGGAAAGCTCGCCAATGCGATCTTCCAGAAACAGGCGACGCTGGTCATTGGCATCGCGCAGCCTCTGGGCTTCCACTTCGGCTGAAATGTCCTGGAAACTGGCCATGAAACAGAGCAGCTTGCTGCTGTCCTGTGCATCCCAGATGGGAAACACCTTGGTCTTGAAGGTGACACCGCCCACCGGAATCAAGGCTTCATGATGGGTAATGCGCCGTGCGGCAATGTCATTCAGGATGCGGCGGATGCGTTCCGGGTCGCGGTGAAACTGGTGAATGCTGTGCTGGAAGGCGTTGTTGACATCAACCCCGGCACGGAATTTCTCGTTCATTGCGCTGCGGTGATGGGCCAGTACATCCCGCGCGGTGCGGTTCATGTAGAAGATGACGTTATCGGCGCTGGTATCAGCCAGCATGATGAGGTTGTCCACATGGTCCAGCATTGCCGTGAACTGGTAGAGCTGCTTTTCGCTGTCCTGCCGGGCCTGATTTTTGTTGCCGAATCCGAACATGATGCACTCCTGTCAGTGGGGTCCGCCAAGCGCTTGTGCCGGCCACCTGTGGCCGCAGGCGGGCAAGCTCAAGTGCTGGAGGATTGAATGCAAAAGGGGAAGGCGCCAGGTGTTACAACAATAACCTAGCAAATTAATCAGGTATAAGCCGAGGAATGCTTGAAAATCAAGAATGATTATCATGCCCCTCCCGCAAGTACAGGTATCCCGGTATCCGGCGGCAAGGGGCAGGGATTATTCCGGCAGCGCCAGCATATGGGTTTCCTTGACTTCTTCCATTACCACATAGCTGCGTGATTCATTGGCATTGGGCAGTTGCAGCAGGATTTCCCCCAGCAGCTTGCGGTACATCGACATGTCCGGAATGCGCGCCTTGATCAGGTAGTCGTATTCACCGGATACCAGGTGGCATTCCAGGATTTCCGGGATGTTCTGGATTTCACGGCGGAAGGCGTCAAAGATATTGCCCGACTTGGCCGACAGCTTGATCTCCACGAATACCAGCAGTGACGCGCCCATGGCGTGCGGGTTGAGCCGGGCGTAATAGCCCTCGATCACGCCGTCGCGCTCCAGCCGCCTTACCCGTTCGGTGCAGGGCGTGGTGGAAAGGCCCACCTTTTCCGCCAGCTCCGTCATGGCGATGCGGCCGTTTTTCTGCAACCATTTCAATATCTTAAGATCGATCTTGTCCAGTTCTCTGGCGTGCGTGTGTTTTACTTTCATGATTCACTATCAAAGTGTAATTTTGCAGGAAAATTGAATGTGGCTTTGTATTAATTTGGTGAAAAAAACTGCATTGAAATAAATATACTACACAAAATCACTAAGCGCATGATGCGCGGCACGGAGAAAGAGGAAATGAAGGTAATCGTTCTGGGTGGTGGCGTGGTGGGTGTATCCACTGCATGGTATCTGGCCAAGGCTGGTGTGGACGTGACTGTTCTGGAGCGTCAGGACGGTGTGGCACTGGAAACCAGCTTCGGCAATGCAGGCCAGATTTCCCCGGGTTATTCCGCACCGTGGGCTGCCCCCGGCATCCCGACCAAGGCCATCAAGTGGATGTTCCAGCGCCATGCGCCGCTGGCCATTCAGCCGGATGGCAGCGTTTACCAGTTGCAGTGGATTGCCAAGATGCTGGCCAACTGCAATGAAAAATCCTACGCCATCAACAAGAGCCGCATGATGCGCCTGGCGGAATACAGTCGCGACAAGATCAAGGAACTGCGCGCCGAAACCGGCCTGGATTATGAAGGCCGTCAGGGCGGCACCCTGCAGCTGTTCCGCTCGCAGGCACAAGTGGAAGGCATGGCCAAGGATATCGCCGTGCTCAAGGAGTGTGGCGTGGACTTCAATGTGCTGGACCCGGACGGCTGCGCCCGTGTGGAACCGGCACTGGCCAAGGTAAAGCACAAGCTGACCGGCGGCCTGCAACTGCCGAACGACGAAACCGGCGACTGCAACCTGTTTACCAGCCGTCTGGCCGAACTGGCTGCCGCCAAGGGCGTGAAGTTCCGCTTTGGCGTCAACATCAGTGCCATCGAAACCCATAACGGCCGCATCACCGGCGTGCGCATCGGCGACGAAATGCTGACTGCCGACCACTACGTGGTGGCGCTGGGCAGCTACTCGCGTGACCTGCTGCAAAACCTCGGCATTGATATTCCGGTATACCCGGTCAAGGGCTATTCGCTGACCGTGCCGATCACCAACCCGGCCATGGCACCGGTTTCCACCATTCTGGACGAAACCTACAAGGTGGCCATCACCCGTTTCAACGACCGCATCCGCGTGGGCGGCATGGCCGAGCTGGCCGGTTACAACCTGGACCTCAACCCGCGTCGTCGTGAAACGCTGGAGATGGTGGTGGGCGACCTGTACCCGGATGGTGGCGACATTCCGGCAGCCACCTTCTGGACCGGCCTGCGTCCGATGACTCCGGATGGCACGCCCATCATCGGTGCCACCCGTTATGCCAACCTGTCGCTCAATACTGGCCACGGCACGCTGGGCTGGACCATGAGCGCCGGTTCCGGCAAGGTGCTGGCCGACCAGATTGTCGGCGTACAGCCGGAAATCAGCGTGGACGGCCTGTCCATCCAGCGTTACGCCAAGCAGGGCGAAACCCTGGTTGTGCCGATGCACTCCCGCACCGCCAACGCAGGGGCCTGAGCGCATGCGCCCGCTGATTGCCAGTATCCGTCTGGACAAGCTGCGCCATAACTACCTGCTGGCCAAACAGCAGGCCGGTGGCCCGACTCTGGCGGTGATCAAGGCCAATGCCTATGGCCACGGCGCGGTGCGCTGTGCCCAGGCACTGGCCGATGTGGCCGACGGTTTTGCCGTGGCTTGTCTGGAAGAGGCCATCCAGCTGCGCGAAGGCGGGGTGACCTTGCCCATCGTGCTGCTGGAAGGCGTGTTCGAAGCGGCCGAACTGGCCGATGTCGAACAACATGATCTGTGGTTTGTGGTGCAAAGCCAGCAACAGCTGGACATGGTGCTGCAGGCCAATCCGGCCAAGCCCTACACCGTGTGGCTGAAGATGGATTCCGGCATGCATCGCGCCGGTTTCTTCCCGCAGGACTACGCTGCCGCGCATTGCAAGTTGATGGCCAGTGGCAAGGTAGGCAAGATCGTCAAGATGAGCCACTTTGCCCGTGCCGACGAACCGCAATTGTCTGCCACCCATGCCCAGCTGGAAGCGTTTGACAGCGTATGCCGCTATCTGCCCGGCGAGGAGAGCATTGCCAACTCGGCGGGCATCCTGTGCCACGAACGCTCGCACCGTCAGTGGAACCGCGCCGGCATCATGCTGTACGGTGCCTCGCCGCTGCCAGCCGGTTTCGATCAGGGCGCTGCCTTGCAGCCGGTAATGCGTTTGAGCACCCGCGTGTTCGGTGTGCGCGAACTGGCCGCTGGCGAACCGGTGGGTTATGGCGCCAGCTTTGTCGCCGAGCGTCCCACCCGCGTTGGCCTGATTGCCTGCGGTTATGCCGATGGTTATCCGCGTCTGGCTTCCACCGGCAGCCCGGTGGCGATTGATGGCGTGCGCTCGCGCGTGATTGGCCGCGTGTCGATGGACATGATGACGGTGGACCTGACCGATCTGCCGCAGGCGGGCATCGGCAGCGAGGTGGAGCTGTGGGGCGACACCATCCACATCAATGAAGTGGCGGCCCAGGCGGGCACCATTTCCTACGAAGTGCTGTGCAATGTGAAACGCGCGCACTTTAGCTACGACTGATTTTCCTTGTGCTTTGTGTAGTACTTTGTCTCTCGCCCGGCGTTGCCGGGCATTTTTTTGCCTGCCGCGCATTGTTGCACTTGTCATTGCCCTGTGACATGCTGTCATTTAATGACAAATAAATTTAAATTACCTGTGCTGCCACTCACTGCGTTTGGGCTATGGCTGGCGGTGCTTATGGCCGTCCTGTCATTGTCAGCAGGGCGGATGATATGAGTGCGGGGGCATGATGCGTCTGGCCAAATGGAATCTTTTTATCCCGGTGTTGGTACTGGGCGAGTTGGTATTCAGCGCGGTGCTCTTTGTCTTGGGGCCGCTGTCCTACCTGCTGGTGTTTATTGCCGTGCTGGTACTGTTTGCCAAACACGAAGTTTCGCCCCTGGTCCGGCAACCGGCGCGTGAACAGCGCTATCGCCGTGGGCATTGGCTGCTGGCCAGTATGAATGTGCTGGTAGTGCTTGCCCTTGGCTTGCCGTCGCTGCTGTCTGCCCTGTTGCACAACCAGAACATGATGATGCTGATGTGGTATTCCATGCTGCTTTATCCCATTGCCCCTCTGGTATGGGCTATCGGCCTTGTCATGGTGTTGAGTTCGCGTGCAGTCCCGCCTGGTGCGGCGCTGCCTGGGAGTCCGGAGTGAGGGTGCAGACAAAAAAAACACCCCGCCAGTCTGACTGGTCGGGGTCTGCAGGGTCAGAGCCAGGCTCCGACGGAGGGTTAACTTTCACCCCATGTCAACGCCGTGCAAGCGCAGCCTGCATCCGCGGTCAAGGGTGCGGAAACAGGCAGGGTGAACTGAGATGTTACGCAATGGAAAGCTCTGTTTCCATTAGGGATTATCCTGATTCCGCAGGGCTGCCCCGGACCAGCCTCTAGCGATTGGCCATCACCGCCTGTACCAGGTCGGCAATCGAGCGCACTTTCATCTTGTCCATCATCTTGCCGCGGTGGGCTTCCACCGTCTTGATGCTGATGCCCAGTTCGTCGGCAATCACCTTGTTCATCTTGCCTTCCACCACCTTGTCCAGCACTTCGCGTTCGCGGATGGTGAGCGAGGCCAGGCATTCGGCAAAACGGTCGCGCGCGGCACTGCTGGCCTGCTGCTGCTGGCTCAGTGCCAGTGCGCTGTCGACGGTGTTGAGCAGTGCCTGCTGGTTGAACGGCTTTTCCAGAAAATCATGCGCGCCACGCTTGACCGCCTGCACCGCCATCGGCACGTCGCCATGGCCGGTGATGAAGATGACCGGCCAGGGGTTGTGACGGGTGCTGAGTTCATCAAACAGCTCCAGCCCGCTCATGCCGGGCATGCGGATATCCACGATCAGGCAACCGGCACCACGCGGCTGGAAGTTTTCCAGCAGTGCTTCGGCACTGGCATGACAGGAGATGGCGTAGTCGTGGCTTTCCAGCAGGAAAACCAGCGAGTCACGGAATGCTTCGTCGTCATCGACGATGTGAACCTGGGGAGAGCTGGCACTCATGTTTCGGACACCGGTAGCGTGAATCGGAAAATACTACCACCACCGGGCTTGTCTTCCACCCACAATTGGCCTTCGTGGAACTCGATGATGGTACGGCAGATATTCAGGCCCATGCCCATGCCTTCTGCCTTGGTGGTGAAGAAGGCATCGAACAGGCGTTCTTTCAGGTCCAGCGGCACGCCGTGGCCGTGGTCGCTGATGGCCACTTCGATGCGGCGCGGGTTCAGCTGGCGCGCTTCCACATGCAGCACGCGTTCGGCCGGGGTGCAGTCCTGCATGGCTTCGATGCCGTTCTTGATCAGGTTGAGCAGCACCTGTTCCACCAGGATGGGGTCGACATAGAGCGGTGGCAGGTCCTTGTCCAGCCGGATGTCGATGGTAGCGGCCTGACGGCGGGCTTCAATATCGGCAATGGCCAGCGAGGCCTCGATGATGTCAGGCAGCTGGCAGGTCTTGCGGTCCGGCTCGCTTTGTTTGACGAATTCGCGGATGCGGCGCACCACGGTGCCGGCGCGCTCGGCCTGGGCGGTGATCTTTTCCATCACCGGCAGCAGCGCCTCCGGCGTGGCCTTGCCCTGGCGGATGCGCTCGATACAGCCGGCCTGGTAGTTGGCAATGGCAGATAGCGGCTGGTTCAGTTCGTGCGCCAGGGTGGAGGCCATCTCGCCCATGGTGACCAGGCGCGAGGTGGATTGCAGCTGCTGCATCTGCTGCTGGTAGCGTTCTTCGGCGTCGTGCTGCTGGGTGGTGTCGGTGAGAATGGTCATGGAGACAATGCGGCCATTCACCCAGCGAATGCTGCGGCGGCGCATGGAAATCCAGCGTGAGGGCGGATCCATCCACACTTCCATGTCCACGTCGCGTGCGCTGCGCATCAGCTCCACCAGCCGCAGGTCGCAATAGCCCAGCTGGCTGTCGGCGGGCTGGTCCGGCGTGAACCACTGCTGGTAGCGCTGGTTGCAGAACAGCAATTCCAGCGATGCCGGGTCCACTACGGCGACGGCGGCGTCCAGTCCTTCGATGACGGTGACAAAGCGGTCGTGCGAGGCTTCCAGCCGGCGCTGGGCTTCCAGCCGCTCGGTGATGTCGGTCAGCACCGCCATCCAGCCGGTATGGTGGCCGTGGGCGTCGATCAGCGGCGAAGCCAGGATGTGGGCGTCGAATACTTCGCCATTCTTGCGTTGCAGGATGGACTGGAAACCTTCCGGTGGCGCTTCGCCTGCCAGCGTGTCTTCCAGGTCGCGCCGGTTGCCTTCGCTGAGTACTCCTTGCCGCCAGTAGGGGTAGGGGGCGGCCTGGCCGATCAGCTCCTGCTCGCTGTAGCCGGTGATGGCACAAAACGACGGATTGACATAGGTGATGCGGCCTTGCAGGTCGATGGCACGGATGCCCACCACCAGGGAGTCTTCCATCGCCTTGCGGAAGGCAGACTCCTGACGCAGCGCCTGTTCGGCCTGTTTTTCTGCCGTGATGTCACGGCCGGACACATAGGCCACGCCGCTGTCAGCCAAGGGACTTAGCGCCCACACGATCCAGCGCACCTCGCCTGATTTGGTGAGGATGCGGGTTTGCACAAAGCGGTCAGCCCCGCCGGTATCAAACAGCCGCTCGAAGCTGTCGCGTGCACTTTCACGTTCTTCCGGTAGCAGGTAGTTGAGGAAGGACGTGCCCAACAGTTCGTCTGCGCTATAACCCAGCCCTTTTTCAAAGGCCGGGTTCAGTTGCAGGATGGTGGTGTCGCGCCGCACCACGCCCAGCATTTCCTGCGACAGCCGGTATACCCGGTCGCGTTCGCGTTCTGCTTCCACCCGGCCACGGATATGACGGTTGAGGCTGAGCAGGCTGAGCAGGGTGAGCAGTACCATGCCGGCAATCAGCCCCAGTTGCAGCAGCCGGGCCTGGGTCATCGCGCCCTTTACCGGCCGGGCGGTAATCACCAGCCCGGTGCCGGGCAGTTCCAGTTTTTCCGCCACACCGCTACGCAGGCGGTTCTGGGCATTGGCGGCAATGGTTTTGCCGTCGCGGGTTTGCAGTTCCAGCTGGTATTTTTCGCTGAACCAGGCCGGTGGCAGGCGGCGGACCACATTGTCGGCATCGAACATGGCCACCAGCATGCCGTTGAACTGACCGTTCTGGTACAGCGGGATATCCAGTTCGTAGCGCCAGCTGCCGTTGCTGCGCTGAAACGGCGCGCTGTAGGCAAAGCGCCCGTTTTGCTGGGCCAGCTTGAAGGCGTCCCGCGCCTGGATGCTGGCACCGGGGGAGAGCGGGCCATCTTCATAAGGAGCGGTCCAGCGCAGGATGCCGTGACTGTCGCTGCGTGCCAGCGCCAGCATTTCCGGGGTATTGGCCAGCAGTTGGGAAGCCTGGGTCTGGAAGCCGGCTTCGTCGGTTTCACCGCTACCCATGCTGCGCGCCAGGTCGGTCAACTGGGCCAGATTGTCTTCCAGCTTCAGTTGCAGGGTTTGTTCGGCCCACAAGGCATCGCGGGCCAGATTGCTTTTTTGCTGCTCTGCCTCGCGCGCGTCCAGCGTCCACAGCATCACGCCCATGGTGAGGAAGAACAGCACGATGGTGGTGTTGGGAAACAACTGATACCAGCCACTGCGTTTGCGTAAGGCGTAAAAGCGGGGTGTGCGCATAGAAAGGCGGTAGGCTAGAGGTGGCAAAAGCCAGCAATACGTACTGGCCGGTATGATTTTCTCCAGTTTACGACAAGCAGGAGAACCTGACTGTAAGGGTTGGCCCGCAGTTGTGGCGCTTGCTGGTGCAAATTCGCGTGCTACTTGAGTCCATGCCCTTGCCGGGGGTAATCTCGCGGCTGGTTTTGATCAGGCAGGAAGACAAGCGGCATGCGCAGCATCAGCATCATCTGTGGGATAGGGTTGGGCCTTTTGTGCAGCCTGGTGCTGGCTGCACCGCAACCCATCCGTATTGGTGTGCCCGGCGCCTTTACCGGCGGTTCTGCCCCCATGGGCCTGAGCATGCGCAACGGCATCCGTCTGGCCGCCGCCGAAATCAACAAGGCCGGTGGTGTGCTGGGGCGGCCCATCGAGCTGGTGGAGCGTGACGATGGCGGCATCCCGGCGCGTGGCATCAAGGTGGCGCAGCAATTGCTCACCCAGGACCGGGTGGTGGCGGTGGTGGGCTTCGTCAATACCGGGGTGGCGCTGGCAGCCAGCAAGAACTATCAGGATGCCCGGGTGCCGGTGATGCTGGCGGTGGCCACCGCAGCCATCCTGACCCGGCAGTTTCCGCTGCATGGCAATACCGACAACTATATTTTCCGGGTGGCGGCGGCGGACGACCTGCAAGCGCCCTTGATTGTGCGCGAGGCTGTGCAGCGTTCGGGTTATCGCAAGCTGGCCATTTTTGCCGACAACACCAATTACGGCTATCAGGGCCTGATGGAGCTGGAACGTGCGCTGGGGCAGAACGGCCTGAAGCCCAGCTATGTGGCGCGCTTCAACCTGCAGGAGCGGGACATGGCCAATGCGCTGTTGCAGGCACGCAATGTCGGCAGTCAGGCCATTCTCACCTATGCCATCGGCCCGGAACTGGCCGAGCTGGCCAACACCATGTCACGCATGGACTGGAAAGTACCCATCATCGGCAGCTGGACCTTGTCCATGTCGAACTTCATCGATAATGCCGGTCCCAATGGCGAAGGCGCACGCATGGTGCAAAGCTATATTCCGGCCGAAGACGATACGCCCCGGCGGCGGGACTTTCTGGATGGCTACCAGTGGTTGTTCCACACCCGTCGCATTCCTTCACCACCTTCGGCAGCGCAAGGCTATGACGGCATGAAACTGATGGCCGAGGCCATCCGTCAGGCGGGCTCGCTGGATGGCATTGCCATTGTGCGTGCGCTGGAAAACCTGCATCAGCCGGTGGCCGGGGTGATCACCACCTACAAGCAGCCATTCAGCCGCAACGACCACGAGGCGCTGGAGCTGAACGTACCGGTGATCGGCAAGGTGGAGCGTGGCCGGGTGGTGTATGCATACCCGGCTGACAAACCAAGACAGTAGTGCCTGGACAAGCTGCGATACCTTGCAGGCTGAAGACGCAGGCAGGAAAACCTTGTTACAGCCTTCTGCCGGCTTGCCCTGACAACTACAGACCGCTTCGGTGTGGCTTGGACTGACGACGCCTTGCTTTTGTCAGGCGCTCCCGGCGTGGACCTGGTTGCTCAGGTATTGACGCCGCGTTCACTGGCGATTTGCTGAATGGCGGTGACAACCGATTCTGCTCCGCTGCGGATCTGGCTGATGATATCGCCTACCTTCCCGACATTGTCCACGCTGGAGCGTGCCTTGACGCCAATCACGCTCATGCTGTCCACCGCGGCTCCGGTGCTGGTCTGGATGGATGACACCATCTGCGAGATTTCCGCCGTGGACGCGCTGGTGCGCTCTGCCAGCTTGCGCACTTCATCGGCCACCACGGCGAAGCCGCGTCCCATTTCGCCGGCACGTGCGGCTTCGATGGCGGCGTTCAGCGCCAGCAGATTGGTCTGATCAGCGATGTCCTTGATGGTCTGCACGATGCTGCCGATGTGCTCGGAGTTTGTGCCCAGCTGCTGGACGTTATCACCGGCGCGCGCAATATCAACCGCCATGTCTTCTATTTCGTGCACAGCCTGCTGTACGCTGCTGACCCCCTCGTCAGCCCAGTGACGGGTTTGCTGTGAGGTGTTGAACGCAAACACCGCACTATCCTGCTCCTGACGCTGCCGTTTGACGGCTTCCGTGATGTCGGTGGCGAACTTGATGATCGATATCACCTTGCCTTCGGTATCGAACACCGGGTTGTAAGTGGCTTCCAGCCAGCGTTCACTGCCATCACGGGCCAGACGGACGATGCGGCCGGAAAAGAACTGCCCGCTGCGCAAATTGTTCCACAAGCGCTGGTAGCCTTCGCTTTGTACCATGTCGTTACTGCACAGTTGACGATGATTGCGCCCGATCAGCTCTTCCCTAGCATAACCCATGGTATTCAGGAAGTTGGTATTGGCCTGGATAATGGTGCCATCGGGCTGGAATTCGATGACTGCCATCGAGCGGTCGATGGCAGTGAGTGCGGCCTGGTTTTTCTGCGCGTCGAGCACCTTGTCGGTCACGTCGCTGGCAAACTTGATATAGCCTGTCAGTTTGCCGCTGCCATCGTGCACCGGGTTGTAACTGGCTTCCAGCCAGACGGGGCTGCCATCTTTCTTCTTGCGCTTGATCAGGCCGGAGAAGGGTTGGCCGCGCTGCAGGCTTGTCCAGAAGCTGGCGTAGTCGTTGGAGTTGGCATAGGCCGCATCGCAGAAGCTGCGGTGATGCAGGCCAATCAGCTCGGCTGCGCTGGCATAACCCATGGTCCGGGCAAAGTTATCATTGGCATGGATGACCTTGCAGTCCAGATCAAAGCGAATGATTGCGGTAGAGGCGCTGACTGCGTCCAGCAAGCCCTGCAGCTCCTGATTGGTTGCGGCTTGAGCTTCCAGTTGTGCATGCAACTTGCGGTTGAACATGATCTTCTCCATCGATAAATTCTGTCGACCACAGCATGACGCCAGAACTGGAGTTTCTGGTCACCGCCACTGAGGTATTGTGGAAAATACTTATCATTCCTAAAGAAAATATCTTGGATGGATTAAGAGAATTCAACCCTGCGTGGTAAGGGGTTTCTGATCAAGGCTGGCGCTGCAGTGCGCCAGCCGCATTTACCGCGAAACAGGCTGCCGGTAAACGGTATCAAGGGCGTGCTGGCAGCGGGATGAACTCGGTTTCGCCCGGCACCGGAGCAAAGCGTCCTTGCTGCCAGTCGTCCCTGGCCTGACGGATGCGTTCCAGCCGGGTGGAGACGAAATTCCAGTCCAGAATGCGGTGGGCGTCCGGCGTGGGGCCGGCCAGCAAGGCGAGGCGGCTGGGTTC
>NZ_LNQV01000063.1 GCF_001515305.1 Aquitalea pelogenes
AGGGCCGCGGCTTTGCCGTGGTGGCCGACGAAGTGCGCAAGCTGGCCGAGCGCACCAGTACCGCCACCGCGCAGATAGCCAGCACGGTACAGGCGGTGCATGCGGATACCGCTGCCGTGGTGCAGGGCATGCAGGCCATGGCACCGCAGGTGGCGATGGGGGTGCAGATGGCGGCTCAGGCCGGGGATGCGCTGCAGCAGATCAACAGCGCATCGGCCCAGGCGCTGGACAAGGTGCGCAGCATTGCCACTGCCACCACCGAGCAAAGCCAGGCCAGCAATAGCGTGGCGCAGAATATCGAGCAGATATCCGGCCGCATGGAGGAGTCCAGCCACGCGGTGGCACAGGCATGCGAGCATGTGGCCCGGCTGGAGCAACTGACCGAAGCCTTGCACCAGTCGGTTGCCCGTTTCCAGGTGTGAGCGCTTCCGGGACGGGAAAGGCGCGGGTAGGGTGGCTTGCTGGTCAAATTGAACTGTGTTCAAATCCGGAACCACTCAGCAAGGAGAAACGACATGGCAGGCAGTATGGAGCGTTCGCTGGCAATCCTGGAATTGCTGGCCCGTAATGGCGGGCAACTGCCGCTGCATGTCATTGCCGACACCCTCAACATGCCGCGCAGTGGTGCGCACCGGCTGCTGGCCATGCTGATCGAGCAGGGCTATGTGCGCCAGCATGCGGAGAAGGGCGAATACCAGCTTTCGCTCAAGCTGGTTTCGCTGGGGCTGATCTACCTGTCCACCAGCGGCGTGGCTGATGTGTCGCAGCCGATTCTGGAAAATCTGGCGCGTAGCTCCGGCGAGCTGGCGCGGCTGGGCATCATCGAAAACGAGTTGATCACCTTTGTGGCCAAGGCGCAGGGCGCACGCTCCGGCCTGCGCTACGACCCGGACATGGGCAGCAACCCGCCGCTGTTCTGCACCGCCAGCGGCCCGGCCTGGCTCTCCCGGCTGGACGATGAACAGGCCTTGCAGATTGTCGCCCGGCAGGGCTTTGGCAATGGCCACGACTACGGCCCCAATGCGCCGCGCACCATTGCCGCCTTCCTCGAGGTGCTGCATGCCACCCGCAAGCGTGGCCATGCAGTGGCGGTGGACAGCTACGAACCGGGCATGACCTCGCTGGCCGCGCCCATCATCAACCCGCTCAACCAGAAGGTGGTGGGCGTGGTGACACTGGCCGGCCCCACCAGCCGCATTCCGGCCGAGCGCCTGCCGGAGCTGGGCAGCCTGTTGCAGGATGCCGCATGCGAACTGGGTGAAGCCTCGTTGGGCTCGTTGTACTTCAAGTCCTGATTTGCGCTGTTTTTCCATGCATGGCCCGCTTGTCGGGCCATTGCCATTCATGGGCTCGATGTATAGCAAAGCGTTATATCTGATAGAGCGATAGTGCTCTTTTTTAATGCATGGCGCGGGAACACAATCCTCGCATGCAAACCTCTATCCCGACTCTGTTCATGCGTGGCGGTACCTCACGCGGGCCCTTCTTCCTGGCAGACGACCTGCCGCAGGATCAGGCATTGCGCGACCGTGTGCTGCTCGCTGTCATGGGCTCTCCCGACCGCCGCCAGATTGACGGCCTGGGTGGAGCACACCCGCTGACCAGCAAGGTCGGCATCATTTCCCGCGGCAGCCAGCCCGGCGTGGACCTGGACTTCCTGTTTGCCCAGTTGCAGCCGGACAAGGACACGGTGGATACCACCCCCAACTGCGGCAATATGCTGGCAGCGGTAGTACCTTTCGCGCTGGAGCGCGGCCTGGTGACGGCGCAGGGTGAAACCAGCACCTTCCGCGTGCTCACCCTCAATACCGGCATGCAGTGTGACGTGACGGTACAAACGCCGGGCGGCCAGATGCGTTACGACGGCGAAGCCCGCATTGACGGCGTACCTGGCAGCGCCTCGCCCATCACCATCAACTTTCTGGATACTGCCGGTTCGGTGTGTTCCGGCCTGCTGCCCACCGGCAAGGTGAAGGATGTGGTGCAGCTGGAAGGCGTCGGCGCGCTGGAAATCACCTGTATCGACAACGGCATGCCGCTGGTGATGCTGCGCGCTGCCGATGTTGGCCGCAGCGGTTACGAAAGCGTGGCCGAACTGAATGCCGATACCGAGCTGAAAACCCGGCTGGAAGCGCTGCGCCTGCAATGCGGCCACCTGATGGGCCTGGGCGATGTCAGCAAGAAAACCTATCCCAAGATGTGCCTGGTTGCTCCGCCGCGCGACGGCGGCAGCATCAGCACCCGTTGTTTCATTCCCCACGTCTGCCACGACGCCATCGGCGTGCTGGCGGCAGTGACGGTCGGCACCGCTTGCGTGCTGGAAGGCTCGGTCACCCAGGGCATCGCACAGATGCAGCCCGGCCTGCGTCATCTGGTGTCGGTGGAACACCCCACCGGCGAATTCTCGGTGGACCTGGAGCTGGACCCGGAAAACCCGCAAAACGTCATCCGCGCAGCGCTGCTGCGCACCGCACGGCTCATCATGCGCGGAGAGGTCATGATTCCCTCCGCCATCTGGAAAGGACAGCAAGCATGATCATCGACATCCACGGCCACTACACCACCGCCCCCAAGGCGCTGGAAGACTGGCGCAAACGCCAGATCGACAACCTCTCCACCCCGGAACTGGGCCCCAAATCGTCCGAGTTGAAGATCTCCGACGACGAGCTGCGCGACACCATCGAGAGCAACCAGTTGCGCCTGATGAAGCAGCGCGGCTCCGACCTCACCATCTTCAGCCCGCGCGCCAGCTTCATGGCTCACCACATCGGGGACTTCAACACGTCCTCCACCTGGGCGGCCATCTGCAACGAGCTGTGCTACCGCGTCAGCCAGCTGTTCCCCGATAACTTCATCGGCGCGGCCATGCTGCCGCAGTCGCCCGGTGTCGACCCGGCCACCTCCATTCCGGAGCTGGAACGCTGCATCAAGGACTATGGCTTTGTCGGCATCAACCTCAACCCGGACCCGTCCGGCGGCCACTGGACCAGCCCGCCGCTGTCCGACCGCCACTGGTACCCCATCTACGAAAAAATGGTGGAGTACGACATCCCGGCCATGGTGCATGTGTCCACCAGCTGTAACTGCGCCTTCCACACCACCGGCGCGCACTACCTGAACGCCGACACCACCGCCTTCATGCAATGCCTGACCTCCGACCTGTTTACGGACTTCCCCACGCTGCGCTTTGTCATCCCGCACGGTGGCGGTGCAGTGCCGTACCACTGGGGCCGCTTCCGCGGGCTGGCGCAGGAAATGAAAAAGCCGCTGCTCAAGGACCACCTGCTCAACAACATCTTCTTTGACACCTGCGTCTACCACCAGCCGGGCATCGACCTGCTGACCAAGGTTATCCCGGTGGACAACGTGCTGTTTGCCAGCGAAATGATCGGCGCGGTACGCGGCATCGACCCGGAAACCGGCCACTACTACGACGACACCAAGCGCTACATCGAAGCGGCAGCGCTGACGGATGCCGAACGGCAGCAAATCTTTGAAGGCAATGCCCGCCGGGTGTATCCGCGACTGGATGCGGCATTGAAAGCCCGCGGCCTGTAAGGCAGGCAAAATCCCCGTTCCTGCGTTGCGCCGCCTTGCCGTACCACACGTACTGTCTGCGGCGGCGCGCCTTGACCCGGGGCTTTTGCGGAGTTGACCGCATCTCACGTGCGCCATGCGCCACACGATGGAAAAACAGAACAGGAAAGACAACACCATGTACGAACTCGGAGTGGTATACCGCAACATCACCCGCGCCGACCGCGCCGCTGCCGATGCACTGGCAGCGCTGGGCTCGGCCACCGTGCACGAAGCCATGGGCCGCGTTGGCCTGCTCAAGCCCTATATGCGCCCCATCTACCCGGGCAAGCAGGTGTCCGGCACGGCTGTCACCGTGCTGCTGCAACCGGGCGACAACTGGATGCTGCACGTGGCGGCAGAACAGATTCAGCCGGGAGACATCGTGGTGGCAGGCGTCACCTCGGAATGCACCGACGGCTACTTTGGCGACCTGCTGGCCACCAGCTTCCAGGCACGCGGTGCACGGGCGCTGATCATCGACGCCGGTGTGCGCGACGTCAAAACCCTGCAGGAAATGGACTTCCCGGTATGGAGCCGCGCCATCAGCAGCAAAGGCACCATCAAGGCCACGCTGGGCTCGGTCAACATCCCGGTAGTGTGTGCCGGCATGCTGGTGCATCCGGGCGATGTCATTGTGGCGGACGATGACGGCGTGGTGTGCGTACCGGCCGCCCGTGCGGTGGAAACGCTGGCGGCGGCGCAAAAGCGCGAATCGTTCGAGGGCGAAAAACGCACCAGGCTGGCTTCCGGCGTGCTGGGCCTGGACATGTATGCAATGCGCGAGCCGCTGGCCAAGGCCGGTCTGCGTTATATCGACTGAGGACGACAGCATGAGCAAACCCGTAAGTGGCGACTTCAGCAAGACCGCAGGCTGGCTGGACTGGTTTGACGGCCCGGCCAAACCGGCCTTCACCCTGCCGGCTGGCGCGGTGGATGCCCACTGTCACGTATTCGGCCCGGGGGCGGAATTCCCCTATGCGCCGGAACGCAAATACACCCCGTGTGATGCCAGCAAGGCTGATCTGTTTGCCCTGCGCGACCATCTGGGCTTTGCCCGCAATGTGATTGTGCAGGCCACCTGCCACGGTGCCGACAACCGCGCCATGGTGGATGCCTGCCGTGCCAGCAAGGGCAAGGCGCGTGGCGTGGCCACCGTCAGGCGCGCAGTCACGGATGAAGAGCTGCAAAGCCTGCATGAAGCCGGTGTGCGCGGCGTGCGTTTCAACTTCGTCAAGCGGCTGGTGGATTTCACCCCCAAGGACGAGCTGATGGAAATTGCCAGCCGCATTGCCAAGCTGGGCTGGCATATCGTGGTGTACTTCGAGGCGCAGGACCTGCCGGAGCTGTGGGACTTCTTCACCAACCTGCCTACCACCGTGGTGGTGGACCACATGGGCCGGCCGGATGTCAGCCTGCCGGTGGACGGGCCACAGTTTGAATTGTTCGTGAAACTGATGCGCGAACATGACAATATCTGGTCCAAGGTCAGCTGCCCGGAACGCCTGAGCGTGACCGGCCCCAAGGCGCTGGATGGCGAACGCCATGCCTACCACGACGTGATTCCGTTTGCCCGCAAACTGGTGGAAACCTTCCCCGACCGCGTGCTGTGGGGTACCGACTGGCCACACCCCAATCTGAAAGACCATATGCCGGACGACGGCCTGCTGGTGGATTTCATCCCCCATATCGCGCCGACGCCGCAATTGCAGCAACAGCTGCTGGTCACCAACCCCATGCGCCTGTACTGGCCGGAAGAATGCTGAGGAGCCTGCATGGCACTGGACAAACCGTATAAAGACGTGCCCGGCACCATCATTTTCGATGCCGAGCAAAGCCGCCTGGGCTACTGGCTGAACCAGTTCTGCACCAGCCTGATGAAGGCGGAAAACCGCGCCCGCTTTCTGGCCGACGAACGGGCTTATCTCGATGAATGGGCCATGACCGAAGAGCAGAAGCAGGCGGTGATGGCGCGCGACCTCAACCGCTGTATGGCGCTGGGCGGCAATATCTACTTCCTGGCTCGCATCGGTGCCACCGACGGCAAGAGCTTCCAGCAGATGGCCGGCTCCATGACCGGCATGAGCGAAGAGGAATACCGCAACATGATGCTGGCTGGTGGCCGCTCGGTGGAAGGCAACCGTTACATCGGTGAAGACGGCGACGCCCAGCCGCACCGCCAGCCGCAAGGCGCGGGCAGCAAGAAAGAAGGCAACTGATATGGCACGCATTACCGCATCCGTTTATACCTCCCACGTGCCGGCCATCGGTGTGGCCATGGACCTGCACAAGACGCAGGAAGACTACTGGCAACCGCTGTTTGCCGGTTACGACTTCTCCAAGCAATGGATGAAGGACAACAAGCCGGACGTGATTTTCCTGGTGTACAACGACCACGCCACCGCTTTCAGCCTGGACATGATTCCCACCTTCGCCATTGGCACGGCTGCCCAGTACAAACCGGCCGATGAAGGCTGGGGCGCACGCCCGGTGCCGGTGGTGAAGGGGCATCCGCAACTGGCCAGCCACATCGCGCAAAGCGTCATCCAGCAGGACTTCGACCTCACCATCGTCAACAAGATGGACGTGGACCACGGCCTCACCGTGCCGCTGTCGCTGATGTGCGGCGAGCTGGACCCGGTGAAGGACGCCTGGCCCTGCCCGGTGATTCCGTTTGCCGTCAACGTGGTGCAGTACCCGGTGCCCTCCGGCCAGCGCTGCTTTGCGCTGGGTCAGGCCATCCGCAAGGCGGTGGAGAGCTTCGACGAAGACATCAATGTGCATATCTGGGGCACCGGCGGCATGAGCCACCAGCTGCAAGGAGCACGCGCCGGGCTGATCAACCGCGAGTGGGACAACAACTGGCTGGACCTGATGATCAACGACCCGGTGGCCTGCGCGAAAGTGCCGCATATCGACTATGTGCGTGAAGCCGGCAGCGAAGGTATCGAACTGGTGATGTGGCTGATTGCACGCGGCGCGATGGCCGACGTGAACAACGGAGAGCGCAGCGGCCCGCTGCCGCAGGTGACGCACCGTTTCTATCATGTCCCGGCTTCCAATACCGCTGTGGGTCACGCCATTCTGGAAAACAAGGAATAAGGAATCCCTGTCATGACAATCAAAGTAGCACTGGCTGGCGCAGGCGCGTTCGGCATCAAGCATCTGGACGGCATCAAGAACATTGCCGATGTGGAAGTGGTATCGCTGATTGGCCGCGACCTGGCCAAGACCCGCGAAGTGGCGGACAAATACGGCGTGGCCCATGTCACGGATGACCTGAACGAAACCCTGGCCATCAAGGAAGTGGACGCTGTCATCCTGTGTACGCCCACCCAGATGCACGCCGGGCAAACCGCAGCCTGCCTCAAGGCTGGCAAGCACGTGCAGGTGGAAATTCCGCTGGCCGACACCCTGGCCGGTGCCGAAGCCGCCGCCGCGCTGCAAGCCGAAACCGGCCTGGTGGCCATGTGCGGCCACACCCGCCGCTTCAACCCCAGCCACCAGTGGGTGCACAACAAGATTACCGCCGGTGAATTCAACATCCAGCAGATGGATGTGCAAACCTATTTCTTCCGCCGCACCAATATGAACGCGCTGGGCAGCCGCGCAGCTGGACCGACCACCTGCTGTGGCACCACGCTGCCCACACCGTGGACCTGTTCGCCTATCAGGCTGGCAGCCCCATCGTGAAGGCCAATGCCATCCAGGGGCCGATTCACCCGGAACTGGGCATCGCCATGGACATGTCCATCCAGCTGAAGGCGGCCAACGGTGCCATCTGCACGCTGAGCCTGTCCTTCAACAACGACGGCCCGCTGGGGACTTTCTTCCGCTATATCGGCGACACCGGCACCTATATTGCCCGCTACGACGACCTGGTGAACGGCAAGGAAGAGAAGATCGATGTATCGCATGTGGCCGTATCGATGAACGGTATCGAGCTGCAGGACCGTGAATTTTTTGCCGCCATCCGCGAAGGCCGCGAACCCAACTCCAGCCTGCGTCAGGTATTGCCGTGCTATCAGGTGCTGCATGCGCTGGAGCAGCAGCTGGTGTGAGGCGCTGCTGACAAAAAGCTGCACCCCAGGGACGCTTCGCTTTTTTCTTGGCAGCTCTTGATTTGATTAGTTTCTTTTGAAATATCGTTTGAAATCCCTTTGTAAGCGACCCTCCTGAACAAGGCAGTCCGGTTCACCAGAACCGGCTGACCTTGTCTTTTTCTTGCGGGGTCCCCGTCAGACAGTGCAAGGACAGTTCCATGAAACAGCGACAGCTTGGCCCGTTTACCGTTTCTGCCATCGGCCTTGGCTGCATGAATCTCAGTCACGCTTATGGCGTGCCACCGTCTGCCGAGCAGGGCGGCCAGGTATTGCTGGCGGCGCTGGATGCAGGCGTCACCCTGTTTGATACCGCCGCCCTGTACGGCTTTGGTGCCAATGAAGAGCTGGTGGGGCGAGTATTGAAGCCGCATCGCCAGCAGATTGTGCTCACCAGCAAGTGCGGCATGACCGGGGTGGAAGGCAAACGGGTGATAGACGGACGGCCGGACACCCTGCGCCAGACCTGCGAGGACAGCCTGCGTCGTCTGCAAACCGATGTGATTGACCTCTACTACCTGCACCGCTGGGACCGCCAGGTGCCGATTGAGGATTCGGTTGGCGCGCTGGCTGATCTGGTGGCCGCGGGCAAGATCCGCAGCATCGGCCTGTCCGAGGTCTCTGCTGCCACGCTGGCCCGCGCACAGGCGGTGCACCCGATTGCCGCAGTACAGAGCGAATACTCCTTGTGGACGCGCAATCCGGAAATTGCGCTGCTGGATGCCTGCCGCGAGCAACAAGTGGCGCTGGTGGCCTTCAGCCCGCTGGGTCGCGGTTTTCTGGCCGGTGGCGTGCGCGACCCGTCCGGTTTTGCCGCCAACGACATCCGCCGCGCCATGCCGCGCTTTCAGACCGAACACTTTAGCCGCAACCTGCGCCTGCTGGATGCATTGCAGGGGCTGGCCATCGAAACCGGCTTTACCCTGGCCCAACTGGCCATGGGCTGGCTGCTGGCACAAAGCGAGCAGGTGATTCCGATTCCGGGCACCAGCAATGTGGCGCATCTGCAGGAAAACCTGTCGGCCGACACGGTGGCGCTGGACATGGAAGTGCTGACCCGTCTGGACGCCATTGTCAATGAAAACACGGTGAGCGGTGCGCGCTACAACGCCGCCACCCAGCAGGAAATCGACACCGAAGAATTTGGCGTTTCTGTTCAGCCAGCCTGATAGCCGGACAGGAGATGACCACACCATTGCTTCCATCTGGGGTGTGAACCCATGCCGACGGGGTGTTCCTGTCGGCCTTTTTTTGCCTGTAAAGCCGCCGCCTGCAATCGCCTGCGTTATCTCGCCTTTTTCAACTTCTTCAGCTGACAGGGCAGGGGCAAAAAAGAACCCGGCACAAGGCCGGGTGCTCAGCGAAGGAGGAGATGGTGCTGACAAACAGTGTATGGGTTTGCGGCCTGCCGCCAGTCAGGGATGGCTGCAGGCGCGCGGTCCTCAGGCAAGCGGTTCCAGCAACATCACGCCGGCAGCGGTGTTGGAAATCGGCAGATGGTAGGTGTTTTGCAGCGCGCGCACATCGCCCTTGATGGTGGCGCGGGCAGCAAGCCACATCAGCAGCTCGATGCCTTGCGAGCCGGTATGCTCCACCAGTTGCTCCACCGTGTACTGGGTGGCCCACTTGGGGTTGTCCACCAGGCTTTGCATGAATTGCAGGTCGAAGGGCTTGTTGATGAAACCGGCGCGTTCGCCATCCAGCTGGTGCGACAGGCCGCCGGTGCCAATCACCACCACGCGGGCGTCGGAATCCCAGGCAGCAATGGCTTCGCCAATGGCCTCGCCCAGCTTGTAGCAGCGGCTGGCAGACGGAATGGGGAACTGCACGGTGTTGATGCACACCGGCACCACCTTGATCGGGCAGGCGCCTTCTTGCGGCCACAGCAGTTTCAAGGGCAGGGTGAAGGCATGGTCCACCAGCATTTCCTGACAGGTGGTGAGATCGAATTCCTTGTTCACCAGCTGATTGATCAGGTGCCAGGACAGCTCGGTGTCACCAGTAAACGGCGGCAGGGTGGGAATGCCCCAGCCTTCGTCGGCATTGCGGTATTCCGGCGCGGCACCTACCGAGAAGGTGGGCATCTTGTCCAGGAAGAAATTCAGGCCATGGTCGTTGTACACCACCACGGCGACATCGGGTTTTACTTCATCCAGCCAGCGATGGATGGGCGGGAAAGCGTCAAAAAACGGCTTCCAGTACGGTTCGTTCTGCAGATTGCCGGCAATGGCACGGCCGATGGCCGGAACGTGGGAGGTAACGATGCTGCCTACGATTTTTGCCATGATTATTGTCCCGCGTTCAGGAGTTTCTGTTTGAATTCGTCTTTGCTCATGCCGGTTTGCTGGGCACCGATGTCCTGCACGTCCAGGCCGAAAATGCCGGCAAACTTGGCCAGGTAGTAAACATTGCCGCCAGCGGCAATCAGTTGCAGCACATTGCGGCTTTGTACCGCAGCCAGTTGCGGCGCGGTCAGGCCGAAGCGGGCACAGTAGGCGGCTTCGTCGGCCTTGAAAGCGTCGCGGTTGGCCTTGTCGTTGAAGGAAAAGCACATCTTGTTGAGGGCATAACCCTTCTGCGCCTGAATGTCGTCAAACAGGGTGGTTCCCGGAATGGAAACGCGTTGTTGCTCCGCCATCACTTGTTCTCCCTTGTTGATTCTGGTGAGTTCAGTGTCCCTGTTTGCGGTATGGAGATAAATGCGGTAAACCGGATGGCATACATGAAAAATTTCGATCATTTGCAGCTGGATGGCCGGCTGCTGCAATTACTGCTGACGGTAATGGAGGAGCGCTCGGTCACCCGTGCGGCAGAGCGGCTGGACATGACGCAGTCCGCAGTCAGCCATGCGCTGGACAAGCTGCGGCTGATTGTGGACGACCCGCTGTTTGTGAAGTCCGGCCGGGGCATCTCGCCCACGGTACGGGCCGAGGCGCTGGCCCAGCACGCGCGCAGCCTGCTGGAAGACATGCGCCGCTTTGTCAGTGCCGCCAGTTTTGATCCGGCCCGTTTGCAGCGCACCATCAGCATTGCCGCCAACGATTTGCAACGGGATTTGCTGCTGCCGCGCCTGTTGAACCTGTTGCAGGCCGAGGCGCCGGGCGTGTCGCTGCGGGTGTTGCCCTCCGGCATCCCCACGGTGGAGATGCTGCGCAGCGATGAATGTGATCTGGTGATTACCCCGCGCCCGCCGGATGGTAGCGATATCGTGCAAAAGCGACTATTTGCCGATCACTACCGGGTGTTTTACGACGCAGGCTGCCGTGCGGCACCGGCTAGTCTGGACGACTATCTGGCGGCCGAACATGTCACGGTGGGCTATACGCCACCGCGCATGCTGGATATTGATGATTTTCTGGCCGGGCAGGGGGTAAGGCGGCGCATTGCTGCCTGGCTGCCCGGTTTTGCCGGTATCGCGCCCTTTGTGCAGGGCAGTGCCCGGCTGGCTACTTTGCCGGGCTTGCTGGCCAGCAACCTGCTGGCGGGGCTGGCCAGTTGCGCGCCGCCGCTTCCTTGCCCGGACATGCCGATGTATCTGGTATGGCACCAGCGCCATCGCCACGATCCGTTGCACATCTGGCTGCGCCAGCGGCTGGAACAGGTGACGCAGCAGGCGCTGGCGGCACAGCTGCCTGGATGATACCGAGCGGCTAACCAAACAGCCGAGCGTCCGTGTGGCAAGACGCGCCGACGCCGACCGTACATAAAAGCAGGGCAAGCAGGCGCAACCCAGCAGCAGGGGTTTGGTCAGCCGCGCTTAGCAGCCGCTGTCCTGCAGGCGCTGGCTGACCGTGCGGCACAGCCAGTCCACCGAACGGGCGGCGCGGCTGGCCACGCTGTGCGCGTCCTGGGTGAGGAATTCGTCATTGGCCACTTCAAAGGCGTAATTGCCCTGATAACCGGCCATTTCCAGCCGCACCAGCATGTCCACCACCGCCATGCTGTGCACGCCTTCGCCGGGGAAGGAGCGCTGGTGACGCGAGATGTGCACCATTTCTTCCAGTAGCGGCAGGTAGTCGCTCATGGCATCGGACAGCTGCACCAGAAACAGCTTGTGCATGGGGATGCGGTACAGGTCGTCCAGCGGAATGCCACGGGCAAACAGGTGGAAGCTGTCCAGCACCAGGCCCACGTTCTGCCGGTTCACCATTTCCACCACCTGCCATGCCGCGTGGTAGTCGTGCACATAACGGCCCCAGGCCAGCGGCTCGAAGCCGATGCGGATGCCCAAGGGCGTGGCCAGCGTGGACAGCAGGCGCAGATGGGCGGCGGTGGTTTCCAGGTCGCCCACCGCATTGGGCGAGGTGGTGGCCGATACCACCAGCAGCTCGGCCCCCACCTGCTGCATCATGCGCATCATGGTTTTGGCCAGGTCTATCTTGTATTCCAGAAAACGGCCGCTCATGCCTTCGAAGTCGCGCAGCGCCTCGAAGCCGATCACCTTCATGCCGCTGTGGCGCACCGTACGCACGGTTTGTGCCAGGCCGCCTTCCTGTTCGTTCATCAAGTCCTGCGCCCACAGCGTGAGGCGGGAGAAACCGGCGGCGGACATGGCCTGCAGCTTGTCTTGCAGCTTGCCCTGCAAGGGGGCGGTATCAATGGCAAAGCGGCTGGCGTCCATGTCAGTTCCCCTGTTCCTTGCTGATGGCAAATTGCAGCAAGCCGGCATACTCCAGCGCGTGCCGGACCAGCTGATTCGGGCCGGAAAGGCCCAGCCCCTGTTGTTGCAGCTGCTGGCGGGTGAGGGCCATGTCATGGGTGGCCAGCGTGACGCCGGTCATGCCCTCGCTGATGCCATGCTCCAGCACGGCGGCTTGCAAGCGTAGCTGGATCTTGCCGCAAGGGCTTAGCAGCAGGCGGCTGTCGGCTGTGCTGTCACTGGCGGATTCGGCAAAGCCGAACAGGTGCTGGTAGAAGTCCTGCCAGTCGCCAATGCGCTCGCCCGGCATGCTCTGGGTCAGCAGGCTGATGCGGTTCAGTCCGGCATCCGTAGCCTGGCTATCCACGTTCAGCGGCAGGAAGTCCACATCGTAAATGGAGTGCTCGCCATAGCGGTCTACCAGATAGAGCAGCGAACCGCCCACACCCTGGAAGGCCGGAATGTGCAATTCCATCACCCCGGTGCCCATATCTACTTCCCATGCCCCCAGTTCGCGGGCGCGCAAGGTAGCTTCACGTGCATCCTTCACCCGCAGCGCAATGGCACAAATGCTGTGGCCGCGCTGCTGGGCGTAATGCTGGGCAAAGCTGTCCGGCTCGGCATTGACGATGAAGTTGATATCGCCCTGACGGTACAGCAGCACCTGTTTGGAACGGTGCCGGGCAGTACAGCGAAAGCCCATGGCCTGCAGCAACTGGCCAAGGGCTGTCGGGTCGGTGGTGGCAAATTCAACAAATTCGATGCCGTCCGTGCCCATGGGGTTGGGCCGGCTGCTAAAGGGAAGGGTGTCGGACATGGGGAACCTGTCTGGTAAGGGCTGCGGGTTCAACAAGAGCTTGCCGGTTCAATCTGTCAGCTGCAGTCGCTGAGGCTGGCAAAATGCCGGGCCATGCGCTGGGCATCCGGGTTCAGGCCGCTGAACAGGCGGAATGCGCCCGCAGCCTGATACACCACCATGCCGCCGCCATTCATGGTAGCGCAGCCCAGCGCTTTTGCCGCCTTGAGTAGCGCGGTTTCGCGCGGGAAGTAAATCACGTCGGCCACCCACAAGGCCGGATGCAGCCATTCCACTGGCAGCGGCAGGCCGGGGTGGCCTTGCATGCCAATCGGCGTGGCCTGGATCAGCCCGTCGGCGCTGGCCAGTTCTCCGGCCACATCGTCGGTCACCACTACCCGTCCGTCACCAAAGCGCTGGTTCAGCCGTGCCGCCAGCGCACTGGCACGGGCCGGGTCGGCATCGTGCAGGGCCAGTCTTTGCGCACCCAGGGTGAGGATGGCGTGGGCAACGGCGGCACCGGCACCGCCCGCGCCCAGTTGCACCACCTTGTCCAGCCTGGCCTGCGGCCATTGCTGCTGGAAGGACTGGGCAAAGCCCCACCAGTCGGTGTTGTGGCCAATGTGTTTGCCGTCACGCAATTGCACGGTATTCACCGCGCCAATGGCGGCCGCGTCGTCGGACAGGCTGTCCAGACAGGCCAACACGGTTTGCTTGAACGGATGGGTGATGTTGCAGCCGGCATAGCCCACGGTCTGCATGGCGGTCAGCAGCGTGTCCAGCTCGGCAGTGCCGGTGTCCAGCGGCAGGTCGTGTAATTGATACAGACAGCGCAGACCCAGCTGGCGGGCTTCTTCTTCGTGCAGCTGTGGCGAGCGCGAGCCCTGGATGCTTTGGCCGATCAGGCCCAGCAACAGCGTATTGGCAGCGGATGTGGATGCAGGCATGTGTTGGTCTTTTTTTGCTTGACTGCCGCGGCGGGCGGCATGCATCGGGCACACGGCACAGGCCGTGAGCCGGATGGCGGGAACAGGGAAACGCACTGGTGCAGTGAAAATTTTCACGCTAAGATTGAAATGTACCTGTTGGTACGAAATAAGTAAACCGGCAGCATCGCCAGACCAGGACTCACACCCAGAGCGGTGCGCCGCCAGCGCCAGTTTCCCCATTGAGGATGACCACCATGCAACACTGTATTGCCACCGTTTCTCTGAGCGGAACCCTACCCGAGAAACTGGAGGCGATTGCCGCTGCCGGCTTTCAGGGCGTAGAAATCTTTGAAAACGACCTGCTGTATTTTGATGGCTCGCCACGTGATGTACGCCGCCTGTGTCAGGAGCTGGGCTTGCAGATCATGCTGTTCCAGCCCTTCCGCGACTTCGAAGGCTGCCGCCGCGACCGCCTGCAACACAATCTGGAACGGGCCGAACGCAAGTTCGAGCTGATGCACGAGCTGGGTACCGACCGCATCCTGGTGTGCAGCAATGTGCAACCGGACGTGATCCGCGATAACGCGGTGCTTGCCGACGACCTGCACCAGCTGGCCGAGCTGGCGGCAAAACATGAAGTGCTGGTGGGTTACGAGGCACTGGCCTGGGGCCAGCATGTGAACTCCTACCGCCAGGTGTGGGACATCGTCAAAACGGTGGATCACCCCAATCTGGGCGTGATTCTGGACAGCTTCCACACCCTGTCGATCAAGGACGACCTGTCGCGCCTGCCGGAGATTCCGGGCGACAAGATCGTATTCCTGCAACTGGCCGATGCACCCATCCTCAATATGGACGTGCTGGAGTGGAGCCGTCATTTCCGCTGTTTCCCCGGTCAGGGCGAGTTTGACCTGCCGGCCTTCCTTGGCCCCATCCTGCAAAGTGGCTATCAGGGCCCGCTGAGCCTGGAAATCTTCAACGACGGTTTCCGTGCCGCACCCACCGGCGGTACTGCGGCAGATGGCCGCCGTGGCCTGCTGTATCTGGAAGAAAGCACCCGCGCGCAGCTGGCTGCCAGCGCGGAACCGAGTGCCGCCGCCGTACTGCCGCAGCTGTTTGTGCCGGCACCGCAGCCGCAGTACGACGGGGTGGAGTTTCTGGAATTCGCCGTGGACGAGGCTGCCGCCAGCCGGTTGGCGCGCTGGTTCGGCAAGCTGGGCTTTGCCCATGCCGGGCAGCACAAGTCGAAAAGCGTCAACCTGTACCGTCAGGGTGACATCAACCTGATTCTCAACTCCGAGCCGGATTCCTTCGCCCATGCCTTTTTCGTGGCACATGGCCCGTCGCTGTGCGCGTCCGCCTTCCGGGTGAATGACAGCGCCCAGGCGCTGCAACGCGCCAAGCAGTATCGCGCCCGCTCGTTTGAAAGCCGCGTCGGCCCCAACGAGCGGCAGATTCCCGCCGTCCGTGCGCCGGATGGCAGCCTGCAATACCTGGTGGACCCCGGCGCGGATGGCAGCAGCATTTACCAGTCCGACTTTGACATGCTGCCGGCGACCGCAGACAAGCCAGGCCTGCTCACCAGCATCGACCATTTCGCGCTGGGCCTGCCGGCGGAAACCATGGACGCCTGGATGCTGTTCTTCCGCGCCGTGTATGGCTTCAAGGCCGAGAACGAGCACGTACTGCCCGACCCCTACGGACTGGTGAAAAGCCGGGTGCTGCACAGCCCGGATGGCAGCATCCGCATTCCGCTCAATATCTCGGAAAACCGCAATACCGCCATTGCCCGCTCGGTGTCCACCTATCGTGGTTCCGGCGTGCAGCATATTGCCTTTGCTACCGACGACATCTTTGCTGCGGTGGCCGCGGCGCGGGAAAGCGGCGTGCCCTTGCTGGAAATTCCGCGTAACTACTACGACGATCTGGCCGCGCGCTTCGATCTGCCGGATGAATTTGTCGCCAGCCTGGCCGCAGCCAACATCCTGTACGACCGCGATGCCCAAGGCGGAGAAATGCTGCATGTGTATACCGCCCAGTTTGAAGACCGCTTCTTCTTCGAACTGCTGCAACGCGGCGCGGGCTACCAGCAATACGGCGCCGCCAATGTGGCGGTGCGCCTGGCCGCACAGGCCCAGTCGCGCGCCCGGCAGCAGGCACGCAGCAACTGGTATGACTGATATGACCGACTCAGCCTGAGAGGGCAGCCATGCAAAAGGGACACCTGACAGGTGTCCCTTTTTTTATTGCCAGTTGCTTACTTCAGCGGCGATACGGCGGTGGGCAGGGCAATGGTGGAGTGCATGTCGGTAGTGAGCCAGGCCGGGCCACCCTTGGGCGGCCAGATGCCGGCGGCAACCGCTTCACCACGGATGCGGCTGCGTTCGTCCACGCTGGCATAGGCCCAGATATTGGTAAAGCGTAGCGGGCCTTGCAGGGCAAACATGGCCACCAGGCAGGGTGACAGCGCGCTGCGCGGCGGCAAGTATTCCTGCCACAGGTCCATGGTGTGCTGCAGGCCGCCGGTCTTGATGCCGTAGGTACGGATTTCATATACCGGGCCGCTGATGCCGCTTTCGCTGCTGGGGCGCAGCGGGGCCATCCACGGGAAAGCCTGATATGCCTGCCGGTCGATGCTGGTGGCGAGGCTGCCGCAGCCGTAGGGGTCGGCGCTCAGACGGGTGCGTTGCTGCTCGGCTTCCAGTGCGGCCAGGCTGTCAAAACCGCGTAAAACCAGCAGCTGGTTGAGCTGGCCGATATCGCTATACCAGCAGCCCAGCAGTTCGCCGCCAGCAGCGGTGTCGCTGGTGTAGGCCTGTACGTTCTGGGCCGCCTGGGCGGTGGTGCCAAAGGGCAGGGTGAGGGTGGCGAGTTCGTAGTACATGGTGTGTCCTTGCTTGATATTGAAAATGTTCAAAGGCTTGCGTCGGGTTGGCGTCCGGCGGCGTGGTGTGCCGCCAGATAGCCGAAAGTCATGGCCGGGCCCAGGGTGATGCCGCCGCTGGGGTAGTGGCCGCCCATCATGCTGTGCATGTCGTTGCCGACCGCGTACAAGCCGCTGATGGGCTGGCGGTGTTCATCCAGCACTTGCGCGCTGGCATTGGTGGCCAGCCCAGCGAAGCTGCCCAGGCTGCCGGGGACCAGCCTCACCGCGTAGTACGGCCCGTGCTGCAGCGGGGCCATGCAGGGGTTGGGCCAGGCATTGTCCTTGTCGCCCTGTACGCGGTTATAGGGGGTGTCGCCCTTGGCAAAGTCGCTGTCCTCCCCGGTAGCGGCTTGCTGGTTGTAGCGTGCCACCTGCTGTTCAAGCGCTACGGGGATGATGCCGCAGCGGCGGGCCAGCTCTTGCAGCGTATTGCCACGTTGCAGATAGCCATTGCGCAGCCAGCGGCCCAGCGGCATGGGGGCGGGTTTGACCGCGCCCAGCCCGTAGCGGCGGACAAAGCGGTGGTCGGCCACCAGCCAGGCTTGCACCGGCTGACTGCCGGGGTGGCACGCAGCAAGGCGGAGACAAAGTCGTGGTAGGAGTCAGCCTCGTTGCAAAAGCGCTGGCCATTGGCGGTAACGGCAATCAGCCCCGGTTTGGCCCGTTCGATCAGATGCGGAAAGTGGGCGGTGCTGCCATCGGCGCGTGGCACCAGCGATACCGGAGCCAGCGCCATGGGGGAGGCCATCTCGCCCATCACGCCGCCAAC
>NZ_LNQV01000064.1 GCF_001515305.1 Aquitalea pelogenes
GCTGGCGGCCACCCTGGTGACCCACGACGGCCAGGTGCGTTTCCCGGCGGCCAACTAAGGAGAACAGAGATGGTCGATCCCTTTATCGCCAGCCTTACCGTCTTCGTGCTGGCCGTGTTTGTCGGCTACCACGTGGTGTGGAACGTCACCCCGGCGCTGCATACCCCGCTGATGGCGGTGACCAATGCCATTTCCGGCATCATCATCGTCGGTGCCATGCTGCAGGTGGTGGACATCAACGGTTCCGAAATCACCCTCACCTCGGTGCTGGGTACCATCGGCATCTTCCTGGCCAGCATCAACATCTTCGGCGGCTTCATGGTCACCCAGCGCATGCTGGACATGTTCAAGAAGAAGAAAAAATAAGGAAGAACCATGGCTAATATTTCCGCAGTACTTTATCTGGTGGCGGCCGTGCTGTTCATCCTGGCGCTCAAGGGGCTGTCCAGCCCGGTGACGGCGCTGCGCGGCAACAAGTTCGGCATCATCGGCATGGTCATCGCCGTGGGTACCACCTTCATGATCATGGACAAGCCGGTGCTGGGGCTGATTGCCGCTGCCATCATCGGTGGTGCCGTGATTGGTGGCTGGAAGGCCAAGACGGTTGAAATGACCGGCATGCCGGAGCTGGTGGCCGCCATGCACTCGCTGGTGGGCCTGTCCGCGGTACTGATTGCCGTGGCTGCCATTTTCCATACCGGCGTGGAACACACCCCGGTGCAGAAGGTGGAACTGTTTATTGGCGCGTTTATTGGTGCCATCACCTTTACCGCCTCGGTCATTGCCTACGGCAAGCTGTCCGGCCGCTTTGGTTCCAAGGCTGTCAGCTTCAATGGTCAGCATTTGCTGAACCTGGTGCTGGCACTGGCCATGGTGGGTTTTGGCGTGGCCTACTTCGTGACCGACAGCCATGCAGCCTTCCTGCTGATGGTGGCCATTGCGCTGGTACTGGGCGTGACGCTGATCATCCCGATTGGCGGTGCCGACATGCCGGTAGTGGTGTCCATGCTCAACTCCTACTCCGGCTGGGCGGCGGCGGGTATCGGCTTCACGCTGAACAACCCGGTGCTGATCATTGCCGGTGCTTGCGTGGGTTCGTCCGGTGCCATTCTGTCCTACATCATGTGCAAGGCGATGAACCGTTCCATCGTGTCCGTGCTGCTGGGTGGCTTTGGTGCCGAGGCGGCGGCTGGTGGTGCGGCGGGTGACAGTGGCCCGAAGAACTACAAGTCCGGTTCGGCAGAAGACGCAGCCTTCCTGATGAGCAATGCCGACAGCGTGGTGATCGTGCCGGGTTATGGCCTGGCGGTATCGCGCGCCCAGCATGCCTTGCAGGAGTTTGCCGAGTTGCTGCACGAGAAGGGCGTTACCGTGCGTTACGCCATTCACCCGGTGGCAGGCCGCATGCCGGGCCACATGAACGTGCTGCTGGCCGAAGCCGAAGTGCCGTACGAGCAGGTGCTGGAGATGGAGGAGATCAACTCCGACTTCAACAATACCGACGTGGTGCTGGTGATTGGTGCCAACGACGTGGTGAACCCGGCCGCGCAGAAGGACAAGTCCAGCCCCATCTACGGCATGCCGATTCTGGAAGCGCACAAGGCACGTACCGTGATCGTGGTGAAGCGTTCGATGAGCGTGGGCTATGCCGGCCTCGACAACGAGCTGTTCTACATGGACAAGACCATGATGGTGTTTGGCGATGCCAAGAAAGTGGTGGAAGACCTGGTGAAGGGCGTGGTGCACTAAGCACTGCTGGCCAAGGTATCACCCCACCCAACCCCGCCTGCATGGCGGGGTTTTTTCATGCTGTGCAGCCAGTTCAACGGCTATGGCCGTCCTTCTGGAGAGTTGACAGTGGTCGCCGGATGGAACTCATGGCTGGTTCCGGCCTCTTAAATATTAGTATTGTTTAATTTTGGAGATCGCAATGCACTGGAAAACCACCGCCATCATTGTCGCCCTGTTGTCTGCCCCGGTGCTGGCCCGGCCAAACCTGATCGGTACTGACTGGCAGCTGGTGTCGCCCAAGGTGGCCGAACCGCAACCCACGCTGTCGTTTCAGGCCAAGGGCATCAGCGGCTTTGCCGGCTGTAACCGTTTTACCGGCCACAGCAATGCCGAAGGCAAACTGGTGATTGCCACCACGCGCATGATGTGCCCCCCGGCCATGATGCAAACCGAACAGGCCTATGTCGGTTTCCTGTCGCAACCCTTCCAGATCAAGACCGACGGCAAGGCACAGCAACTGGTACTGACGGGTAAGGCTGGCGACGAATACCGCTTTGTGCGCAAGCAGGACAAGGCCGCAGGCCAGAACACCGCTGCCACGACCCCGGCACAACGCCCGCAATATCTGTATGTGAGTGCCGTGCGCAAGAACTGCAGTGCCGGTGCGGGGCAGATGCAATGCCTGCAGGTACGCAGCAGTGAAAACCAGCCCTGGCAGCTGTTCTATGGCGAAATCGAAGGCTTTACCCCGCAGCCTGATACCGCCTACTACCTGAAGCTGCGTTATGAAACGGTGGCCAATCCTCCGGCGGATGCCTCGGCGGTACGGACCATTCTGGAGCGCGTGGTGTTCAGTGAAACAGTCACGCGCACCAAGATGTAAGCAGTCCGTGTGATGGCAAGAAAAAAGCCCGCTTGTGCGGGCTTTCTTTGTGGTTGGCAATGGGGCTCAGTCGCCCTTGGCCAGTGCCAGTTCCAGGCTGCGGTGGTAATGCTGTGCGGCCTGTTCTTCCTTGCCGGTGGCTTCAAACAGCCGGGCCAGTTCGGCATTGGCGCACAGGGTGGGCTCGATGGAGTTGCTGGCTTCCAGATAGCTTTGCGCCTTGCCCCACAGTTGCTGGTTCATGGCCAGACGGCCCAGCGCCAGCAGCAGCATGTAGTCGCGCGGACGGGTTTTCAGCCAGTCCTCTGCACTGCGCATCAGTTCCAGACGTTTTTCCGGCGACAGGCGCTCGGCCAGCTGGCCCAGTTCGCGGGCCAGTTCCGGCGTCGCTTGGTCTTCGTCGGCCAGTGCTTCGGCCAGCAGGGTAGCTGCATAGTCGAAGTCTTCCAGCGCAATCAACCGGCTGACGATCTCGCTGACCAGAACAGGGTTGCGACGCTCGGCTTCCGGAATGCGGCGCAGCCAGTCGCGCACCTCGCGGCTGCCGACAAAGCCGGTCAGCTGCTGGCTGTAAGCGGCCAGGCGATAACGGCGGGCTTGTGACGGTTCCAGCGCCTCGGCCTTGAGCAGTTTTTCGGTCAGTGCCAATACCGCTTCTGGCTGACGTTGCAGCAAACGCACTTTCAGTTCCAGGCGCAGGGCATTGGTGAGGTTGGGCGACAGGGCACGGGCGCGCTCGATGGCTGCCAGTGCGCCCAGCGCGTCCTTGGCTTCCAGCTTCAGCTCGGCATCCAGCATGTGGCGCGCCAGTTGCAGGCGCTCGGGCAGGGTGTCCAGCTGTTGCAGGTACTGGTCACGCTTGTCCAGATCGCCGGTAGCACCGGCAGAGCGGGCGGCCAGCAGCAGGGCCAGCGCACGGTTTTCTGCCGCGTACTCGTCTTCCATGGCCTTGAGGGCTTCGCGTTCGGCTTTCTGGAAGCGGCCTTCAAAAAAGGCGATCCCCGCTTCGCGCAGCGCGTGACGGGCGGCTTTCAGTTTTTTCTGACGCTGGAAACGCTTGACCTCGGCCGGCAGCCCGGCAGTGATGCTGATGACGCGCATCACGGCATAAGCCAGCACGATAAGCACCACAATGCCCAGCAGCAGCAGGTTGAACGACACTTCCATGCGCCATGGCGGCAGGAACAGGATGGCGTAGCCGGTATTCAGGGTGGAGGCCAGCCCCACCAGTACGGCCAGCGCAAACAGGCCGGTAATCCAGATGACGAATTTCACCGCTTAGTCTCCCTTGTTGCCCTGCGCGTCACGAACCGCCTTCAGGCTGGCGTTGAGGTCGGGCAGGGTGACGGACAGCGGAGCGGACTTGAGCTCTTGCAAGGTGGCCAGCCACTGGCGCGTGGCCGGGGCGTTGCCATCGAAATAGCGCTGCACATAATCCTGGGCGGCATTGATGTCGGCGCTGTAGGTGGTGCCGTCACGTTGCAGCAGCGCCAGGCGTGCGTCCAGCAGACGCATTTTCAGGTTCTCGCGCAGGAAGAAGGACTGCTCCGGCGACAGCAGCAGGGCTTCGGGCTTGTCCATGCGGCGGATGTGCACCAGCTCGCCCAGGCTCTGGCTGATGTCGGCCACCAGACGTTCCCAGAAGGGGGCGGTGTCCGCCACGCGCTTGGTGGTTTGCTTGTCCTGCAGATGATGGGCATCCACCACCAGCGGCATGCTGCTGCTGGACAGCATCAGGCGGTCCAGCTTCACGGTCAGGCCGACGCTGTCCAGAACCGGCAGCGCCTTGAGTTTTTCCAGGTCGGTAGCCACTGCCTTTTTCACGGCAATCAACTGCGGCTGATCGAACTTGGACAGGCGTGCGTCCACCATTTGCAAGGCGGAGATGGCCGCCGTGACATTACCGGCCAGCTGCAGCTGCTGGCTGGCAATGGCCAGCGTGTGTTCCACCTCGGACAGCAGCCAGTCGGAGCGGTTTTTGGTCAGCTCCTGATACATGCCGTTCAGGGTGTTGTATTGACCGGCGGATTCATTCACGCGGGTTTCCAGCACCGCCAGCTTGGCATCGGTGGCGCGGGCGGCGCTGAGCGCCTGTTCGGTCAGGCCGCGCAATTCCTTGGAGGCACCATTGCCTTCGGCCATGCGGCCCGCCAGTTCCTGGCGTGCGGCGGCCAGTTCCTGCTGGGTGCTGTACAGCTGATAGCCCGACAGGCCAAGGGCGGCCAGTGCCACCAGCAGGGCCAGGTTCAGCTGTTTTTTGCGGGCGGGACGGGGAGTGTCGACAGTCTGGGTTTCGCTCATGGGTGACGGCAGAACCATTCTCTGAGGCCGCTGACGAGCGCTTCGTCATCGGCCCGGGTTGTCACGATGCGTGTCGCGCCCAGTGCCTGCAATCGTTCGGCAATGCGCGGGTGCGGCACGCAATACAAAAGGCATTGTAACGTCACGGCCCTTGCCGGGCCAGCCAGTCTGAACAATTGCTCCACCATTTCGCTGGAAGTGATCACCATGGCGTCTGGCGGGTCATTATCCAGCAAGCTCCAGTCCGGCGTGCCGTCCACGCGCTGGTAGACCTCGGCCAGTGTCACATCGGCTCCGCGCTGGCGCAGGGTGTCGGCCAGCAAGGTGCGGCCGCCAAGGCCCCGCACGATCAGCCAGCGCTGGCCGGCAACATCCGCCAGCTGGGGCAGGGCCAGCAGGGCTTCGCTGTCGCTGCCGGCGGTGGGGAACAGGATGTCCTGCCCGCTGAGCCCGGCCAGGCGGCGTGCGCTGGCCTGACCCACGCAAGCCAGTCGGGCGTTGAGAGCTTGTTGTTGCAGTACCGGCCAGGCGATGTCGATGGCGCTGGGGCTGACAAAAAACAGCCAGTCCGCCTGTGCGGCTTGTTGTGGCAAGTGTGCCAGCGCATCAGGACGAGGCTGGATGTCCATCACCGGGAAGGGCTGACCCTGCCAGCCGGCATCGGCCAGCAGGGTCTGCAAACGGCCGCTTTGTGCGGCCGGTCTGGCCACCAGGATGCGGCGGCCGGCTGTTGTCATGCCTGGTCTTTCAGTACGGCGTCGATCAGCGGCTTGGCACCATCGTCCAGCAGACGCTTGGCCACGGCGCGGCCCAGCGAGTCGGCATACTGACGCGGCGCACTGGCGGTGGCGGTCAGCATGACCGAGCCATCCGGATGCGCCACAAAGCCGCCCAGGGTGAGCACGTCATCGGTCAGGGTGGCAAAGGCGCCCAGCGGCACCTGGCAGCTGCCGCCCAGTTCGCGCGCCAGTGCACGTTCGGCGCTGACACAGGCGTGGGTATCCGGGTGGTTCAAGGGTTGCAGCAGGGCCAGCATGTCGGCGCGGTCGGCACGGATTTCAATACCCAGTGCACCTTGACCGGCGGCCGGCAGGCTTTCGGACGGGGCGAGTTCTGCGCGAATCCGGTCGTGTAGTTCCAAGCGCTTCAGGCCGGCGGCAGCCAGAATGATCGCGTCGTACTCGCCTTCGTCCAGCTTGCGCAAGCGGGTTTGCACATTGCCACGCAACGGTTTGATCACCAGTTGCGGGTAGCGGGCGCGCAGTTGCGATTCGCGGCGCAGGCTGGAGGTGCCCACCACGCTGCCTGCCGGCAGCTCGGCCAGGCTGGCAAACTTGTTGGAGACAAAGGCATCGCGCGGGTCTTCGCGTTCGCAGATGGCGGCCAGGGTAAAGCCCTCCGGCAGCACCATGGGCACGTCCTTGATGGAGTGTACGGCGAGGTCGGCACGGCCTTCGGCCAGGGCAATTTCCAGCTCTTTCACGAACAGGCCCTTGCCGCCGATCTTGGACAGGGTCTTGTCCAGAATCTGGTCGCCCTGGGTGGTCATGCCCAGAATCTCGACGGTAAGGTGCGGGTACAGTGCTTGCAGGCGGGCCTGGATATGTTCGGCCTGCCACATGGCCAGGCGGCTTTCGCGGCTGGCAATGACGATCTTGTCCATGAATTGCGGTCCTGACGATGAATTTTCGCCCGATTCTAGCATGCAGCCGGGGCGATGCCTGGAGTGGCATCAAGGAAAAGCCATTTCCTGCCCAGGGTCACGATCAAGGGTGAACCCGCGTTGCTGTTGTGCACAAAATGTGCGAAAAAAATCAGGAAAATTCGGTAATGAACACACTACAGCTGCAATGCTGCCTATGATGGTCGTTGCGCAGCCGCTTGAAGTCAGATTGCAGTCTGACTTGAACAGGTTGCCCGACCATTTAATAAACAGGCCAACGGCCATGCCACGCTCGACATGGTGTCAGTACCGATTGGCCAGACAATGCAACAAAGGAAACAGGACATGACGGAGCTGGACAAGGATCTTCCCCTACGTGCCGACCTGGCGCGGCTGGACCGCCTCTTGGGCGAAGTGTTGCATGCCCAGGAAGGACCGCAGGTATATCAGGAGGTAAAGGCCATTGCGGCACGTACCCCGGAGCAGCGCGCATTGCCGCTGCCGGATACCTTGTCGCCCAAGGCCACCACCGCCCTGGTGCGCGCCTGTGGCCTGTATGCGCAGTTATTCAATATTGCGGAAGACCTGCACCACACCCGTCGTCGTCGTGCGCACCAGATTGCCGGTTCGCGCCCGCAGCAAGGCAGCCTGAACCGGGCACTGGCACGCCTGAAAGAGGAAGGCGTCAGCTTTGCCCAGCTGTCCGACACCCTGCAGGATGCCTATGTCGGTGCCATCCTTACCGCCCACCCCACCGAAGTGCAGCGCCAGAGCGTGCTGGACGGCCACCGGGCGGTGCGCAAATTCCTCAGCCAGCTCGGCTCGCCGGACCTGACCCCGGAAGAGGAAACCGAACTGGATGGCAAGCTCAAGCGGGTGATCCTGTCCATGTGGCAGACTTCGGAAATCCGCCATTTCAAGCTGTCGGTGGAAGACGAAATCAAGAACGGCGTGGCCTACCACCCGATGACCTTCTTCTCCGCCCTGCCGCGCTTGTACGACCGTCTGGGCAAGGAAGTGACTTCCGCCTGGGGGCAAAGCCCGGTGTTGCCGCCCTTCATTCGCGTGGGCAGCTGGATTGGTGGCGACCGTGACGGCAACCCCAATGTCAACGCCACCGTGTTGCGCCATGCCTTTACCCTGCAAGCCACCCAGGCTTTCGAGCACTACCTGTCCGAGCTGGCATCGCTGTACCGCGAACTGTCGCTGTCCGAGCGCCATGTCAGCGTGAGCCCGGCCTTGCAGGCCCTGTCCGACCAGACCCCGGACAACAAGGAAAGCCGCGAGCAGGAACCCTATCGCCGCGCGCTGGCCACCATTGAAGCCCGTTTGCTGGGCAAGGCTGCCGAGCTGGGGCTGGCGGTGCGTGGCCGCTGGCCGGTGGCCGAAGCCTATCGTGATACCGCCGCCTTCCAGGCTGACCTTGCCATCGTGGCGGATTCGCTGATTGCCCATGGCAGCGACTTGCTGGCCGATGGCCGCCTGGCACGCCTGCGCCGCGCGGTGGAAGTGTTCGGCTTCTTCCTGATGCCGGTGGACCTGCGCCAGTTTGCCGGCATGCACGAAGCGGTGGTGAGCGAACTGTTTTCCAGTGCCGGACTGGAACATTACCCGGCGCTGGACGAGGCCGCGCGCATCCGCGTATTGCTGCGCGAACTGGCCACCCCGCGCCTGCTGTACTCGCCGTATCAGCAGTACAGCGCCGATACCGAAAAAGAGCTGGCCATCTTCCGCGAAGCCGCACTGATCCAGCAGCAGTTCGGTACCGAGGCCATCAGCCAGAGCATCATTTCCAACTGCGCTTCGGTCAGCGACATCCTGGCGCTGGCGCTGATCCTGAAGGAAACCGGCCTGATCCGGCTGGAAAACGGCCTGCCGGTGTCCACCATCAACGTGGTGCCGCTGTTCGAAACCATTGCCGATCTGGTGGCCGCCACCGACATCATGGACACGCTGTTTGCGCTGCCGTGGTACCAGTTGCTGCTCAAGAGCCGCGGCATGCTGCAAGAAGTGATGCTGGGCTACTCCGACAGCAACAAGGATGGCGGTTATCTCACCAGCCAGTGGGAGCTGTACAAGGCGGAACAGCGTCTGGTGCAGAGCTTTGACAAGGCAGGGGTCAAGCTGCGTCTGTTCCACGGCCGTGGCGGCTCGGTGGGCCGTGGTGGCGGCCCGTCCTTCGAGGCCATCATGGCGCAACCGGCCGGCAGCGTAGCCGGACGCATCCGCATTACCGAGCAGGGCGAGGTGATTGCCTCCAAGTATTCCGACCCTGACATCGGCACCCGTAACCTGGAAGCGCTGGTGGCTGCCACGCTGGAAGCCAGCCTTACCACCCACCCCAGCTGCGAGGCGGATGGCGAAGTATTCGACGAGCTGTCCGAAGCTGCCTTCAAGGCCTATCGCCAGCTGGTGGAAACCGAAGGCTTCATGCAGTACTTCCTGGAAGCCACGCCGATCAATGCCATTGCCAAGCTCAACATCGGCAGCCGTCCGGCGTCGCGCAAGAGCCTGGCCAGCATCAAGGACTGCGTGCCATTCCCTGGGTGTTCTCCTGGTCGCAATCGCGGGTGATGCTGCCCGGCTGGTTCGGTTTCGGCTCAGCCGTGGCCGGTTTCATTGCCCGCCATGGCGACGAAGGCCTGGCCCGTCTGCAAGGCTTGTATCGCACATCGCCCTTCTTCCAGGTGATTCTGTCCAATATGGAACAGGTGCTGGCCAAGGCCGACCTGGGCATTGCACGCCGTTTTGCCGCGCTGGTGTCCGACCGGGCGCTGGCGGACAAGCTGTTTGGCCAGATTGAAGCAGAATGGCAGAAGACCCACGATGCCTTCTTTGCCATCAGCGGCCAGACCAGCCTGCTGGAACAGAACCCCACCCTGCACCGCAGCCTGGAAACCCGTCTGCCGTACCTGGATGCACTCAACCTGCTGCAGGCCGACCTGCTGCAACGCCTGCGTGCCAACCCGGACGATGCCGAGGCGCTGTACGCCATTCACCTCACCATCAATGGCACCTCGGCTGGTTTGCGTAATAGCGGCTGATCTGTCTTTCCGCTGGGCAATAAAAAACCGTCACCCTTGGTGGCGGTTTTTTGTTATCAGCACCTGGCAGCAGCCTGCGGCTGGTCGGATCCGGCCATCCGGCGCTGCCCGGTTTCCTGCAAACCCAGAATCAGCAGGATGGCAATCACGCTGCAAGCAATGAAAAACAGACCGGATTGCTGAAAGTGTTGCAGCAAGGTGCCCGGCCTGTTGTTGCTGAAGGGCAGGAACAGGTTGTAGAGCATGCCCACCAGGGTGGCACAACCAAACACCAGGAAGTTGGCACAGCCGGCGGCACTGCCCTTTACCCGGTCCGGGTTCACTTCCTTGCTGATGCTCACCACCAGCAATTCGGCACCGGATACCACGCCCAGCAACAGCATGCTCACGGTGCCGGGCAACAGATCCGGAAACAGGAATAGCTGCAACATCACCAGCAGCATCAGTACCGCCCCGCTGCACAGCACCGGCTTGCGCAGGCCCAGCCGGTCTGACCACAGGCCAAACAAGGGGCTGCCGATAATCCAGCCCAGCGACACCACCGAGCTGGCCAATACGGCATCGGCATAGCTGTATTGCCGGTCGGTCTGGAGCAAGTCCACCGCCCAGGTCATGGCAAACACCGAGGTGGGCACGGTCATCAGGCCGCCTATCACCCCGGCCAGCCAGGATTGCCGGTTCGACAGAATGATGCGGAAGGGCTCCAGCAAGCCAAGTGATGTTGTGCCAGCCGGAGTGGTGGTGCTTGGCGGCGGATGTGCGCCGGGCCGCAATAACACCATGAACCCGATGGCCAGCAGCAAGATCAAGCCTGCCAGTGCCGCCCAGTATGTGCTCATGCTCAGGCCGCTGCTCAGTGCCTGGCCAATTCCGTACTGGCCCAGATAGCCGCCCAGGTTGCCACTGGCCTGGGTGATGCCCAGCACGGTGGCCAGCCGGTGTGGGCTGAAGCCTTGCGTGGCAATGAACACACAGCCGGGCCAGGCAAAGGCGCAGCCGGCCCCTTGCAGCAAGCGGCCGACATAGCCGCCGCTTTGGGAGCCAGCCAGAAAGCACAGGCAGCCGATGGCCAGAATCACGCAGCCGGCTACCAGCGGCGTGCGCGGACCAAGGTGGTCGATGGACAGCCCGGCAACCAGGCTGCACAAGGAATAGGTAATGAAGTAGCTACCCAGCAAACTGCCTGCCTGTAACGGGGTGATGCCGAATTGTGTGGCCAGCGGATGCAGCATGACAGCCGGGCTGGTGCGGACCACATAGTCCAGAAAATAAAACACGGCACCCAATAACCAGGCCAGTAACAGCAGCCGGGCAGGGGATAAGGGGCGGGATGGTGTCATGGGCTGCTCCCTGGTGATCCATCTGGTTTGGATACTGGAGAAGTGCCCCGGCCAGGCCAGCCGGGGCCCAAGGCTTAACGGCGCAGGAAATTGCTTTCGATCAGCTCTACCACCTCGCCGCCATGGCCGGACAGGATGGCCTTGGCTGAATACAGCGCGGTATGCAGCACTTCTCCTGTGGTGACGGTGGGCGGCATGACCAGTTCGTACTGGTTCACCTTCACATCCAGCAGCATCGGACCGGGCTCGGCCAGCCACTGCGCAACGGCCTCCGGCAGCTGGTCGGCATGTTCCACGCGCAGGCCCTTGAAGCCGATGGCTTCGGCCATTTTCACCCAGTCAGGGTTGTGCAGATCGGTGAAGGCATTCATCAGGCCTTCGGTTTTTTGTTCGATCTCGACAAAGTCGAGCGCGCTGTTGTTGAGGATGACAATCTTGATGTCCAGCCCCTCTTGCACGATGGTCAGCAAGTCGCCCATCAGCATGGACAGGCCGCCGTCACCGCAGATGGCAATCACTTGCCGGTGCGGGAAGGCGTTCTTGATGCCCAGCGCCTCCGGCATGGCATTGGCCATGGTGCCGTGGATCAGGCTGGCCAGCGTGCGGCGCTTGCCATTGGCAGTGGTGTGGCGCAGCAGCCAGACCATGGCGGTACCGGAGTCTCCCACCAGAAAGGCATCGTCAGCGGCCATCTGGTCAATCAGCTTAACCAGATATTGCGGGTGAATCAGGCCGTTATGCCCCGGCTTTTCTTGTTCTGTCAGCCAGTGCAGTGATTTCTGGTGCAGCTTCAGGCACTCCTGCAGGAAGTTGTCGTCCTGCCGTTCCGGCAGGCGTGGCAGCAGTTTTTGCAAGGTGGTGCGGATGTCACCCACCACGCCCAGTTTCACCGGATGGCGCCGCCCCAGGTGCGTGGCCTGATTGTCCACCTGCAGGATGGTGGCGCGGTGCGGGTAGAACGATGTCCAGGCAAAATCCGCCCCCAGCAACAACAGCGTGTCGCACTCCTGGGTGGCGTGATAGCCCGATTCAATACCCAGCATGCCGGTCATGCCCACATTGAACGGATTGTCCGGCTCGATGAAGTCCTTGGCGCGGCTGGTGTGCGCCACCGGAGCCTTGAGCCGCGCGCCAGCTCGATGATTTCGGCATGGGCATCGGCACAACCGGAGCCGCAATACAGTGCCAGCCGCTCGGAAGACAGCAGCAGATGCGCCATTTCATCCAGCTCGGCTTCGGACGGGCTGCACACCGGCTGTGGATGATGGGCGCTGAACGGCAGGCCCGGCGCTACACATTGACCGGCCAGATCGCCCGGCACAATCAGCACGGCCACGCCACGCAGATTGATGGCCGCCTGTGCGGCCTGGGCGGTGAGTCGTCTGGCTTGGGAAGGATGGTAGATCGTGGCGCAAAAATGACTGCAGGTTTTGAAAATGGATGCCAGATCCACTTCTTGCGGAAACTCCATGCCCAGTTCGGTCAGCGCCACCTGGGTGGCAATCATCACCACCGGCGAGCGATTGCGGTGTGCTTCAAGCAGGCCGTTGATGGTATGCAGGCTGCCCGGACCGCAGCTGCCGGCGCAGGCAGTGAGGCCGCCGGTCATGTAACTTTCCGCCCCGGCTGCCATGGCGGCCACCTCTTCGTGGCGTACATGTACCCATTTGATCTGGCTGTGGCGGATGGCGTCGGTGATGTGGTTGAGCGTGTCGCCGACGATACCGTAGCAGTTCTTTACTCCGGCTTGTTCCAGTGTTTCGACAATGATTTTACCGACAGTGTTGTGTTGCATTGCGGGTGTCTCCATGGGTGGGCTGGTCGGAAGGCGTGCTGAAACTGTGGTAACCGCGCTGTACAGCAAGCAGGGTTTTGTTGAGATGGGCTGTCTGCTACAAGCCGAAGTTACTGTTTTGCATCTTTGTCCCTGTTGCCCTGCTCTGTCCCCATCCATTTTCTGGAGTTATCACAAGAAGAATTATTTGTTATTCGTCTTTTTTTCCCTTGCGACAGAGAAATTTCCTTTTCCTCCGCTGACTCCCTTCAGCCCCTTGTTTTTGCCATTGGCGCGCAATCATGCTCCAGCCAGTCAGCTCGACGGCGCGATGTACCCCGCAAGCCAGGGCGCACCATGAACCCGCACAGATGACACTCCGCAACAGCCCTTCAGGAGCATGCCATGACCGACTCTGTCGATTTCCTTCCACCGGATTCTGCCGGTAGTGCACGCCGGGTTTTTCTCAAGCAGCTGGCGGCCGCCTCCAGCAGCCTGCCTTTGGGCAAGGCGCTGGCCGGCGGCTCGGCGACAGCCATGCTGTTGCAGTCTGCAGACGCCACGGCCGCGCCCTCCGGCAAGCCGGTCATCAATACCGTATATGGCTATCAGAGTTTTGGTCCGGATGAAGCGGCCTTTGTCGAGGCCATGCTCAACATCATGTGTCCGGCCGACCATCTCACCCCCGGTGGAGTGGACTGCGGTCTCGCCATCTATATCGACCGTCAGCTGGCCGGCAGCTTTGGCCAGGGGGCGCGGCGCTACGCCGCAGGGCCATTCCTGCAGGGGGCTGCCCAGTGCGGGCCGCAACTGCCGCTGACGCCGGAGCAGTATTTCAAGGCAGGCGTAGCAGAAGCTGACCGTGCTGCGCAGAGGCTTTATGGCCAGTTGTTTGATGTACTGACTCCACAACAGGGCGATGCCTTCCTGCAGCAGCTGGCGGCAGGGCGGGTGGCCGGCGAACAGCTGGATCTGGCTGAATGGTTCAACTCCCTGGTGTACCCGCTATTTGCCGAAGCCTGTTTTGCCGACCCGCTCTATGGCGGCAATGTGGGCATGGTGTTCTGGAAGATGATCGGCTACCCCGGCCTGCCTGCCACGCATGCGCTGGATGTCGTCCAGTATCTTGGCAAGCCTTATCCCGGTGCTGCCAATCCCAAATCCATCGCCGACTTCAGCTAGGGACAAGTCATGAAAACACGTGCAAGCAAAACCGTGGTCATTGTGGGGGGCGGCCTTACCGCCGGCCTGATTGCCCGCCAGCTGACCGCCAAAGGGGTGGAAGTCCTGGTACTGGAACGCGGTGGCGATCACAGCAAGGGTCCGGAATCCAGCCTGCCCAACCAGCGGGATGAACTGCGCTGGGCCGTGCGTCAGGGTCTGATTCAGGACTGGTCGCGTGAAACCTATACCCTGCGCCATCAGCACAACCAGACTGCCTTGCCGGTGCGCTGGATGGAATCCTTCCTGCCGGGGCAGGGGCTGGGCGGGGCTGGCAATCACTGGAACGGCCACCTGTGGCGCTGGGCCGAGTACGACCCGCAGCTGCGCAGCCATTATCTGCATCGCTACGGCAAGCAGGCGATTCCGGCGGACATGCCCTTGCAGGACTGGGGGGTGACATATGCCCAGCTGGAGCCGTATCACGACTTGTTCGAGAAACTGTTCGGCGTCTCCGGGCAGGCAGGCAATATTGGCGGCAAGAAACTGCCGGGTGGTAATCCCTTCGAAGCACCGCGCAGCGGGCCTTATCCGCAAGCGCCCTTGCAGGTGCTGGAGTCCGGGCTGGTGTTCAAGCAGGCTTGTGAGCAACTGGGTTATCACGCCTTTCCGCAGGCAGCGGCCAATTCTTCCGGGGCCTATACCAACCCGGACGGGCAAAAGCTGGGGCAATGCCAGTATTGCGGTCATTGCGAGCGATTCATCTGCGAAGCCAATGCCAAGGGGTCGCCGCAGGTGTTGCTGTATCCCATGCTGCGCGAGCGCAAGAGCTTTGAAGTGCGGCTCAATACCCAGGTACTGGGGCTGCGCTACGATGCCGCCGGCAAACGTGCCACCGCCGTGCATTGCCTGGATTTGCTGACCGGCGAGGAATACGAGCAGCCCGCCGAAGTAATCGTGCTGGCGGCCTTTACCATGAGCAATACCCAGTTGCTGCTGCACAGCAAGATTGGCAAACCGTACGACCCGGTCAGCAATACCGGCGTGGTGGGGAAGAACTTCTGCTATCAGGTGAATGCCGGGGTGGATCTGTTCTTCAAGGACAAATGGTTCAACCCCTTCCTGGCCAGCGGCAGTACCCAGATGGTGATCGACGAATTCAACAACGACAATTTCGACCACAGCGGCCTGGGCTTTCTGGGTGGTGCCACCATTCAGGCCTACCAGTTCAGCGGACGTCCCATCAAGGGACGACGGGTGCCGGATGGCACGCCGCGCTGGGGAACCGCGTGGAAGCAGGCCAATGCCGACTGGTATGCCCACTCCATGACGCTGGGCATCGAAGGCAGCTGCTATCCGCATCGTGGCAACTACCTCAGCCTGGACCCGACCTATCGCGATGCCTATGGCCGGCCGCTGATCCGCATGACCTTCGACTTCCGCGACAACGAACAGAAAATGGCAGCCTTCCTCAGCAACAAGATGATGGAAATCGCCCGGCACTGCGGTGCGGACAAGGTGGGCAGCCTGCAAGGTCTGGTCACCCCGTTTGACAGCCGGCTGTACCAGACCACCCACATCGTGGGTGGCACCATCATGGGCGAGACACCGCATGACAGTGTGGTTTCCCCCCATCTGCAACATTGGGACGCCCACAACCTGTTTGTGGTGGGGGCGTCGGTCTATCCGCACAACTCCGGTTACAACCCCACCGGCCCGCTAGGCGCACTCGCCCTGCGGCTGGGGGATGACCTGCAGCGCTATCTGCAGCGTCCGGGCCGTCTGTAACGCCATCTGGCCGCCCGCACGGTGCGGCCTTGTTCACCCCAAAGGAGATTCCCATGCGTATTTTCCTGTTTGCAGCTGCCTTGCTGCCGTTGTCGGCATTCGCGGCTGGCCCAGCTACGCCGCCCGCTGCTTTTGCCCAGTGCGCTGCCTGTCACAGCGTGACCGGCAGCAATGGTGTTGGCCCCAGCCTGAAAGGTGTGATCGGGCGCAAGGTTGGCAGTTATCCGGGCTTTCGTTACAGCCGGGCGATGAAAACCCTGGGCAAGAGCTGGGATAAATCCCTGCTCTCCGCCTATCTGGCCAATCCGCAGCAAACCATTCCGGGTAATGTGATGCCGTTTGCCGGGGTGCCGGATGTCGGCCAGCGCAATGCCATCATCGCTTATCTGGCGACATTGAAATAAAGCCGGCCAGTGCACGGGACGGGGGTGGCGGCGCGCCGTGGGTTCGCGTCGGCCCCCGTGGCGGCTGTGTTCCCGTCTGGCGGCTCAGCCTGTCCGGGTAGTCCGGCATGGCCGGAGCACCCTGCGTTAGCAGGACTGCTGTTGATCGGCAAGAGGCCCGCCTCCCGCCCATGGGCCAGCAGGCAAGCTCCCGGCTTATGCGGAATATCGGCAGCTGTTTGTTGCCAACCCGCTGTCAGAACCCGGAGTCGCCATGTCCACTGCCTTCCCTCATCTGCTGTCCCCCTTGCGTATCGGCAAGCTGACCCTGCGCAACCGCATTGTTTCCACCGGCCACGACACCGTATTGCCGGTTGACTGCCAGGTCAGCCCGGCGCTGATTGCCTACCATGCCGCGCGGGCGCGTGGCGGAGTCGGCCTGATCGTGCTGCAGGTGTCCGGCGTGCACGAAAGTGCGCGTTATACCTCGCACGCGCTGATGGCCGCCGACGACAGTTGCATTCCCGGCTATCGTGCGCTGGCCGAAGCCGTGCATGCCGCAGGGGCTACGCTGTTTGCCCAGCTGTTTCATCCGGGCCGTGAAATCATGGAAACCGCCGATGGCATGCAGGCGGTGGCGTATTCCGCCTCTGCCGTGCCCAGCGAGCGCTTTCACGTGATGCCGCGCGCCCTGAGCGAAAGCGAAATCGCGGCCTTGATTGCCGGCTATGCCGCTGCGGCGCGGCGCATCCGCACGGCGGGGCTCGACGGGGTGGAAATCGTCGCCAGCCATGGCTATCTGCCGGTGCAGTTTCTCAACCCGAGGCTGAATCTGCGCACGGACGGCTATGGTGGAAACCTTGACGGCAGGCTGCGTTTTTTGCGCGAGGTGGTGGCGGCCATTCGCGCCGCAGTCGATGAAGACTGCGTGGTGGGCTTGCGCATTTCGCTGGATGAGCGCGACAGCGAGGGCCTGCAGGAAGACGAAGCCTTGCAAGCCTGTGTCGCGCTGCAAGACCAGCTGGATTATGTCAGCCTGGTGGCCGGTACCTCGGCCAGCCTGGGTGGCGCGGTGCATATTGCCCCGCCGATGGCGTTTCCGGCAGCTTATCTCGCTACCCCGGCCGGACGTTTCCGCCAGGCGCTGTCCATTCCATTGCTGCTGGCGGGCCGCATCAACCAGCCGCAAGAGGCGGAACAACTGCTGGCCAACGGCGTGGTGGATGCCTGCGGCATGACACGGGCGCTGATTTGCGACCCGGAGCTGCCCAACAAGTTGGCCAGGCAGCAGCCGGATGCCATCCGCGCCTGCATTGCCTGCAATCAGTCCTGTATTGGCCGTTTTCACCGCGGCCTGCCCATTTCCTGCATCCAGAACCCGCTTTCCGGGCGCGAATTGCAGTTCGGCCCGCTGACACCTGCCAGCAAGCCGCGCCTTCTCAGCAGCAGTAATGATTTCCATTGCCTGTTGCTTGGCTTTGCGGAGTTCGTCCGCAACGCGCTTTTCAGCAGCTTCCAGATCTTGCTTGCCACG
>NZ_LNQV01000065.1 GCF_001515305.1 Aquitalea pelogenes
CCGGACGTGAAGCAGGCCGAGCGCCGCCTGGCGCAATCCAGCGCCATGATAGGGGTGGCCACGGCCGATCTTTATCCCAGCATCACCCTGGGTGCATCAGCTGGCTTTACCGGTTTTGTCGAAGACCTGGGCAAGCGCTCTACCCAGCGTTTTGGTTTTGGGCCGCTGATCAGCTGGAGCATTCCGGACAGCGGCAGCATGGCGCGGGTACGTGCAGCCAAGGCGGACAATGCGGCGGCGCTGGCGCATTTTGACGGCGTGGTGCTCAATGCCCTGCGCGAAGTGGAAACCAGCCTCAGCCTGTATGCCAAGGACTTGCAACGTCTGACGCTGTTGCGCAGCGCGCGCGACAATGCCCGTGAAGCTGCGGCGCAAAACCGCCGCTTGTACCAGGCGGGCCGCGCGCCTTATCTCACCAGTCTGGATGCCGATCGCACCATGGTCAGCGGCGAACAGGCCGTGGCCATGGCCGAAAGCCAGCTGGCACAGGATCAGGTCAATCTGTTCCTGGCGCTGGGTGGTGGCTGGGAAGATGCTGCCAGCGTAGCAAAGCCGGATCAGCATTAAGCACGGGCCAGAACACCATGCCGTAGCGGCCGCCACATTTGTCTGGCAGCCACTACCGGCATTTTTTTTGTCCGCCCCGTTTGCCAGGTATGCATATTGCTTGAAAATGTGCGCTGTAATTTAAATGCGCTTGTGCCTGGCGTGCACTACGGCATAGCATTGACATCATTTTTATCTGTTTGGAATTTCAATGGCGGTAACTCAGAGCATTCCCATCCTGTTACCCGTCTTTGTGGTCACCGAATTGCTGTGCGCCTGCAATACCGTACAACTGTGGTCATTGAAAAAAGCCGGCGTCGCCGGTACCCGCAGCTGGCTGCTGGCCAATGCCGCCATGCTGGGTTATCTGCCTGCGCTGGGCCTGCGCATGGTGCTGCCGCTGATTTTCAGTGTGGTACTGAGTAATGGCCTGGGCCTGGTGGCAGCCAGCATGTTCTACATCGGTTGCGCGCGCTTTCTGGGCCGGCCCAGCCATGCCCGGCCGCTGGCCTTGCTGGTGCTGGCCGGTGTCGCCGGTTTGCTGGGCTTTACCCTGCTGCTGGACAGCATGCGGGTGCGGGTGGTGATTGCCTCCGGTGGTATCAGCATCGTGTTTGCCGCCACGGCCTGGCTGTTGTTCCGCCACCGCATTGCCAGCCATCGCGCCACGGTGTACTGGCTGGGCGCGGCTTGCAGTGCCGTGACGTCATTGCTGCATCTGGGGCGTGCCGTTTACTACGGCGGCGGCTTCGGCAATATCAGCGACCTGTTTGCCACCACCGTACCCAATGTGTTTTCCATGAGCCTGACCGCGGCACTGGTGCCCGGCTTGTCGATGCTGGCAGTGGCCATGGTGCAGGAGTACCTGTTGCGTGATGCCACCTGGCGGGCGGAACACGACGGCATGACCGGGCTCAATACCCGTCAGTGTTTTGAAAGCCGCAGCATGCAGCTGTTGCAGCAGGCAGAGGCCGATGGCCTGTCCTTGTGTCTGCTGCTGATGGACCTGGATCATTTCAAGCAGATCAACGACCGGCATGGCCATCAGGCAGGGGATCAGGTGTTGCTGACATTCAGCGAGTTGTTGCGTCAGGGCATGCGGCCAACAGATGTGACCGGCCGCATGGGGGGCGAAGAATTTGCACTGTTGCTGCCACAAACGCCGCCAGCGCAAGCGCTGGCCATGGCGGAAAACCTGCGCTTGCGTGCTGCTGAAATACCGGCGGTTTCACTGGGGGGCAGCATTCCTTACAGCGTCAGCATGGGGCTGGCAGTATGGCAGCCGGGCATGTCGTTTACCGAGCTGTACCGCCACGCCGACCAGGCCTTGTATGCGGCCAAAAAGGCAGGGCGCAATCAGGTGATGCAGGCGGCGCAGCCTGCCTGACACTCAGCCTTGCAGTGCCGCTCGCAGACGCTCCAGCGCTGCCTGCCCTTGCTGTCTGGCCTGCAAGGCTTCAGCCATGTCAACGGCGCTGAATGCAAGGCGCTGATTGGGTGGTAATTGTCCCACCACGTCCAGATCGGCACTGATGACGGTGCCCAGCATGGCATACCCCCCACCCGAGACGGCGTCCCGCAACAGGATGATGGGCTCCTTGCCGGCCGGTATCTGGATGGAGCCAACCGGATAGCCGGCATCCACGATATTGGACGGATCGGCCCCGGCACCGAATGGAGCTTCCCGTGGCCGGAATTGCAAAGGTGAGCCGCCCTTGAGCCGGTAGCCGATGCGGTCGGATTCCGATGCTACCGTCCATGTCTCCTGATAGAAGCGTTCAGCCGATTGCGCCGTCAGCCTGTGGTCATACAGCCCGGGCAGCACCCGCACCGTGGCCTGGCGTGGCAAGGGTCGGCGCAGGGCGGGTGGCAGGCTGCGGCCAGCCGGTGCCTCCGCGGTTGACCGGCCCAGCATCAGCATGTCGCCAGCCTGCAGGCATCGGCCCTGATACCCACCCAATGTCCCCAGCGTATAGGTGGAGCGGCTGCCCAGCACCTCCGGTACGTCGATGCCACCGGAAACCGCCAGATAGGCACGTACCCCGGCCGTGGCCGGGCGGAAGTCCAGCATGTCGCCTGCGGCAATGGACAGGACCTGATGGGTGGCCTGTGGCTGGCCGTTGATCAGCGGCAGCATGTCGGCACCGCACACGGCAATGCGGCAGTCCACGCCGAACTGCAGCTGCGGCCCCAGCAGCGTGCACTCCAGTACCGCCGTGGTTTCCGGATTGCCCAGCAGCAGGTTGGCGGCGCGGAATGAATACTGGTCCAGCGCGCCGGAAGGTGGGATGCCCAGATGGTAATGACCGTTGCGGCCAGCGTCTTGTACCGAGGTGGCGAGGCCAGGCTTGATGACCTTAATGTGCATGATGGCCCCCAGGAAGGGATAGATTGTAGGCCTGTGGATTGGCCAGGAAGTCCGGCAGCGAGAAGCGGACCGGAAAGATATCCAGCTGAAAGCTGCCCTCGGCCACCGCCTGGACGGCTGCCTGGTATTGCTGCTGGTCGATGGGCTTGAAGCGGACAATATCGCCGGGACGGAACAGCACCATGCTGTCTGCCAGATAGGGCAGGGATTGCTGCGGGTCGTAAATCGGTGCCGGGGTAATGCCGAACATCTGGTAGCCACCGGCACCTGCCACCGAATAGATGCAGGCGAAGCAGCCGCCGTGGCCTATGGTCTGGCGCGGGGTTGCGGTGCGCGGGCTCAGGTACTTCGGTACTTGCAGCTGGCGGTCGCGCTCTACCATCTGGTACATGAAGGGCAGGCCGGCGACAAAGCCCACCATGGAGACAAACCACGGTGCACCGCTATGCGCGGCAATGAAGGCGTCTACCGAGTCAAAACCGTTGCAGCGCGCGGCGTATTGCAGATCGGTGGATTGCGGGTCCTGATGGCGTTCGCGAAAGCGCGCCCCGACTTCCAGCGTCCAGGGGTCGTCATACCAGACCGGTATTTCCACCAGGCGGGTGTCCAGTGTCTGCGGGCTGTCCTGTACCGCCTGTTCCAGCTCCTGCACCAGTTGCAGCAATTGCGCGGCCGGCAGGATGTCCGGGTCAAAGCGCAGCTGGAACGATGCATTGGCAGGGCATATTTCGACAATCCCCGGCCATTGTTGCTGGCGCAGCAGCCCGGTGATGGCCATGCTGGTGAAGCAGGCGGTCAGCGACATGGATTCGCTGACCTCGGCAAACAGGAACTCGTCGCCGCCAAAACTGTAGCGAATGCTCATGCGGTTCTCCCGGTGTCACGCGCCAGCGGGTCTGCCACCGTGTCTGCCGTGCTGCCCGGCCAGTGCGCCAGCCAGTGCTCCAGAAAGCGGGTGTGATAGCGCGCGGCGCATACGTCGGTATCGGCCAGCAAGGCCTGGTGCAGGCTTTTTGTGTGGGCAACGCCACTGATGTGCAGTTCATCCAGCGCCCGGCGCATGCGACTGAGTGCGCGCTTCCTGTCTTCATCCCACACGGTCAGTTTGGCCAGCATGGAGTCGTAATAAGGGGGGATGACACAGCCCGGGTACAGCATGCTGTCCACCCGCACCCCCGGCCCGCCGGGTAGTTGCAGCTGTTCGATGCTGCCCGGTGTGGGCAGGAAGTTGCGCTGCGGGTCTTCGGCATTGATGCGGCATTCGATGGCGGCACCACGCAGCCGGATGTCCTGCTGTTGCCAGCGCAAGGGCTGGCCGTCGGCAATCAGCAGCATTTCACGCACCAGATCAAGCCCGGTGACCATTTCAGTGACCGGGTGTTCCACTTGTATGCGGGTATTCATTTCAATGAAATGGAACTCGTCCTGATCGAACAGGAATTCCACCGTGCCCGCCCCGCGGTATGCCACGGATTGCGCCAGCCGGACTGCTGCCTGGCACAGCCTGTGGCGCTGTGCGTCATCCAGCGCGGGGGAGGGGGCTTCTTCCATGATTTTCTGGCGGCGGCGCTGCAAGGAGCATTCGCGCTCGTAGCAATGAATCACCCGCTGGCCATCCCCCAGGATTTGCACTTCCAGATGCCGTGCCTGCGGCATGAAGCGCTCCAGATAAAGATGCCCGTCGCCAAAGGCCGCCAGCGCTTCCCGTTGCGCAGCGGCAAACGCCGCATGCAGCGCTTCGGCATGTTCCACCACGCGGATGCCGCGGCCACCACCACCGGCCACGGCCTTGATCATCAGCGGATAGCCGATTTCCTTGGCCATGCCCATGGCTTGCACCACGTCCGCCAGTGCGCCCGCACTGCCCGGTACGGTGGCAACGCCAACCGCCTGTGCCATGGCGCGGGCCCGGGCCTTGTCACCCATCAGCGCGATGTGTCTGCCGTCGGGCCGACAAAAATCAGCCCGGCGGCCTCTACCTGACGGGCAAAGTCGGCATTTTCGGCGAGGAAGCCATAGCCCGGATGAACGGCATCCACTTCCTGATTGCGGGCCGTAGCCAGAATGGCCGGAATGTCCAGATAGCTTTTTGCGGCGGGTGGCGGGCCGATTTCCACTGTCCGGTCTGCCATCTGGCAGGCCAGACTGTTGCGGTCCGCACTGCTGTGTACCAGTACGGTCTGCGCGCCCATTTCACGGGCAGCCCGGATGATGCGCACCGCAATCTCCCCGCGGTTGGCCACCAGCAGGCGACGGATACGTTGCAAGGCAATGGGCTGCGTCATGTCACCACCCTCGCCACCGGCTGGCCGATATCGACCGCATCGCCGTCTGCCAGCAAAAAGGCGAGCAAGCGCCCGCCATGCTCGGCAGTCATTTCGTTGAATTGCTTCATCACCTCGATGCAGGCGATGACGGTATCCGCTGCAACCAGATTGCCTTCTTCCACATAGGGCGCTGCATCCGGGGCCGGGCGACGATAGAAGGTGCCGGGCAGGGGGGCGAGTATCAGGTGTTCAGTCATGTGCTTGTCCTTGAACGGGGTGTTGTGGTCTGCCTCAGCCAACGGCTTGCTCATGCGGTGCGCGCAGGGTGATGCCAGCCTGTAGCAGACGGTCACGGGTGGTGCGGATCAGTTCCAGCGCGCCGGGGGTGTCGCTGTGAATGCAGATGGAATCGAAGTCGACCGGAATGCGCTGGCCATCCACGGTATCAACCAGGCCCTCCGTGCAGGCCAGCATCACCTTGTCGGCCACGGCTGCCGGGGAGAGCCGTCCCATCCGGCGGGTAAATACAATCCGCCCGCTGGCGTCATAATCCCGGTCGGCAAAGAATTCGCCTACTGCCTTCACGCCCAGCGCCTGCGCGGCCTGATGCGTGGCAGAACCAGCCATGCAATACACCGCCAGTTGCGGCGACAGTCCCTGGACTGCCTGCAGGAATGCCAGTGAAAGCGCTTCATCGGCAGCCAGCGTCATGTACAGGGCACCATGCGGTTTGACATGCTGCATGACCATGCCCTCCAGTTGCAGGAAGGCTTGCAAGGCACCAATCTGGTACACCGCGTCCTGTACCAGTTCCTGTGCGCTTACCTGAATGCTGCGCCGCCCGAAGCCCACCAGGTCGCGATAGCCGGGGTGGGCGCCCACGGCAACGCCATGTGCCTTGGCCAGGCTGACGCTGCTGGCCATGGTGGCCGGGTCGCCGGCATGAAATCCGGTGGCAATGTTGGCCGAGCTGATCAGCGGCATGATGTGCTGGTCGTCCCCGTCGCCAATCTGCCACGGGCCAAAGCCTTCCCCCATGTCGGCGTTCAGGTCGATTACCTGTTTGTTCATGTGTGCTCCTGTCTGAGAGTGAGTCAGACCGACACCCTAGGCAGCGTGAACAGGCGGGGGAAGTTTTAAATTTTGATGGTGTCCCATCAATTATTTTGATACCGGAGTACGGGCATGGCGTTTTCCTTCCGGCAGTTGAAGTATTTTGTGGCCACGGCTGAAACAGGGCAGGTTTCCCAGGCGGCCATCCAGCTGTGCATCACCCAATCGGCAGTGACGGCAGCCATCCGGCAACTGGAAGAAGTGCTGGCTACTTCCTTGTTTGTCCGCCACCCTCAGGGCATGGTGCTGACCGACTGTGGACGGCGCTTTCTGGGTCATGCCTACGAAATTATGGCCAATGTGGAAGAGGCCATGCTGCTGGGCAAACGGGATGGTGATTTTGCCGGCAGGCTGACCGTGGCCGCCAGCTATACGGTGATGGGGTATTTTCTGCCTGCCCATGTGTGCCGCCTGTCCGCCTTGTACCCGCAACTGAGGATTGAACTGTTCGAATTGTCACGTGAGGACATTGAAGCCGGGCTGCTGCGGCAGGATTTCGATGTCGCGGTGCTGTTGACTTCCAATGTGGACAACCCGGCTTTGCGGCTGGAGCCCATCATCAGCTCGCCCCGGCGCTTGTGGCTGCCGGCACAGCATCCGCTGCTGTCACACCCGGCACCCGACTTGCAGGATATTGCCGAGCAGCCCTACATCATGCTGACGGTGGATGAGGCAGAACAGACGACGTGGCGCTATTGGCAGCAGTCGCCATGGCAGCCGCAGGTGAGGGTGCGCACCAGTTCGGTGGAGGCGGTGCGCAGCATGGTGGCCAATGGCAGCGGGGTGAGCATTCTGTCAGACATGGTGTTCCGGCCGTGGTCGCTGGAGGGGCGGCGTATCGAAACGGTGAGTCTGCACGGTCTGGTGCCGCCGATGACGCTGGGGCTGGCATGGAAGGCCGGGTCTGAGGTCAGCCCTGCCATTGCCTTGTTCCGTGATTATTTCCGGCAGCAATTCATGAGCCCGGCCAGCAGCCAGCGTAGCGCGGCTGCCCGCTGAAGGCTTCAGACGGCTGGGCGACTGTCAGCCCAGCTGTTTTCAAATACCAGCTCGGCCAGGTTTTGCCGCTTTGCCCAGTTTTCCTGTTCCAGCATGGGTTTGTCGTAGAAAGCCTCGACATGGCCGATGCACAGGATGGCCACCGCCTTGGCCTCGGCCGGCAGGCCCAGCAGCGTGCCCAGCCGCTGCGGGTCGAACAGCGATACCCAGCCCAGGCCGATGCCCTCGGCGCGGGCCGCCAGCCACATGTTCTGGATGGCGCATGCGATGGAGCAGATATCCATTTCCGGCAGGGTGCGGCGGCCGAATACATGGCGTTCGCGCCCGTCCATCAGCGCCGCCACCAGCACCTCACCGCAGTCGAGAATGCCCTCAACCTTCAGCTTCATGAATTCGTCTTCCCGCTGGCCCAGTGCCTTGGCGGTGGCTACCCTTTCCACTTCCACCTCGGCATGCAGTTGCTGGCGCAGCGCGGTATCGCTAATGCGGATGAAGCGCCAGGGCTGCATGAAACCCACGCTGGGGGCCAGGTGCGCGGCCTGTAGCAGGCGTTGCAGCAGTGCCGGGGCCACCGGGTCCGGCTTGAAGTGGCGCATGTCGCGCCGTTCGCGGATGGCGCGGTAGACGGCGTCGATGTCGGCTTGGGGATAGGCATTCATGGCAGGAACAATCTGGCGCAGGCCGCAGGGTTGGACGGGAAGTAAAGATGCAGATAGCTGGCCAGCAGGCTGCCGTGGCGGTATACCGCCTCGCCCGGCCCGTTACCGGTGGCGCGGCTGGCATGGGTGAGCGGGGTGATGGGCGTATCCAGGCTGGAATAGTGAAAAGTGTGGCCACGCAGCACTGCGCCATCCAGCTGCAGTTGTTGCAGGCCCAGCGCGCTCAGGCGGCTATTCAGCCGGGCATGGCCGGGCAACAGGCCCAGCATCTGTCCGCTTTCACCCTGCTTGTCGGTCAGGCTGTCCAGCAAATACAGCATGCCGCCACATTCGGCATACAGCGGTTTGCCTGCTGCCACGTGGGCATGCAGGCTGGCGCGGCTGTGCTCTGCACCTGCCAGCGCGGCCAGATGCAGTTCCGGATAGCCACCGGGCAGCCAGACGGCATCGCAGTCGGGCAGGGCATCGTCGGCCAGTGGCGAGAAGTAATGCAGCTCGGCTCCCAATGCCTGTAGCGTCTGGATATTGGCCGGGTAGATGAAGCTGAAGGCGGTATCGCGGGCGATGGCGATGCGCACGCCGTCCAGCAGCCGTGGCAGGCTGGGTGCCGGGGCAGGCTGGAAGGCAACTGCGGGTGGCAGATCGGCCAGGCAAGTGGTGGCCAGCTGGGCGGCGGCGCGCTCCAGCCGTGCTTCCAGATCGTCCACTTCCTGCGCCTGCACCAGGCCCAGATGGCGCTCCGGCAGGCCCATGTCCTGCTGGCGCATCACCGCGCCCAGATAGTTGAGGCTGGCGGGCAGGGCGGCGGTGAGCATCTCCGCATGGCGGCTTGATGCCACCTGATTGGCCAGTACGCCGTAAAACGGCAGGCCGGGGCGGAAGCTGGCCAGGCCATGTGCCACCGCCGCAAAGGTTTGCGCCATGCCGGCCGCGTCGATGATGGCGGCCACCGGCACGCCGAACAGCTGGGCCAGGTCGGCACTGCTGGGGGTGCCGTCAAACAGGCCCATGCTGCCTTCGATCAGGATCAGGTCGGCCTCGGCGGCGGCCTGGTACAGGCGCTGGCGACAGTCATCCTCGCCGTTCATCCACAAATCCAGCGCGTACACGGTGTGGCCGCTGGCCTGCTCCAGCACATAGGGGTCGAGAAAATCCGGCCCGGTCTTGAACACGCGCACGGTTCGGCCCTGCTGGCGGTGGTAACGCGCCAGCCCGGCGCTGAGGGTGGTCTTGCCCTGATGCGAAGCAGGGGCGCTGATGAACAGCGCCGGGCAGTGGCGGATGGCCATGTCAGAACTCCACGCCCTGTTGCGCCTTGATGCCCTGCTCACGGAAGGGGTGCTTCACCAGTTTCATTTCCGTGACCAGATCGGCGGCATCAATCAGCGCCTGCGGCGCATGGCGGCCGGTAATCACCACATGCAGATTGGCCGGGCGGCTGGCCAGTGCCGCCAGTACCTCGTCCAGCGGCAGGTAGTCGTACTTCAGCACGATGTTCAGCTCGTCCAGGATCAGCATGTCGTAGTGGCCACTGTTCAGCATCTCCAGTGCGGCCTCCCAGCCCTGACGCGCGGTGGCGATGTCGGCCTCGCGGTTCTGGGTGTTCCAGGTATAGCCCTCGCCCATGGTGAGGAAGCGGCAGTTGTCGAAGCGGCTGAACAGGTCGCGCTCGGCAGTGTGCAGTGCGCCCTTGATGAACTGCACCACACCCAGCTGCATGCCGTGGCCGACAATGCGCAGGCCCATGCCGAAGGCGGCGCTGCTCTTGCCCTTGCCGGTGCCGGTATGGACGATGAGCAAGCCTTTTTCCTTGGTGGCGGCAGCCTTTTTCTTTTCAAAGCCGGCCTTGCGCTTTTCCACCATGCGCTGGTGGGCGGCGGCGTCGGTTTTCATGGTCTTGTCCTTGTCTGATCAGGCTGGCACTTACTGCCAGTGGGTGCCGGTCAATGTTTTGAGCCGCTCCACAATGCGCGGCCGGCTGGGGTGGTAGCCGATGAATACCAGCTGCGCCTGCCGTGGTGCGGCGGTGTCCGCTTCCTGTTGCAGTTGTACGCGCTGGCGTACCGCTTGCAGTGCCAGCCGGCCCTCTCCATTGGCACTTGCCGCATGGCCCTTGATGCGCAACAGCGCTTCCTCGCGGGCAATGGTTTCCACCGCTGCCAGTAGCCGTGCTGGGTCCTGGGCGTCCTTGCTGCGGATCAGGAAGGACTGCCAGCCCGGGTCCTGCTCGTGAAAATGCTTGTGGGTGGCCAGGCCATGACTGTGTGCGGCCAGGCCGCCGTGGCTGTGGCCGTCCAGCAGCGCCTGGTTGGCCAGCGGGCGCAGATTCAGCGGCAGGCTGGATACCGGGCCGTAATGGCGGTGGCCGCTGCCGCTGACTTCATGCAGATGCAGGCCCAGCGTCAGCCTGGTATCCAGTTTTGCCTGATAGGCCAGCTCGATAAAGCGGATGGACGGTGCCAGCTGGCGCACCGTGCTTTCCGCTTGCAGCATGGCGGTATTGTCCAGTTGGTCGATCTTGTTCAGCACCACGATGTCGGCGTTCTCCAGCTGCTGGCGGAACAGGCTGGCCACCGCGTCGTCCTGCTGGCCGTGGCCGCTGTCAAAATCGCCAGCCAGCAGCAGCGGGGTATCCACCACGGCCAGCGTGGCGTCCAGCACAAAGCGTTCTGCCAGCTCCGGGCCTTGCAGCTGCTCCATTACCGCGCTGGGCAGTGCCAGGCCCGAGGTTTCGATCAGCACATGGTCGATTTGCTGACGGCGCTGCCACAAGGCCAGCATGGTGGGCAGGAAGTGCTCGTCGTCGTCGTAGGCCACCAGGCCATTGGCCAGATCGTGAATCTCCACCCCGGCCTTGTCGTCCGTACGCAGGATGGTGCCGTCAATCGACACCTCGCCAAATTCGTTGACCAGAATGGCCAGCCGCCGTTGTTTGCTGTCGCGGATCAGATTGGACAGCAAGGTGGTTTTGCCCGCGCCCAGAAAACCGGTGAGCACGGTGACCGGAATGCGCGGGCTGCTCATGCCAGTTGCTCCAGTGCGGCTTGCAGGCTGGTGAAGTCGGCAAAGCTGACCGGGTAGTCCAGCTGCGGACGGTCCACCACGATGAAGGGAATGCCCAGTGCGGCCGCAGCGGCAGCCTTGGCGCTGTAGCCACCGGCGTCACCCGATTGCTTGCTGATGACACAGTCGATCTGCCAGTCGCGCCACAGGGTTTCATTGGCTGCCTGCGAGAACGGGCCTTGCATCGCGCACAACCGCGCACGCGGAATGCCCAGATCGATGGCGCGTTGCAGGTGTTGCGGGTCCGGTGCCAGCCGCACGAACCATTGCTTGTCAGCCGCACCCTCGGCCTGCACAAAGCTGGCCAGCTCCTTGCTGCCGGTGGCCAGGAAAATGCGCTGGCCATGCTGCATTGCCAGCTTTGCTGCTTCGGCCATGCTGCTGCAGTGAATGGCCGGGTGCTGATCCACCGCACTGGGGCGCTCGTAGCGCAGATAAGGCAGGGCCAGTTCCTGCGCCAGCGCCATCAGCTGTTGCGACATTTCCGTGGCATAGGGGTGGGTGGCATCCACGATGCAGCGTGCCTGGCTTTGTTGCAGCAGCTCGCGGCGACGCTCCACGCCCAGCCGCCCGCTGATGCTGGTGAGGCCGGGGCTGTCGGCTGCGACGATTTCGGCACCGTAGTCGCTTGCCGTGCTGACAATCACCGGCTGGCCGCCTGCTGCCAGCTGGCGTGCCAGCGCATTGCCGTCGCTGGTGCCGGCAAACACCCAGGCGGCAGCGCCGGGCAGGCTGTCGGCGGTAATGGTGTCGGCGGTGTTCTGCCAGTTGAAATAGCCGCGCGGGGTGAACATCCAGTTACGCTTGCGGCGGGTGAAACGGTTGCCGATTACCAGCGAGGTGAGCATGTTGAACTGGCGGGTGCGCAGCTCGGCCAGGGTGACGATTTCCACGGTCTGGCCTTCGCGGTAGGCATTGTGCACGATGCCGCACAGGGTTTCCGGCCGCTTGTGTTCCAGCATGATGTCCAGAATGCGGTACACGCCTTCCTGCCGCTGCTTGCTTTGCACGTTGTAAAACACCACGGCCAGATCAGCCTCGGCAATATGGCGGGCGCGGCTTTCAATCCACTCCCACGGGCACAGCAGGTCGGACAGACTGAGGGTGGCAAAGTCGTGCGACAGCGGCGCGCCCAGCAGCGAGGCGCAGGCATTGGCCGAGGTGATGCCGGGAATCAGCTGCACGTCGAAGGTATCGTCCTCGCGCATGTCTTCGTAGGCCAGCGTGGCCATGGCGTAAATGCCGATGTCGCCGCTGGAAATCAGCGCCACCGTCTTGCCGGCGCGGGCTTCTTCCAGCGCCAGCTGGGCGCGGTCGCGTTCCTGGGTGAGCGGCAGGGTGCGGATGTCCTTGCCGGCAATCCACGGCTGGATCCATGTAAGGTAGAGGTCGTAGGCGACGATGACGTCGCTGGCGGCCAGCGCCTGTTCCACCATGGGCGGGATCAGTTCGCGGCTGCCGGGGCCGACGGAGACAAGATAAAGTTTGCCGGTCATTGTTTTGTGCTTTCTGCTGCGTACAGGCGGGGCCTGCCAATAGTTTGTCTGGGCAATGCGTGGTGCGCATTGCGGATGTAAATCCTGTATTTGTTACGTAGCGGTGCTGGACCGTGGTCCTGCGCTGATACGTTTAACTGCGCGGTTTGCGGCTGGTCTGGGCTCTGGCAGCTTCAACCAGTGTCCTTACCAAACAAGCACCTTACCAACGCAGCCACCAGGCCTCGTCAAGCATGCCGACGGGTGGCGCTGCGGCGGTTTTAAGCGGCTGGCTGTTTGAGCGATTGGACGTTAGCCAATCGCGAGTTCCAGCCGTGCCGCAGCAGCGTCAGGTCCCGGAGGGACGCCGCAGGCCATGCTTGCCGGGGTGGCCTTGGAGGTGAAGGAGGGCTTGGCCAGGCAAGCCCTCCTTCCCGTCCACCGCGCGGAAGCGGCACTTAAACCATCATCCGCGTAGCGGATTTCTAGCCTGTACCTTCCAACGGAAAACCAACAGCAAAATCAACTTCGCGGGTCTCGCCCCGCCGTCGAGGTACTTTCTTTTGCTTCGCCAAAAAGAAAGTACCCAAAGAAAAGGCGACCCGCAGCGCGTCGAATTCCCGCCCCAGCCGTACCACTCAGGGCGCGGCCGGAACTTGCGGCGCGCTAGCGTCGCGCCGCTGCGGACAGCCGACCGCTTAAGACCCTGAGCGGCCCGTCTGTGTCGGCTCGCGCTGACGGGAGCAGGTTTCGTTGGTACGGTCTTGCGATAACGGATTACTGTCTGGACCGTCACCAATACCGGTCAAGATTTTCTCCATGCCAATGTGCTAGCATGGCTGGTATTAGCCAGAAACGGACGGCCAGCAATCGAGCACAAGGAAGTCGTACAGACATTTTTTTCGTATGCTTATGTTTTAGCAATCGGCTGCTGATTTTGTTCCCATTTAGTAGGACCAGAAACTTTATGATCTTCACGGAGACCCAAGCTGGGAAGCCGCTCTACTTAAAAATCACCCCGGTATGTTGTGCAGCAACGGCCGGAGTTATACAGCATATTTACTATCAAAATAAATAGTTAGACCGCTATTGCCATGGACCTTCCATACACCTTATATAAGTATATGCCGCTGAGTGCTTACTCGTTAGCATCTCTCACCAATAATACTATTTGGTTGGCAAAACCAGCGAGCTTCAATGACCCGTTTGACTGTGCAATAACACTAGATCGGAAAAAATATAAAGAGTCTGTTATGCACGCTGTGACAGTCGCTATCGAGAGAGCTCAATCAGAAGGTTTGCGCCGTGAACATTTACTTGATATTTGGCCCGGAGATGCAGAAGCTTTCGAAACGTTCAGAGTAAGTCTACTTGAAAAAATTCAAAACATAGGTATTTGCTCATTTAGTGCGGTACCCAACCACATGCTCATGTGGTCACACTACGCAAATCACCATCGCGGATTCTGCGTCGAGTACGACTGCAGTGAAGAGACTAAACTGCGCAAACTGGCGCAAGAGGTACAATATAGGGATGAAGTACCAAGCTTGTCTGCTGCAGACTTTATGCCTCAGAACGGAGAAGAAGCTTTCGATGCATTATGGTTGACAAAAGCAAAATGTTGGTCTTATGAGCAGGAGTGGCGAATAATGGTGAGTGAGGGCGACAAAGCCTATACCGCTCCATCGGCAATACTATCCGTAACGTTCGGTGCCAGAATGTCCACATCTGACCGTGTAATGATTACGGCAGCATTACGCCACCAACCTAACGTTCAATTCAAGGAAGCGATCCTCAAAGAGGGTGAGTTTTTCATAGAAATTGTTGATATATGACTTCGTCTAATAATTCAATCCGGAGAGCCTTCAGCACACTGGCTCCACCTGATTTCAAACGTTGAGCATCTGTTTTTCAATAATTTGACTAGCTACAAAGGATCGCCTGCTACTATTGATTGCAGAATGTTTTCGACCAGAAGCAGATGTTCAGTCTTGGTGCCGTATAGCCAGCTATAATGAGTTGCTGGGTTAAATTCAGCAAAGCTAATTTATATCTATTCTGTTAATGGTGGCTATCCATGTAAATGAATTCTGGTGAACTATAAGCCAATCTTCGCTGATCTGTCACACCATGTTAGTGAGTGCACGTCGATGGCCAGCAGAAAATTGATCCCTATAACAAGCTTGGCATTTTCAATAGCAGAGGTTCGTATGCCTGAATGGGAAGTAGTATTATCAGTATCTGGACCTATAACAACAGAAGACCGGGAGATTAAATTTCGCTCTGAAAAAGGTTATGTTGATCCATTCTGGACGAGCATCTCGGTAAAGAGAGCGTTACATGGGGTTGTAATCAGTTTAGTAGCTAGGGCCGACAATCAATCTGATGCAAATGATGCGGCACTGTATTTCGTTGGTCAGGCCTTGGATATCTTGTGCCTAAAGATTGACTTGCCCCTATATGTTAGCCTCACTGGAACTCAAATACGCCCAGTAAACGACAATGTTAGAAGAATAGTACGTCTTAACGAATGGACAGACTGCTTTCGGGATGGAAGAGAAATTGGTAATACTCGACCAACCTACTCACGGGCTCTCAGTTGGTATAGAAAAGGAAAGAGCAGTGAAGATCCAATCGATGCATTTCTTTCATATTGGTCTGCAATTGAAGGTATTAGTTCAAGATATGCTCGTGACACTCCAAGAACCAGCCGTGGCATAGTCAACAAGATATGTGATTGCTTTGATCAACTATGGCAAGGTGTTGAGACTTGGAAAATCATTCCTAATAAGGCAAATGCGGTAAATAATTTCTACAATAGAAGAAATGGGATTTCTCACGGATTTATTAGGATTGATGTTGAAACCGTAAAGATGATTTCTTCTGAATTACCAGAAATATCTAAATTGGCATTGGAGTTTCTGAGAGATTGGCATAATCAAGGAATTAATCCAGAACCCTTGTAAAATGCCCAAAAAGTCATCCATGTGGATGCTTTCGGTGCAGCTTAATTCCAACGTTGAACGTCTGTTTTCATGACCCTAGCTATCTGGAACGGGTCGTAAGCAGAAATCTATTTGGTGGCATCCGGAATCGTCTTATCTGCTGGATTCCCCACCGCACCGATGCCACCCTTGGCCCCGTCAAGCATGCCGACGGGTGGCGCTGCTGCGGTTTTAAGCGGCTGGCTGTCTGAGCGATTGGACGTTAGCCAATCGCGAGTTCCAGCCGCGCCGCAGCAGTGTCAGGCCCCGGAGGGTAGCCGCAGGCCATGCTTGCAGGGGTGGCCTTGGAGGTGAAGGAGGGCTTGGCCAGGCAAGCCCTCCTTCCCGTCTGCCGCGCGGAAGCGGCAAGACAAAACACCATCCGCGCAGCGGATTCAAACCCCTTACCTGCACCTCTTGCCAGTGTCTCTGCGCCCCTCCACCCTTGCCGCTGCCAACAGCGCTGATTAGCCTTACCCGGTTGCGCCACCAGGCGCAATCAGGTTTGGCGACCTGTATATCTAGTTGGTGAAATTGGAGATCAGCCCCATGACACAAAACTCACCATCAGCCATTCCCCTACCCCTTACCCTGTTCTACCTCGGCAACCCCATCCGCCTGCACCTCCACCCCCACACCTGCTGCCTGCACGGCGACGACATCCTGCAACTGTTCGGCCCACGCTTGCGCCATCGCCTGCAACACATCCTCCAACAACATCCCTGCTGTAAACACCCATCACACGACAACCCGCCACACTACTGGCCGGAAAATACCCTGCAACAGGTACTGCGCCAATGCAGACGCCCAGCCGCACAACGGCTGCGCCACTGGCTGAACCGCCAAATCCTCCCCGCCCTGCAGCAACGGCCAAGCGACGCGCCACGCCACGACCAGGCACTGGCCATGGCCGCAGAGGCCGGGCAGCAGATCAGCCATGCGGTATTACGTGCGGTGCTGGAACAGGGACAAGGCTGGCAGCATGGCCATTGGCTACTGACGCTGCGCTTCACCCCCAACCACGCCAGCCGTCATGCGCATGGCCGACTGGTGGCGCTCAACAGCCAGGCCACGCCCTTGCAGGCTTTGGCCCAGCACATTGCCGCGCCGGATGGTTTGCCCAGCAGCAATGCCGAGCTGCTGCGGCTGGCGGAGGCTTGCCATCAGCTATTGGCCAGACGGATGAACAAACAGGCGTGGCGGGTGGAGGCGGCAGAGGGCAGGGGAGCAACGCCAAACTGAAAACGAAATTTTTGGACGGTGGATATTTTGCGGCGGAACGCCCCGGTAAAGCTGGGGCTTCTGCCCTACGCGTCGACCCCGTAGGGTGGATGCCCCGCAGGGGCGATCCACCGTGCAACGCTACCGAATAAATCCATTTCCCCATCAAATAACTACCGTACCGATGCCACCCATGGCCCCGTCAAGCATGCCGACGGGTGGCCGGGGCGAGGTGTTAAGCGCCTGCAATGTCTGAGCGATTTGACGTTAGCCAATCGCGAGTTCAGGCGCGCCTCGCCCCGGTCGGGACCTGTCGGGCAGCCGCAGGCCATGCTTGCGGGGTGGCCTTGGAGGTGAAGGAGGGCTTGGCCAGGCAAGCCCTCTTTCCCGTCCGCCGCGCGGAAGCGGCATGTAAACCATCATCCGCGTGAGCGGATACAAAGCCTGTTTTGACTTGGTAATGGCAACCCGATTTTCATCCAGCGCCACTGCGTTTAACTTCGCGGGTCTCGCCCCGCCGTCGAGGTACTTTACTTTTGCTTCGCCAAAAGAAAGTACCCAAAGAAAAGGCGACCCGCAGCGCGTCGAATTCCCGCCCCAGCCGCACCGCTCAGGGCGCGGCCGGAACTTGC
>NZ_LNQV01000066.1 GCF_001515305.1 Aquitalea pelogenes
CGCCAGCGTTCAATCTGAGCCAGGATCAAACTCTTCAGTTCAATCTCATAGCAAATTTCTGGCACGCAAGATCAAAGAATAAACAAGTACTTCTTGGACTGTTTACTTTCTCTCTCGCAGTGCAAGTATTTGGCTTTCGCCAAGCACTCACACCTATCGGTTATTCTGTTTTTTAAAGAGCGGTGCAGGTCGCTGCGTTTCGTTTCCGTCGCTGCGTTGTCTGCTGAGGAGGCGAACTATACCGCCCTGACCCACCCTCGTCAACACTTTGTGCGAAGAAATCTGCAGGATTTGCCAAAATTCCGTCGCACAGATCACTAAGTCACTGAACGGTAATACTTTATGAAATACGGATTTCATGAGTATTTTGCTGCGGGTGCACAGTCAATGGTCGACTCACATCCCTTCCGGCGCCGACCGGCGGTGAAAACTGGCGCAAAAAGCTGGTCTCAACACCGGCACAGGCAGCAAAAAGCCCGGCTGAGCCGGGCTTGGTGATTTACATATATATGTAAAGCGTGCAATCAACGCTGCTTCAGCTTGGCAAATGCCGCAGCCATGACGGACTCACCAGCAGGCTGTTGCGCACGACCCTGTGACGGGTGCTTACGCTGCTCACCAGTAGAACGGGCATTGTCAGCACGCCCGGCGCGGCTGACAGCACCCACTTCATCACTCAGGCGCATGGTGAGGGCAATACGTTTGCGCGCCACATCGACTTCCAGCACCTTGACCTTGACCACATCACCAGCCTTCACCACCTTGCGCGGGTCGTCGATGAATTTGCTGGACAGTGCGGAAATATGAACCAGCCCGTCCTGATGCACGCCAATATCCACAAAGGCACCAAAGTTGGCCACATTGGTGACCACCCCTTCCAGCACCATACCGGGCTGCAGATGCTTGATGTCCTCGACACCGTCCTGGAAGGTGGCGGTCTTGAACTCCGGCCGCGGGTCGCGACCGGCTTGTCCAGCTCCCTCAGGATGTCCATGACAGTGGGCAGACCGAAACGCTCATCGGTATAGTCAGTTGCCTTGACTGACTTGAGCGTCACCGAATCCCCCAGCAAAGACTTCACTTCGCGCCCTAGCCTGGCGACGATTTTCTCCACCACCGGGTAGGCTTCCGGATGTACCGACGAGGCATCCAGCGGATTATCACCGCCGCTGATGCGCAGAAAGCCGGCTGCCTGCTCGAATGTCTTGTCACCCAGGCGCGGTACTTTCAACAGTTGTTTGCGGTTCTTGAACGCGCCGTTCTGATCGCGATAAGCCACGATATTGGCGGCCAAGGTAGCATTCAGCCCTGAGATGCGGGTCAGCAACGGAACAGAGGCGGTATTCACGTCGACACCCACGGCATTCACGCAATCTTCCACTACAGCATCCAGCGCGCGCGCCAACTGGCTTTGGTTGACGTCATGCTGGTACTGGCCCACACCGATGGATTTCGGGTCAATCTTCACCAGTTCGGCCAAAGGATCCTGCAAGCGGCGGGCAATGGAGACTGCACCGCGCAAACTGACATCCATATCGGGGAATTCCTTGGCTGCCAGCTCGGAAGCCGAATACACCGACGCACCCGCCTCGGACACCACGATCTTGGTCATCCCCAACTGCGGGTAAGCCTTGATCAGGTCCTGCGCCAGCTTGTCGGTTTCGCGACTGGCCGTGCCATTGCCAATGGAAATCAGGTCAACATTGTGACGGGTACACAGCGCACCCAGAATGGCGATGGACTTGTCCCATTCGCGGCGTGGCTCGTGCGGATAGATGGCCGTGGTGTCCAGCACCTTGCCGGTACCATCCACCACGGCTACTTTCACGCCGGTACGCAAACCCGGATCCAGACCCAGCGTGGCGCGCTGACCCGCCGGTGCCGCCAGCAGCAAGTCGTGCAGATTATCGGCAAACACCTTGATGGCCTCGCCATCTGCCGCTTCTTTCAGCTTGCCCATCAGCTCCAGCTCCAGCGACAGGAAGATTTTGGCGCGCCAGCACAGACGGACACCATCCAGCAGCCATTTGTCGGCAGCGCGGCCCTTGTCTTGCACACCAAAGCGCTGGGCGATCATCAATTCGTAAGCGGAACGCTCGGTAATCGGGGTTTCATCCGGCTGATATTTCAATGCCAGGCTGAGCACGCCTTCATTGCGCCCGCGCAGCAAAGCCAGCGCACGATGGGATGGCGTGGCGCGAATGGCTTCGCGATGGTCGAAGTAGTCGGCAAACTTGGCACCTTCCTGTTCCTTGCCTGCCACCACGCTGGCAGCCAGCTCGCCTTCGTTCCACAGCTTTTCGCGCAGGCGACCCAGCAGCTCGGCATCTTCGGCAAACTGTTCGATCAGGATGGCACGCGCACCATCCAATGCAGCCTTGACATCAGCCACACCAGCCTCGGCATTGAGATAGCCTTCTGCCAATGCTTCTGGCTGTTGCGTGGGGTCGGCCAGCAGACTGTCTGCCAGCGGCTGCAAGCCGGCTTCGCGGGCGATTTGGGCCTTGGTACGACGTTTGGGCTTGTAGGGAAGGTAAAGGTCTTCGAGCGCTGTCTTGTTGTCGGCAGCGTACAGCGCAGCAGTCAGTTCGGGGGTGAGCTTGTCCTGCTCGCGAATGCTGGCGAGGATGCTGTCGCGGCGCTCGTCCAGCTCACGCAGATACACCAGCCGCTCGGCCAGCGTACGTAATTGGGTGTCATCCAGCCCGCCGGTCACTTCCTTGCGGTAGCGGGCAATAAAGGGAACGGTGGCACCACCGTCGATCAGTTCGATGGTGGCCGCCACCTGGTTCTCGCGAACGGCCAGTTCAGTAGCAAGACGGCTGGCTATGCTTTTCAACATCGGTTTTTATTCTTTCGTGCTGAACAAAAACCGCTACTGTACCGCCATTCAGTCCAAAATCAAGCAGCAACCGGCCGGGCCAGCCATGCTTGCGCTTCTTCCACCGTGTCGAAATACTCCAGGTGGTTGTGCGACAGCAGGCCGGCAATGTGGGCCGCCAGCTTGATCCACACATCGCTGACCACCAGCGCGATACGGCCGAAGTCCTGTTCGTGCGCCCGCACAAACTTGACCTCCTCTACCGCCATATCCAGGGTGAAGTCCACCAGCTCGGTCAGATCCAGCAGCACGTCCGGCTTGCCTTGTTCGGCAACGCGCTTGACCAGCGCATCTTCAAACAGCTTGAAATCTGCCAGCGAGAATTCATTGAACAGCGCCACATCCAGACCATAATCCTGTTCGCGGATAGAAATCATGCTGCATCTCCTAAAGTGTGAGTCCTGCCTGTTATTGTTGATGAAACCACGCCAGCTTCAATTGCGTGATCATGATTGCATTCTAGTGCGCCGCGGGGAAGTTTCTGCTGACAACCGTCAAGGAGTGACATGTTTTTGGCATGATTCAGCGCAGCGCTGCCAGCATGCCCGCCCCGACGATCAAGCCCATGCCCAGCAAGGCATCCGACCCCAGCGCATCGCCCCACAACAAGACGCCCAGCAAGGCCGAGAACACCACGGTGAGATAGGCGAAACTGGCTACCAGGTATTTGCGCCCTTCCTTGTAAGCCATGGTCATGGCCAGCTGCCCCAACATGCCGCAGACCCCCACACCCAGCAAGGCGGATATGTTTCCGGCGCGTACCGGTGAAAAACCGGGCCCGAGCAGCAGCCAGACCAGCCCGAACAAGCTGGCAATGGCGAAAAACCAGAACACCACCCGCCACGACGGTTCGCCCATTTGCCCCAGCTCCCGCACCTGAAACACGGCAAAACCGGCAGACACACCGGACAGCAGACCCACCACGCCAGCCAGCCATTGGTCCGAGCTGAAGGTAGGCCGCAGCAGCAGGACGATACCCAGAAAACCCAGCCCCAGAGCCAGCGCCGCCGGGCGCGACAGCTTGTCCTTGAGCTTGACCACGCAAATCAGCGAGAAAAACAGCGAGGAGGTGTAGTTGAGCGTCACCGCAGTGGACAGTGGCAAATGGGTGAGCGCATAAAACAGCGCCGACATGGACATATAGCCGACAAAGCTACGCTTGATGTGTCCCAGCCAGTGTGGAGTGGACAGCGACAGTCCGCGCCAGCGGATGCCGGCACCGAGAATGGCGGTGCCAATCAACGTACGCCAGAACAGCAGCTCGATGGAGTTGAAATGCTGCGCGCCTGCCTTGACGAACACACCCATCCAGGCAAAAAAAGCGGCAGCCACCACCATCCAGCCTGCGCCCAGTTGCCCACGGCGCAAACGCACGATCAGCGCCCCATTCACGACCGGCTCCGATACGGAAGACAAGGAATACAAATCATGGCTTGCGGGTACTGTTGGCGGAAAGACAGATCAATTCCATCTGATGACGGTAGGTCTTGAATTCCGATGCATTGGCAGCACAGCGTGCCTCCAGCAGGCGCTTGCCCGGCGTGGGAAGAAAGACGTGCAGATTATGCCGCACAATCCACAAACGTCCGGAAACGAAACGACCTTCGCGATACTCGGTCACCAGCCGCCCGGTATGGGCGTTGAGCCGGGCATACAAGGCAGCCTCGCGATCACCGTCGGCCTGCCGATAACGGCGTTGCAGGCGCTCCGGGCTGTCGGCGCGGGTGGCCTTGTACTCCTGCAGGGTGACTTCGATGGCGGCGCGCTCGCGCTGGTCCGCCTTGGGCGGAATCACCTTGATGACGCGCACGCCCTCCAGCACCACGCTGCGGACCTTCCAGCCGGGCGGCAAGGTGAAGTTGATCTTGCTGGCCGGATCGGTATAACCGCTGGCCAGCGCCTGAGCACTCAACAGGCCAAGGCTGAGAATGAATAAATGTTTTTGCCAGTGCATTGTCATCAAGACAAAGAAAAAGGCGCGGAAACCCGCGCCTTTGTCATTCTGCACTGAAACACCCGGCTTAGCCAGTCATGGCATCGCCCATCAGGCGACGATAGAACTCGTGGAAGTGTTGCATGCCTTCCTCGGTGGGGTATTGATACGGCCCCACTTCGCTCTCGCCACGCAGCCACAGCGCACGACGGCCCAGGTGCATGCGATAGCAGATTTCATCGTCTTCCTTGGCGGTTTCGAAGTAGGCAGCCTGCTCTGCCTCGACGAATTCCGGCTCGAAGTACACCACATCTTCCGGGTAGTAGAACTCGGTGATGACGGTGCATTTTTCCGGGCCACGCGGAATCACCACGCTAACCACCAGCACATGCGGATACCACTCCACCATGATGTTGGGGTAGTAGGTGAGCCAGATGGCACCGAATTCGGGCTGCTGGTCGGCAAAGCGGCGGCGCACTTCCTCGTGCCACTTGCCATACACGCGCGAACCAGAGCGGGCCAGCTGGTTTTTCACCCCCACAGTCTGCACGTGATACTGCGCACCCCACTCCCACTTGAGCTCGGCGCAATCGACAAAATTGCCCAGGCCGGGATGGAAGGGATCGACGTGGTAGTCCTCGGAATAGACTTCGATGAACGTCTTCCAGTTGAAGTCATACTCGGTGGTATGCGTCGAATGGAAGGCAAACTCGGAGAAATCCAGGTGTTTGGCCACACCAAGCTGCGCCAGATCGGCCGCGATGTCGCGACCGGCATCAAACAGCAAACCGTTCCAGTTGGTCAGTTGCGTCTGATTCAGGTTCAGGCAAGGCGTTTGCGGGAAATGCGGCGCGCCCAGCAGCTTGCCTTCGGCGTCGTAAGTCCAGCCATGCAGATTGCACACCATGTGGTTGCCATTGCCGCGACCCTGATAAATCAGCGCCTGACGATGGCGGCAGACGTTGGAAATCAGCTTGATTTCGCCGCCCACATTCTTGAGCATCTTGCCGTGGCCCAGCCATTCCAGCGTGTGATAGTCGCCCTCATTGGGCACCATCAGCGCATGGCCGTAGTACTGCGGAGCAGTGGCAAACAGTTGTTTTTGCTCCAGCTCGTAATGAGCCGGGTCAAAGTAGGTATAGATAGGCAGCTGAGCAGCAGATGCTTGCAGCATCTGCGAAGAAGCCAGATCAGACATTATTCCCACACCTCCGTGGAAGAAGATATAAGACCAGCCGAATCTCGCTAAACGAGTTTACGGAACCATCAAAACAATAATGAAAACAAGGGCCAAGCCCCTGCTTTTCGAGGCCGGGATTATGCCCCGCCCCGGAAGGGGGGGCAAGCTATTTTTAGCAGGAAGAAAGCCGACATCGGCAAAATATCGGCCGTTTTCGCAGGCGTTGGCACATTTTCAGCAACAGCCATCATGTAAATCATTGCTTTAGCTCAAATTGTGCAAAGCAACATCAGCACTTGATGATGGGTATGCTATACTCGCCGCACGATTGAACCGGCCTAAGTGCCAGGGACAAGCTGAAACGTGACAGCCAGTGCCATTCGCTGCTTTTACCAACATTCGCAGCCAGCGGGTGAAGGCAGAAACCAGTAGCCGCATGGCAAGCAGGATCATGTTGCAGCAAGGCGCGCGAGCAAGGTAAATCCCTTATTGCTGAGCGCCAGGGCGCACCGGATAATCGCCGCCCGGTTCATGCCGACCAAAGGAAAATCAAGAGGAGCCCGTCAGCTGCGCAACCAGTCATCAGGCCGACACAGTCATAACCTTTAATATGGCCAATCCACCGGATTGATGCAGTGATTTTCCCCACGGACCCCTTTTTTGTCATTTACGATCCCAGTGCCTATGAAATCTAGCATTCTCGTTATCAACTGCGGCAGTTCCTCGCTGAAATTTGCCCTGATCGACACCGCCTCTCACCAAGCCATCCTGACCGGCCTGGCCGAGAAACTGGGCCTGGAACAAGGCCAGATCAGCTTCAAGCACGCAGGCCAGAAAGACAGCCAGACGCTGAGCGAAGCCAACCATGCTGCTGCCATGCACGCCATCATTGCCCGCCTGCGCGAGCTGGATTTGCTGGACAGCGTCAAGGCCGTTGGCCATCGCGTGGTACATGGTGGCGAGCATTTCAAGGCCTCCGCAGTCATCGACGACACCGTCATCGCCGAAATCGAGAAATGCGCCAAACTGGCACCGCTGCATAACCCGGCCCACCTGCTGGGCATCCGCACTGCCATGCAGCAATTCCCCGGCCTGCCGCAGGTTGCCGTATTCGACACCGCCTTCCATCAGAGCATGCCGCAGCAGGCCTATCTGTATGCCGTACCGATGCAGCTGTACCGCGAGCATGGCGTGCGCCGCTATGGCTTCCACGGCACCAGCTACCGCTTTGTCACCGGCGAAGCGGCACGTCTGCTGAACAAGCCGCTGGAAGACACCGCCTTTGTCTGCGCCCACCTGGGTAATGGCGCATCCGCCGCAGCCATCAAGGGTGGCAAGAGCGTGGACACGACCATGGGCCTGACCCCGCTGGAAGGCTTGGTGATGGGCACCCGCTCCGGCGACATCGACCCGGGCATCTTTGGCTACCTGGCCTCCGAACTGGGCCTGGATGTCAACGGCGTGACCGACCTGCTGAACAAGAAATCCGGCCTGCTGGGCCTGTCCGAGCTGTCCAGCGACTGCCGCGAACTGGAAGACGCCGCCATGGCCGGCAAGCCCGAAGCCATCCTGGCACTGGATATTTTCAGCTACCGCCTGGCCAAGCACATTGCCGCCCTTACCGTGGCACTGGGCCGACTGGACGGCGTGCTGTTTACCGGCGGCATTGGCGAAAACTCGTCCTACCTGCGCGCCCGTGTGATCAAACAGCTGGGCTTCCTGGGCCTGCAGCTGGATGAAGCAGCCAATGAACAATGCATTCGCGGCAAGGCTGGCCGCATCACCACCGCCGACTCCGTGCCTGCCCTGGTGATCAACACCGATGAAGAACTGATGATTGCCCTGGACACCGCCCAGCTGGCGGGCCTGTCTGTCTGAGGCAGCCCAAGAAAGAGTCAGAAGCATGCATACTTTTTTCCTGGCACCGACCGGCTTTGATGCCGGACTCACCTCGGTAGCGCTGGGCATGATCCGCGCGCTGGAGCAATCCGGCCTGCGCGTGGGTTTTGTCAAACCCATTGCCCAAGGGGCGGACAGCTCGCCGGAGCGCTCCACCCACTTTGCCCGCGCCATCTGCCATCTGAACCCGCCGGAACCATTGGCGATGGAACGGGTGGAACACCTGCTGTCGCAAGGTGAAATCGACCAGTTGATGGAAGAGGTGGTCTCGCTTTACCAGCAAGCCTCGCACAATGTAGACCTGATGATTGTGGAAGGCCTGGTACCCGACCAGAAACAGGTGTTCTCCACCTTCCTCAACACCAAGATTGCCCGCAACCTGCAAGCGCAAACCATTCTGGTAACCGCTGCCGACAAGCTGGCCAGCCACGAAATTGCCGAGCAACTGGAGCTGAGCGTTCAAGCCTTTGGCGCCCAGCCCGGTCACGTGGCGGGCTATATCCTGAACCGCTTGTCCAAGGAGCAGGACGCCCAGCAACTGGCGATGGAAATCCAGGAAGCTGGCAACCTGCTGCACAAAAACCGTTTGCCGATGATTGGCGCCATCCCCAACGAGCCGGAGCTGCTGGCCCCGCGCACGCTGGACGTGGCCCACTACCTGCAAGCGCGTGTGCTGCATGCCGGACAGATCAGCCGCCGCCGCGTGCGCAGCATGGCGGTGACCGCCCGCACCGTGCCCAATGTGGTTCATCTGCTCAAGCCCGGTGCGTTGATTGTCACCGCGGCGACCGCGAAGACATTGTGCTGGGCACTTCCATGGCCGCGATGAACGGCGTGCCGCTGGCCGGCCTGCTGCTGACCTGCGACTCGCTGCCGGACCCGCGCATCCAGCAACTGTGCCACCAGGCCTTCACCAGCGGCCTGCCGGTGATGTCCACCACGCACAACACCTTCGAAACCGCCAGCTTCCTCAGCAATATGAGCCGCCAGGTACCGGCGGACGACCTGGAGCGCATGGAGCGGGTAATCGACTTCGTGGCCGAGCATCTGGATGCCGACAAGCTCAAGCGCAATGTCGGCGCGCCGCGCGAACACCGCATGCCGCCACCGGCCTTCCGCTACCAGCTGATGGAAAAAGCCCGCCGTGCCGGCAAGCGCATCGTACTGCCGGAAGGCAACGAGCCGCGTACCGTCAAGGCTGCCGCCATCTGCCAGGAAAAGGGCATTGCCCACTGCGTGCTGATTGGCAACCGCGCCGAGATCGAACAGATTGCCGAAGCCCAGGGTGTCACCCTGCCCGCTTCGATTGAAATCCTCGATCCCAATGAAGTACGCGGCAACTACATCCAGCCCATGGTGGAACTGCGCAAGGGCAAGGGCCTGAACGCACCGATGGCCGAGCAACAGCTGGAAGACAATGTGGTGCTGGGCACCATGATGCTGGCACTGGGCGAAGTGGACGGCCTGGTATCCGGCGCGGTACACACCACTGCCAACACCATCCGCCCTGCCCTGCAGCTGATCAAGACCGCGCCGGAAGCCAAGCTGGTTTCCAGCGTGTTCTTCATGCTGATGCCGGAACAGGTGCTGGTTTATGGTGACTGTGCGGTCAACCCGGACCCGACCGCAGAAGACCTGGCCGACATCGCCATCCAGTCCGCCGACTCCGCAGCCGCCTTTGGCATTCCGCCGCGCGTCGCGATGATTTCCTACTCCACCGGCAGCTCCGGCAGTGGCTCGGACGTGGAAAAAGTGCGCGAAGCCACCCGCATTGCCAAGGAAAAGCGCCCGGACCTGGAAATCGACGGACCGATGCAATACGACGCCGCCAGCGTCGAGTCGGTCGGCCGCCAGAAAGCCCCGGACAGCACCGTGGCCGGCCGCGCCACCGTGTTTGTGTTCCCGGACCTCAACACCGGCAACACCACCTACAAGGCGGTACAGCGCTCGGCAGGCGTAGTCAGCGTCGGCCCCATGCTGCAAGGCCTGCGCAAACCGGTGAACGACCTGTCGCGCGGCGCGCTGGTGGACGACATTGTCTACACCATCGCCCTGACTGCCATTCAGGCGGACAAGCGCTAAACACGGTTTGCTGCTACAAAAAAAGCCCTGCAATCATGAGATTGCAGGGCTTTTTCTCGACCTTTCCGAACCCATTCGTCTTAATCTGTATTGAATCGTGGCTTCAGACGCCGGTCACGCGCGTCATTCCACAAATTATCCTTGAATTCGCTGATATGGCGGATGTCACCGGAATGGCTCACCGTATAATCGCCATACACCACGGCGTCCTGTACCTTGGAACCTTCGGCAATGCGGGTGTATTCAAACAACACACTACGCTCTACCAGCGTGTTCTTGCAGATATGGCTGCCATGGCCAATCCAGGCCGGGCCGATAATCTTGGCACCGGCCTCCACATGACAACCAGAACCAAAGAACACCGGCCCCTGAATCTCGATATTGTCCCAGTCGATACGGGTATTCAGCCCTGCCCATACCCGCTCTGCCACTTCCACACCCGGCACATACATTTGGGCCACGCGGCCGCTCAGGATATCCAGCTGCACGGTGAGGAAGTCTTTCACGTTACCGATGTCAATCCAGTTGAAATGGCGCTTTTGGGCATAGAACGGCAGGCCTTTTTCCACGATGAGCGGAAACAGATCGCTACCGATATCGAAAAAGGTGTCACTGGGAATCAGATCGAGTACTTCCGGTTCCATAATGTAGATACCGGTACTGGCCAGACGCGACAGCGCTTCTTCCTGCTTTGGTTTTTCCTGGAATGAGCGCACACGGCCATCGTTGTCAGTCACCACGATGCCATAGCTGGACACCTGCTCCAGCGGCACTTCCTTGGTGATCACGCTCACCAGTGCGCCTTTGCGCTTGTGCTCGAACAAGGCAGAACGGATATCCAGATCAATCAGCGCATCGCCGCAAATCACCAGCGTGGTTTCATCAAAGAAACCACCAAAATCCTGAATCTTGCGCATGCCGCCAGCGGAACCCACCGGGTGCGGATTCACCTCACCGGCATCATCGACATAGCCTTCAAAGGAATAACCGATATGCGCACCCAGGCGCTGGCCGTCACCAAAGTACTGCTCGATCTTTTCATGCAGATAGCTGACGTTCACCATGATGTCCTGCACACCATAGCGCACCAGATGCTCTACCAGATACTCCATCACCGGCTTGCCCAGTATCGGAATCATCGGTTTGGGCAAATCGTAGGTCAAGGGACGAACGCGGGTTCCCTTGCCCGCAGCTAAAATCATGGCTTTCATGTACTGACTCTCTCTGAGCGGTTCTGTATTTGTTTATTTTTTTACTGGCGGCACATAGTGCCATATTCAAAATGGTGTTGGCGCATTTTCTTTATTACGTACTTATTGCTGCCATCAACAATTACCTGATATGTCGAAATTGATTTCGGCGCTCACTACCCTGCAAAACCAATACGGGATAAGGGATCCAGCTGATACACACAATCGATCTTGTGAGCCATGGCACCCTGACAATCGAATCCATTTCCACGCAGACAGAATCATAGCCGGCAAACACATAAACCGGTCCAAGTGGCATGTATCATCCCTGACTGTCACTGAATGTCTGATCATATCTGGCATGCAGGCCGATACGCCGACTACCGAGGCAAGCATTGGAGGCATTAGCTATCAATAATTAAATTATTTGTCAGAATAACTTAATACTGGAAGCGTCATTTGAAAACCTGAAAGCATAGAATCCGTGTGCCGATACTGTTTCGAACGCAACTTTTACCATAATCACGAAAGTAACGTCTAGTTCGTACTTATACGCAATCGGTGGCAAATTCATGTTTCGAAAGAGGATTCTGGCTTTATCCACCGAAAATCAAACACTATTTTCATATAAAAATATCAAAACCTGTTTCAGCCAAATCTTGCCCTCGCCGCCTGACAACTGCCCTGACCCAGATCAGTTTCCAACGCGTCATGCAGCCTGAATCAGACGCAATTAATCAGCAAAACAACCAGTATTTACCCAACATCAGATTCCAAACAACTTTCCATCACCATACAGTCAGCCCATCTTGCTCAATCTGGCTGAGCCGTTGCTTTGCCTTCCCACGACGCGCTGCACCAGATAATTCCCTCCGTGCCGTTCAATAGCGGCATCGGGATTGGCGTCCCGTTCCAGACGGACTTTGCACAAGGCCAAGCTTTGTTGCGTCCGTAACCATTGCACGTCTTCTATGGCGGGCCATGGTGGGAGCCTCTCACGAGGCGCCGTTCCTGATTACGGTACGCCAATCCTGCCATGTGCCTGCCACCCCCGATTGGCATCGGGCGGCAGGTAAACATTCCAGGAGACCATTCATGATTTTCCCTGTTTACTTGCTTGCAGCCTCCGCCCTATGCCAACCAAGGGGAGGGCTCAGCGCATGACACACCAAACCACCACACCCGTCCTCCCCCTGATGCGCCAACACATCGTGTTGCTGCAAGCCATGTTGCAGCAGGACCGCTTTGCCGCGCTGCGCAGCCCGGTGCAGGATTTGGCACGTGGTTTTGCCCAGTTGGAATCGGCATTTCGGGAGCAGGCCCAGACGCTGGAGGCAGTGTTGGCCTTGCTGGCTCTGCATCCGTCTGATGCCTACCGCAATCACTTGATGCAGGGCTTGCTGGGTTTGCAGCAGCAACAGCAGCAATTGCTGGCGTAAACCCGCATAGCAGTGAAAAGCAAACAAGCCCGGCATGCTGATAGATCACCGGGCTGTTTGTTTCAGGGTGCTTTTGTCGCGCAAGTCCAAACCGACAAGCCGTAGCAATGAGTACTGAAGTACTCCCGGCCTGCTTCAGTACCCTGCTTGCTGGTATGTACCCGCCTCCTCCACGCTGCTGGGCGTTTTCTGCGGGATACAAATAGCAGGAACGGCTACGTGGTATTCCTGTGCATGGTGCGCAAATACGGAACTACATGAAGCACATCAAGCTGGCGCAACGCTGCCGCAGTTTTTTGTTAGTTGTGCGAAACACCTAATTTACGTTTTCAAAAGACATAGCCAGATCATTTTTCTACCGCTCCTTGCGCCGAATAATACGGCGAAATCACTGAATCCCTTGTTTCACGCCAGTCGCTTATTCCTGCAGATGTTTGTCCCGGCCACACTGGCAGCCATTGGCGCTTTCACAACTGCCATTGGGCTGAGGGGGACGGGGATGCCGTGCTTGCCAAACCGCAGCCGTTTCAAGGAGTTTTGCCATGTATAGCTACGATGTTGTTGAGTGGGGTCAGCCGCTACAGCGGCGCGAGCATGCCACCCCGGTGCCAACCGGCACTCAGGTATTGCTCAAGCTCAAGTTTTGCGGCGTGTGTCACAGCGACGTGCATATTCGTGACGGGTATTTCGATTTGGGTGGCGGCAAGAAATTTCACATGAACGAACGCGGCATGAAGCCACCAGTCACGCTGGGGCATGAGCCGTTCGGTACGGTACTGGCTGCCGGGCCGGATGCCGGTACGGTGCCCCTGGGACAGGACAGGCTGGTTTTCCCCTGGACCGGCTGCGGCACTTGTGCGCGCTGCCAGCAAGGGCAGGACAACCATTGCATGCAGCCGCGCTATGTCGGTATTCATTCGCCCGGTGCCTATGCGGACCATGTACTGATTCCCCATCCGCGTTATCTGATTGACGCCAGCGGTATCGACCCTGCCTGGGCGGCCACCTTGTCGTGCTCGGGCTTGACGACTTATTCGGCAGTCAAGCAACTGGGTGCCATTCCGCCAGCAGAAACCGTAGCAGTGATTGGTGCTGGCGGGCTGGGGTTGGCAACCATTACCGCCCTGCGTGCGCTGGGGCATGAGCGCATCATCGTGCTGGATATCGACCCGGGCAAGCTGGATGCCGCCAAGGCTGCCGGGGCACTGGCGGTGGTGGATAGCCGGGCGTCAGATGCAGTGGATCAAGTGACGCGGCGTGCCGGAGGCTTGTTGTTTGGTGTCGTCGACCTGGTAGGCAGCGCGGATACGGCCAGCCTGGCGCTCAGCCTGCTGCGCAAAGGCGGAAAACTGGTACTACTGGGCCTGTTTGGCGGTGAGATTCCCATGTCAACCGTGGTGATGGTGCAACGTGCGCTGACCATTATGGGCTCGAATGTCGGCACACCGGCAGAGCTACGCGAGCTGGTAGCGCTGGCACAGACAGGCAAATTGAAACCCTTGCCGCTGGAGCGACGCCCGCTGGCTGACGTCAGCCGCACCTTGGATCAACTCAAGGCCGGAACCCTGTCCGCAGGACGGGTTGTTCTGCAAATCGACTGAACACCACACCGGGCACTTTCACGATGAATATGGACATGAATAATTCGCCACTGGCATTGCTGCACGATGTCAGCTTATTAAAAACCGACGCGCTGATAGATGGCCGATGGCTGGCCGGGACAGCACGTTTTGCGGTGCAAGACCCGGCTACCGGTCACACCCTGGCGGAAGTGGCCAATCTGGGCGCAAGCGAGGCCGCGCTGGCCATTGACGCGGCAGAGCGTGCCTGGCCTGCCTGGCGGGCAAAGTCCGCCAAAGATCGCCATGCAGTGTTGATGCGCTGGTTTGCTCTGGTCAGCCAACATGCTGAGGACCTGGCCCGTATCATGACCGCCGAGCAAGGCAAGCCCTTGCACGAGGCGCGCGGCGAGGTGGCGTTTGCGGCCAGCTTCATCGAATGGTTTGCCGAAGAAGGTAAACGCGCCTATGGCGAGGTGATTCCCAGCACAGACAGCAACAAGCGGTTTATGGTGATCAAGCAGTCGATTGGCGTGTGCGCGGCCATTACCCCCTGGAACTTCCCCCTGGCCATGATGACACGCAAAGTGGCGCCGGCCCTGGCTGCCGGCTGCCCGGTGGTCATCAAACCGGCAGAAGCGACACCGCTGACCGCTCTGGCCTGCGCAGAATTGGCCTGCCGGGCAGGCCTGCCAGCCGGGCTGATCAATGTAGTGACTGCGGATGCAGCGCGTTCCATTGAAGTGGGCCGGGCGCTGTGTGCTGCCGAACAGGTGCGCCACTTGTCGTTTACCGGCTCTACCGAAGTTGGCCGCATCCTGATGCAGCAATGTGCACCCAGCGTGAAAAAGCTCAGCCTGGAGCTAGGCGGCAATGCACCCTTTATCGTGTTTGACGATGCCGACCTGGACAGCGCGGTGGCAGGTGCCATGGCCAGCAAGTTCCGCAATGCCGGCCAAACCTGTGTATGCGCCAACCGCCTGTATGTGCAAGACAGGGTGTATGAAGCCTTTGTCCGCAAGCTGAGCGAAAAGGCGCAGGCGCTGTGCCTGGGCAATGGCTTTATGCCAGGCGTGGACACCGGACCACTGATTGATGACCAGGCATTAGCCAAGGTGCAGGCGCATGTGGCTGATGCCCTGGCCAAGGGAGCGCGACTGATGACGGGTGGCCAGGCAATCAACGGTCGTTTTTACCAGCCAACGGTGCTGGCCGATGTCACACCGGAGATGAGCTGCTGCCAGGAAGAAACCTTTGGCCCGGTAGCCCCGGTACTGCGCTTCAGCGATGAGGCCGAGGTGATTGCCCTGGCCAATGCCACAGAATTTGGCCTGGCCAGCTATTTCTACAGCCGGGATGTGGGGCGCATCTTCCGCGTGGCAGAGGCACTGGAGGCTGGCATGGTGGGCATCAATACCGGGCTGATCAGCGTAGCTGAAGTCCCTTTTGGCGGGGTCAAGCAATCTGGCCTTGGCCGTGAAGGTTCGCGCCAGGGACTGGAAGAGTATCTGGAAGCCAAATACCTGTGCCTTGGGGATGTACAAGGCTGAATCAATTACGGGAAATCATTTGCCAAGGGTGAGCCCTGACCGGCACACGGCTCACCCGACAGCCTGACGCCCTGCTCCACGCACGGCACCGCTGGCAAACAGCGATACAAACTCTTCTACTAGGCGGCTACGCACCGAGTTACGTAACCAGACTATGCCCACCTGCCGTGCAGGACAGGGCTCTGGCAAGGGCCAGCGTGCCAATCGGCCATCCGCCTCCCCCATTACCGGCCAATCCGGCAGAACAGACACACCAAACCCCTCGCCCACCAGCTGGGCAATCAGCTCGATGCCATCCAGTTCAAACTGGGCATTCACCCGCACGCCGCAGTTGCGCAGGTAGTCATCCGCCATCTTGCCGGCCACCACGCGCCGGTCGTAGCGGATGTAGGGCTGCTGTGTCAGGGTAAGCAAGGGGTCTTTGACAATGACAGAACGCGGCGTCAGCAGCACCAGCGGCTCGGTACGCAACAGTCGCCAGGCACAGGTTTTGGGCAATTCGAATGCAGGGTGCACCAGTACCGCGGCGTCCAGCTCACCCGATTGCACCTGTGCCAGCAATCTGGCTGATGTGCCAGGCTCGATATAAATGGGAATGTGCGCATAGCCATCCCGCCACATGCGCAGTTGCCGCGGCAAGAGGCCGGTAAGTGCCGTGGGCGTGGCACCCAAGCGCAATGGCCCTGCCGGGAGGCAGGTGTCGGATGCCTCGGATCGCAGGTCGCGCACCTCACGCAATATGTCACGCGCCCGGTTGAAAATGCGCCAGCCGGACTCGGTTGGCCGAACCACTCGCCCGCTACGGGTAAGCAGGGTTGAGCCCAAATCCGCCTCCAGCGCCCGTAACTGCTGCGCCAGTGTAGTGGGTGCCAAATCCAGATGGCGGGCAGCTTCAGCGATAGAACCACATTCCACCACTGCCACAAAACCTTGCAAGAAACGCGTATCCATAAGCACTTACTTTACGTTTTCTGAATACACATGCGAAATAGCATCCCAACTGCACACCTAATTGCATCCTCACTGCGCACTAATGACCATTCGCACTGCACACTAGTTGCACGTACTTGCTCACCAGACT
>NZ_LNQV01000067.1 GCF_001515305.1 Aquitalea pelogenes
GCAGCACGTGCTGCACGGCAGCCAGCAGGCCATGTGCGGTGCGGGTGCGCTGGCTGAGCGGGCCCAGCAAGGCCAGCCAGCGAGCAGGGCTCAGCCCGGTTTGCTGACCGGGCAAGGCGCGGCCAGCCAGGCCCAGCAAGGCTTGCGACAGGCGGTCCTGCCCGCCGGGGCGAAAGCCTGCCGGGTAGTGGTATTTGCGCCAGATGGCGTAATAGCGGGTGATGATGCGGTGATGGAACAGGTCGAGAAAGTCGGTGAGCGCTTCGTGGCCTTCGCGACGGGTGACCTGGTCGTTGCCGATGTGCTGCGGCAGCACGCCATCCACGCCGGTCAGACCAAGAAAGCGGGTGTAGACCGCAAGGACGGGGTGCGGTGTATCGCTGTATGGTTCTGGCTGATAGTGCAGCTCGGATACCGGAAAGCCATATGCCGGGTGTGAACGGAACCTGACGGGTTCTGTCGCGACACTGTCTGAGCCCGCCAGGGTGCAAGGCGGCTCGCTGGCCAGTTCTATCAGTTGGCAGAAGCGGTAGAAATTGAACAGGTCCGCCTGCGGCAGCATGGCCTGAATCAGAGGGGAGGGCGCAGACATATGCGATCCTCCCATTGCAAGGTGCGGCCGCTTGGCTGAACCAGTACCCGCAAGCGGGTAAACAGGTTCAGATCGGCATAGCTCGCCAGAAAATGATCCAGCAGGGTGGCAAACAGATACAGGTCACCCTCGCCGGTAAAGCCGGTCTGGTCCAGGGTGATGTCGATGGCGACACCCTGCATCACGCAGCCTTGCTCAACCTTGCGCACCAGTTGATGGGAGACATCGACAATGGACTGCAGGCGACGGCGGTTCAGTGGGTCGTCGGTCCAGTCGTACAGTGCCAGCGTGCCGCGCAGGGTTTCGGCATTCAGCAAGGACAGGTAGTTGCTGGCCAGATGGGACAGCACGCGCCATTGGAATCTGTCCTCACGCGGCGGGTGGCAAGGCAGGCTGTAAGGCAGCAGATGATGGACTGCGGCAACGGCACTGCGATGTTGGCGCAGTGTCACGCGCTGGGTCTGGCGCAGTGCCTGGCGTGGCACCATGCCATTGGTGCCGGTCAGTTTCAGCGACAGGGTTTCCGGTTCCAGCTCGGTCTGTTCCTGCCATTGATGGCCTCCCAGCATCAGCCAGCTATCGTAATGACCACTGGCGCTCTGGCGTGTATGGGTGTGGTAGTAACGTTCCGGGGCTTCGTGGCGCAGCATGCCGCCGCGGTGGCGAAAGCTGCGAAACGGCAGGTAGTCATGACGTTGCCCGCTGTGGTGATCGAAGGCTTGCACACTGTCGACCGAGAAGGTTTCGACATGATTGCCATCATGCAATACCGGAATGACCCGGTAGGCCTGCTGGCGATGATCAACATGAATCGGCTCGGCTTCCACCTCGAACAGATTGATGGCCGGCACACAATGCAGCTGGAAGGCCTGCTGGTCGAACGGCAACCCGGCCGGGAAGCGGCTGGACAGGTGGATTTCGATGTCAAAGCGGCCATGCGCTGGCAGTTGTGTGGCATTCAGTCCGCACAATTCGACAAACAGGAATTTCTCCCGGAAGGCAAAGTATTCCATCAGCAGCGGGTAGCCGCCGTGTGCCGTTGGCGGCCTGGGCCACAGGGTGTCGTCGCTGGCAAAGCCGCTTTGCCGGAGTGACAGTGCGGTACTGATCACCACATCCTCGCCGCTGGCTTTCAATACCAGCCTGACACCTGGCTGGGTCAGTGCGTGCAGCAGGGCAAAGGCGATGGGCGGGTCGGCGTTGAGAAACAGTGGCAGGGTGGATAGGTCCAGACTGTCGCGATTGGCCTGGGCTTCCAGTTCCAGCCCCAGGCGAATCAGTTGGCTGCCATCATCGCTTTCTTCCAGCCTGGCCTGCTGCAGTTGCAGCGGCAGCAGTTGCAAGTCGCGGGTGGTGCGGTACTGGCACACGCTGGCCGCTTCGCCAAGCGTGCTGCTCAGCAGGCTGGTGCCGGCAGGCAGTTGCTCGGCTTGCTGCAGCACACCCTTGCTGGTGCGAAACGCCATCACGGTGAGTGCCGGTATCATGCGCAAGTAATGTGGCCACAGCAGGCCGACCAGGTTTTCGGTCAGCTCCGGTACATCGTCGTCGAGCTTTTGCTGCAACTTGCCCATCAGAAAGGCAAAGCCTTCTAGCAGGCGTTCGACCATGGGGTCGGGGTGGCCGACATTGTCCAGGTTCAGCAGGGCGGCCTGATCGGGATGCGCCTGGGCAAATGCCTTGCCGGCTTCGCGCAGGTAGCGCATTTCGGCTGCGTAGTAATGCAGGGTCTGGTCGTTCATCACTGGCAAGCCCGGTTCATTGGCTGGAGAGCAGCGCGGTGCGCAAGGGGTTGAGCAGGCTCATGTCCTGCTGCAGGCGTTGCATTTGCCCATGCAGGGTTTGCTTGTCGACATCCTTGCGTCGCCCGCGCTGGCGTAGCAGTTGCAGATGGCTGGCCTTGATGTCGAAGACCAGCTCCGGGTCCCAGCGGCAGATTTCCTGGCTGCACAGCTCTTGTTCCAGACCGCTGACAATGCCCAGCGCAATATCTGCCCGGCCACAGGACTCTGCCAGCTGGGCCGTCAACAGCAGTTGCTGGGCCTGTTGGCGCAGGCCTAATGGACGGGGCAGTGTTTGCAGCCAGCCCAGTGCGGCTTCCAGTCCCTGTTGTTCGGCTAGCAGCCGGGCTTGTTGTCCGATATCCGTGAGATCGGTGCTGGTGACGGAAATCAGGGGTGAGGCCAGCTCTTTGTCGCTGCCGCTGAGGTCGTACACCACGGCCTGGCTGGCCAGCCATTCCAGTGTGTTGTCGTCGGCAAACGGACTGCCGTCGGCAAAGCATAATTGTTCGATACCGCACAGGCGGTGACGCATCAGCGCAATGTCGCTGAGTGCGATGTCGCGCCAGTGCTGATGTGACTCGCCCAACTGGCCCAGCGCCTGCCAGGCCAGGTATTGCAGATCGAGCCAGAAGTGATTGGCGGCTTCCAGAAAGGCGGAGTCGGTTTTCTCCAGCAGGGCATGCCATTGCTTTTGCAACAGCAGGCGGGTGAGTGTCTGGCGTAGTTCGGGCCGAGGCGCGGGCAGGCGGGTGCGCTGCTGGCCATCATGTGGCGGGGGCTGGGCAATGCTGTCCCAGCGCACGACGCGCGCCAGCCGGAATGCGGCAAACGCGCCTTGTGGCTGCTGTCGCAGATAGCCGCACATGGCGCGCAATTGTTCCAGCAGCATCTGATTGGACTCAATGACGTGCTGGCCTGCCGGATGACTTTCTTGCCCTGTTGCCGGGGGAGAAGTGGCGTCAAGCGGACTATCGCTGGCAGTGCTGGCCAGCATGCTGCGCAGTCCGGCCCAGGCATCGTCCAGCACGATGCCATGCTCTGCCCATTGCCCGGTCAGCGTGTCCAGATGTTGCTGCAGCGCCTGGCGTAGCGCCTGGGCTGGCGCATCCAGGTTTTGTAGCCAGTCCAGCACCTTGCTGCTGCCAAGCCAGCCCAGAATGGCATGGCGGGCTGCCGGACGTGTCGGGTACAAGTCTTGGCCATAGTGCTGGGTGAGTCCGCAGAGCAATTCCAATCCCTGGTACAGCCCGTTCCAGCCATGCTGACGCATCCAGGCGTAAACCAGATACACCGCCGGGCGCAGGTCCTTGCCTTGTTGCAGCAGTACCCGGCAATCCTGCTCCAGTGCCACACAATCCAGCCCGCTCAGCCGGGACAGGTTGTCCTTGAGTTGGAGGAAAACCTCATGCTGTCCGACGTCTTCACCGCAGGGTTTGTCTGCCTGACACGGCTGCACCAGCAGGGCAATATCTGTGATTGCATCGGTCTGGGCAATGCCGGTGCTGTCCTGGCGGATCAGGCGGGTAAGCCAGTCTGGTTTCATGAAAGGTCCGGTTGATGGCAGTGGGAATGGCGGTGTGAAATGTCGCAATGGCATGGGCTTGCCCGGCACAAGGCCGGGCAAGCCGGTGCGTGCTTAGCTGTTTTTGGCCTTGGGCATTTGCGATACCAGCGACAGGCTGATGTCCATGCCCTCCACCTGGAAGTGCGGCACGATGAACAGCTTGATCTTGAAGAAGCCCGGGTTATCGTCGATGTCCTCCACCACGACGCGTGCTTCGCGCAGCGGGTGGGATGCCTGCAGCTCGTCGGCTGGGTCGGTCATCTCGGTCACCAGATTCTTGATCCAGCTGTTGAGCTCCAGCTCCAGCACCCGGCGGTCCTTGGTGGTGCCAATGTTTTCGCGCTGGATCAGCTTCAGGTAATGGGCAATGCGCGACAGCAGGAAGATGTAGGGCAGGCGGGCATTGATGCGACTGTTGGCGGTGGCTTCCCGGGTTTCGTAAAGCGCCGGTTTCTGTACCGAGTTGGCAGAGAAGAAGCAGGCGTAATCACGGTTCTTGTAGAAGGACAGCGGGGTGAAGCCGAGGTTGGCGAATTCAAACTCGCGGGTTTCCGGAATCAGCACTTCGGTGGGAATCTTGATCTGGTTGCCGGTGCCCAGGTCGTACAGGTGGATGGGCAGGTCTTCCACCAGCCCGCCAGCTTGCGGACCGCGAATTTGCACGCACCAGCCATTGTGAATGAAGCTGCGCACCATATTGGCGGCAAAGGCAAAGGAGGCATTGGCCCACAGATAGCGCTGGTGGTCCGGTCCTTTTACCTGTTCGCAGTAGTTGAAGCTGCGTACCGGTACGGTGTCCGGCCCGTAGGGCAGGCGGGCCAGGAAGCGCGGCAGGGTAAGGCCGACATAGCGGGCGTCGTCGGTGTCGCGGAAGCTTTTCCACTTGATGTATTCGGCGCGGTCAAAATAGTTGGCCACATCCTGGATGGCGGCCACTTCTTCCATGCTGTCCTTGCCGAAGAAGGCAGCACCCACCGAGGCGATGAACGGCATGTGGGCAGCGGCGGATACCTTGGAGACATTGCGCAGCAGGGCAATGTCCTGAGGGCCGCGGTCGAATTCGTAGTCGGCGATGATGGCACCGATGGGTTCACCACCGGGGGTATCGTATTCCTGGATGTAGGTGTGGCGGTACAGGCCGCTTTGTATCACTTCCGGGCTGTCGTCAAAATCCTGGCGCAGGGCTTCCTTGGAGACATCCAGCAATTCGATCTTGATGTTCTTGCGAAAATCGGTGCGATCCACCAGAAACTTCAGGCCGCGCCAGGCCGATTCGGTACGCTGAAAGTCCGGGTGATGCAGCACGGCATCCAGCTGGCGGCTGATCTGGGCATCAATGCGGTCGATGTGATAGTCGAGCAGGCTCTTGTCCAGCCGGTCTACCTTGAGTGCTGATTCCTGCACCAGCTTGAGAAAGACATTGACGGCCACGGTGATGCGTTCATCGAGGCTGGCCTCGGACAGGGCATCCTGATTGCGGAAGACCTCCACTGCGGGTGCGTGGCTGACCGGTGTCAGGTTGATGCGACTGCACAGTGCACCGTACACGCCGCCATCTGTCGCGGTGTCGACATCCAGTACGGCGCTATTGCTGGGCTGGCTGGTATTTTCCATGTGTTTTCCTTGGTGATCCTGGGTGATCAGGCTTGGGGGGCGTCCAGTGGGGCGATGTGTTCCAGCTCGGCGCGCAGGCTGCGGGACAGCTGCTCGTCTTTCATGATCTTTTCCAGCTCGCGCCGGAAGGCTGCGTTGTCCAGCAGATTGGATTTCAGGTCGCGCAGCAGATTGCGCATGGCCAGCAGGGCGGCCAGTTCGGGAATCTGGCGCACTACCTGTTCGGGGTGAAAGTCACGCAGGCTGTTGAAGTCCAGCGTGACCGGCAGCTCCGACCCATCACCGGCCAGCGTGTTTTCCACACCCAGACGCAGGGTGGGGTGGTAGTCGGCCAGCACGGAATCGAAGTTGTTCTTGTCGATGCGATGTCTGGTTTTTTCCGCGAGCGGGGTGCCATCGTCGCGTTGGCTGAAGTCGCCCAGCACCAACAGCTTGAGCGGCAGCTCCAGCTTTTTGCGGGCACCGCCGGTGTGCAGGTCTAGCGTGATATTGACGCGGGCAGGAGGGACTTCTTTCTGGAAACTGTCAGCCATGGTTGCTTGCTCCGTAGTGGTCTGCTGCAGCTAGCTCAGCCATTGTGTAGGCTGTACTTTCTGCAAGTTTTTGATGTTTAACGATTTTTATTGTTCCAAAAACCATATTGCATGGTGTTTTTTCATTCAATAGTCATTTGCTGTGTTCTGAAAATGCTGATTGGGTTGAGGCAAAAATCCGGTTGATGACGGAAGAATGAAAGGGATAGCTCAGAGAATGACTAATGAATTCAGCGGAGTTGGTTGGAATGAGCAGGCTGCCGGGAGGGCGTGGTGATACCGATGGGTATGCATGCCTCGGCACTTGGTGGGCAACTCGGGTCGGTTTTGCTGGAGGTCGGGGGCCGTGCTGCTGTTGCGGCTGGTGATGTGGATGGTCAACCGTTTGTGCGGCAGGCATGAGGCGGGCAGCGTCTGGCGCTGAAAGCAGCAATATTCAGGTTTGAGCACGAGACGGCCCCTGACGGGGCCATCAGGTGGAGCAGGGCAGATGGGTCAGTAACTCAGGCCGGGGATGGCGTAGTCGCGCAGGCGGTAATACAGCATGCCGGCAGCCTGCAAGGGCACACGCAGCAGCGGCCGCCGGGGAAGGCCGGGTTGGACAGGCGCATGAAGTGTTGCAGCAGATGCTCGTCACCCAGAATGGCATTGGCCAGTACCCGTCCGGCGGCACAGGTGGGCACCACGCCATGGCCGGAGAAACCCTGTGCCCAGTACACATTCCCGTTGCAACCGAAGTCCGGGGTGCGTGGCACGGTGATGTCGATATGGCCGCCCCAGGTGTGGGTGATGCGGTAAGGGGCCAGTTGCGGAAACACCCGCAGCAGGTCGGCACGCATGCTGGCGGTAAGATTGGCCGGTGTGCGGCCGGAGTAGGTGCATTTGCCGCCGAACAGCAGGCTGCGATCCGCCGTCAGGCGGAAGTAGTCCAGGATGAACTGGTTGTCCGATACCGCCATATTGCTGGGCAGCAGTTGCCGGGCAACTTCTTCCGGCAAGGGTTCGGTGGCAATCATATAGGTGCCGACCGGCATCACTTTGGCGGCCAGCGCCGGGTCCAGCCGGTCGATGTAGGCATTGGTGGCCAGCACCAGCTTACGGCAGCGGATACGCCCCTGCGGCGTGTGTACCACGCAGCCATCGCCCTGGCTGGCATAGGACAGTGCGCGGGTCTGCTCGAACAGGCGCACGCCCTTGCCCTCGGCGGCGCGGGCCAGTCCCAGAATGTATTTGAGCGGATGAAAGTGGCCACCTTCGTGGTCGATCAGCCCTGCGACATAGCGTTCCGAGCCGACGTGCTGTGGCAGGTCCTTGCGTGGCACGAATTCCAGCGCTTCATAGCCATAATGCCGTGCCGCATGTTCCTGCCACTCCGACAGCAGCCTGATGCGTTGCCACAGCACCGATGTCCACAAATGGCCTTCTGCCAGTTCGCAGTCGATGTGGTGATGGCTGATCTTGTGACGGATGTCGGCGGCGGCACTGCGCAGCAGTTGCCAGATTTCCTGTGCCGCTTCCAGCCCCAGCGCGGCTTCAATCGGGGGCATATCACAGGAAAACCCCAGGATGATCTGCCCGCCATTACGCCCGCTTGCCGCCCAGCCCACCCGGCTGGCCTCGATCACGGCCACGTTGACGCCGGCATCGGCCAGATTGTGTGCGGTATACAGGCCGGTAAAGCCCGCGCCCACCACCAGTACATCCACATCCATATCCTGGGTCAGCGCCGGGCGCTCGATTTGCTGGGCGGTGCTGGTGGCGGCATACCAGCTGGGCGGATAGTGGCGGGCGGATTCAAACATGGTGTCTCCTTGCTGTGATTGACGGCGGCGCTTCAGGCGCTGACGGTGTATGCCCAAACCACCTGGGCTTCTTCATGACCGGGATTGCAATAGCGGTGTGGTCGGCTGCTGTTGAAGCTGAAGCTGTCGCCTGCTGCCAGCAGGTGGCATTGTTCGTCCACCCATAGCTCCAGGCTGCCGCACAGCACCATGCCACCCTGATCGCCGCCGTGGCTGAGGGTTTGCGGGCCGGAGCTGGCACCGGGGGCAAAGCGGGTGAGCATCAGTTGCAAGCCACCGGCAAAGCCGGGCGAGAGCAAGGCGTCACTGACACCGTCGGCGTAGTGCAGTACCGGGCGGTGTGCCTGGCGTACCACCAGCCCGCGCTCATGCGCCGGGGCCTGGCTGAAGAACACGCCATAGGGCACGGCCAGGGCGGTGGCCAGCTTGTTGAGGTCGGAAACGCTGGGCTGGCTTTTGCCGCGCTCCAGCTGGGAGAGAAAGCCGATGGAGCGGCCGGTGGCGCTGCTCAATTGCTGCAAGGACAGTTTGCGCAGCTTGCGCAACTGGCGGATTTGTTCACCCAGCCAGGTCGGGTCGGGCTGGCTGCTGTTCTTGAGTGGGGTGTCTGTGATTGCTGTCATGTCTGCCAGCATACGCAGGCAGATTGAAGTTTTGTGAAAAAAATGACTTAAATTTTCACATTGTAAAAATTATTGTTGTATTTTTTCAGCAAGATCAATGGTGCTGGCTGAGGCATTGGCCCACGAAACACCGCTCGCTGGGCCTGCCGAATTCAGCCGCCGGCACGTTTTACCGTGAAGCCCTGCTTTTGCAGCGTGCTGATGACGGTGGCGACATGATCTCCCTGGATTTCGATGCAGCCGTCTTTCACCGTCCCGCCGCTGCCGCAAGCGTTTTTCAGCTGCTTGCCCAAGGCCGTCAGGCCGGCCGCATCGCGCAGCACGCCTTTTACCACGGTGACGGTCTTGCCGCCACGGCCCTTGTTTTCCCGGCTGACACGCACGATGCCATCACCACTGGGCAGGGTGGATTGCTGGCAGATACAGGCATCAAGCGGCTGGCGGCAGTCGGGGCACATGCGGCCATGTTCGGTGGAGTAAACCAGGCCGCCGGAAGAAGATTTCGATTTCATGGGTAAGTGCAGGCTGACAGGGCAGCCGGCAGTCTAGCGCCAAACCGGCGGCAAGACGATGGCTATGTACAGGGCAGGGCAGCCAGCAGGGGCCGCAAGGTGGACAAAGCACAATGTGCGATACGGCGCGGCAGGGTCTCCACCGGCACGGACAAGCACATGGTACTGCGGCCTGCGGTGATGGATGTCGACCATGACGCGAGCTGATCAGGCGTAGGTATTGATGCGGCCATCCGGTGTGGTTGGCACCTCCGGGCTAGTGGGCGCGGCGGCTGGTGTTGCCGTGCCGGGGGCGGGGCTGTTGGCCGGTGCGGACGGGGTGAGTGGCGGATAGTGGACTGCCTGCGGAGTGGTGGCGGTAATCATGCGGCGTAGGCCTGGCGGTGGAAAACAGCTAACCATGCAGAGGGTCTGGCGTGCCAGCAAGCCTTTGCTGCCGACTTTTGCCTTTATTTACCCGGTGCAGACCGGTCCGGCAGTCGATGAGACAAAAAAATTGCCAACCCGCAACGGAGTTGGCCTGAGAGTAAAGCCGAGAGAAACAACGGAACAAGAGACAGCCCGGCACCAGAGATGGTATGGCCGTCATTGTCGCTGCCGTGTGTGACAGTGGCTTGACGCGGCGATGAAAAAACCGCGACACCGCAACAGCCGGGTCAGGGCCTTGTGTGCGCGTCCTGCTCCAGCAGTTGCTGCAGTTCTGCCCGGCTGATGTCTAGCCCCAGCATGGCGGTGAGGGTGATGAACAGGCCGCCGAACATATCGGGAGCCATATTCACCAGTTTGGCGCGGGCCTCGTCCACACTGAGCGGGCACTTGCTCGCAACCAGTTCGGCCACCGCCTGCAGCATGGGCGGATGCCGGGTGAGCTGTACCAGCGAGGAGTCTGCCCTCAGCCTGGGATACAGCGGTTTGCTGTCGACTACCAGCATGGCTTGCTGGCGAATGTCGCGGCTGGATGCACCGATGCGGATTTCATACTGGCCACCTTCTACTATCCAGGCCGCGTGGGCCGGGTCGTAATAGGCAAGATCCTCGCCTTGCAGCGTGAACTGTGCCCGCTGCATGCTTCCTGCCGGGATGTCCAGTTTGACAAAGCCGCGCAAGGCCTGCACTGGCCGCGCCAGCGTAGAAGGTGGTGGTGCAATGTACAGCTGCACGATCTCCTTGCCGGCGCGGGTGCCACGATTGTGGATGTCAACGCAGACGGTCACGCTGCCGTGCTCGTCCATGCTGTTGCTGGAGAGTTGCAGGTTCTGGTAGTCGAAACGGGTGTAGCTCAGGCCAAAGCCAAACGGAAACAGCGGCTGCATCTGGCGTTTGTCGTAATAGCGGTAGCCGACGAACAAGCCTTCGCCATACAGGTGGCGGCCATTTTCGCCGGGGTAGTGCAGATAGGCCGGGGTTTCTTCCAGCGTATTGGGCAGGGTGGTGGTGAGCTTGCCGCTGGGGTTGTTGTGGCCAAACAGCGTGGCAGCCACCGCCTGGCCCATGCCCTGACCGGCAAAGAAACATTCCAGCACCGCTGGCACCTGCGGCAGCCAGGGCATCAGCACGGCATCACCATTGCACAGCACCACCACCAGCTTGGGCTGCACGGCGGCCAGCCGGGGAATCAGTCGCTCATGACTGGCCAGCAGGCCCAGATGCTGGCGGTCACCGTTTTCACCATCCACCCCGATGGGCGTGCTGACAAATACCACGGCCACCTCGGCGGCGGCTGCCATGGCGCAGGCATGTTGCAGTGCTGTCTCGTCGTCGAATTCGTCGTGCGGTGCACCGACAGCGTAGTCGACCTGCACGCTGCTGCCTGCCAGTGCGCGGATTTCATCCAGCGGACAGTCCAGCTGCCAGGGCTGGGTGGTGGCACAGCCCGAACCCTGGATCACCGGCTGTCTCGCCGGTTTGCCAATCACTGCCAGGCGGTGCAGCTGCTGGCCATTCAATGGCAGCAAGTCCTGGTCGTTCTTCAGCAATACCAGCGATTCGGCGGCAATCTGCCGTGCCAGCTGATGGTGGCTGGCAAAATCCGCTTCGGTGCCTGGGCGCTGACCGGCATGCACCTTGGCTATCAGTTGCAGCATGTGCAGGCAGGCGCGGTCGAGTACCTCCTGCGGGATACGGCCCTGTTCGATGGCTGCCAGCAGTTCGGCATTGTCCAGCGGGTTTTCCGGCATGGCCAGTTCATTACCGGCCAACAGCGAGGCCGGGCGGTCCTTGATGCCGTACCAGTCCGACATCACCAGCCCCTGATAGCCCCATTCCTCGCGCAATACCCGGGTCAGCAGCCAGTGGTGCTGCGAGGTCTGTTCGCCGTTGAGCCGGTTGTAGGAGGACATCAGCGACCATGGATCCGCTTTGGCAATGGCGCGCTGGAAACCGTACAGATAGATTTCGCGCAGTGCCCGCTCGTCGACGATGGAGTCCATCTCGGTACGCTGGAACTCCGAGTTATTGCAGGCAAAGTGTTTGAGGCAGGCTCCCACGCCTTGTTGTTGCAGGCCCTTGATCAGCGCGGCGGCCAGATCGCCGGCAAGCAGCGGATCTTCCGAATAATATTCATAGCCGCGTCCGGCCAACGGGGTGCGACGGATATTGATGCCCGGCCCCAGCAGCAGGCCCACACCCATGGACTGGCATTCGATACCCAGCGCCCGTCCCATTTGTTCCACCAGCGCCACATCCCAGCTGCAAGCCAGGCTGGAGCCATTGGGAAAGCAGGTGGCCGGGCGCGAGTGGCCGAACAGTGCCTCGGAGCCGCCCTTGTCGCTGTCGCCAGTCACCTGGCCCGCGTCTTGCTGCACCACGGACAGGAAGTCGCTGATATTCCAGCCTTGCTGCTGGTCGATCTGCGCGCTGCTATAGCGCACGCCATAGGTGCCGTCGGTCATGACAAAGTCGCTGATACCAAGCTGCGGCAGGCTGGCCGTGCGCCACAGACCCTGGCCGCTGAGCAGCCTGACCTTGTCTGCCGGGCGCATGCGGGCGATCAGTTCGGTGTGGGAGGTGCGCATGTCAGGGCTCCTGTGGCTGGGCGGCGGCGGGCTGCTTGCGTGCTGCAATCTGGCCCAGCATGTGCCGGTAGCTGTTTTCGTCCAGCGCATAGCGCAGCATGAACAGCAGGGCGAGCACGAACAGGGCGGCGGGTATCAGCGTCATCATCAGGGCGATCCAGTCCTGTGCCCGCGGCGTGATATGGGCGGCGTCGTAGCCGGCATATTGCAGGATCAGCCCGGCCAGCCCGCCGGCAATGGCCATGGCCACCTTGGTGATGAAGTTGAAATAGCCATAAATGGCCCCCTCGCTACGCACATGGTGCTGCCACTCGGCGTATTCCACCGTGTCGGCCAGCATGGCGTACATGCAGACAAAGATGCTGCCCATGGCCGCGCCGTACACGCTGACGCAGGCCATGATGGCCAGCCGGTAGTCACCTGCCAGCCAGTACTGGCAAGCCAGCGCCAATGCGCCTGCGCTCAGGGTGAGCAGGGTCAGTCTTTTCTTGCCGAATCGGGCAATCAGCTGTTCCGAGGCAATGGTGCCGACCAGATTGGCCACGGTCTGGATGGCGAAGAAGCTGGCGGTATAGGCTTCATCGCGCAGTACGTAGTTGATGTAGTAAATGGCGGCGGCCATCCACACGCTGTAGGCGATATAGGTAAACACGGTAAACATCGACAGCTGGAACAGGGGCCGGTTGGCGGTAATGGCCTGCACCATCTGGCGCAGGCTGGGGGCTGTATCCTCGTCCTGCCGGATGCGTTCCCTGGTCATGGCAAAACAGGCGTAGAACAGCAGGGTGGCCAGCCCGGCAAACAGCGCGATGGTGAGCTGGTAGCCGGTGCGCGGGTCGGCAAAGCGGCGGATCAACTGGTCGGCATATACCGACACCACAAAGTAACCCAGCGTGGCAAACAACATGCGGTACACCGACAGCGAGGCGCGCGACATGGTGTGCTGGGTCAGCATATTGTTCATGGCGGAATAGGGTGTGTTCACCGTGGTATAGGCTAGGCAATACAGGGTGTAGCTCACCAGGGCATAGGCAAACTTGTAGCTGGTGTCCGGTGTGCTGAAGCACAGTACGGTCAGCACACCCAGCGGCAGCGCGCCATACAGCAGGTATGGCCGCAGCTTGCCGTGGCGGCTGTGGGTGCGGTCGATGGCGTAGCCCAGCAGGATGTTGAACAGTGCATCGATGATGCGGGCAATCAGGAAAATCAGGCTGGCTTCACCGGCGCTCAGGCCGAAAATATTGGTGTAGAAAAACAGCAGGAACAGCGAGACGGCACCAAACGACAGATTGGACGCCATGTCTCCCAGTCCATAGCCTGCTTTTTCTCGCAGGCCCAATCTGACATCGGCGGCGGACAGGGCAGGATCTGACATGATGCGGTTCTCCAGAGCCAGGTGATGGGCCCTAACATAGCAGCGCCTCCCGGCACGGCTATGGAGATTGCACTCTGGAAACGTCGGGTTTTATGGCGGGATTTTCAAAACGCAGGACAAAAAAATAGCCAACCCGCAATGGAGTTGGCCCGAGAGGGTAATCGTCAGGCGGGCGGCAGATCTGCGTTGCCGGCCCGCTCAAGGCTTACTCTGCCAGCGGCTTTTTCAGTACGCGCAGCATCACGGCGGTCAGTACCGTACCCACCACCAGTGCCACCAGGTAGGAACCCAGATTGGTCACCGCATTGGGGATGGGCAGCACGAACACGCCACCGTGCGGTACTTTCAGTTCCACGCCCATGGCCATGGAGATGGCACCGGTCACGGCCGAACCCACCATCAGCGACGGAATCACGCGCAGCGGGTCGCGGGCGGCAAACGGAATGGCACCTTCACTGATGAAGGAAATACCCAGTACGCCAGCGGCTTTGCCGGCTTCGCGTTCGTCGGCGGTAAAGCGGTCGGCAAACAGCTTGGTGGCCAGGGCAATGCCCAGCGGCGGAGTCATGCCGGCAGCCATTACCGCGGCCATCGGGGTGTACACCTGGCTGGCAATCAGGCCGGTGGCAAAGGCATAGGCTGCCTTGTTCACCGGGCCGCCCATGTCAAAGGCCATCATCGCGCCCAGAATGGCGCCCAGCAGCAAGGCGCTGCTGCCCTGCATGCTCTTGAGCGCATCGGTCAGCATGGCCAGCAGGCCGGCTACCGGCGTGCCGATGACGTAGATCATCAACAGGCCCACCAGCAGGGAACCCAGTACCGGCAAGATCAGCACCGGCTTCAGGCCATCAAGGTTGCGGCCCAGCTGGATTTTCTTGTTGAGGAAATCCGTGCCGTAACCGGCAATGAAACCGGCGGCAATGCCACCCAGAAAGCCGGAACCCAGACTGGCGGCCAGCATGCCACCCACCATGCCGGGGGCAATACCCGGACGGTTGGCGATGGAGTAGGAAATATAACCGGCCAGAATCGGCACCATCAGCGCAAAGGCGGACTTGGCGCCAATCTGGAACAAGGCCCAGGCCAGCGTGCCCTTGTGCGCGTCGTCAAAGGCGTAAATGCCGCCCAGCGCAAAGGCCAGCGCAATCATGATGCCGCCCGCAGTGACAAAGGGCAGCATGAAGGACACACCGGTCATCAGGTGTTTGTAAGCGCGCTGCGCTGCTCGCTCTGGGCGCTGCTTGCGGAAGCGGTACTGGCGGCAGTCTGGCTGCTGGCTGCCTGGCTGGCACCGTGCGGCTGGGCTTCGGCAATGGCGCGGCGCACCAGGTTTTCACCATCGTTGATGGCCGGTTTGGTGCCGCTGGAGAACAAACGCTTGCCGACAAAGCGCGACAGGTCCACCTGGGTGTCGGCGGCAATGATCACCACATCGGCCAGACGGATTTCATCCGCCGTCAGCGTGTCCTGTGCACCCACCGAACCCTGGGTTTCCACGCGGATGCTGTGGCCCAGCTTCTGTGCGGCCTGGCTCAGGCCTTCGGCCGCCATGAAGGTGTGGGCAATGCCGGTGGGGCAGGAGGTAATGCCGACAATGCGCAGCGCGCTGCTGGCAGTCCGGGCGCTCAGGCTGGCCTTGAGCTGGCCTTCGGCATCGGCCAGCACGGCTTCCAGCGAGCTGAGCAGGGTGTGGCTGTTGGCAAAGCGCACGTCTTGTGCGGCGGCTTCGCCAATCAGCAGCACGGCGTCGGCGTCGGCAATGGCGCTGGCGCTCAGCGGCTGTTGCACGCCTTGTGCGGTGTGGATTTCTACATCGATCTTGTGTTTCAGCCGGGTAGCCGCCTGGCGCAGCGCTTCGCCAGCCAGCATGGACTGGGTGCTGCGATCGGGAGCTGCAATCACTGCCAGCAGGTTTGCCATTGTCTATCTCCTAGTTTTATCTGCCTGTTGTTGTTGCTTTGCTGATGATCTGCTGCGTGGCGGGGGTGGGTGAGCGTTGCCCGCCCGCAGCATGATGGTTTAGAGCAGCTAACAAAAAACCTGATGCGGCGTTGCGCCTCCTGGTCGTACTGTGTGTACTGTCTGCGTCGGCGCGCCTTGCCTCAGGGATGCTGCGCTGTTTTGTTAACCGTTCTTACTGTAGGTGCTGCACTTCCACTTGCCGTGCCAGTTGTTCCACTTCGCTGCGTGCCGGCAGGTGGGGGCCGATGCGGGCCAGCTTGGCAGTGGCGAAGGCCACGGCCAGCCGGGCGCGGTCTTCAC